>NZ_JARVTF010000016.1:0-197220 GCF_030208825.1 Xanthomonas sp. LMC-A-07
TCCGTTCCGGGTGATCAAGCGCCAGTTCGGTTACACCAAGGTCCGCTATCGCGGCCTGGCCAAGAACACCGCGCAGGTGCTGACGCTGTTTGCGCTGTCAAACCTGTGGATGAAGCGAAAGCAGTTGATGCCTGTCGTAGGGACGGCGTGCCTGTAACCCGGGCAACACCCTGCAAACGCGCCGGAAACGGCAAAAAAATCGAGGATCTGAGCGCCGTCAGCCTGGCCGATGTGGTTAGGCTCATCCTCCGACGCCGTTGATCAGACCATCCCAAACAGATCAACGTCTACTTAGACCCGACGCCATTAAGGGGCGAATGGAGAGCATCAACCACGTGGGAGATACGATGGGCCGTTGAGGACAGCAGATCCGCAGCGGGAGCCTTTCTCAGCGTATGTCCGCTTCCGGCCAGAAGGGCACATCCGCCCTACCTTTATAAGCATCCCTAATCGCTATCCCCGCCGAGGTCTGTTACGGCCAGAAGCGGGCGATTGTCTTGTCGCGGGTACCTGGGACGTAGAGAGATCGTCCGTGCTGATGTCGCGATCAAGAAGACAATCGATGAACGCGCGCAGCGCCGGTAGCATGTAGCGCCGGCTGGAGTAGTAGAGGAACAGGCCAGGCACCGTCGGTGCCCAATCGGCGAGGACGCGCTTGAGGCGCCCTTCGCGCAATGCCTCGGCGATATCACCATCGTTGTACGCATACAGGATCCCAAGTCCCTGCAGTGCGGCGGGCACGATTATGTCCTGATGATTCGAGATCACGTTGCCGTCGCCGAAGAACTCGATCGCCTTGTCTTTCTTTTTGAATGGCCAGCCTGCAATCTTGCCGCTGCCGGGGAACCGCCAGTTAATGCACGCGTGCTGGCTCAGATCAGCCGGGGTTTTGGGTTCGCCATGCCGGGCAAGGTAGTCGGGTGAAGCCACGGCAAGCAGTTCGAAGTCAGGAGTCAGCCGAACTGCCACCATGTCCTTCTGCAGCCTGCCGCCTACCCGTATGCCGGCATCGAATCCTTCGCCCGCGATGTCGCTCAGGCCGTCGTCGATCACGATGTCGAGCAAGACATCGGGGTTGGCGCGTACGAAACGGCCCAGCCGCGGCGCGAGTACGCGCTTGGCTGCCATGCTCAGCGTGTTGATGCGCAGCGTACCCGCCGCGCGCGCGCTTGTACCGACCGCCTGCGCCACTGCCTCGTCCATCTCGCGAAGCATCGGGGCCATGCGCTCATGCAGCCGTCGTCCGGGCTCGGTCGGTGAGACGCTACGCGTCGTACGGTTCAACAGGCGAACGCCGAGCCGGGCTTCCAACTGGCGAATGATCTGGCTGAGGGCCGAGCGTGAGAGTCCGAGATGATCGGCAGCCCTGGCGAAGCTGGCCCTATCGACAACGGCCACGAAGGCCTTGAGTTCGGCAAATTCAGAGCCGCGCATTGTGCACTCGTTTCTACATAGCGTGATCAGATAATAAGTGATTCTCTAATCGGAAAGAACGCATCAAGCTAGCTCCGCACACTCAACCGGAGCATTGCAATGAAAGAGCTAGACCTGCCCGACCCGATCGCGGCCTACTTCGACGCCGACCGCCGAGACGGCCAAGCTGTTGCCCGCTGCTTTACCACGGATGGCGTTGTCATCGATGAGGGCGGAACCCATTCGGGCCTCGCCGCGATCGAAACGTGGAAGTCCAGCGGGTCTGCAAGATACGCCTACACCGCCAGACCGCATACGCTGGAAAGGCACGCCCAGCGCTACATCGTGACCAGTCAGGTGTCGGGCAATTTCCCGGGCAGTCCCCTGGACCTGCGCTACACCTTTGTGCTGGAGCGCGGCAAGATCGCCTCGCTGGAGATTGCGCCATGAATTTCGACCTCCAGCTGGCGGGCAAGCGCGCTGTTGTCACAGGCGGCACTCGCGGCGTTGGCGCGGCCGTCGTCGAATTGTTGAGCCAGCTCGATGCACGGGTCGTGGCGACCGCGCGCTCGAAGCCGAAAAACCCCATTGATGATGTGCACTACCTTGAGGCTGACCTTGCTACGGCCGAAGGTGTTCGCGAGGCGGTAGAGACGGCTGGACGGCTGCTCGGTGGAATCGACATCCTCATCAATGTGGTGGGCGGGTCGTCTGCGCCGGCAGGCGGCTTCGCCATGCTGAGCGATATCGAGTGGACCAAGGCGCTCGACTTGAACCTGATGGCGGCCGTGCGGATGGATCGCGCCTTGCTTCCCGGGATGATCGCTCAGGGATCGGGCGTGATCCTGCACGTATCGTCGATTCAACGCGTGCTACCGCTCCATGACGCCACAATCGCCTATGCCGCAGCCAAGGCCGCGCTGTCGACTTACAGCAAGGCGCTATCCAAGGAAGTCACGCCCAAGGGCGTGCGCGTTGTCCGTGTTTCGCCCGGCTGGGTCGAGACAGAAGCATCAGTCGATTTCCTCGGCGGTATCGCGGCCAATGCCGGCACGGACTACGAAGGTGCCAGACAGATGGTCATGGATGCGCTGGGTGGGATTCCGCTGGGGCGCCCGGCCAAGCCAAGCGAAGTGGCTGATCTCATCGCCTTCCTGGTCTCTCCGCGTGCGGCTTCCGTTTCGGGTTCGGAACACACGATCGACGGTGGCACTGTGCCAACGGCGTGACACCCCCGGATGGAGCGGTAAGGCACATCGTCTTTTCGGCGACGCACCAGCGTGATGAGCAGCCTTCTGTCGTGTAAGTGCAGGTTTGGCAGGGCGTCCTGAATTTTTTTCTGCATTGGCCAAGACCTGCCGGACAGCAGACTGGGAAGTGATGATCTTTGATTTGGAACGTGAGCTGCCTGCCCTCCTTCTATCAACATTCCTGATGCCCGCCCCGCCCGCTTTGCACCCAAAGCGGACGGGGCCCAGCCAGGGCGCGGACCTAACGAGCCTGCGCCGACAGCAGTACCGCAGTTGCATACGCTGAGAGGTTGGCGAGGTCACGCAGACAAACGGAACAGATGCTCTGCAGAGAGCGCAAAACTGAGCGCGCCACGCGGCACCAGCGCGGTGCAAGTTTGATTGCGGTGATCGGACGGTGTGCGGTAGCAGACAACGCAAAGCGCCATGACGGTTCCTTGCAGGCGATGCTGAATGTTTTTCTTGCACGGTCAGCGACACGACGTGCCTGGTAGCCAGATACCCGCCTCCTGTAAACGATGGTTATCTGATGTCCGCAGCAGGAGTTATCGATCCCTGCCTAAGCGACCGAAACCAACGCAGCCAGCCACTGACTGCGGGACGGTAGGCGATCTTGGCAGGGACCTGCAGTTCCACTTCGGTACCGGTTGCGACGCCATTCCGAAATGCGAGCGTGGCACCGATGCGTGCAGCGCGCTCGCGCATGCCGGCCAGCCCCCAGTGGCCAGGTCGGACACCTGCGGCAAGCACTTCGGACGCGATGCCGCGGCCATCATCGCTGATGCACAGGCGCAGCGCCTTTGCACTGTAATGAAGCTCAAGTGTCACGGTGCTTGCCTGGGCATGGTTGAACGCATTGATGAGTGCCTCGCGCGCGATGCTGAACATCTCGTCGTGTACCAGCGGATCGAGGGGGCGCGCCATGCCCTCGACACGCATCTGGAAGTCGGCTGCGGCGTCATCCATCAGGTCGGCGCCCACGCTGGCCAGTGCGTGCGGGAAGTCGCTGACCGGCGCGGCAGCCGCGCGCAGCCCTTGCACGCGATCGCGCCCTTCGCTCAGCACATCGTCTGCACGCTCCAGCGCACCTTCCATCGCAACACGTGCCGGCTCCTGTGCGGGAAGTTTTTCGATCGCCGCCTGAAAGCGCAGGATCAGGCCCTGGATACCCTGCAGCAAGGTGTCGTGCAGTTCGCGCGCAATCCGTTCGCGCTCCAGATGGCGCTCTGCCAGTCGCGCCTGCAAGCGTGCCTCCATGACCCGCAGACGGCGCAGGTAGATGAGCCAGAGCAGTCCGGCCACGACGAGCACGCACAAGGCCAGGAACCAGCTCGTCAGATAGAACGGCGGTGGAATCTGGATCTCCATCCCCGCACCCCGTTCGTTCCAGATCCCATCCTCGTTGGCGGCAAGAACGCGAAATCGATAGTGGCCAGGACGCAGATTGGTATAGATCGCCTCGCGCCGCGTGCCGGCGTCTTGCCAACCCTGATCGACGCCTTCGAGCCGATAGCGGAATCGCACCCGTTCTGGAATCGACAGGCTCAGCGCGGTGTATGCGATGCGTAACTGTTGTGCACCGACCGGCAATTGCAGCAACGCGCCGGGCGAAACCGGACGTCCATCGACATCGACGGCGCGCACGCGTACCGGCGGCGGCAACGGATTGTGGTGCAAGCGGCCTGGGTCGATCCAGGCGAGGCCATTGTCCGTGGCGAACCACACCCGCCCATCGCTGGCTTCGGCCACGGTGAAGTTGCTCGGCACCATCTGTGGGGCGCCAGGCAAGCCGTCGAGATAGTCGAACCGGCGGTAATGCAGCGGATGTTCTGGATTAGCGAGCACCTGCGAGACCTCCGCAGCCGGTACGCGAATCGCCCCTTGCACATCGTTGAGCCACAGATCGCCAGCGGCAGTTTCGACCAGGCCGGAAATGCTGCCCAACGTGTCATTCCCTGCGGCAACAATCTTGGAGAAGCGCCCGTTGTGGTAGAGCCCCAGTCCGAGTTCACCGGCAACCCAAAGATGCGGTCCGCGGCCGCCGATCGCCATCACCCGGCCAACGTTTGGCCCCTCTTTGGTCGTGTACGTATGGGTCTTACCGCCTTCGATCCGATGCAGGCGATCAGGCAGGGTACCCAGCCAGACGCGGCCCTGAGCGTCTTCGAATACCGCGCTCGTCGCGCTGGCCGGATAGTGGCTCGGCGCCATATGCTCCCATTTTCCATCGCGAAAGTGTTTGAAGCCATGGCCCCTGATGTCAGCCCATAGTCCTGCATTGCCGTCGCCATGAAGCGTAAGCAAGACCCAGTCTCCATTACGTACACCGGCAGGCCACGGTGTCAGCACGAAACGGCTTTGGTAGTGGCGCCAGAGACCAACGTATCCTGACCACCAGATGGCACCGACGGGATCACGATAGGCACTGGCGACAGCAGCGACTGGCGCATGCGGAATCAGCGCGTCGCTGCGGATTTGCAGCAAAGGTTTGTTCGAGACGCTGCTGGCCCAGATGTCGCCGCCCTCGCCCGCCATCAGGGTGAACCCGCTGTACGCGGGAGGTAAGCTCACCGGTACGACATCGCCATGTCGGAAACGATCGATCCCCTTATCGCTGCCGAACCAAATATTGCCTTCGCGATCCTCCAGGACGGCAAACATGCGGTCCGAACTGAGTCCATCCGCCTGCGTAAACGCCTCGATCCTGGAAATTGGGCCGGGTTGTTGCGGCTGACTGATCCTGCGCAGGCCATCGCCCAAGGTGGGGATCCACAGCCCGCCGTCGCGGTCGAACGTGATCGCCCGCGAGCCGACCCGGATTTCCTCGTCTTCACCGACACGGCCGCTCCTTGCCACCGCGAGCGGCCGTACCGAGCGCGTTGTCTCGACGATCCAGTGGCGTCCCGCCGCATCCTGAGCGATCTGAACTGCGTCATTCAATCGCTGTCCGGTGTCGCGGAAGACGTGCTCGCCGCGTGGCAGGAACAGCAGCTTCTCAACGCTGGAGGCCCACAACGTACCCGTCCGATCGACGCCGAGCACCCGCGTGCGCTCGCCTTCCGGGAAACCCTGCGCCACACCTACCGGCTTCCAGCGGTCGTCCTCGCGCACAGCCAGGCCACGCGTGGTGCCGACCCAGATTGCGCCGTCGTGGTCTTGGGCGAAGCCGAGCACAATTTCGGGTGGCCGCTCATCTTCGTGGGAATAAACCTGCAACATCTCATCTTTGAGCAGCGCGACTGCGCCGCTGCGAAAGCCAATCCATAGACCACCCTCTGGCGTCGCCAGCAGAGCGGTGACATTGGTTGAGGGCAGCTGAGTTCCTCCAACGGTGGCGTAGCGTTCGAAGGTCACGCCATCGAAGCGGAATAAGCCGGTTGCACCACCGATCCACAGATAGCCATCGCGGGTCTGGGCAAGCGCCCACACTTGGCTAGGCGCGCCGTCGCGCGCGGTCCAGGCGGTATGGTGCAGTTGCGCGAGGCTACGCTCTCGGTCGAGCGCAAGCGCATTTGCCGCGAACAGCCACACTGCGCCCGCGATGCCGCAGTGCAGGACGAGGCGCATCCATCGGGGTGTCAGACGAAGCAACGCCGCCATCTCCTTGTCTCAGGGTGGGTAGACCAGGGCCCACTCCGAGAAGCAGCGAGCGTTCTGCAGTTCTGGCCTCTCGCGTCAATCGCGGTGTTGGCCAAAGCGCTTCTGTGCGTTACGGGCTGCGTGACTGTATCTCATGCGGCCGGATTACGTGGTATCACCCAAAGCTAGCGTGTCGATAGCAGGCTCAAGCGCGTTGTGAACTTGCGTGGGCTGCTTGCGCCGCCAGTGGGTCCATCCCGGTTCAGCACTACAGCAGCGCCGTTCAGCGCCTGGCACTTGGTTGCTCAGCGCATCGGCATGGGCAAGGCGTTGTCAGATGCGCTGTAGTTTCAGACCAGGGCGTGTTGGGGCCGGCCGGCTGCTCACAGGCAGTCGCCACCCGCTCCGGTCGACGCGTCGACGGGTGGATGAGCGTGGCATCAATGCGCGGCACGGCGTCGCCGGTGATCGACAAGCACCGCACACAGTCCAAGCAGTCCGCCCAGATAGGTCGCCACCAGGGGTAGATGCGTCGGCAGATAGGCACCGCGGTCACGGTAGCTTTCTGGATAGAACGAAGGCTCCAGCAACCACCAGGCAATACCACCGCCGAGGATCAGCATGCAGAACGCGGTCTGCAGCTTGACGGCAGGCGCAGCGACATAGGCAAGAATGACGACCACCAGCGCTGCGCTGAAGCCTGCTCCAGGAAGATGCCAGGCGCCAACCGCGGCGGTCGCCAGGCTGCCAAGGGTGCCGGCAACCAGAAAGCCACCCAGGACGATGGGCAGCAGCAAGAACCAACGCAGCACCATGTAGTCTCCTTATGCCTTTGACTGTGCGCCGCAGCTCGCAGCCCCCCGTTGTCGTCGTGTTGCAAAGGGCGGGCGCCACGCCTTGGCCCCCCCTCTTCCCACGATCAATGGGGTGCAGGCGACGCGAGATCGCTGCAACTCACACCTCAAGAATGCCGCGTTTGAGCGCGAGCAACACCGCGTGCGTGCGGTCCTTGGCACCGAGCTTGGACAGGATGCGCTTCATATGCGCTTTCACCGTGCCCTCGGTGACGCTGAGGCTTTCGGCGATTTCCCGATTCGCATTGCCTCGCGCTAACTCGCGCAACACCTCCATCTCGCGCGGCGACAGGTCGTCCTCGCCGGCGTGCTGCGCCAGTTCCATGGCGATCTCCGCCGGCACCACCCGGCGACCGGCATGGACCGCGCGGATGGTATCGCGCAGCTCCTTGCGCATCATGCCCTTGAGCATGAAGCCCCTGGCTCCACTCTTGAGCGCGCTCATCGCCTGCGCATCGCCGCGGTAGGTGGTCAGCACCACGATGCGCGCTTCCGGCCATTCGCTGAGGATGCTGCGCAGCGACTCAAGCCCCCCCATGCCGGGCATCTGCAGATCCATCAGCGTGACGTCGGGTCGATGCACGCGAAACTGGTCGATCGCCTCGCGCCCGTTTACGGCCTCGGCGATCAGTGCGATGTCCGGCTGCTCGCTGAGTGCGGCCTTGATGCCGTCGAGCAGCAGCGGATGGTCGTCGACGGCCATGACGGTAATCACGGCCGGCGGAATGTCTTCAACACGGTTCACGTCGGTTCCTCCTGGTGCAGGCCAAGCAGCTTGCGCCAGTTCCAGCGCCGTCGTCGGGCCTCCTTATACGCCCAGCTCGCCGGCAGCTGCAATTGGACGGCGGTCCCGACGCCCGGATTGCTCCAGATAGTGAGAGTGCCCCGCACCCTGGCGGCGCGCTCGTGCAATCCCTTCAGCCCCCAATGCCCGTCCTTGACTCCCGACAGGTCGAAGCCGGATCCGTCATCGCTGACGCGTATCTCCAACTGCCGTCGCCCAAAAACGGTAACGACCTGCACGCGGGTGGCGTGCGCATGGCGGAAGGCATTGGCCATTGCTTCGCTGCCGATATGGAACGCTTCTTCCAGAACTAGCGGATCCAGTGCGCGTCGGCTGCCTTCCACCGAGGCCTGAAAGGCCACGCCATAATCGCGCGCCAGCTCACTTCCGGACATTGCCAGTGCATCCGGCAGGTCCAGGCTGACCGAGGTCCGCAACTCGGCCACCTTGTCGCGACCGTCGGCCAGGATTCTGTCCGCGCGATCCAGCGCATCCTCCATGAGCTCGCGTGCGCGCTCGCCATCCGGTATCCGCTCGGCAGCCGATTGAAACCGCAGCATCAGTCCCTGGACGCCCTGCAGAAACGTATCGTGCAGATCGCGGGCAATGCGCTCGCGTTCCAGCAATCGTACTTCGCTTCGCCATTGCAGCTTGGCCTTGACCTGGCGCATTCGCAGGAAAAACAGCAGCCAGAAGGCACCCCCGGTCGCCGCTACGCACAGAACCAGGAAGGTGCGCGATTGCAGGAAGGTGGGCGGAACCACAAAATCCACGCTTGCTGCGGTGTCGTTCCAGATACCTGACTCATTTGCCGCGACAACCTCAAACCGATAATTTCCGGGGCGAAGACCGGTGAAGAAGGCCTCCCGCCGGGTGCCCACATCTTCCCATCCCATCGCCGATCCCTGCAGGCGATACCGGAACTGCACGCGTTCGGGCATCGTAAAACTGGGCGCGGTGTAGGCGATCTGTATCACCCGCGGCCTGGTAGACAGCGTTAGCACTGAGCGGCTGGGCCCTTCGATACTGGTGTGGTGGCCATCCACCGTGACGGATTTTACATAGACCTTGGGCCTGACCGTGTTGCTTGGTAGCGGCCCCGGGGCAAGAGCGACCACGCCGTTGGAGGTTGTGAACCACAGCCGTGCATCGGTGCTTTCGATGGCAGTTGGCCATGGGCTGAGGACTTGTGCGGCACCTGGAAAACCATCGTGGTGGTCGAACAGGCGAAACCGTGCCAGATGTGCAGGGTTCGCTACGATGTTGCGCACTTCATTCGCATCGATAAAGACCGCACCCTCGTTGGTGTTCAACCACAGCTCTCTCCCTGCCCGCTGGATCAGCCCGGTGACACCCCCGAACCGAAGCCCTTCGCTGTTGAGGACCGAGTGAAAGCGCGTGCCATCAAAGCGTGCCAGCCCCTTCTCACCACCGATCCAGACATCGCGACCTGACACAGCCATGACCTGCACAGCGCCTGTCGCCAACCCATCCGCAGCACTGTAGACGTCGACCTGGTCGCCATCGACAACCGCCAGACGATTCTGCACGTAGCCAAGCCAGAGTCGGCCGGCCGCGTCCACGGTCAACGACGTCGCAGGCTCGCGCGGCAGCCCAGCCAGCCCACCCCAAAGCGTCCAGCGATTGTCAACGACCCGGTACACGCCGACCCGGATCACCGACACCCACAACGTGCCATCCTTCTGGCTCGCGATTGCCTGGATGCCGCTCCCACCCGGTGTCTTGTCGGGGCGCCATTCCTTGAGTCCCTTGGCGCTGCTGCGATAGATGGAGCTGCCGCGTCCGCCCAGCCACAAGGTGCCGTTGTGATCTCGATGCAGCACCGAATAATTTTCAGGGGAGGAAGGCAGCGACTCGCGCTTCACTCCGTCCCGTAGCCGGTGCAGCCCGCGGTCCGGGTCAGTGACCCAGATCGACCCATCTCCCGCTGCAGTCAACGCCACGCCACCGGCGGCGTGGTAAAGACCGACCCGCGAGAAAGCAGAGGTACGAAATCGCGACAACCAACCGTCGGAGATCGCCCAGACATTGTTTTCGCGGTCCTGCATGAGCGCGACCGGAGTCTTGCCCTGCAGGGGGATGGGCGCTGAAGCAGCTTCGCTTTCAGCGGCACCACGCGCTGCCGCATGACCGTCATCGTCTAGCGCAATCCGCTTGAGTCCGTCCGAGGACGCATGCCACAGATTCCGGTCCCGGTCGATCATCAATTCCAGAACTCGACCATCGGATCCAGGATAGTCGTACCAGTCGACGGCCAAGGCTGAACCAATCTGTGGCGTTCGAAGTTCGGTCAGTCCCGATCGCTGACGTGCTAACCAGACGTGGCCATCGGGCCCCTTTATCAGGTATCCCGGCTTAGCATCGCCTTTGGCGTTCAAAGCCAGTTCGAAGTGATGCTGTCCACGCCGGTGAAAGTACAGCGAATCATCCGTGTAAGCCCAAAGGGTGCCGGCATCATCGAGCTTCAGCTCGGGGACGTTTATCGGGGGAAATTGCCAAGTCGTTTCCGCGCGCTTCCACCGACGGCCTTCTAGCCGAAACAGACCGCGTGTGGTGCCGATCCACATGCGACCATCCCCATCTTCGGCAAAACTCACTGCCGTGTTCGGCGGTAAGCCGTCCTGAGTGGCGTAGTGCCGCGATGTCCCGTCTTCAGCGATGAAGGTGGCGCCGCCGAACAGATAGCCGAGCCACAAACCGCCGGCTGGCCGAGCCCATAGCCCATAGATTTGCGAGGTCGGCAGGGGGATGCCTGCAATCTGGCGGATACGCTCGAACGCGACCCCATCGAACCGAAACAGGCCTCCGTTGGCCACAACCCAGATGTAGCCGTCGCGCGTCTGTGTCATGTCCATCATGCCGCTCGGCGCGCCGTTCTGGACGGTCCAGTGCGTCTGATGCAAATGGGAGAGCGGAACGTCCGCCAGCTGCGCGAATGCCGGCAGGCATCCGCACAGCATCAGCGTCCAACCGAGCGCAAGCCGAAGCGCCAGCACTGCGGCGCGCGACATGCTCACGCTGCGCGCGCGCCAAGCCGGCGTGGACGGGGTGGGACCAGTGCATTGTGCCGTTTGGTCGAGACGGGAGGTTGGTAAGCGCCGCCCGACAGGCCAAGCAAGTCGGCGATGCGCACCAGATCGGCAAACGAACGCGCGCCCATCTTTTCCATGACACGCTTGCGATGGATCTGCAGTGTCGCCTCGCTGATGCCCATGGCCGCGGCGGCTTGCTTATTGAGCAGGCCATCGGTGACCAACGGTAGCGCCTGCCGCTCGCGCGGCGTCAGCGCTGCATAGCGCGCCCGTGCGTCCGCGAACCTGGTCGCGGTCGCCGCTATCCACTCGTCGAGCTGCGCGTCGATATCATCGAGATCGTTCGACCGCAGTAGAACGTAGGGCGCATGTGCGCCATTGCCCATCACCAGCATTGCCGGCTTGACCGCCGCATCGCGCCGGTCCGCCACCTCATCGCACGATAGCGGCTGTCCTGGTGTGTGCCAGCGGCTGGCATCGACCAGGACGAACATGATCGGGGGAGGCTGTTGCATGCGGATGGAGTCCGTTGGAGCGCGTACTAACGTAACTGCGTGTCCCCGTCCCCACAATGCTCGCAAGTCCAGCAGCTGCATTGCACTTTAGGGTAATCGCCGAGAGTCCAGTTGACAGCGGGTGCTGTCGCTGCGTGGCGCAGCAAGGCATCTAAGCCCTGCCCCAGTCGATGCGAAAATCCTGAACTGTCCGAATGCCGAATCCACCGCGGACCACGACCGGACCGCCGTCGAGTCGCATGTCCGGCAGTTGCTGCGTCATTGCAGCAAGGCCTTCTTCCAGCTCGATCATGGCCAGTGCATCACCGAGGCAGCGATGCACACCACCGCCGAACACGAGTTGGCGTCTGGGAGCGTCGGTGCGCTGAATATCGAAACGCTCCGGGTCCAGATACAGCGCTGGATCGCGTAGCGCCGATAGCGTGGAGAGGGACAGAATCTTTCCAGCAGGCACCAAGGTGTCATCCAGCACAATGTCCTGCAAGGTGACACGCGGCACTGACGCCACCGCCGGCTGATAACGCAGGCATTCGCGCACCGCCGCCGGGATCAATGCCGGGTCGCGGCAGACTGCCTGCCACTGCGCCGGATGCTGTAGCAACAATGAAGTCTGGATCGCAAGTGCGCTGCGCGTGGTGTCGCTCCCGGCGAGCAGGATTGACATCAGTTGCGCAAAGACCTCCGTCTGTGAGAGCTCCCCGGATGCATCGCTGGCGGCGATGTAGCTGGTGATGAAGTCTCCGCGTGGCTGACGGCGCCGGTCTGCGATCAACCCCTGCACATAGCCGGTGAGCTCGCCCGCGGCCTGCTGCAACTCGGGGACTTCGTCAGGCGTAAATGTGGAGTTGAATGCGCGTGACAGGCTGTAGACACACCGCGTGAAATCCGGGATGTCTGCCTCAGGCAGCCCCAGAATGTGGCAAATGACGCGCGCAGGCAGCCAGTTGGCGAAGTCGCCAATGACGTTCATCCCGCCTGCGCCGTACTGTGCTTGGATCAATTGTCCGGCAACGGCGCGCGCATATGGCCGCACGTCCTGGACAACGTGCGAGGAAAACGCCTGGACCAGCGGCAGGCGCCGTTGCCGATGCGCAGGTCCATTGCTCAGCACCATGGTGTGCTTCAGGAACGCGAACAAGGGGCCATTGGTCACTCCGCGCGCGGTGGCGATCTCGGTTTCCATCTGCCGTGTTCGCGGGTCGGTGAACAGTTGCTGCACATCCTGCGCGCGGATCGCGACATAGAGGCCGTCTTCGCGTTGCAACAAAGGCGTTAGCGGACGGAAGCGCGCGAAGACAGCATAGGGGTCTGCCTGCAGTTCGGCGGTCGGACACAGTGGTGGGTGCTGCATGGGTCATCTCGTGCGGGGGAGTGGTATTTCATTTGGCCAGCGCCGCATGCACCTGTGCGGGAACGGCGGATGCGGCCGGCGGCGAGCGCCTGCCGACACGGAAATGAAGAAAACGCTTACAAAATCGTGCAAGCCGCTGATGGAACCGTCAGTCATGCTCGTGTTTCCAGTCGCAGCGCCAATGCAGCAGACGCAAATCTTATTTGCATGCATCCAATTCGGCATCGCCCCGAAGATGCGCAGCGCATTTACCCCTTTGGAGTAACCCTGGCTATATCGTTCGCTTCGTCTTTCATACGATGAATATCGAATATCGCCTGGCATCTGTGCTGCAGATACTGCAGCGGCAGACTCTTGTTATGCGCTTGCACTATCCGCAGCGGCATTGCTGATCGTTATTCCCGCACGTCTCGCTCGCGCTGTCCGGATTCGTTGATCGCCGTCTCGCGAAGCTTGATCGGGTTCGCCTCAAATCCAGCGGAATTTCTGCGCGCCGGCATGCATCGACGTATTTGATTCCCTCCCACATTCCGGGAGCGCAAGGCCTATTACTTGCTGCTCCTCACCCTGGAATTTAGAGATGACGATTATTTCCAATCCGCTACGTACGCTCAGCGACACACCACAGCTGACACGTCATTACGACTTCATCGTTTGCGGCGCCGGTCCAGCCGGTAGCGCCTTGGCCGGCCGCTTGGCAGAAAATCCAGAGGTACGCGTGCTGCTGCTCGAGGCAGGCGGGAGTGACGAGGTGCCGGAGGTCCTCACGCCTGGGCAATGGCCACTCAATTTGGGCTCGGAGCGCGATTGGCAGTTCGTTGCAGAGCCCAATCCGCATTTGAACAACCGCGCAATCCCGCTCAACATGGGCAAGGTGGCAGGCGGTGGTTCGGCCATCAACGTATTGGTATGGGCACGCGGCCATCAGGCAGATTGGGACGCCTTTGCCCAGGCAGCGGGAGACGATGGCTGGAGCTACCGCTCGGTGCTTGACGTTTATCGCAGGATCGAAGACTGGCAAGGCGTCGCAGACCCGCAGCGGCGTGGAACGGGTGGCCCGGTACATGTCGCACCCGCACGCGATCCGAATCCGGTGGCAACTGCCATGCTGCAGGCCGCGGCAGCAAACGGGATGCCAACCTTCGACAGCCCCAATGGCGAGATGATGGAAGGCCGCGGCGGCGCTGCGCTGACCGACCTGATCGTCAAGGATGGCCGCCGCGCGTCGATGTTCCGCGCTTACGTGGTACCACGTTGCCACCAGCCTAACCTGACGGTGCTGCTGCATACGCAGGTTACTCGCCTGTTGTTCGAAGGCAATGCTGCCGTTGGTGTGGAAGCAATCGTCGGCAATCGCGTTGAGGCATTCATGGCCGAGCGCGAGGTGGTGCTCTCGCTCGGTGCGATCAATACGCCCAAGCTGCTGATGCAGTCCGGCATCGGCCCCGAATCAGAACTACGTCCGCATGGCATTGAGCTGGTCCAGCATCTGCCCGGCGTGGGGCGCAACCACCAGGACCATGTGGCGTTTGGATGCATCTTCGAGTCAAACGCTCCGGTCGAGGTGGGATATGGCGGTTCCGAAGCCACGCTCTACTGGAAAACAGATCCGACGCTGGCAATGACGGATGTCTTTCACTGCCAGCTCGAATTCCCGGTGGCCACACCGGAAACCGCGCACATGGGCGTACCGGAACATGGCTGGATGGTGTTCGCCGGACTGTCGCATCCCAAGAGCCGCGGCACCCTGCACCTAACCGGCGCAGATCCCAGCGCACCGCTGCGTATCCAGGCCAACACGCTGTCTCATCCAGACGACATGCGCGACGCGCGTGCCACGGTAGCCATTGCCAGAGAGCTTGCGCACGCATCGGCTGGTGCGCACTTGCTGAAGCGTGAAGTGATGCCGGGTGCGCTCACCAGCTCGGAGATGGAGCAGTACCTGCGCAACTCGGCCATTACGTTCTGGCACCAGGCCTGCACCGCAAGAATGGGCCGCGATGCCATGTCGGTGGTCGATGGTCAGCTGCGGGTGCACGGCATCAGTCGCCTGCGTATCGCCGACGCTTCGATCATGCCCAATGTGACCAGCGGCAACACGATGGCGCCCTGTGTGGTCATCGGCGAACGTGCTGCCGACCTCATCAAAGCCGCCCATCGCATCTAAGCCCCCCGTCCACCCTCGCCTGTCGACCGAAGGAGATTCACCATGCACTTCCCGTTCCCGTTACTGCTGACCGCCACCATGGCGGTTGCCACCATGAGTGTTGCCCACGGCGCCGCCCCCACTGCCGGGTTGCCGGCCGATGCTGCGCGCAATGTCGTGCTGGTGCATGGCGCCTTCGCCGACGGTTCCGGCTGGCGAAACGTCTACGACCGCCTGGTCAAGCGCGGCTACCACGTCACCATCGTGCAAAATCCACTCACCTCGCTTGCCGACGACGTCGCCGCCACCCGTCGCGCACTCGATCAGCAGGACGGGCCGACGGTGTTGGTCGGGCATTCCTGGGGCGGCACGGTGATCAGCGAGGCCGGCGTACACGACAAGGTGGTCGGCCTGGTCTATGTTTCTGCGCTCGCGCCCGGTGCCGGCGAGACCACCGCGCAGCTGTACGAGGGTTTCGCTCCCACGCCTGAGTTCGTTATCGACACTCGCCCCGACGGCTTCGGCTTCGTGCGTCAGGCTAACTTCAAGGCCGGCTTCGCCAACGATGTCGGCGGTGCCGATGCGGCATTCATGGCTGCCTCCCAGGTGCCGATCAAGATGTCCGCATTCGGCGAACGCCTGCAACACGCAGCCTGGACGACCAAGCCGAGCTGGGCCGTGATCGCCACCGAAGACAAGGCCTTCGATCAGGCCATGCTGTTGCACATGGCCAAGCGTATCGGCGCGGACATCACCACGGTGCCGGGAAGCCACGCGCTGTTCATCACGCAGTCCCAGACCGTGTCCGACGTGATCGACCGCGCTGCGCGCAGTGCAGCCTCGAAGATGAAATCCAAGTCAACAGCGAAGGCGAAAGCAGGCTGAGGATGCGGCTCGGCGTTCGGCGCCGTCGCCGCGGTGGCGGCGACGGCGAGCAACTGCCTGAAGCGAACCCAGCAGCAAGGGCAAGTCGCGGACCAGCGATGCGTGCTCGGCCTGGTGAAGAGAGACAAGCGCGACGTTGTTCTCTGCATGGGCCCGGCGCCTCATGACAAGATGCGAAACTTTCGTGCCGACCGTTTGGATCATTGCGGCCATGGCACGTGTGGCGTCGCGAAGAGATCGCCTCCTCCGCCTAGCATCATTCAGGAAGATGCCGTCTATGCGACGGCATTGTGTTGTAAGCCGAGCATGGATGCGGTGGCCCTCCCCCCGGTCGAATCGGTCATCCCACGCAGTCGACAGTTGGGGGACGTCCGACACCGATGCCATACCCGGATCCATATTCGATGATCAAGCTTCATTCCAGTGTGACTCCCACGCCCGACGAGCGCGCGCCGCGTCCTGGCCGGGCAGCAAAAGTACTTGTGGTGGACGACGATCACGCCATGGCGCAGGTCGTCGTGGGCCATATCCGCTCGCATGGCATGGAAGCGTTTATTGCCACCAACAGCAGCGAACTCGCCGAGTCCCTGCGGCGCCGCGAGCCAGACATCCTGCTGCTGGACCTGATGCTCAAGCATGAGGACGGTCTGGACCTGCTGCGCGCATTGCGCAAAGAGTCCGACATCCCGGTGATCATCATGACCGGCCATCGCCGCGACGAGATCGATCGTGTGGTCGGGCTCGAATTGGGCGCCGACGACTATCTACCAAAGCCTTTCGGGTTGCATGAATTGACCGCCCGGATACGCGCCGTCCTGCGCCGCCATACCGCCTCCAAGGTGGCCGCTGCGCGTGGGGCCGGCGAAGGCTGTGTCCGCTTTAACGAGTGGGAGTTCAACCTGCAGGCACGCACGGTCGAACGCTCCGGCACGCCGGCCGTGCCTCTGACAAAAGGCGAATATGCGTTGCTGCGGGCATTCGTGGAGGCACCCGGGCGGCCCTTGAGCAGAGATCATCTGATGCGTGCGACGCGCCTGCACGAGGATGTGTTCGATCGCAGTATCGATGTGCAGATCCTGCGCCTGCGTCGCAAGCTCGAACAGGACCCCAGCGATCCGAAGCTGATCGTGACCCAGCGCGGCGCCGGTTACATCTTTACCCCGTCCGTGGACCATGCATCATGATTCAGCTGCGGGGTCTTGATGGCCTGCGGCGTCGCCGCGAGCGGGTCTCACCTGCGCGCTTGACGAAGATCGCCTTTGCCATGGTCGTGTTGCTGGCGACCCCCTTCAGCTGTATTTCCAGCCTCAGTGCGCCCCTGGCAGTGCACGGTAGCGAGCCGATCAGCGCCATCCAGCCGCCATCAGGCCTGGATGCAAGCAGGGTCGCGCTGGGGGCGCGACTGTTCGACGATCGCCGCCTGTCGGGCGACAACCGCGTTGCCTGCACCTCGTGCCATGGCATGGCCAGCAATGGTGCGGCCGCCGATGCAATGACCTGGCTACCGGGACGCGCGCCTGCGGCCTTCAATACGCCAACCGTGTTCAACGCAGCGGCCAATTTTCGCCTGGGTTGGCGGGGAAATATCCGTAGCCTCGAAGCGCAAACCGCATCCCTGCTCGAAAGCCAAAGTGTCATGCAGGCCGACATCGCCACCGTCGTGGAGCGTCTGCGGCAAGACCCTGTCACCAACCAAGGCTTTCGCGAGGCGTACGGCAGGCCGCCTGATCGCGCTGCCCTGCTTGATGCGATCGCCAGCTTCGAGCGTTCGCTGGTCACACCCGGCAGTCGCTTCGATCTGTGGTTGCAAGGCAAAGGCAGTGCGCTGACGGCGCAGGAATTGCGTGGCTATCGCACCTTCAAGGCAATCGGCTGCATTTCCTGCCATCAGGGCGTCAATGTGGGCGGAAATCTATTTCAACGCAGCGGCATCTTTTCCCCTGCTGCGCGGCATGGCACACCCACCTTGCGCGTGCCGAGTCTGCGCAATGTCGCCACCACTGCGCCGTACTTCCACGACGGTAGTGCGGCCACCCTGCCCCAGGCGATCAAGGCCATGGGCAGGGCGCAATTAGGGGTGACGCTGAGCCCGGCAGACACACAGGATATCGGCGCATTTCTGCACACGCTCACCGGTCGCTACCAGGGCCGACCGGTGAAGGCACCTGCTCCGTGAGGCTGGCGGCATTGCTCAGCATCGCCCCGCTGGGCGGGCTGATCTTTTTCAGCCTGTTCATGGGCTCGCTCGATCGCGACACGCATCGCTACGGCCGCGCGCTCGATGCGCTGGACGCGTTGGAGCTGGCCGACACCAACGTCGACAACGATGTGCTGAAGGCGCGGATCGGCCTGCTGCGAAACTACGACTCGCTGGTCAGCGGAGACGCGCGCGCCCGCGCGACGCTGCAGCAATTGCAGCAGCTAGGCAGCGGCGATCAGCCGTTAGCCCAGGCCATCGTGGCGCTACAAACCGATTACATGGCCAAATCGGTAGAGCTGGAGGTGTTCAAATCGCAGAACTCACTGCTCTCCAACTCCCTGGCATATTTCTGGAGCACGAGCAGCGCCCAGATTCTGCAGGACCGCGATGCGGCCGCCGCACGTGCTGCCAGCGTGTTGGCAAGCGCGGTCTATCGGCTGAGCCTGGATACCACAGGAGATGCGATCGCGCAGGCACGCCGGCAACTGGACGCTGCGTCGCGGCGCAATGCGAACGCAGCGCTGCTTCCGCATGGCCGGATGCTGCTGCAGCTCTTGCCCGAGACAGATGCAACGATCGAGCGCATGCGTCCGATCGCTTCGCTGCCATCGTACGTGCACGCAAAACAGTATCTGCAAGCGCAACACACCGCCATGCAAGCAACCGCGCGTCAAGTGCGCATGTTGTTGCTGGCACTGGCCATCGTCATGCTGGTGGCGTTGCTCCACCTTGGGGTGTTGCTGCGGCGGCGTGTGCGAGCGCAACGGCGACGCGCGGAGCTCGACCGCCTGATGGTTTCGATTTCCCGGCGTCTGGTCGCCAGCGATGGCCGCCGCCTGGATATGGGCATCGAAACCGGTCTGGCGCGGCTTTCAACATGGATGCAATTGCCAGGCGTCAGGCTCAGTGTGGTGCCCGCAGACGGCAGCGTGCGGATCTGGCCTTGCCCGGACGACGACGTCTTCCGGAGCGCGGCGATTCGCTTCGCGTTGGCCCAGCCTGGTACCGCCAGCGATGTAGTCGTGGAAAATGCCGACGGCACCGTGACCACGGTGGACGATAGCGCCTGCGCGCGCGTGGGCAACGTGCAGTGGCTGTCCCTGCGGCAACGTGCGGAGGGCGGGTCGGTTGCGCTGCTGTGTTTCCGCCTGCCCAACACGCCGCGCCGTCGACAGCGACGTCTCAACAGGCTCGCCGCGCATCTGCCGCAGCTGCATATCGTGCTCGATACGCTGTTCGATGCACTCGAGCGGCGCCGTCTGGAAGGCGAAGCGCAAGCGCTGGAGCAACGCCTGGAGCTGGCCCGGCGGATGGAGACCATCGGCGCAATGGCCAGCGGCATCTCGCACAACTTCAACAACATCGTCGGTGCGATCCGCGGCAACGCGGAGATGGCACTGGCCAAGCTGGACGCGCAGTCGCCAGCATCGGAGCATCTGCGCGAGATCAGTCACACCACCGCCCATGCGTACGAGCTCATCGAATCCATTCTCAGTTTTGGCCGCGTGCAGAACTACAACGTGCAGCCGGTTGAACTGAACGCCTTGTTGCAGGGAGCGGTCTCGTTGCTATCGGTCTCGTTGCCGTCGACAGTAGCGATCGACGTGCAACAGGACCACGAGCCGCTGCATGCGTTGGGCAATCCAGCGCAGCTGCAGCAGGTGATCTTGAATCTGGCCAATAACGCCGCGCAGGCCATGGACATGCGCGGGACGGTCACGATCCAGCTGTCTGCCGCCAAGGCAACAGCGGCCGATGGCACGCCCCGCCGCATCGCGCGGCTGCGTGTCGGCGACCACGGCATCGGCATTCCCTCCGATCAGCTGGATCGCATCTTCGATCTGTTCTTCACCACCCGCAATGGCGGCACCGGACTTGGATTGGCAACGGTCCGCAAGATCATCGACAACCACCACGGGCGGATCGAGCTCGAGAGCACGCTGGGCGTCGGCACCATCTTCGTGGTTGAGATGCCGCTGTGTGCGAGCAGCGATCTCGTGCCGCAGGGCACGGCCCTGCCGGCGATGCAACCGCGCCATGCAAGCTGGTTGCTGTTGTGCGACGATGCAGCCGACCTCGATCGTCTGGAGGAAATGCTGGCCGCACTGGGGCACGAACCGGTCGGCCTGCTGGACATGCATGCTGCCGTCGCAACCGCGGCTGCCGATCCGCTGCGGTTCGATGGACTGCTGGTCAAGCGCGACCGGACCGGCGATGCGGAACTGGCCATCGGCGCGCTGCACGCCGCTGCGCCGAGCCTGCCAGTGATCCTTGCCACGCGTGCCGCCAGCCTGTCTGCGCGCCAGGGATTGAGCGACGCCATCGCCGAGATTATCGCGCCTCCGTTCGATCTGGCAGCGCTCGCCATCGCACTGCAGCGTGCACTCGTGCACGCAACCACTCCTGCAACTGCAACGCTGGATGAAGACCTCGCCGTTAGATGACAAATGAAACACAACCGGCGCAGATCGACACCGGAACGTAGCGCCGGCTGCCTAGCGTAGCCGATGCCCAGGCGCAGTAGCCCGCCTGCATTCCACTACGAGCGATGCACGACATGAATATCCGACCAAGCGACTTGCCTCTTCTGGTGTCCCTCGATGCACTGCTCGAGCTGAAGAACGTCACCCATGCGGCGCAGCGATTGCACATGAGCCAGCCGGCGCTGTCCTCGCAACTTGCACGACTCCGCGTGCTGTTCAAGGATCCCTTGTTGATGCCATCGGACACTGGCCGCGGCATGGTGGCCACGCCGCGTGCGGATCAACTTGCTTCGCCGCTACGCGAAGCGATCGGCAAATTAAGCCTGCTCGGCAAGGACAGCGCGTTCGATCCGGCGCATTCCTCGGCGAACTTCCGCATCGCCGGCACCGCCGATGCGATCAGCACGCTAGGCGCGGGTCTGGCGGGTCTGATCCAGGCCAACGGCAACCCCAAGGTCCGCCTGGAATTTGTGCAGGTGAGCGCGGACGCGATGCTGGACGCCTTCGAAAGTGGCGACGTCGATCTGCTGATCGACCATGCGCAGGCCGTTCCCGGCGCACTACGATTGCGCCGCCTGCGCGACGAACGCTACGTGTTGGTACAGCGTCGCGGCCATCCGCGTGGGACCGCACCGCTGAGCGTGGAAAGCTACAGTCGCCTGGCGCACGTGCAGGTGGCGCACGCACAGGCGTGCAATGCCGCCATCGACGCGCAACTCCGGCATCTGGGCCAGACACGGCAGATCGCGGTGACCGTCGCGCAGTGCGCGACGGCACGCGACATCGTGCTGGGCACCGACATGGTTGCCACGGTGCCGACCACCCTGGCAGCAGAAAGCGGGCATGCACCCTTGGATTGTTTCGAACTGCCCTTCCCGCTGCCGGACATGGCGCTGGCCATGGCCTGGCATCGGCGCAGCGATGGCCATGGTGCGCATCGGTGGTTGCGCGAGCGCGTGCTCGAACTGGTGGCTGCACAGACACAGGCGACACCGACCGCGTGCGGACACGCGATTGCGCGTGTCGGCCTTGTGCTGTCGGCCTCGTGAGCCGCGCCATGCAGACCGGGATCGAACAGCTGTTGCAGCCAATCGACGACCAGGCGCCGTCCGGCCCGAACCTGGAATACACGCCGGAGTTCCAGGCCCTTGAAGAGCTCGCCCGCCCGCGCAAGGAACGCGCGTTGGGCGCCGGCATCCTGGTGCCCGAGGCACCCGAATGGCGCCAGGTTGCGGAAAGTGCCGAGCAATTATTGCTGCGCTCCAAGGACCTGCGGCTGGGCGTCCTGCTCAGCAGTGCGCGCCTGCATCAGGACGGCCTGGTGGGCTGGGCCGATGGTGTCGGCCTGCTCCGGCAGCTGCTGGAGCGATTCTGGGACGACATCCATCCACGCCTGGAGACCGACGAAGACAACGACCCCACCGAACGCATCAACGCCATCGCCGCGCTGGGCGAAGGCGAGCAGACGCTTGTGCAGTTGCGCACTGTGCGCCTGTTCAAGGGCATGCACCCGGGGCACTTCTCGCTGCGCGAGCTGCGCATTTCGCAAGGCACGCTCAAGCGCGGTGTGGACGAGGTTGCCGACACACCGGAGCCGGCCGCCATCGATGCCTGCCTGCGCGACTGCCCGCTGGACGCGTTGCTCGGCGTGGATGCCGCGCTGGACTCTGCGCAGACCGACATCGGCGCAATCGCCCACGTGTTCGCCGAACGCACTCCAGGGTACGGCCCGGAGCTTGCGCCGCTGATACACGACCTGAGCGAGTTGCGTGCATTCCTGCGGCCTTACGTTGCCGAGCGTACGGGCGCGCTGCCGTCCGACCAAGCCGATGCAGCAACGAACGCGGACAGCGACCGTGCCAGTGCGTCTGCGCCGCGGGCGCATGCGTTGGAACATCCGGACGATGTTCGGCGCATGCTCGATCAGCTCTGCGAGTACTACGCACGGCGCGAGCCCTCCAGCCCGATACCGTTGTTGCTGCGGCGGGCGCAGCGGTTGGTCGGCCTGGATTTTGCTGCGCTGATGCGCGATCTGGCGCCCAGGGGCATCGACGAACTCCAGGTGGTGTCGGGCCAGGATCACGCCGACTAGCTCCACGGGCCGGTCTGCGCGGCCGGCATCACCCGGCGGACATGGTCTGCCAGGACAGCCAGGCCGCGCCGACCAACATGGCCGCGGCCCATAAGCCCAACGCCCACGAGCGCAATGCGGCATGCCGGTCCCGGTGCGGCTGACGATCGCGTCGCACCGTCACGATGGGCACCGGCAACGTGCTCGGCGTTGCAACGCGTTGCCGCCGCGTGGTTGGCGCACCGGTCGCGCGCGCGATCAACTGCAGCAAGTGCAGCCGTCGCCTGCGATATTCGGCAGGATCCAGGCGTCGCGCGGCGTGTGCCGCATTCAAATCCTGCAGGACCAGATTGGCCCAGGTTTCCCAGTTGCTCACTGCACTTCCCTCACCAGCCGTGCGCCGATCCCGCGTGACGCCGCATCGCTTGCGCTTACCGCGCCTGCCGACGTACAGGCACCGGCACTGCGCGCACCACCGCGTACCGCCACTCTGTGCCCGTCCTGCACCCATTCGGCAACACCGCCAACCATCTCGAGCAACCCCCAACTGTTGGAGACCGTCGCGCTGCAACTGTCCTGCCCGGCGCGGGCCGCACGTAGCCACTCGGTATCGCGCGGCAATCGGTAGGTCTGTCCGCTGACGCTGCTCAACCAGGCCGCGTAATCGCCGATCAGCGCCAAGCGCACGTCGTCGACGGCGGCCGACCTGCGTGTCCAGCGCGACACGCTGCAACGCCGGGTGTCGGCGCAGAACAGCGCAAAGTCCGCCACGCTGATCTCCCGCCGCATCATCGCCAGTGCACGTCCAGGTTTTGGCAGCACGACCAGCTCCGGGCCACGGCCATGCTTGCCCAGGACGTCGCTGCAGGTCGCCGCGCCGCCAGACGGAGCAACGGCGCGGCACGGGTCCTGCGGGGCCGTTGCAGGTGGCGGTGCAGCTACTGTCGGTTCCAGCTTCGGCAACATTGCCGCGGCGGGTGACGGGCGTTGCCGCCCGGCCTTGGCGACATCGCTCTGGAATGCCCGGAAGCCTTCGGCGTCCTGCGCCTGCAACGCCGCCTTGCGCTCGCGCAGGCGCTGCAACGCGGGCGGCGTAGGCGGCGTGGTTCCGAGCTGTTCCAGCTCCATCGCCAGCTGGTATCGGTCCAAGGCGTGCCGGAGGCGTGGTGCGTCCTGCTCGCCCAGCCCGCGCCCGACGAGCACGCTGGCGTCCTTCCAGCGACCTTCCCGGCAGAGCGCGCGCGCAAGCCCCAGGTAGGCGTCGGTCAGCCGCTCTGCGCCTTCGTTGCGCAGGAAGGGATGCGCGGGGTTGGCTTCGGCGATTCGGGCAAGCTGCTGCTTCACCTTGTCCACGTCGTTGGCCGCGGCCGCCGCGCGGACCGACTCGATCCGCGCGGCGATCTGTGCGGCGCGTTGTGCCTGCGCATCGTCCACCGCCGACGGCGGCGGAGTCGACGGCACAGCAGAGGCCGTGATGCTGTCGGCATCGATCGCACGCGCGCACTCCTGCAGCACGGTGGAGTGCGGGAAAACGCGGCGCCCGGTGGCAAGCCAGCGACGTGCTTCATCGATGCCGCCGGCGCTGAGCGCATCGGCGCATCCGTGCCGGTAGCGCAGCTCCAGTTCGGCATGACGCAGCAGGCCGCTGTCCGGCGCCAGGCGACGCACGCGTTCGAGCAAGGCCACTACGTTGCCCGGCTGATCCTCGAACAGGGCCCCGGCGGCGATTGCGCCGGTCAATGCGGTATCCAGGCCATTGAGCAGCCGATCGCGCTCCTGCTCCATGGCGCTGCGACGCGCATCCAGGCGTGGCGAGAACAGCTTCCACTGATCACGCAAGAGCAGGATGCGCTGTGCGCCCACGTAGTCTTCCCGGCCGCGTGCGGGCTGCCAGTAGTGCTCCATGCGCGCCAGCAGAAATGTCTCGATCGTGCTGCTACGGTCGAGGATCAACCGACGGCGATCATCTTCGCCAAGCGCCCACAACGCGGCCCGTGCGTGGGCCTCGTGCACGAACCGGTTAGGTGCCTGCGGCAAGAAACGCTCAAGCACCCCGGCCACCTTTTGCTGCTGCGCATGCACGTGCATCCATGCCGCCATGCCGGCAGCGCCGGCGAGCAACAGGCCGCCGGCCAGTAGGTACGGCAACAAGCGCTCGCCACGACTGCGCGGCCGCAGTTGCTCCAACAAGCTGACCATCGCCGGGCGTGCGCCGGCCTCGAACGCCAGGCTGCTGCGCAAGCCGCGGTTCTGCCGGCGGCTCAGCGTCGGCAGCGGCGCCACACGAAGCTGCTGCGCCTGCGCCTGCGTTGCCGACTGCTTTGCAAAAGGATGGCGCCCCGACAGCAGCTCGTAGACCACGCAGCCGAAGGCGTACACGTCGTCGGCAAACGCAGGCTCCCCGCCGCGCAGCATCTCCAGGCTGGCGTAGGCCGGGGTCAGTGCGCCCAGCGTCGCCGCATCGAACACCGTGTGGTCTTCGCCTGCCTCGGCGCCCGCCAGTTTCGCGGCGCGTGCGATGCCGAAGTCGAATACCTTGGCGACGTGCCCTGCCCCGACCATGACGTTGCCCGGCTTGAAGTCCGAATGCACGATGCCGGCCGCGTGCGCACGTTGCAGTGCGCGCCCCATGCCATCGATCAGCGGCCAGGCTTCGACCAACGGCGTGCCTTCGCCCAAGCGGCTGCGGATCAGCCCGCGCAGGTCGTCGCCCTCGATGTACTCCATCGTCATGAACACGATGGCGCCGTCTTTGTCGAAGTCGTACACCCGCACGATATGGTCGTGCGCCAGGCTCTGCGCGCGGCGCGATTCGCGCTGCAATGCGATCAGCGAATCCGGGTGGCGGCGAAAGTCGTCGTTGAGCACTTTCACTGCGATGTAGGGATTGCGGTCGCGCGCCTCCACCTTGCGCTCGTCGCGCGCCAGGTACACCACGCCCATGCCGCCACGGCCAATTTCGCGTACCAGCAAGAAGCGCGCCTTGAGCAGCATGCCCACGCGCACCTGGGCATCACCCTGTAATTGCGCCACGCGCCGCCAGCTTGACGCGCCGGCGCTGTCGTCGGCGTGCGGGGGCAGGTTGACCCGGGTCGCAGCGTCGTCGGACGCATGCGCGGCGCGCTGCCGGATGAGCGGCGCGAGCCGGGTGGCGTCATCGTCGCTGGCAGCAGGCCGTGGCGGCGTCTCGGTCGGGTTGCGGGCGGGCTGCACGCGGGTATGGTCGTCGTCCGGCGGCGCGCGGCCGGCAGTGTCGTCGTCGCGGGTGTTCATGGCAGTGTGTTCCGTGGGGCCAGGCGCAAGGCCACGGCCGAAATGTTGTCGCGCCCGGCACGGTCAAGCGCCGTGTCGAACAGGCGTGCCAGCAGCGCGGACGGCTGGCGCTCGCGCCGGCAGTGCACGGCGATCTCCTCGTCGCTGAGTTCCTTGTTGATCCCGTCCGAACACAGCAGATAGTGCTGGCCGGGCCGACGCGCGCAGACCATCCAGTCCACATACAGCGCATCGTCGGCGCCGATCGCGCGGGTGAGCGCACCGCCGGCCGGCTGCGATCCGCCGACCCGCGTTGATTCGTCCTTGTCGCCGGCGACGTGGTCGCGGGTGAGCAGCTGCAACCTGCCTTGTTCGAACGCATAGGCGCGGCTGTCGCCCACCCAGCCGCACATCAGCATCTCCTTGTCGTGCACCAGCACCACCACGGTGCTTGCGATCACGTCCACGCGCCGTGCGCGCGCCAGCGCACGCAGGTGCTGGTTGACCTGGCTCAACTGGGCATCGATGGCATCGACGAAGCTGGCCAGGTCGCCGTCGCGCCGCAGCGTTCCCAATGCCTCCACGACCAGACGGCTGGCGACATCGCCTGCGCTGTGGCCACCCAATCCGTCGGCCACTGCCCACAGGCCAAGATCGTCGCGCACCAGGATCGCGTCTTCGTTCTGGCGCCTGACGTTGCCTTGTTCAGTACGACCAGCGGAGACGTAACCCTGGCTCATTGCAATTCCTCTACAACGCATCCATCCGACACGCGCGCGTGACCCAGCAGCGCTGGCGCGTGGCAGCCCTCGGGCCAGCCGGCGAGACGCATCCAGGCGCCTGGCAACGCGCCGGCCATGCCCGTCCACCACAGGCTGCTGCCGGCGATGCCCGCGCCTGCAAACGGCAACGCAGCGCGCTCATGCCCGTGCGGTGCAAACGCCGCGCAGGCACGATCCAGCCAGGCGCCATCCTGTTGCGGTGCTGCACCGATGGTGTGCAGCACCGTCTCGGCAGCGCCCATCCAGTCGGGTAGATGCACGCAAGCTGGCAGTGCGGCAGTAACGGTCGTGCCAGCGGCAGCGCCTGGGGGCAGCGGTGCGGCGATGACCAACGGAAAGCCACGGCCGACGCGATCGACGCTGGCCCGCATCACCCCGGCCCATGCGGTCGTGCCCGCGAGGCCGGGCATCAGCACGAAGCGCCACACCGGTGCCTGGCGCGCACGCGTTGCAGTCCCTGCCCCGGTTGCGTGCAGCAAGCCCTGCATCGCCGCGTGCCAAGGGTCGACAAAGGTCTCCGGCAAGCGTCGATGTACGAAATCGCCGACAGCAGGCAGCTTGCCGTAGAAGCCCGGCCGGGGTGACATGGCGCTCATAGGCAGCTGAACCGCTGCACGGCCGACGCCGCGAAGGGATGCCGCAGACTGGCCGGCTGCACGTCGACCTGTAACGCGGCATTCCCCAGCGCGAGGTTGGCGGTGTAGTCCAGATCGCCGCTGCGGCGCAGGCGCCCGGCCTGCAGCGCCCGGAACCAGGCCCAGGCACCGCGGTATTCGATCACCGGCAGTGCTTGGCCGCTGGCATCCCAGGCCGCAATCCGCACCAGGCCCGGACGCGCGCCGGGCCAGGTCATCGACTGCGTGGCGCGTGCGCCGTCGCGCATCTCCAAGGTTTGCCCATCTACGTCCAATTGCAGCCTGCTGATCGCCGCTTGCGGCGGGATGGAGACAGTGAACGCGACCTGCGGCTGCGCGCCGCCGCCAGCGAAGAACGCTTGCTTGATCTCGTCGGCCAATTGCGCGCGGGTCAGCACGTCGTCGGCGCCAACCGCCGCCATGCCAGCATTCCATTGCCAGCGACTCCCGCTGCTATCGATCTTGCCGAGCAAGGCCTGCTGCGCAAACCGATCCATGCGCCCCCCCGGCCCGAACAGCTCGGCGAAATCCCGCAACGGGATCTCGTTGTTGCTGCCCGGCACGAACGGAAAGCGCCCGCTCACCAGCAGCGCGCACTCGCGTCCGGCTGCTTGCCGTTGCGCGTTGCGCAATGCCTCGCCGACACTGCTGGCGGTCAATTCCCGGCCACGTCCGGACAAGGCTGCCATCCAGTTCCCCAGCGGCGGCGGCAGCTGTTCGGCCTGTTGCGCGGCGATCAGCAGTGCCGGGTCGTTCTGATCGGCGGCAACGCCAGCCGCGGCGCCCAGCAGCGTGCGGCTCATCTGCGTCAGCGCGCTCAGCGTCTCATCCAGCGCGCTGGCGCCCGGGCCGCCATCGAGCAGGCGATTGAGCGGTTCGAAATGGCGTTCGATCGGCTCGGCCGCCGCGTCGGGTTCGGCAACGACGGAACTTTCTGCGGCAGCATTGGTGCCAGGCGCCGGCTTGGCAGGCGGTGTGCGCCCCAATGCATGGGTGTGCTCGCGTACCAGCACCAGCAGCGCCTTCAGCGGCGATGCGGGCCCGCCCAGTTTGGCCGCCACCGCACTCGCCTGCCCGGTCTGCGTCACCGGCCGCAGCACGAGATCGGCCAGCAAACCGTCCCAGGCGGCGATGTAATCGCGTTGGTACAAGGCCAGCACGTCGCGCACCAATCGCGAACGCGCCAGCGGGTCCAGCCGCGCCGTGCCCAGCACCCAATCGTCGGCAAGGAACTGCTCCACGCCCCGTGCGATGCCGCCGCCGGTCTGCGCCTGAAACGCCTGGCGGGTGAACAGCGCAGGCAACGGCGAGGACAACGGCAACCCGCTGCGTCGTTCGAAGACATCGCCGAGCAGACCCAGGCGGCGGTCCAGCCGCGGCGCTTGTGCCGGATCCACCCCAGGTTGCGTCAGCCTGAGGCCGCCGTAGACCAATGTCGGCAATTCGGCGGTGCGCAGGCTTGCCCGCGTCTGTTCGATCTGCTGCCGATCCAGAGGCAGTGCACGCGCACCGTCGAGCGGCCCCAGCAAGGCACGCAGATGCCGGTTCAAGCCGGCGCGCACCGATGCATCGTCGGGAAATATCTGGCGCCAGACCGTGCCTGCCAGCGTCGCGAGATGCATCGCATCGCGGCGCGCGGGTTCGCCCAGCATCAGGTAGCCCTTCAATAACGGATACAGGCGCTGCGGATCGTTGCTGGATTGCGCCAGTTTGCGTCGCAGCGACTGCGCCAATGCGGGCAGCAAGGCTCCGTTGAGGTCGCGTAGATAGGCTTCGTGCACGCCGCGCGCCAATGCCGTGCCCTGATGCAACCCGAAGCGCCGCGACCACGGGATCGACACGCCTGGCGGCAGTGCCACATCGCGCGCCTGCGCCAGTGCATCGAAGCGTTGCAACGCCTTGGCATAGAAGGCGGCCTCGCCGGCGTCGGCGGGCAATGGGCCAGTGGGATAGGCCTCCAGCGCATCGCGCACCTCGCCGATCAGGCGCACGTTATGGGTGTAGCTGCCGGCCATGCCGGACAGCACGCCCAGTGTGGTGGCGGTCAACGCGGCCCAGCAGGCGAGTTGCAGCAGCCGGCGGCGCTGCGCGCTGCCTGGCTGGCTGCTCGCCAGGCCAGCCTCGGCGAAGACCACCTCGTTGAGCAGGCGCGGCAGGAAATAGCTCCGCGGCGCACTGACGGCGGGGGGCAGCCCGGCAGCAGTGATGCCGAAATGGCGCGCCACTGCCGAGATGACGCGATCGACCGGGTGGCCCTGCTGAGTGCCCGAGCTCAGATACACACCGCGCAGCCACGGCTGGCCGGCATAGCCATGGCGACCGAACGCGGTCTGCACGAAGTCCATCAGTGCGGGATGCAGCAGGCGCAGCTGCTGCGGGAAGGACAGCACGGCCGCACGCTCGCGCGCATCGCGCGCCCGCTGCAGGCGCTCCAGCACGCGCCGATCGATCCGCTCCATCAAGCGTTCGAGTTCGCCGGGAAACAGCGTCAGCGGATCGGTTTCGCTGGCATCGTGCGCCTGCGGGAACGACATGCCCCACACCTGCGCGCGGCCGGCCGCATCCAGGTCGGCGAAGAACTCGGCAAACCCAGACACCAGATCGCATTTGGTCACCACCAGATACACCGGCACGCGCGCGCGCAGCTTGTCGACCAGTTCGTCCAGGCGATGCCGCACTGCACGTGCCTGCGGCGTACCGGCATGGCCGTCGTACTCCAACAGCTCGGCGACGCTCACGGTCACGATGACGCCGTTCAACGGCTGCCGGCGATGCCGACGCAGCAACTCCAGGAAGCCATGCCAGGCACCGGCATCGGCAACCGCGTCAGAACCCTGGGTGGTGTAGCGCCCGGCGCTATCGAGGAACACCGCCTGGTCGGCGAACCACCAGTCGCAATTGCGCGTGCCGCCGACGCCTTCCAGCGCGGCGTGGTTGCCATGTTCCTTGAGTGGGAACTCCAGGCCCGAGGACTGCAGCAAGGTGCTCTTGCCGGAACCGGGTGCGCCGATCAGCAAATACCAGGGCAGCACATGCAAGCCGGGACCGTTGCGGCGGCGGCGGCGGCGTAGCACCGCCATGGCCTCGGCGAAGCGCGCGCGCAGGCGCACCTGTTCTTGTGCGGCACGCGCGCGGCTATCGCTATCGCTGCCGTTGGCGTCATCGACGCTTGCGGCCTGCCCCACCAACTCGCCGGCCATGCGCTGCTGCTTGGCGCTGTCGCGACGCCAGCGCACGTAGCGCCATGCCGACCATGCGAGCAGCAAGATGGCAACAGCGAGCAGGCGCCCGGCCACGCTGTCCAGCGGCTGCCAGCGGCCGACGCTGAGGTAAGGCCCGCCGACCCAGACAAGCACGGCCAACAAACCAAGGACAGCAGCGTCGGCGGTGTATCGGGCGCGCAGGAGGTCAAGAACAAAGCGCATGGGTCAGGTCTCGGGAATCAACAGGATCTCGACGCGCCGATTGCGCGCACGGTTGCGGGGCAGCTGCGGCGGTAGCGCGATGGGTTGCGAATCGCCCGCACCACTGGTCTGGACGCGGCGCGGATCGCGCAGGCCTGCCGCCAGCACCGCGCCAACGCTTTCGGCGCGACGCGCGGACAACGCGAAGTTGTCCTTGAAGCGCAACGAGCGCACCGGCTGATCGTCGGTATGCCCGACCACCACCACCCGCCCCGGCACCTGCTCCAGTGCGGCAGCAACCCGTCCGAGCAGCCGGGTCTGGTCGACATCCAGGTCCGCACTTCCGCTGGGGAACATGGCTTCGCTGGCCACACGCACGGTGGTGCGGCCGTCGCCATCGGTGGCGACTGTCAGCAGCCCGGCGCGTTGGTCGGCCGCCAGCAGCGGCGCCAGCGCCGGCGCAGCTGTCTGTGCGGCGGCTGCCGGAACCGGTAACGCCACACGCTCGAGCCCCACGCGTGCCAGCTGCGCGCTGATCGGCGCGCTGAGCGCATTGAGCCGCGCGTGCAACCACACGAAGGCCAACAGCACGATGCACAGCGAGGCCAGTGCGGCAATCCAGAGCGGCATCGCTGCCGTGTTCTGCAATAGCGGCGCCTGCGCGCCCTGCCAATTCGGCGACAACGCGTCGGGCACCGGCAGACGCTGGCGTTGGATCAGTTGGAACAGCTCGGTCTGGCGATCGGCCAGGCGCGCGCGCCCGCCTTGCTCCACCCGATAACGGCCGCCAAAGCCAAGCGCCAGCGCCAGATACAGCAACTCCAGCAAGTCCAGATGCCGTGCGGGGTCGCGCGCCAACCGGTCCAGCACGTCGAAGACCTTGGCACCGCCATAGGTTTCGCCATGAAAGCTGACCAATAAGGTGCGTTGCGACCAGCCGCTGCCCTCGCCCCACGGCGAGGCCAGGACCGCTTCGTCCAGCAGCGTACACAGCACGTAGCGTGCGGCGATGCTTGCCTTCTCATCGGTGCCCTGTTGGCGCAACTCTTGCTGGAAGCGCTGCAAACGGGTGCTGCAGGTTTCGCGCAGAGTGGCGATCTCCGGCGCATGCGTGGAGTGCCGCAACTGCACCGCCAGCAACAGCAGCGGCGTGGCCGCGCGCACCACCGTGTTGCCCTGCATGGCGCCTGGTGCTGTGCGCATGGCGGCATCCAGGTCGGGCACTTGCGCTTTGCGCGGCGCCGCCGGACGTGGTGGTGGCGTGGCTACGGGGTGGCGCGGCGCAGGCGCTGCACTGCGCACCACGGTGGCATCGTCGTCATGGTGGCCGATCGTCTTGCTCATCTCAGTTCCTCACCGCCCAAAGTTCGAGTTCCAGGCCAGGAAAACCGCTGCCGAAATGCAAGGCCACGCCACCGGAGGTGCGCAGCGTCTTCCATAGCGACGACTGCCGATCGAGTTCGAAGTAGGCGCAGCCGGCGTGGTACGGCACCTGCCGCGGTGCCATCGCCAGCGCGGTCACTGGCACGCCGGGCAGTTGCAGGTTCACCAGGTCGCGGATCTTCTCCACCGGGCCGATCTTCGACTCGGTGGGCAGCCGCTTGCGCAGGTCCTCTGCACGCAGGTCAGCCTTGACCGCCAGCACGAAGGCAGCCGAGTCCAGCAGGCCCGGGTCGGGCACCATGCCCACCCACACGCCGTACTTGCGTTGTTGCAGCGGCACTGCAATGGCCGACTGTTCGAGCACCGCACTCAGGCTTTCGCGCAAAGACAGCACCACCGGTTCGAAGCTCGCCTGCAGTGCATCGTGTGCGTAAGGCGGAAATGGCCCGCTGCGTTTGCTGGCACGGGTGAAGGTGGCCAGCTCGCCGGCCATCGACAGCAACACGCAGTACAGCGCTTCGGGGTGCTCCAGCGGCGCACTGGCCCAGTGCGCCACCAACGGCTGGTAGCGGTTGATGACCTGAAGCATCAGCACGTCGGCGATTTCCGCCACGCCCCCGCGGTCGCTACCGGCAACGCGTTCGGCCAGCGCCTGGCCGCGCTGATGCAACAGCCCGAGCAACTCGGCCAATAGCGTGGACAGCCGCGCGGCACCTTCGATGCGACTCGCCGTCGGAATGAAGGCATCATCAAGCGTCACCCGTCGATCGGCGCGGCACTCGACGATGCGCGCCATCGGCACCTCCACAAGGCCCTCGCTCGGCTCAGACTGCAGACGTAGACGGCTGGCCAACACGCCCACTTCCAGCAGCACCGTGCCGGCGATGCTGCCGGAGGCATCACCAACCTCTGCTTCGCCCACCCGATAGCGGGCCAGCCGGCTGCCGTCGCCATCCGGCCACGCGCTGTCCGGCTGAGCGGTTGCGCGCAGCGGCAGCGCCAGGCTCACCACCTGGTCGCGGCAGGTACTTGGAACCTCCAGCGGCGGGGGTGCGGGATCGCGGTCGGGAATGGAAAACGGCGTGCCATCGGGAAAGCAGCCCTGTGCACGCCGGATGCCGAGCTTGCCGATGGACAGCAATTCCGGCTCCAGCTCCAGCAGGCTGAAGCCCCACGCATGCGGACGCCGCGCGTCGGCATGCAGTTGCAGGTAACGCTCGAAATAGCGCTCTTGTTGTTGCAGGTGCTGCGGACGCAGGAACAGGCCCTCGCTCCAGATCACCTTGTTGTAGGGAGTCATGTCCGATTGCCGTGTGGGGGATGGGCTTGCGTCTTGGTGCGCGCCATCTGTTGCTCGTAGGCGTGTGCGAACTCCTCGCCGAACAAGCGGCGGAAGCGCTCGTCCGGGTCGCTGAGCAGCCCGCTGTAGTAGTGCGCATAGCGTCGCCAGGGCCGATTGCCCCAGGCCGCCAGCATGGAATGACCGGCCGCATCCGCCTCGAAGCGCGCCGGGTCGAACTGGGCGAAGACGTGCTCGAACGCCGCGCGCATGCCGGCCAGCAAGGCCAGCTGATGCCGACCGATGTCTTCCATGGCGTCATCGATTGCGGCCGCGCCCGACAGGTAGCCCGCATCGGCTGGCGATAGCAGGCGTGTCACCGCCTCGTCCACGGTGGCGGCGAATTTGAGCGGGTTGTTCTCGGTGCGCTGGATCAGCGTCACCGGCAGGCGCAGGCTGTTTTTCAACTCCGCACGCGCGCGCAACACGTCCATCAAGCCGGCGGTCATCGCGGCGAACAGCGCAGGCAGTTCAGGCGTCCCTTGCGGCTGTGCGACTGCCGGCTGCGCAGTGGACGTGACCGCAACGGAGGCCGCCTCTGGGGTCGTGAGGGGGCTTAAGACCGGCGCGGGCGTCGCTGTTTGCGGTTGCGGTTGCGGAAGTTCGGCGATGCAGGCTGGCGCGGATAACGGCGCGGATGCTGCGGGCTGCATGGCCGCCTGCGTGTCTGGCGTTGCATCTGTAATCTGCGGCGGCACGAACTCGCTGCGTGTCAGGTCCCAGTGCTCGGGCAATACCACTGCCCGGTCGCCCGGCACTGCCTCCGGCGCGCGGTAGGCACCGGCGGTGGCTGGCGCATGCCCCAGCCCGAACCCTGCGGCATCGCCGTCGCTGCCGGCCAGGGTGAACGAGGTGGCGAACAACGCCAGTGGATCCATATCGGCGGCCGGCCTGTGCGACGCGCCAAGTTCGGCGAAGACATCGCGCTGCATGGGCGACTGCGTGGCGTGTGGCTGTGGTGGCGGTGCCGGCAGCGCCCACGGTTCCGCAGCATTCCAGGTCTGCGTGGCAGCCGGAACATCCGTGACACCAGTGTCGGACACTGCTACGTCGATTTCGAAGGCATCGATGCGCAGAACATCACCGGGATGCAGCGGCACCGGGAATCCGGCGCGTAACGGCACGCCGTTGTGCAGCACACCGTTGGTGCTGTGGTCTTCAATGAAGTACACGCCGTCGAGATGGCGCACGCTGGCATGCAGGCGCGAGACGCCATCGCCGTCGAGCACCCAATCGCACGAGGCATCTCGGCCGATGCGCCCACCGTCTGTTGCGAAACTCGCTTGCGGCAACGTACTGCCCGGCACCGCCTGCGCATCCCGCACCGTCAACATGAGCCGCGGCGAGGACGTGCTCATGGCGCACGCTCGCGCACACGCAGTCCGGACAACAGGCGCGCCGCATCTTCGCTCCAGTGCGCCAGCTGCGCATCGAAGGTTGCAGGCTCTCGTCCGGCCAGATGCAGCAATGCGGCGACTGCCGCCGCAGCGGTCAGGTGCTCAGCCACTGGCGGCCCCTGCTCGTCGCTCAAGCTGCCATCGCTCCAAGCCGCCGCCGCGGCCAGCCAGGCACCGACCGACTGGTAGTCGTCATCGGCAGCGAACGCACGCGCGCGTTCGCGCTGAGCCGCACCCGGCTGCTGCACCCACGCCTGTGCCAGCCGCAAACCTTCGCTGTCGTGCCCGCTGAGCGCTTGCGCGCGCATGCACTGGCATAACCACGCCACCGCATACGGCCTGGGCAACAAGCGCAAGGCGAGCGGCAACGCGTCCTGGGCGAGCCCGCGCGCCAGCAATTCGCGCACGGCGGTCTCCGGCGCCATGTCCGGTGCCAGCGCGGCATGTGCGGAGGGAGAGAGCCGCATCTGCCGCGCGGCGGGAAGAATCTGCAACATGGCGGACCTCAAGCGATGATGGGCGGCGAGCCCTTGAGCACGGCCGGACCGGACGACTGCAACAGCAGCCCCGCGTTGGCGCGCGCGGTGGTCACGGCGTTGGACTGCACCAGCACCGAAGCGTTGGCGCGCAAGGTCAAGCTGGCCAGCGCGCTGACATCGACACTGACTCCCCCCTGGATGCCGACACTGACGCGTCCGTCGAGCGTCAGGCGGGTACCGCTGAGCACGATCTCGCCGCTGGCCTTCAAGTGCAGGCGCGCCGCGCCGGTGACCAGTTCGATCTCGCGGCCCGCTTCGATCCGCAGCGCCTTGCCCACGTCCAGGCGATCGTTGCCGCCAACGGCGTGGGTGCGCTCGCGTTTGACCTCGGCGGTCTCGTTGCCGTCGACGCTGACGAAATGGTCGTTCTCCACTTGGTGGCGCAGATCGCGCTGCGCATGCAGCAGCAGCTCCTCATTGCCTTTCTTGTCGTCGAAACGGATCTCGTTGTAGTCCTCGGCCCCGCCCAGCAGGCTGCGGCTCTTCACCCCGCTGCGGGTGCGGTGCTCGGGCAGCGCATACGGCGGCATCTGGTCGGCGTTGTAGACGCTGCCGATGATCAGCGGGCGATCCGGATTGCCTTCCAGAAAGCTCACTACCACTTCCTGGCCCACGCGCGGAATGTGCTGAGCGCCCCAACGCTTGCCCGCCCACGACTGCGCAACGCGCACCGGGCACGAGCAGTCGGCGTTTGGCGTCCCCGGCGGGCTCCAGAAGAAATTCACCTGGACGCGGCCGTATTGGTCGACCGCGATGTCCTCGGCCTTGTTGCCATCGACGACCGCGGTCTGCAATCCGGCAATGCTCGGACGCGGCGTGGTCTGCGGGGTGCGGAACGGCTGCCGGCTGCGTAACGCACGGAACGTGGCCGCAAACGGCTCGGCAACCGTCTCGCCACCGGATACATAGTCCACTTCGACCAGTTCGGTGTCCGCGCTGGTCACCAAGTATTCCTGGTTGTGCTCGGCCAGCGGAAAGTCGCGCAGCTTGAACAACGCGCCCACCTGCAAACCGCAGGCATCGGTCCAGCCTTGATACTGTGCCTGCGCCACGTTGAGCGCCTCGGCACGCACCTGCGCGTGACGTCGGCCGGCCGCGACATCGAGATGCTCGCCGGGATAGTCGAAAACGTCTAACTCGCCCAGCGCCGGTCCGGAGGACTCGGCCGGGGTCTCGTCCACCCGCAGCGACGCCTTGGGCTTGAGGTAGTCGTAGTCGTCCAGCCGCACGCGCGTGCTGTGCGCGCTGCGCGCCAGCGACCAATCGGTGATCGCGTCCTTCATCCGGCTACCCTTTTGCCCGGGCGGGCAATAAGGGATTTGTGCGAACGGCGCCGAGGACTCGTGCGCGCCAAGGCTGTCGGCCAGCACCAGCGTATGCGTGCTGGCGCTGTGTTCGAAGTAGTAATAGATGCCCTCCTGCTCCATCAGCCGGCTGATGAAGTCCAGTGCACTCTCCCGGTACTGCACGCAGTATTCGCGCGGCCGGTAGCTCGCGCTCAGACGCAACTTGACATCGGTATAGCCGACCTCTGAAAGCAACGTGCGCACCAGATCAGGCACGCTCTTGTTCTTGTAGATGCGGCAATCGCGGCACTGCCCGAGCAACCACAGCTTGGGCACCAGCGAGAAGGCATAGGTGGCGTAGCGCAGCCCCTCGATCTGCTCGAACCCGGTCTGCTCGGCCTCGGCCACGGTGCCGTGGTAGTGCCGCACATAGCCCTGCGGCGAGGTGAGCTTGACCGCCATCGGCTTGCCCAGCAGAGCACGCAGGTCGATCGCCACATCGCGGCTGATGCCATGCAACGCGAACGCATACGGCCGGCCCAGCTCCTCGTGCGCTCTCATCCGCACAAAGCGTAGCGTCTTGCCCAGCGGCGACTGCAGGGTGATGGCATGGGCCATGGTCAGGCTCCCGGCGTGGTCTTGCGGCACATAGGTGCGGAGGTCGATTCCATGCGATAACTTTGCCGGCCGCGCCGGGGTGCAGGGAAATCGATAATCGCGATGCCACACATACCGGGGAGGAGTAGGTCACCGCGCTCACGCCATGGCATCTCCGCAACGCCCGGCATGCCCTCTCAACGGATCAGTTGCTGGATCTGGGCGAGCACCCGCCCATAGTCCGTGCTCGACAGGATGTAGTCCCCATCGAATCGACATACACCGCATCAATGTCGTACAGCCAAGACTCTTCATCAACTCGCTACGCAGCCAGTGCATGAAGGTCGAGCCATGGTTGGCCATGGCGAAGCTGGTGAGGATCCTGCAGGTCATGCGCTCACCCGCCTTGCAGGATCCTGCACGCGCGATCGCAGCATTGCTCCACGGGGCTCCCCGGAATCCACCTCGTTCATGGCCTACATGGCCTACCCAATGCAAGCCGGCTTGGCCGTGCGCCCCTGTCACGGCCTTGTCCATGCCGTTCTCCCTAATACTCGTCGAATCGTGCAGCGCATCAACCGAGCAATGCCCCGATCGGATTCAGCACGTGCCGCCGCCAGCCGCTGCCTTCCGCGCGCAGCCCCGGTTTGATCCACTCCTCCACAAGGCCGTTCTCGCTGCTCAGCACATAGCTGGACTCCTCGACGTAGCGCGAGCTGAAGTCCTTCAGCAGTCCCATCTGCGCCATGTCCGCGTCGTACTGGCTCTGCGTGATCAGATCCTTGTGTCTTTGTCGCCATCCTTGAACAGCGCCGCGTTCAGCGCCACGAACGCCAGCATCTTCTTGTCGTTGCGCGAACTGTCGATCCACGCATCGCCCTCGCCCTGCGCATCACGCCAGTGGCGGAACGCATTCTTCAACAAGCGCAGGTTGCTTTCGCTCGGCGTCCTGCCATAGGCGTCGACCAGCAACTCCAGCGCACGCAGCTCGGCACTGCGCGGATGCAGCGCCCGCGAGGTCTGCTGGATCCACTGCGTGTAGGTGAAAGGCAATGTGGGGCGTGAAATGTCCAGGCTGGTCATGTCGTGGGTCGTTGCTGGTTTTCGTCATCTCGTAGATCTGTGCACGGACGCCTGCGGTGCGCCGCCATCAGACAGCTGCCTCCCTGCTTCGTCACCGTCACGGCGCACATGAACGTGACGATGTACGTGTCATCGCTCGTTTCCTTTCGACCCCATCGTTCTCATTCGCCAACAAAAAAATCAGACCACACACCCGAGCAGCCCGCAGGGACTAATCGGAAGTCATCCGACCTCGTTACTCAAACCCCGCCACTCCACCCCGCGCTGGCCGTGCCCCGGACTTGCTCACTCCCGACACGGGCTTCAATCCTGCCAGAGCCTCATCTTTTTAATCGCAGAGATGGAACGTGACCTCCCGTCGCGACCTACAACCACGGTAATGGCCAGACTCTGAAGATCGTTTGTGATCAGTCCGTAGCACCCGGCCAAGGCACTTCCCTTGGTCTCGATGTGTTCGGATGGACGAAACTGAAAAACGTGCGTCGAAGTGCTCCTAATTTGGCTCCAGGCGTTCCTGCAATCCTGTCCGTCGCCCGTCGACACGTGGCAAACCATTCTCCGCCCGTCCTGAGCATTGTAGACAGCCATCAAACAGCCGCTAAAGTTGTAACTGATCACATCCAGTCCTCCCGAACTGACTGCACTGATGGCATTCGGGATGAAAGGAAGGTACTTCGCAGCGAATTCCACCTCCCTGGGGGTGGTCAGCTCGATCAAGCCACCGCTGCCTGTTTGCCCCCCTTCCTCTCTGGGGAGCCAACTGGCGTCATCGCCAACCTTGATGATCTTTTCCAACATGTAAGCCTCCTCTCATATGCGCATGTGTTCTTTGTCGCGGGATATTGCCCTGCCTGGCGGCTATCAATGAACATCGTCCACCGAGCTAAGGGAAGTTCACTCTGACCCAAGTTTGTCGGATGGCGCCTTGCGGTATCGCTCCCTCAGCGGCGGGAAGATGCGATGCATGTCGGCTGGCGCGTTCGTTTGTCTCGCTATCTCAGTAGGTCATACGTTGACGAAATGGCGCCGCAGCCTGTGCCAGCGACTGACCGTGAAGTCCGCACTGCGGTTGTGAACGGGCAGCCCTCCATTCGACGCGCCGCTCTCGCCACGGGTGAGGTTGCTTACTCCCACCTTCGTCGAATTCTTGAAGGTGATCTGCGGAATGTCGTGGCCGTTATGCTCAAAGAAGAGGTGGTACGCGACATTCGACTCCGCCTTGCGGTGCCTGGTGATATCGAACGACTGCGTCGGCAGGTCGACAGCCAGCTGCGCCTGCACCCAATTACGCAGCGCCACGGGGTCATGGTGGGTGACGTGACCCACAATCAGCAGCCTGTCGCTGGATGTCGCCGTACTTGCATAGTCGCGAAACTTTGCGGCCCCCTGCGCGGCAAAGCTCCTGTCGACCGACGCGAGCGTACTCAACGTGACGTGCCAGCCGACGAGTTCGTCCGGCAACACGACGACCACCGCCACGCATGAACTGACGTTCGGAAAGGCCAGCACGCGACCATGGGCTGCGGTTTCTTCTGCGATGTACTTTGCATGGAGCATTTCGGATCCCGTTCTTGTTGATGCAGCGATGGAGAAGCGTCAAAGCACACGTTCTGCAGCCAACTCTCACTAGACGCGAACCGACGTTTCACGTCAGATGCCGCTGCGCGATGCGGTCTGGCGGCGGACTGGCTCGGATCGCAGTTTTCCTGCAATTGCTGCACGGCCGGCGATCACATGAGGACGCATCTATCCTCGCGTCTTTTCATAGATCACCTCGTCCCTTCGTACACGACCCATCTGCAGATCGCTTCGATCGGCCTTCCAAAGTCGGCATTGACCGACCTTAGCGTTCCAAACCGTGTCACGCGCAACGACAACCGGCTGTTCCTTTCCCACCTTGGCATGGAAGGTAAAAGCTCGGCCCAACTGGCCGAGATGGCGACGAACTTCAACAATCATCCACTTCTGGCAGTCGGCGCAGATCGCCATGTTGACTTCGATGATGATCTCGAATCGCGTTCCGTCCACGGTCGCTCGTACTTCACGACAGATCTTTGGCCATGCCTCTCGCCAGGCTTTGCGTTCGGCGTGATCGGTGAGATCGTTGACCCGCCCTCCACGCCTCCCGCCACCCATGGCGGCATCGCTGCTGCCGTACTCGATACCATTCAGATACACCGTCGCCTTGGCCACCATGTTTTCTGCCCTCAGAATTCGTAGAAAAAGCCGTCAGCCAGGGCCGATGCGCGCGCATGGTTGATTTTTTTGCCATCGATCACCCGAGTGAGAAACTCCCGACTGATCTCCGGCAACATCGAATTCGTCAAAATCGCATCGATCATCCGCCCGCCCGACTCGCTCTCGGTGCAGCGGTTCACCACCAACTCCACCACCGAGTCGTCGTAGTCGAACGGAATCTTGTAGCGCTCCTCGATGCGCTTCTTGATGCGGTTCAACTGCAGTCGCACGATCTGGCCGAGCATGGCGTTACTGAGCGGGTAATACGGAATCGCAACCAGCCGCCCGAGCAATGCCGGCGGAAATACCTTCAACAACGGCTCGCGCAATGCCTTGGCCATACCGTCCGGGTCCGGCATTAGTTCCGGGTCCTTGCACAGGCTGGCGATGAGGTCGGTGCCGGCGTTGCTGGTGAGGATGATCAAGGTGTTGCGGAAGTCGATGCGGCGGCCTTCGCCGTCTTCCATCCAGCCCTTGTCGAAGACCTGGAAGAACAGTTCGTGTACGTCCGAGTGCGCCTTCTCGACTTCGTCCAGCAACAGCACCGAGTAGGGTTTGCGGCGCATCGCTTCGGTCAGCACACCGCCTTCGCCGTAACCCACATAACCCGGGGGTGCACCCTTGAGCGAGGAGACGGTGTGGGCCTCCTGGTATTCGCTCATATTGATGGTGATCAGGTTTTGTTCGCCGCCGTACAGCGTTTCGGCCAGGGCGAGTGCGGTTTCGGTCTTACCCACGCCGGAGGTGCCGGCCAGCAGGAACACGCCGATCGGTTTGTCAGGGTTGTCCAGGCCGGCGCGGCTGGTCTGGATGCGCTTGGCGATCATCTCCATAGCGTGGTCCTGCCCGATCACGCGCTTGGCCAGTAACTCGGGTAAGCGCAGCACGGTGTCGATTTCGTTGCGCGCCATGCGCCCGACCGGGATACCGGTCCAGTCGGCGACCACCGCGGCGACCGCCTGGTAATCGACGGTGGGCAGGATCAACGGCGATTCGCCTTGCAGGGCGGCCAGTTCCGCCTGCACCAGTTGCAGACGTGCCAACAGCGTGTCGCGATCCACCTGTACTGGTGTTTCGAGCACGGCAGTTCTGCCGGACGCGATGTGTTCGGCGTCAGCTTCCAACGCACTTCCAGTACCTTCAACCGGAGCGTTGCCGCCTCGTAGTTGGGCGCGCAGCGACAACAGCTGGTCTACCAAAGTCTTCTCGGCAACCCAGCGCTTCTCCAGTTGGCGCAGGCGACCGTGCTCGCGTTCCAGGAGGCCGGCGCACGCGGCAGCGCGCTCATCCACCACGATGCCGATCGCACGTTCGCGTTCGATGATGGCGTGCTCGGTGTCCAGCGATTCGATGCGGCGGCGGCTGTCGTCCACTTCGGCCGGGGTAGCGTGCAGGCTCACCGCCACGCGGGCGCACGCGGTATCGAGCAGGCTCACCGATTTGTCCGGCAGTTGACGTGCGGGGATATAGCGATGGCTGAGCTTGACCGCCGCTTCCAGCGCTTCGTCTAGGATCTGCACGCGGTGGTGCTGCTCCATCATCGAGGCAACACCACGCATCATGCGCACGGCCTTGGCCTCGTCCGGCTCGTCCACCTGCACGGCCTGGAAGCGCCGCGTCAGCGCAGGGTCTTTTTCGATGTACTTCTTGTACTCGGCAAACGTGGTCGCGCCTACGGTGCGCAAGGTGCCGCGCGCCAACGCGGGCTTGAGCAGGTTGGCCGCATCGCCGGTGCCGGCCGTGCCACCGGCGCCGACCAGGGTGTGGGTTTCATCGACGAACAGGATGATCGGCTTGGGGCTGGCCTGTACTTCGTCGATGACTGCGCGCAGGCGCTGTTCGAATTCGCCCTTCATGCTGGCACCAGCCTGCAATAGACCAACATCCAGCGTGCGTAGTTGCACGTCCTTCAGCGCGGGCGGTACGTCGCCGCGTGCGATGCGTTGTGCGAAACCTTCGACCACCGCGGTCTTGCCGACGCCGGCTTCGCCGACCAAGATCGGGTTGTTCTGGCGGCGGCGCATCAGGATGTCGACCACCTGGCGGATCTCGTCGTCGCGGCCGACGATCGGGTCCAGCTTGCCCTCGCGCGCCTGCGCGGTGAGGTCGACCGTATAGAGCGCAAGCGCAGCGCCACCACCCACGGCGGTTGGTCCGGCGGGAGCGCCTGCCATAGCGACCTCGGTGGCGTCATCCTCCGACGAACCGGCGATGATGTCCTGCAGGTCTTCGACCAGTGCCTCCGCGCGCAGCTTGGCGAACTCATTCGACATCGCAAGCAATCCGTTACGCAGGCTGCGTGTATGCAAAATGGCCACCAACAGATCGCCGCCACGGATACGCTGCCGCCCGTAACGCAACGTACAGTGCACCCAGGCGCGTTCCACTGCCTCCTCCACGCTGGCCGATAGATCAAAGTACCCACCGCCGCCGCGCGGCAGTCGATCGAGCGCCGCGATCAGATCCTGCGCAAGTCGCGAGGTATCGAGAGAAAAATGACGCACGATGCGATGCAAGTCGCCGTCCTGCGCCTGCAGCAGCTGATGCAGCCAATGCACCAGTTCCACCTCGCGGTCGCCACGCAGCCTGCAGAACGTGGTGGCCGACTCGATACCGCGATAGGTGGTTTTGTTGAGCTTGCCGAACAAGGCGGCGCGACTGATGTCTGCCATGGAAACTCCAGAAGTGGGAACTGAGAAATGAATCAGGGCGACGCAAGCACGAGCTGGTCGGCGTCGAGCGGGCGGCGATAGTGGCCGAGCCAGAGCGACAGACCGATACGCTGGCCCTGCCCCAGCACCGGCAACGGCACGTCTTCGCGCGCCAGCACCAGCTGTAGGTCCCAGGCCTGCTCGTCGCCGATGTAGCCGCGCACGGCGGCGGTGAGCATGGCCAGCGCGTGGCTACCGGGCAGGAACTCGCGATAGCGGGCGATATCCAGCGGCCCAAGACGCAAACGGAAGCGATGCTGCGCATTGCGCGCCGACGCGCCGAGCGTGGCGTCACGCCCGATGCGCGCGGCGGCACGGCCCATCCGCAGCCGTCCGTCCTCGGGTAACGGCAGCCAGTTGGCAATGAACTCCTGCACCTGCACGGGGATGTCGAACAAGCCGATCAACACGGCGCGCAGACCTTCCGCATTGCGCGCCTGGGCAACGAAGCGGCCGGCGAAGTGGCGTCGTGCAGCCACCGGCATCGCATCGCGACCATGCAGCGCGGGTTGATCCATACCCGTTAATGCATCCAGCCGCGCGCCGAAGCGGTCATCGCCCGGGCGGTCCATCTGCACGGTAGGACGCGCATCGGCCCAGGCGCGATACCACAAGGTAAGCATGCGATGGTGAAAAATGTCGGCGAAGGCGGCAAAGGTCGGGTCGCCGGCGCCCTCGCGTTCGATCGCATGTTCGGTCAGGTGCAGCGGCAACGCACCATGCGGGCCAAACAAACCCAGCGACAGCGTGCGCAGTATTGGCGGTCGACCGTCCACACCGGCATGCAGGCTGTCGATGTCGCGCGGAGGAAATTCCAGCGAGGCGCGCTGGGCCAGGCGCACGGGCTCCTCCAGCGGGCGTGCTGCCTGGCCCAGTCGCGGTTGTGCCGGATGCGCGCACTCCAGCCGCCGCAACGCTTCGAACAGCTCGAAGTCCTGCGGTTGCGCATCCAGCCGCGCCAGCAGCGCTACAGGATCGGCCGATTGCCGAGATGGGCTGGCCATCGGGCGACCTCGTTGCGTTCGAGCGTGCACAGCACGGTTTCGGTAAAGGAATTGAGCGATGCCTGCCGGGCGAAGACATGCCGCAGCACCGAGGCCAGCAGATAGACGCCCTGCCCTTCAAAGGCAGCGTCGTCGCAGGTCAGGGTGATCTCGAGTCCACGGCCGTAGGTGGCCGGGCCAGGCAGCGGGATACGCCGCACGATCGGGCGCGAGGCGATGCGACGCACGCCGTCCACCTGTCGCCGCGCTGCGGCATCGTGCGGGTCGTGGTATAGCGTGAGCATCTCGCGCAATGCAGTGGCGCCGTCGTCGCCGGCATCCAGCAGCGAGAGATAGTTCAATTGCAGATGGCTGATCAGGCGCCAGCGCGTATCGCCGGCGGTCACGCCCGAGCGCGGTCGCGTTGGGCCGGCCACGCAACGGATCGCCGCCACCGGGCCGCCGTCGTCGAGCACGAAGTCGGTGCTGGACTTGCCGACAGGCATATGCAGCGGCAGATCGCGATTGCTGCACCACAGCTGCATGCCCAGTTGCCGCAGTTCGTGCGGATATGGCGCCTGGTCGCCATCGACCAGCGACAGGAACACCTCGCTGCCGACATAGCTCGAGCGCGGGCCGGTGCGGCGTTGGCCCGACGACAGCCGCCGCGGCTGTCGTCGCAGGGCATAGAACGCCGAGCGCCGCTCATGCCAGCTGCGCGGCTGCGCGCCATAGAACGGCTCGAAGCGTTGCATCGGCGCATTAGCATCTCCGAAGCCTTCGACCTGCTCCACGCCATGGATCTCGAAATCCATCGGCCGCGTGCGGTCGGCCAGCACGTGATGCTCGGAGAGACCGGGATGCAGGTGGATGCGATCACCACGCCTGGGAAACAGATTGATCGCCGGGGTGCAATGCAGGCGGAAGTTGCTCGCATCCACCGCATTGTCGAGCCGCTCGACGCTGCGATCCAACCACACCAGAATCTCGAACTCGGCGCACGCCGCGCGCGTCAGCACCTGCGCCAGGCCATCGAAGGCGGCGAACAGGAAACGCTCGGGACAGGCAAAGTATTCCTGCAGCAGGCGGTAGCCGCTGAACGAGCGTTCGCTACGCGGCAGCAGTGCTTGCGCGTCGTCGAAGCCCTGCGGCTGCAGATGCTCAGGGCCAAACGAGTGCGTGAGCACCTGCCCATCGGCAGAATGGGCACGCACCATGAATCCCAGCGCATTGGCATGCAGTTGTTCGTAGAGGGTGCCGGCCAGTCCGTCGGCACCCGTCATGAAGATCGGCAACGTGTCCAGCGCCAGCATGTCCAGGCGCAGACCGGCGTGCACGTTGAAGACCAGGCGCAGGCCGGCGCGTGCGCGCGGCTCGACCGGCACGCCGAGCGTGGCCAGCGCTGCCGGCGAGGCCAGGTAGCTGGCAGCGGTCAGGCGCAGGGGCAACAGCGTCACCGCGTGCGCGGTCCGATATTCGCAGGCAGTACGGTCGCCATGCCCGATCAACGAGCGCAGCGCGCTGCCACGCGGTACCACATGCCCCGCTGGCCCGATGCCCTCGCCCTGCTCCGGTTGCAGCTCCACCACGGCCATCGACGGCACCGGCGACAGGAAGTGCGGATAGAGCATTTCCATCAGGTGCTGGGCGAACACCGGCTGCTGGGCTTCCAGCTCCAGCTGCACGCGCGCGGACAGGAACGCGAATCCTTCCAGCAGGCGTTCGACATACGGGTCGGCGCAGTCGATGCCGCTCATCCCGAGCCGGCCGGCCACCTTCGGATACGCCTGCGCAAACTCCGCACCCATCTCGCGCACGTGCTGCAACTCGCGGTTGTAGTGATGGAGCAGGCGCGGGTCCATGAGTCAGTGGGTCCCAGACGACAGGTTGAAGCGACCGGTTTCCAGATCGAGATCGGTGCGCAGATACAGCGCCAGCGGCAGTGGCTGTGCCCACAGTTCGGAGTCGATGACGAACGACAGCGACATGCGATCCATGCGACCGGCGTCCACTTTCGCGGTGACCTGCAGGCTGGCCGCAGCCAGCCGCGGCTCGAAGGCCACGATCGCCGCACGAATGCGGTTTTGCAGTTCGATCACGTCCAGCCCCGCCAGCCGTGCGCCGGCCAGGTCAGGAATGCCATAGTTGAGCACCGAACTGGCGACATGCGGGTACGCCTGCAGCGCGTCCTCGTGCCAGTGGCGGGTGCAATTGAGCAGCCAGGCCAAATCGCGCATGACGCAATCGCGCAGCTTGGCCGGACTGATCGCCCGCGCGTCGCGGCTTTCCGCCAGCTCATGCCGGCGGTCATCGATCAATCGGTCGAGCAGCGAGGGCTGCAAGCGCTCTTGTTGGGTCAGTTCGGCCATGATGCTTCCACCGGGGCGGTATCGAATTGAAGGTGGCGGATGTCGAGTACTGCGTAGTCGTCCTCGCTGCCGGCCAGCAGGCGCTGCCCAAGACCGCACGCAGACAGGTCTTCGCCCTCCCAGGCGGTGCGCTGGCCGAGGCGGATCGCGCCGTCCTCGCTGTGCTGGCTGCCGGGGTAACGGCACGGCACCACGCCAGGGCTGTGCGTGCCGTTGCGCCATTCGATCTCCACGGCCTGCCAGAGCAGGTCGCGCAAGCTGGTGGGAGCCTCCAAGCGCAGGCTGCGCAGTTGGGCAAACGGCACCCAGGCGTTGCCCGCTTCGAGGATGACCTCCAGACAGGGGCCAAACCGCGGGTCTGCGTCCGCTAGCCAGTCGAAACGCTGGCCATCGACGTGGCCCGCGATCGCGTCGGCCTGTGCAAGCGCCAGGGCACGCCGTCGTGCCGCCTGCCCTGGCTCACCGTCGCGATCATGCTGCAATGCCTGCAGCAGATCGTGCTGCCACGGCGGTACCTGGCCGGGCATCAGTGGCATCATCCGGCCGGCCAGCACCTGCTCGCGTTCCAGTTCGGCGTCGATGATGCGCACATATGCACCGGCTACCCCGCCCCAGCCCTGGTCCAACGCTGCGGCCAGCTGCACCTGCTGTTTCGCCCGCTGCCACTCCCCCGCCACGGCCAGCAGTTGGAACAACCCGATGCGCGCGTCGGCATCGGCCGGGCACTGCCGCACCCAGTCCTTGGCGGTGGCCAACGATTGCGTGGGGTTGCCCGCCTTGAGCAGGCGGACGCAGGCATGTTCGGGATGGAGGGTAGACATCGGCAGTGGCGCTCCGGTCGGGGGATGCGTGGGCTCAGGACTTCTTCACTTCCTGCATGTTGAAAGTGAAATCCTTGGTACCGCCCTGCTTCTTGCCCTTGTCGTCCTGAGGCTGGAACGAATACTTGAACTTGCCGAAATGCAGAGTCACGTTTTCGGTCAGACGGTCTTCGCCGCCGCTGCCGCCTGTGGACACGGAGGTGATCATCACGCCCTCGCTCAGCTCAAGCGTCACGTAGTCGGTCTGCTCGCCGGTGGCGTTGGTGACATACAGCGTGGCCGAATCCACGCGCGCGCCCGTGCAACACGCATTGAGCAAAGCGTTGGAGCAACTGTCGACGTATTTGGTGATGGAAATATCCTGCACGTTGGCCTTGCCGCCGGCCGCATAACCGGCGCCGGTATGCAGGTTGCCGGTGTTGCTGGTGCCCCAGGACCAGGCAATGATCGGCACTTCGTCCTTGTGCTTGGAATGATTGGACGCGCCCTTGATCTCGACGTCGCCCGATCCGAATTTGAGATGCATATCGAAAGCCATGGAACTTCTCCAGTGATGGGTGGTGCGGAAAGGGGAGCCGATCCCGCAGCCTTGTCAGCCGCAGGTCGTGAGTGCTTGAGTGCGAGGCCCGTGGCCGATCAGGCGGCCTGCGCCGACGGCAAGCGCGAGACCAGACGCAGCGATACCGTCAGGCCTTCGAGCTGGTAGTGCGGGCGCAGGAAAAACTTGGAGGTGTAGTAGCCGGGGTTGCCCTCGACCTCTTCGACCACCACCTCGGCAGCAGCCAAAGGCTTGCGCGCCTTGGTTTCCTCGCTGGAGTTGGCCGGGTCGCCATCGACGTAGTTCATCACCCAGTCGGTCAACCAACTCTGCATCTGCTGCCGCGTACTGAACGAGCCGACCTTGTCGCGCACGATGCACTTCAGGTAATGCGCGAAGCGGCAGCAGGCGAACATGTACGGCAGGCGTGCGCTCAGCGCCGCATTGGCGGTGGCGTCCGGGTCGTCGTATTCCTCGGGCTTGCCCAACGACTGCGCGCTGATGAAGGCCGCCATGTCGGTGTTCTTGCGATGCACCAGCGGCATCAGGCCCATCTTGTCGAGTTCGGCCGAGCGGCGGTCGGTAATGGCGACCTCGGTCGGGCACTTCATGTCGATACCGCCGTCGTCGGCCGGGAAGGTATGCGTCGGTAGCCCCTCCACTGCCCCGCCCGACTCGACGCCGCGAATGCGGGTGCACCAGCCGTACTGCTTGAACGAGCGGTTGATGTTGACCGCCATCGCATAGGCTGCGTTCTGCCAGGTGTAGCGTGACGAATCGGCGCCCCGGGTGTCCTCTTCGAAACCGAACGCCTCCACCGGATCGGTCTTGGCCCCGTAGGGCAGCCTCGCCAACGTACGTGGCATCGCGAGCGCCAGGTATTTGGCATCCTCGCTCTGGCGCAACGAACGCCATGCCGCGTAATCGGGCGTTGAAAAAATCTTGGACAGATCGCGCGGGTTCGACAGCTCGCTCCAGCTTTCCATGCCCATCAGGCCGGGACCCGCAGCGGCGATGAAGGGAGCGTGCGAGGCTGCGGCGATCTGGCTGATGCCGCGCAGCATGTCGACGTCCTGCGGGCTATGGTCGAAGTGGTAATCGCCGATCAGGCAGCCGTAGGGTTCGCCGCCAAGCTGGCCGTATTCGGCCTCGTAGATCTTCTTGAACACCGGGCTCTGGTCCCAGACGGTGCCCTTGAACCGCTTGAGGTTCTTGGCGAGTTCCTTCTTGGACACGTTGAGCACGCGGATCTTCAACTGCATGTCAGATTCGGTATTGCTGACCAGATAATGCAAACCGCGCCACGCGCCCTCCAGCGCCTGGAACTGCGGAGCGTGCAGGATGAGGTTGAGTTGCTCGGTGATCTTGCGGTCGATTTCGGCCACGTAGGCATTGATCGTTTGCGCAACGTCGTCGCTGATGATGTCGCTGCGCTCCAGCACCTGCTCGGCCAGGGTGCGCACAGCCAGCCGCACTTCTTCTCCGGCGCGTTCGCTACGCGGGCGGAATTCGCGTGTCAACAGGGCCGCAAAGTCGTCGGACTGGGTGGTCTGCGGCTGGGTGTCGGCAAGGTCTTGGGCAGCGGAAAGGTTTCGGGTCGCCATGGGGTTACTCATCCGTCGACTTGGGGGCCGCGACCAGCGAGCGCAGCAGGGTGGGATCCTTGATCGCATCGGCGATCAGGCGCTCGGCACCGGCCTTGCCATCGAGGTAAGTGCCTAGATTGGCCAGCTGGGTACGCGCTTCCAGCAGCTCGGCCAGCGGTGCCACCTTCTTCACCACGGCGGTTGGCGAAAAATCGTCCAGGCTGTCGAAGGTGATATCGACAGGCAACGCGCCGCTGCCGGTGAGGGTATTGGCAACGCTCATTGCCACTCGCGGCTGCATGGCGCGCAGCCGGCTGTCGAAATTGTCGACATCGATCTCCATCGCCTCGCGTGCTTCCAGCGCCGGCAGGTTTTCGGTATTGGCGCCGGACAGATCCGACAACACACCCATGACGAACGGCACCTGCACTTTCTTTTGCGAGCCGTAGATCTCGACGTCGTATTCGATCTGCACGCGTGGCGCACGATTCCTGGCAATGAACTTCTGACTGCTGCTGCGAACGGACATGCGGCCTCCGATGATCTGCATGGTTGCTGGGCGCTGCGGTCGCAGCGGCCGTGTGGCAAAGGCGTATCCCTTGCACCGGATGCGCATCGTGTGCGCTGCCGCCTGCGCGGTGAAATCGAACACCGGGATGGCAGGTATGGATGTGCGTGATGGGCGTGGCCGCAGGATCCAGTGACGGCAGCGGCGTAGGCCGACGGCACGCTCGAGCGCGCTTGCGTCATCTGTGCGGCCGGTGATTTGGGGCTGGTCCGCCGCGCGTTGAGTCAAGCTACGAGAGCAACCGGCACGTTGCGATCGCATCGCTCTCCATGGGGCGCAGAGGCGGATCGCCATGCAGCCCCCGACTCTTGCCAGCGTGCATCCGAATGTGGGGATGGACAGCAAGACCGGCGATGCACATCGCCAGAGTGAGAGCACGGCCGCCATGCGGTTGCGCGTATAGGTGCCATACGATCAAACGGCGTGCCGGCTCGTTTACGATTTACGCGCAGCACATCACGTGTCGCCACGCACGTCTTCGGCGTTGTTTCCGTCCGGTGCCTCCCCATGATTCATTTGCCAAGATCCACGCCTCGCCCACTAGCAACGTGCCTGCTGGCGGCGGCCTTGATGTGTACGAATGCGGGGTGGGCTGGCGCGTGCGTGCCAGTCTCCGCTACGCCACCGAAATCGGAAATCGCTCTGTCCAGCACGCCGTTGCGCGCGCGCGTCCAGCCTGCGCATGCCGAGAGCCTGAGCGCCTTTTCCGGCCCCAATCAACGCGCACAGGTGCATCAGCTAAGCGAGCGCGAGTGGGCCTTGGTCGAACGCGCGTTCAACGCCTTACCTGCCTTGCATCGGCAGATCCTGCAACGGCGGCTGGCGCGATTGAGCTTCGTCGATACGCCCTGGAGCCCTGGTACGGCATTGACGCGCGAGTACGACGGCGCCGATGGCAAACCGCTGTTCGATATCACCGTGCGTGGAGATGTTCTCGAAACCTCGCTCAGCGACTTTCTAACCGGCAAGGATGCGCGGCTGTTCACGGCAGATGCGTCGGGATATCGTCTCCAGCTGGATGCAGGGGCGCTTCCGGCGCTGGAGTATCTGCTACTGCACGAAGCAACCCATGTCGTCGACCGCACATTGAAGATCACCGCCGACGGTGGCCCTTTCCGCGAGATGTGGGCGGACTATCGCAGCTTGGCCGCACCGCTCGATCGTGGCCCGCTTGCCCACTCTGTCTACCGGCGCAAACCTTCCCGGCCCTTGTCAGAGGCGCCGGCGCTTTACGGGGCTCTGGCCGAGTCCTCTTTCGTTTCCTTGTATTCCACCGCGTCGGCAGGAGAGGATTTTGCAGAACTCGTCGCCTGGCGAGAGCTATCGAGGCGTGCCGATGTCACATTGACGGTCTGGATACGCGACAGCTCCGGCGATGTTGTTGCGCGGGTCGACCCGCTCGCCTCGCCACAGGTCAGGGCGCGCATGGACAAGGCAAACGCGATTCTCATGGAAGTAGCGCAGCCGCCGTGCTCCGAGTCATCTTGTACGATTCGGAAGCAGGCTTCAGCCGCGCATTTAAAGCCATGTTTGGCCACGCGCGAATGTAGCCAAACCTTCCGCAACGGCATCACGCTAGAAGCAACACACTGCACCATCGATGGCGCCGCCGCCTTCGGCAATCAGGCCGATGGGACGGAGCTGCTGCTACGGAAGCGCTCGCGGTAATCGCCCGGTGCCACACCCAGCAAGCGCAGGAAGGCGCGACGCAGGGTCTGTTCGTCGGACAGACCGGTCAGCGCCGCAATGCGCTTGATCGGCAACGTACCGGACTCCAGCAGGCGACGTGCCGCTTCCAGGCGCAGCGTTTCCACTGCCCTGGCCGGCGTGACGCCACACTTGCTGCGGTAGACGCGAGCGAAGGTGCGCGGCGACATGTTCATGCGGCCGGCCAGCGCGTCCACCCGCAGATCCTCATGCAGATGGGCCGCCATCCAGCCATGCAAGTCTGCGAAATCGCCGCCGGTGCTGGCCTGCGCCGACAGCGGCGCACTGAACTGCGACTGCCCACCCGAGCGCTTGACGAACACGACCAGCTGTCTGGCCACATCGATGGCGAGGCGGTGTCCGTGATCGTCCTCGATCAATGCAAGCGTCAGGTCGATGCCGGCCGTGACACCTGCAGAGGACCACACGTTGCCATCGCGAACGAAAATCCGGTCGGCATCGACCTGTACGCCGGGGTGCAGATTCGATAGCCGCGCTGCCCAGTCCCAGTGTGTTGCGGCGCGCCGCCCTTCCAACTGCTCCGCAGCGGCCAGCAGGAACGCGCCTGTGCAGATCGAGCACAAGCGGCGCACGGTCGGGCCGCGCGCCGCCACCCATGCCACCAGTCCCGCAGACGCCTGGTACACGTCGCCGCGGCACCCGCCCGGTGCCATCAGCGTATCGATCGGGGTGCCCTGCAGGCTCGCCAGCGCCACAGACATGACCTGCAGCCCGGCGCTGGTGGTTACCAGACCGCCGTGCTCGGATGCCACGGTCATCGCATAGCGCAGCCTCCCGTCGGCCAGCGGCCTGCACTGGTTGGCGGTGTGCAGCGCCTGGACCGGCCCGGTGAGATCGAGCACGTTCATTTGGTCGTGGGCGAGCAGCACAACGTGACGCGATGAGAAGAGTCGGACATGGGCGCCTCGTGCATTCAACGCGGGAAATCGGGGTATTCGAACGCCAGCGCGACGCCCTTGGCCGTCGCGCGGCCGTATCGCTGCATGATGCCATCGAGCGCACTCTCCAGCGCCATCACCGGCGCCAGATCGGCGGCGAGCAGCAACGCAGCGGCAGTCCCCGCCGTGTGCGCGCGATCGGGCAGGATGCGCAGTCCGTGACGTGTCACAAAGGGTTCGCCAGTGGCAGACACCAGATACGCCTGGCTACGGCCCGTTGTCGAGTAGGCATCGATCGTCAACGCAAGCGTGCCTTCATCGATTCCCGTCACCCCAAGCACGTCGATCTGATCGCGGCCGTGCAACCACCGATTGATGTACAGCACGTTTGCCAGGGGCACCGCCGTCGTGCCCAACCGCGGTGCAAAGGCATCGCTGTCGTGCTTCGCCGACCACGCGATGGCACCGACGCGCTGGGCAACGTCGCGCGCCTTTTCAGTGCCGCTGATGGCCTCCACAAGCGCGATGGAGGCGGGAATGGCGGCGCTGACGCCTGCGGTCGATATCCAGTTGCCATCGGCAACGTAGCATCGGTTCGGCGTCCAGCGGATTGCCGGGTACCGCTGTGTCCGCGTTGCGCCGGTAGACCAATGCGCCGTGGCGCGCCGCCCGTCGAACATCCCCGTCTGCGCGGCGACAAGGGCACCGTTGCAGATGCTGACGATCGTCGCCCCCTGCTGGGACTGCCGCTTCAACCACGCAAGCAGGCGCGGCGTGGAGGCCTGCGCCGGCACTACGATGTAGTCGGCCCCCTGTGGATGGTTCGCATCGAACTGCGCCACCGTTGTATCGGTTGCGATCCGGAACCCCGGCCGCCCAAGATCGGTGAACGTGGAAAGCGGCCCCTCATCGAGGGTGACCGCGGAGACGTCCAGCGTGCCGGCGCGGGACAGGATCGCAAAAGGCACCAGGAAGTCGCTGACCTCCACGCCGGTGTTCTCCCCCACCACCGCAATCACCGCGCGCGAGCGGTTGGGGCGAGCGCGATAGGCGGGGATCGATGCCTCCTCGCTGGATGCGGTACCCGATGTCTCTGCTGCAAGTGGCGTCGCCTTCGATGGCGGCCCTGCGCACCCGGCCAGCGACACACATGCAGCCAACGCGGCGTGCCGAACGAATCCAGGAAAGATGCCATGTGCCATGGTGCTGCCGTAGGTGGGTGGTCTGCGCGCATTCTTTGCCCGCCGCCCCACGGCAACAATGCCGCTGTTGCGTCATTTCCTGCCAAGCGCCGATGACGATCTGCCGTGCGTGCTGGTGTCGCCTGATCCAGCTTGCGGTACAGGACGCATGGTGGAGGCGCGCCGTGCGACGTGTGCACATGCATCCCCCGATCGAGTCATCGGACCCTGCCCCAACGCGGTGTTCTGGATTGGACCCAAGACGTCCAGCATGGACGACACCGCTGGCATCACCGAACGCCATGACCCAGCGATTCCCCCTCCAGAGAGATCGCATCCATGACGATGTCTGATGTGTCGGGCCAGCGCCACGCGCTCGCCGCCAGTGCACTCCCCTCGCCACGCGACCAGGCAAGGTGGCTGGCGGTGGCGCGTAGTCGCCGTGCATTGCCGACCTGCGCGGACCGTGCGTCACAACAGGCAGTCGCACGATGAAGCCCTATCTGCTTTCGCTTGGCGCCGGCCTGCTGGTCGGTGTGATCTATAGCCTGCTCAACGTGCGCTCGCCAGCACCGCCGGTCATTGCGTTGATCGGGTTGCTCGGCATCCTGGTGGGCGAGCAGTTGCCGCCACTTGTGCGCCAGCTGACGACGCGCAGCCACAGCGAAACCTCGTGGATCGGCCATCAGGTCAAGCCGCATATGTTCGGCCATCTGCCCAAGGGCGAACGTGCACCGGCGGATTTGCCTTCTGCGCCGCCATTGCCGCCACTCACGCGTAACGACGAGCACGACACATAAGAGTGGCCCGTACAGCTCGATCTGATGCACACAGTGCCTCCTGCATCTGGCCGCGGCTGCCGCGGTCTTAAAAAAAGGCGCAAGCGCATCGGTTAACCCGCCGAGTCGTTGCAGATCCACGCAACACGCCAGAAGCTGCTACCCCCCGCTCAAGCCCATTCGGCACAAGCACTCCTGCGATGAACAGCGTGCCGACACGCAGACAGCGTGAGAACGCGTTCTCAATACACCACCACTCGCCGCAACCGCTTCGATTACACACCCCCGGCAAGCAGCAGCGTCCTCACCCCAAAGGAATTCCCATGCGTCCGATTCTCACCCTGAGCCTGTCCGCCGCGCTGCTGCTGAGCGCGCTCACTCCGGTGCTTGCCGGTGCCGCCGCGCCGGTGTCGGTTGGCCCGCAGTACGACACCACGCACGTCTACGTTGCACCTAACGATGTGGACGCATTCGTGCGCAGCTTCACCGCCACCTTCGGCGGGAAAAGCACGCGTCAGGTGATCGCGACTGTGACGCCAACCCCCAGCAGCACCAGCTCGCAATTGGTACAGACGCCGGCAGGCACGGTGTCGTTGTTCGGGTTTCGTACGCCGGTGCCGCACCCGTTCGGCAACGAACGCACGGGCTACCTGGTCACCGATATGCAACAAGCAGTCAGCGCTGCGCGGGCGGCCGGTGCGGAAGTGCTGGTGGCCCCGTTCAAGGATCCCATTGGCATGGATGCAGTGATCGCCTGGCCGGGTGGCGTCGCCATGCAACTGTATTGGCACGACACCGCGCCGCACTACGCGCCGCTGGCCACCATCCCGGAGAACCGCGTGTATGTCTCACCGGATCGCGCCGATGCGTTTGTGAAAGCGTGGCTGCTATTCTCGCATGGCAAGGTGCTGCGCGATGACCGCCACGCGGATGCAGCACTGATTGGCCGGCCAGGTGACACCTACCGCAGCATCGCAATCAGCTCCGGCTTCGGCGCACTGCAGGTACTGGTGACCGACGGCCACCTGCCCTATCCGTACGGGCACGAGCTCACCGGCTACGCAGTGGACGATCTGGAAGCAACGCTTGCGCGCGCCACCGCCTCTGGTGCCAAGGTGCTGGTGCCTGCCGTGGCGGGGTCGGGCCGGCATTCGGCGATGGTTGAATTTCCCGGTGGCTATGTCGCCGAGCTGCATGCCGATGCGCACTCCTGATCGTATATGTCGTTCCGCCTGACGTTGCTGTTACTGCTGTGCCCCTGCACCGATGCGTGGGCACAGTCATCCATTGATGCGACTGCCGCGATGCCTGCGCGCCCGGCCATCAAGTCGAACCGCTGGCAGGAGAACTGGTCGCCATTTGCCGATCCCGCGCTGCGTACGCAGCCGCTCGATCGGCTGAAATATGTGCCGCTTGGTGACGCAGCGTATGCGTCGTTCGGCATCAACCTGCGCGAGCGCTTCGAAAGCAACCACACCCCTGCGCTGGGCATCGGCCGCGAGAGTGACAGCTATCTGTTGCATCGCCTGCAAGTGCATGCAGACCTGCGCATTGGTGCGCATTGGCAGGTGTTTACCCAGCTGGAAGACGTACGCGCCGTGGACAAACGCCGCATCGGCCCGGCCGACGCCAACCGCGCCGATCTGCGCATGGCCTTCGTCGCTTACATCACGCCACTGGGCGCGGGTGACATGAAGGTACGCGTGGGACGGCAGGAGTTTGCATTCGACCTGCAGCGGTTTGTGTCACTGCGTGATGGCCCCAATGTGCGCCAGTCCTTCGATGCCGTGTGGATGAACTACGAGACCGGCCCGTGGCGCTGGATTGCCTTTGTCAGCCAGCCAGTGCAATACGCCGATGCGCGCAGTTTCGATGATGTCTCCAACCGGCATCTGCGTCTGGACACCGTGCGCGTGGAGCGCCACGTCCTGGGCACCGACGAACTATCGCTGTATTACGCGCGCTACCAGCAGGATGACGCCAGCTTTCTCGATGCCGTTGGCGATGAGCGACGCGACATCCTCGATGTGCGCTTTGCAGGCGTGCAGCACGCACTGGACTGGGACCTGGAGGCAATGGGCCAACGCGGCAAGGTGGGCCGCAGCCGTGCGCGTGCCTGGGCGCTGGGCATCAAGGCCGGTTACACGCTACAAGACATCACGCTGACGCCACGTTTTGGGCTGCAACTCGATACCGCCTCTGGCGACCGGCATCCTGACGACGGCCAGCTTGAAACCTTCAACCCGCTGTTCCCGAATGGCTCGTACATCACCCTGGCCGGCTACACCGGCTACACCAACCTGCTGGTGATCAAACCGATGCTCACCATCAAGCCCACCGCCCAGCTCAGCCTCACCGCGGCACTGGGTTTGCAATGGCGCCAGAGCATCGCCGATGCGGTATACGTGCAGCCGGACATTCCACTGGCCGGCACAGCAGGTATCGGCACGCACTGGACGGGCCGTTACCTGCAGTTGCGTGGTGATTGGAAGCTGAGCACGCACCTGCAGACCGCCATCGAAGCGGTCCACTACCAGGCCGGCGAGACCGTGCATGCCGCCGGTGGCCGCGACAGCAACTACATTGGCTGCGAAATGAAGTTCATGTGGTAGCGCCGTCAGCATCGCGGGGGCCTCGGCTATGCCTGCGCATGCCCGTTCCGGTATCTAGGTGTCGTTAAGTGTGCAAATACTGTCTGCACTAAGCCGACTAATAGTGCTAAGAAGCGCTGCTTTTTGCTCGATTGGGTGGCTTGGCTGCGGTTCCGCTGCGCCCACCCAGTGACACCGAGCACTAAGAGCGGCTAACGAAACGTAGCGAGCAGCCGTCAGGTGGGTGCGGACGGCGCGGAGGAACCGGAGTGTACGGGGGTACATGCCGATTCCGAGCACCGGCCGCGCCCGCCTGGCGGCTGCGCAGTCGTTTTGATAGCTGCTCTAAGACAGATCGTGCAGATCCTTCCCCAGCACGGGACCAAGCGTCCAATCGGAGAACTGGACACGCAGCCCTTCGCGTTCCGGGGTGCAGGTCATCGGGCCCACGAGGTAGGAGTCGGCGACCGGGAACGGGCAGAGCCTGACTAGCGGCCAATACGTGCCGTCGCGCGAGACCTGCAGGCGGAGCACGCCCTTGTCGACGGTTGCGCGCATCCAGAAGTCGGACGCGTCGGCGTCATAGGGCCCGGTGGCCCAGTCGGAGGTGCCATCGGTCAGCACGCTGCTCAGCATGGCGCGGCCGTCGCTGAGCTCGATTCCGGCCTTCACCCATTGCCGTTCGTTGACCCGCACCATGATGCCGGCCTGGTCGTAGAGCTGCTCGAACTTGCCGCGGATCCTGAGCTGGCAGGTGAAGCGCGATGGCCCTTTGATCCCGAGAAAATGGCCGCTATCGCGTGTGAAGCCGTAATGGGTTTCGCGCCAGAAGTCGGTGCCCTTGTCGGTGACCACGTCGAGCACGTCACCGGGCAGGACGCGGTGCACCTTGGGCGGGTTGAGCCAGGTGCCGGTCTCCCAGACCCCACCGGCCTGCGCATTGGCGCCGGTCGCCAGGACCACGCTGCCGGCAGCGATGCCGCCCAGCGTCGCGCGGCGGCCATGGTCCACGTTCCTCTCGTTGTCATCGCGCATGCGCTTGCTCCTGGCTCGTACGGTGCTGCCCTCACCGGCGCCAGCACGGCACCGGGACGGCGGGTTGCGAATTTGTACATCCGTACCATTTCGATGTCAAACGCTGGATTACCATGACGTGCTTCCATCGAACCCACGCGTGCATGAGCGGCAGAACCTGGCGTCAAGACCCCAACCGAAAACAGAGCATCGAGCAGGCCGCGTTGCGCGTGGTACTGGAGCACGGCGTTGCCGGCACCACGTTTCGCAAGGTTGCCGAAGAAGCCGGCGTGCCGCTTGCCGCGACGTCGTATTACTTCGCATCGATGCAGGAATTGCTGATTGCTGCATTCACCCGCTTCTCGCTCGAGGTGTCCGATGGCTTCGCCGCGGAAGTGAGCGCTGCAACAACACGCGAGCAAGCGTGCGATGCGGTGGTGAACATCATCTTCGGCGATGGCACCGCGTCTGCGCGGGTGCTCTTGCTGAGTTATGAGCTCTACGCGTTTGCCCGCAGGCATCCGGAGATGACCGCGATCATGGAGCAGTGGATGGCCAGGAGCCGAACCGCGCTGGAGCAGCATTTCTCCAAGGCGGCCTCGGCTGCCATCGATGCGTTTATCGAGGGCGCCACCATTCACCGCTCGGTAGTGCGCACGAACAGGAAGAGCGTACGCGCCGCGGTGGAGGCGTTGGCTGCGCTTTAAACCGCCGTGGTGCAGCGCCAAGCGCCCGGCGTTTCTGCTACGTGGGTCTAACGCATCGCCCGCGCCGCAGCGTCAGGCGGGGCCTGCTGCACATCGTGCTGCACGGCATGACGCTGCCACGCGCTCCGGCAACTGTACCGGAGCCTCTATGCTGAACTCGCTGGGTCAGCCCTGCATATGACCTGCTGGCGACTCACCGAGCACACGCGCATCACGCGGCAGCGTTACTCGGCAAGCTCGCGCATCACCTTGATCAGATCCGACTTGCCCTCGAAACCAATGCCCGGCAGTTCCGGCATCAAGATGTGGCCATCCTGCACCTGTACGCCATCCGGGAAGCCGCCATAGGGCTGGAACAGATCCGGATAGCTTTCATTGCCGCCCAGTCCCAGGCCTGCCGCGATGTTGAGCGACATCTGGTGGCCACCATGCGGAATGCAGCGAGACGGCGACCAGCCGAACTGATGCAGCACGTCGAGCGTGCGCAGGTATTCGACCAGCCCGTACGAGAGCGCGCAATCGAATTGCAGGTAATCACGATCCGGGCGCATGCCGCCATAGCGCAGCAAGTTGCGTGCATCCTGGTGCGAGAACAGGTTTTCACCGGTAGCCATCGGGCCGGGATAAAACTCGCTCAATGCAGCCTGCAGCGCATAGTCGAGCGGGTCGCCGACTTCTTCGTACCAGAATAACGGGTAATCCCGCAGCATCTTGGCGTAGGCAATCCCGGTCTCCAGATCGAAGCGGCCATTGGCATCGACGGCCAGGCGTGCCTGGCTGCCGATTTCTTCCAGCACGGACTCGATGCGGGCGCGATCCTCGTCGATGGAAGCGCCACCGATCTTCATCTTGACCACGTTGTAGCCGCGATCCAGATAGCCGCGCATTTCCTTGCGCAAGGCGCTGTTGTCCTTGCCCGGGTAGTAGTAGCCACCGGCGGCATAGACGAAGACGCGCGGGTTGGCCTCCCTGCCCTTCATCTGCGCAAGGTAACGAAACAGCGGCATGCCAGCGATCTTGGCGGTGGCGTCCCAGATCGCCATGTCCAGCGTGCCCACCGCCACCGAGCGCTCACCGTGCCCGCCGGGCTTTTCGTTGGACATCATCGCCGTCCAGATCTTGGAAGGGTCCAGGTTGTCGCCCGCGTCGTTACACAGCGAGGCACCGTCCGCCTCGAGGATGCGGTCGCGGAAGCGCTCGCGGATCAATCCGCCCTGCCCGTAACGTCCGTTGGAGTTGAAGCCGTACCCGACAACCCGGCGACCGTCGCGGACCTGATCGGTAACCACCGCGACCAGACTCGCGGTCATCTTGGAAAAGTCGATATAGGCGTTACGGATCGGCGAGGCGATCGGCTTGGTCACTTCGACAACATCGATGATGCGCATTGGAGAGGCTCCTTGTGGTGGATTCAAGTCAGTGATGCATCTGTGGACGGCGATGCGGTGGGCAGCGGCTCGCCGTTCTTTTGTCGGCGGATGATGTCCTGGGTCTGCGCGAGGTCGAGTGCGCCGTCCCACTTCGCAATCGCCAGCGTGGCGACGCTGTTGCCGATGAGGTTGACCACCGCCCTCGCCTCGTTCATGAAACGGTCCACACCCAGTAACAGCACCAGCCCGGCAACCGGCACGGTATCGATGGTGGACAGCGTCGCCGCCAACGCAACAAAGCCTGCGCCGGCAACACCCGCAGAGCCTTTGGAGGTGAGCAACAACACCCCGAGCAGTGCAATCTGCTGGTAGACCGGCAGCGGTGTATTGGTGGCCTGCGCGACAAAGATCGCCGCCATGGTCAGGTAGATGCAGGTGCCGTCGGCATTGAAGGTGTAGCCGGTGGGCAGCACCAGGCCGACCGTGGATTTACGCACCCCGGCAAGTTCAAGCTTCATCATCATGCGCGGCAACACCGCTTCGGTGGAGCAGGTGCCGAAGGTGACGAGGATTTCGTCCTTGATGAAGCGCAGCAGCTGCAGCAGCGGAAAACCCGCCCAGCGTGCGATGGCGCCCAACACGATAAAGACGAACAGCGCCGAGGTCACATACACGGCAAGCATCAGGTGCCCGAGCGACCACAAAGTTGCCAGGCCGTACTTGCCAATCGTGAAGGCAATGCCGGCACCTGCGCCCAACGGCGCCAGACGCATCACCATGTTGATCATCCGGAACAACGCCTGCAGCCCGTTATCGATGAGATCGACCAAGGGCTTGCCCCGCTCGCCTAGCTGCAGCAGGCCGATGGCAAACAGCACCGACACCAGGATCACCTGCAGCATGTTGCCTTTGGCAAACGCATCCACCAGCGTGGTGGGGATGATGTTCAGTATGAACTCCACCATCCCTGCATCGTCTTTTGCACGCGCCACATACTGCCCGACGGCGCTGCTGTCGATGGTGCCGGCATCGATGTTCATGCCCTCGCCCGGCTTGATGAGGTTCACTACCACCAGGCCGATCGCAAGCGCCAATGTGGAGACAACCTCGAAATAGATCAGCGCCTTGAGACCGGTCTTGCCGACCTCCCTGACGCTGCCCATCTTGGCGATCCCGACCACAACAGTGCCGAAGATGATCGGCGCCAGCAGCATCTTGATCAGCTTGATGAAGCCTTCTGCGACCGGCTGCAGCACGACGCCCACATGCGGCCAGAAATAGCCCACCAGCCCGCCAATCACGATGGCGATCAACACCTGTACATAGAGTTGCCGCAGCAACCCTGTAAGACCCGTTTGTTTCTGCATGATCGCCCGCTCCCGTCGACATGCCACGCATCAAGAATCTCGTTTGCCGCAGCATGTGCTGAGTGACGTGCTGCAAGCCTGCGTCAGAGAGTAAGAGCGCGTTGCCGGGTGCGGCCAATGCCTTTTTTGGGCGCTTGATGCACAATCGGCATCATGGAATTGACCTGGCTCGAAGACTGCGTGGCGTTGGCTGACACGCTGAATTTTTCGCGCGCCGCCAAGCGCCGCTTCGTCACGCAGCCCGCCTTCAGCCGGCGCATTCACGCCCTTGAAGAGTGGTTGGGCACGCCGCTGTTTCTTCGCTCACGCAAGGAAGTGGTGTTGACGCCGGCTGGCGAGGCATTCATCCGCAAGGCCTCCGGGCTTACCGCAGCACTGTATGCGGCCCGGCAGGAAGCATTGGAGGTGGCCGGGCGGCACACGCCGGCGCTGGCCTTCCTTGCAACGCACGTCCTGTCGTTCACGTTCTTTCCGTCCTTTGTCCGGCGCATTGAATCGAACACCGGCATCGGCGCGTTCCAGCTGATCTCCGATACGTTGCGCGCCTGCGAAAAACTGATGCTGCAGGGCGCAGCGCAGTTCATGCTGTGCCATCGTCACCCGCGTCTGCAGCTGGGGCTGGATCCTGGCCAGTTCGAGCAGGTGGTGATCGGAAGCGATGTGCTGCAACCCTTCAGTGCGCCCATGGGCAGCGATGACGCACGCCCACGTTGGCCGCTTGATTCAAGCGATGCGCTGCCACTGCTGTCTTACAGCGCAGACTCCGGCCTGGGCCGCATTCTTGCGGGGCATCCGGCATTCAACGCGGTCGAAGCGCGCCTGACGCCCGCGCTCACCTCCGACCTTGCCGCAACCCTGCTGGCCATGTGCCGCGCGGGAGGCGGCATCGCCTGGCTGCCGCGCACGCTGGTGACCGACGACCTCGAGCAGGGGCGGCTGGTGGATGCTGCGCCGCTACAGGCGGACTGGGATATCGCCATGGACATCTGCCTGATCCGGCACACCGGGCCGTTATCGCGGCAGGCCGAAGACATGTGGGAAAAGCTCAAGCAGGGCAAGCTGAAGAGCTAGCCGCGCTCGCGCGGCGTGCGTACTGCAAGCACGCTGCAAGATCAGCGTGCGTTGGCGGCAGCCCGTGCTGGGGCGCCTGCGCACAAGCCGTCCATGACCGTGTCCATCAGCCAGTTCAGTCTTGGCTGCCAGTCTTCGGTCACATCGATTTGCCAGATGCCCGCAGTCGCCAGAAAGAACTTGTCGGCGGTGACGCCCGGCCGGATCGTGCCGGCAGCCTCATTGGCATCGAGCAGCATTTGCGCCGCGGCAATCACCGGTGCGTAGCCTTCGTTGCCGGCACGCTCTTTCACGTTCGCAAACTCGCGCAGCGCGCCGGCCAGGCCGGCCTTGGTGATGGCGTATTCGGCCAGGCGGTTCATCCACTCGCGCAGTGCCCGCTCCGGCGGCAGGGTCTTGAGCAACTGCGCGGCCGCCCCGGTGACCTGCAACATCTCGTGCCGGTAGACCTCGATGACCAGCGCTTCGCGGGTCGGGAAATGGCGATAGAACGTGCCCTGCCCCACGCCGGCCTTCTTGGCAATCGCGCTCAAAGGAACATCGGCTGCGCGCACCAGTTCGGCCAGCGCCACGGACAGGATGCGCTCCCGGTTCTGCACTGCATCGGACCGCTTCGGCTTTTCCACGTTGCTCCTTGTTCAAATATGCATTGACAAACGGACAGTTGTCCGCCACTGTCTGGCGATAAGCGGATGACTGTCCGTTTCGATTCTAGCCTATCCGTATCAGGAGATATCCGTGAAGACCACCGGCAATACGATTCTCATCACTGGCGCTACCTCCGGGATCGGCCTGGGCCTGGCGCTGCGGCTCCAGCAAGCGGGCAACACCGTCATCGTGTCTGGCCGCCAGAAAGCGCTGCTGGACCAGATCACGGCCGAACATCCTGGGCTGGAGGCAATCGAGCTCGACGTGGCCGACGCAGAGGCCATCGTCAAGGCCAGCCAGCTGGTGGCCGAGCGTTACCCCGCGTTGAATGTCGTCATCAACAACGCCGGCATCATGCCGGCCGACAACGTGCTCACGCCTGCATCGTTGAAGGCGGCCGAAGACGCAGTGGCCATCAACCTGCTCGGTACGATCCGCATGAGTTATGCGTTCCTGCCGCAGCTGGTCAGGAACACGGACAGCGTCCTCATCAACGTCAGCTCGGCGTTGGCCTTCGTCCCCTTCCCGATTGCGATGACCTACAGCGCCACCAAGGCCGCGGTGCATTCGTTCACCGAAAGCTTGCGCGTGCAATTGGCCGAGACCTCGGTGCAGGTGATCGAATTGGCGCCGCCTGGCGTGCGCACCAAGCTGTTCGGCCAAGGCAACGACGAACACGCCATGCCGCTGGACGAGTTCCTGGACGAAGCGCTGGCGCTGTTGCACGCAGACACCACGCCGAACGAAATCATCGTGGAACGTGCCAAGTATCTGCGGTATGCGCAGGCCAATGGCAAATACGATGAAATGCTGGGGATGTTGTCGGCAGTGAAGACGCTGGACTGAGCCGCTACGCCTGCAGTTGATCGCTCGTTGTCGTGACAGCGTGGAGCCCGGGTTCGTGCCGGGCTCGGCGTTTTGCGCACCCGCGCCGCACCTGCTCGTGGAGGTTCCGCGCGCCAGTCACGCGTAGGCAGCTCGCATTGACCCTGCCTTCTGGCCCGGTGCGCGTGAACCCTTGCTCGCTAGCCTCGGGTGAGGTTGCTTTACTTAGAGCAGCTATCAAAACGACTGCGCAGCCGCCAGGCCGGCGCGGCCGCTGCTCGGAATCGGCATGTACCCCGGTACACTCCGGTTCCTCCGCGCCGTCCGCACCTACCTGACGGCTGCGCGCTACGTGTTGTTAGCCGCTCTTAGGCTGGTATTAGGCGAACTACACGCTGCGTGGCGCTCCACTGCCAGTCACATGCGGCTTGCGATCAGCGCGCCGCATCCTTGAGTGCTTGCGCGTGCGCAAGCGCACCGGTGGACGCCAGCAACCGCGGCAGTTCCTCGCGGAACGCTTCCGTCCTCCCCGGCAGCGCCCAGCCGCTGAAAGATGCGCCGTCAAACATCACGTGATCGCGCAGCAGCGGTACATCGCGCCCCTGCAAGAGAAAATTGAAGCAGGCTTGCCAACGTGGGCCGGGCACTGCCGAGAGGTGGACGGTGACTTCCTGGCCTGCGTCGGCAGAGCCCATCGGGCCGATGCTGACGGTGCGTGCTGTGATCTGGTTCCCACTGTTCATCCCGCCATCATCACAATTGCTGCGTCGCGGCGCCGTGAGCCACGCCCTGGGCAACTGGCGCCTATCCGGGGCCTGGGCTGAGCTATGCCGCGCGCTTCAGCGAAGCGACGCGCTGGCTGGTGCGTAACGAACCGCCGCCGACAGCCGGGAGTCTGTCGCAGCAGGCTCGCCCGGCCGCTGCCAAAGCAAACGAGAACTAAACGCGATTAGGCGGCGGGTTCAGCCAAGGCCCCCATCGCCGCTAACTGACTGGTCGAGTTCGCTAGCCCGGTGCGCCCCGTCGGGCGGACAGCGATCGTGTTCCGCCTCCCGTGCATGGCATGGGCCCTCCCCCGCATCGATCGAACCTATGTCCTTCTTCTCAAACCTGCGGATCGGCCAACGCCTCGCGCTCGGCTTTCTGGCGTTGATCGTGCTGATGGTGATGCTCACGGTGGTGGGCATCCAGCGCGTACGCGCAATTGACCAACGGCTGACGCAAATCAATGACGTCAACAGCGTCAAGCAACGCTACGCGATCAACTTCCGCGGCAGTGTGCACGACCGTGCCATCGCCCTGCGCGACGTGGTGCTGATGGACACCACCGCAGACCGTCAGGCTGCCGAGCACGCCATCGACAAGCTCGCCGCCGACTACGCCCGCTCGGCGCAGCCGCTGGATGCATTGCTGGCGACCTCGTCGGACCAGAAAGAGAAGGACATCCTGCAGTCGATCAAGGCGATCGAGCAGCGCTCCATGCCGCTGATCGCCCAGGTACGCTTGCTGCGCGATGCGGGCGACCGCCTGCATGCGGAAGAAGACCTGTTGAAGCAGGCGCGCCCGGCCTTCATCGACTGGCTTGCCAGCATCAATGCCTTCATCGACCTGCAGGAAGCCAAGAACCGTGAGGCGGCCGAAGAAGCCGTTGCCACGGCGCGCGGCTTCGCCATGCTCATGGTGGTGTCGACCGTCGTTGCCCTGCTGCTGGGCGCGGCCATTGCCTTGCTGCTGACGCGCAGCGTGGTGCTGCCATTACGTCAGGCGCTTGGGCTGGCCGAGCGCATCAGCGCGGGCGATCTGAGCAGCCGCGATGTGGCGGCAGGCGCGGACGAATCTGGCCAGTTGCTGCGTGCGATGCAACAGATGCAGGCGCGCCTGCAGGCCGTGATTTCCGCCCAGCGCGAGATGGCCTCGCGCCACGACGCAGGCGCGATCAGCTATCGCACCGATGCGGAGCGGTTTCCCGGCGACTACGGGCACATGGTGCAGGACACCAATGCGCTGGTCGATGCGCATGTGCGCACGCAGCTGCGCATGACCGAGGTCATGGGGCGCTACGCGGTTGGTGATCTTGCGCAAGACATCGAGCAGTATCCCGGCGAGAAGGCTGCCATCACCGCCACGATGTCGCAGGCCAAGCAGAACCTGCATGCGATCAATGTGCAGATCCAGGAACTCACCGAGGCCGCTTGTGCGGGCAACTTCAGCCGCCGCGGCCAGGCTGACCGATTCGAGCATGCATTTGCGCGCATGGTAGACAACCTCAACACCATGATGTCCACCTCCGATACCACGCTGTCCAGGTTCTCGGCATTGCTGCGCGCCATTGCCCAGGGCGATCTGACGGTTCGCATGCACGGCAACTTCCAGGGCGTGTTCGCCCTGATGCGCGACGATGCCAACAGCACCGTGGCGCGGCTCACCGAAATCGTTGCCGGCATCCAGGAGAGTTCCAACAACATCGGTTTCGCCGCCGAGGACATCACCGCCGGCAATCAGGCGCTGGCCAGCCGCAGCGCGCAGCAGGCCGCCAACCTCGAAGAGACCGCAGCGTCGATGGAAGAGCTGACCTCCACCGTCAAACAGAACGCCGACAACGCCCGTCGTGCCAATGCGCTTGCGCTGGGCGCGGCCACCGTTGCGTCGGAAGGCCGCGATGTGGTCAGCCAGGTGGTGGAGACGATGTCGGGTATTGAAGTCTCATCCAGGCGGATCGCAGACATCGTGTCGGTGATCGACGGCATTGCGTTCCAGACCAACATCCTGGCCTTGAATGCTGCCGTGGAAGCCGCACGCGCCGGCGAGCAAGGCCGCGGTTTTGCAGTGGTGGCATCAGAGGTGCGCACCCTCTCGCACCGGTCGTCGGATGCAGCGAAGGAAATCAAGACCCTGATCGCGCATTCGGTCCAGCAAGTGGCCGAAGGCGCAGTGCTGGTGCACAAGGCAGGCGCCACGATGGCCGGCATCGTGGATAGCGTGCAGCATGTCACCGACATCATGGGCCAGATCGCCGCAGCGTCGCAGGAACAGGCCAGCGGCATCGAGCAGGTGAACCAGACCATCACCCAAATGGACGAGACCACGCAGCAGAACGTCGCCCTGGTGGAAGCCGCCAACGCCGCCGCGCGTTCGCTGGAGCAGCAGTCCGCGCAGCTGGTGCAGGCGGTTGACGTATTCAAGGTTGCCGCGCTGCACTGAGGCCACATGCGCTGGTTGCCGTCATCTGTCTCAGCGGTGGGCGGCGCCGGCACGGCGCATTAGACAGTCAGATCGCGTCGCGTCCGGTGACATTGTGCGCGTGGCAAGGGCGCTGGGTGATTACTGCATCAGCCGAAGAAGTTGAGAGAGTGATCCCCGCGCCGGACCGCACAGCTGCACAAGCAGTCTGTGCGCCGCAGCTCCACCGATCGCCTTGGCGTGACGGTGCTCGGGCACCGTCAAACGCGCCGATCACAGCTTGACGTTGAACGACAGGAACGTGGTGCGCCCCGGTGCCGGTGAGAACATCGGTTGATCGTTGCCGCCCCAGAAGAAGTTGTCGTACCAGGTGTAGGCGTACTCGCGGCCGAACAGGTTCCTCACCTGCAGGTCGAGGCTGATCCGTTCGGACAGCTGGTAGCGTGCGCTCATGTCCACCAACGCAAAGCCGCCGAACTTGCCTTGCGTGTTGTGCTCTTCGATGTAGTAATCGCCCTGCATCCGGCCTTGCACGCCGAAGGTCCACTGCGCGTTCGGGCGGTAGTCCGCGCCGATGTTGCTGATGTAACGCGGCGTGGCGATGACCTCATTGCCGGCCAGCGCATCGCCGGCGGTGGTGAAGGCGCTGATGACCTTGGCCTCTTGATACGCATGCGATGCCCACAGCACCCAGTGCTCGCCCAGGTGCGAGGACACCTGCAGGTCGACACCCCGTCGTCGGGTTTCGCCCAAGCCCACCGTGGTGCCTGTGGCCGGCATGTTGGCCACTTCGTCGGTCGCATCCTGTTGCCAGATGGCCAGACGCGCCTCGGTGCCGGCGGCCGGCGTGAATTTGATGCCCACTTCCTGCCCGGTGTTGATCGATGGGCGAAACGTCTCCTGGCCGGCGGTGAGATACGCAGGCGCGGTCGAGCCGGTGAGCACCTGGAAGGTCTTGCCCCAGTTGGCATAGACATGCAGGCCCGGGTTGAACGAATACACCACGCTGAGCTTGGGTTGCTCGATCCATCCGGTGTGCTGCAACGGTGCTGTCACGCCACCAGGAAGGCGCGTGTCGCCGCTGAAGCGGTCCACACGGAACGCCGGCACGATCTTCAGCGCCGCGGTGGGCGTCAGCACGGCCTGCACGTAGGCGCCGACGTTCTCCAGCGTGTAGCGGTCGTCGTTCTGCACGCGTGCCGGTGGGGCGTTGAAGTCGGTCGGCACGCTGTAGGCGAAGCGCAGGCGGCGGTAGCCATTGTCTTGGTGCTCGACATTCGCCCCACCCTCCAGGGTCAGCAGCTCGCTCTGCCGCCAGGTGATGGTGCTCAGCATGCCGGTCTGCTTTTCGTCCCATTCGCGTTGTTGCCGCGGGGCATTGCCGGTGGGGAAACTGGTGAATGTCACGCGCCGGGTTTCTTCGTAGCTGTTGTAGTACAGCTTGTTGTTGAAGTGCAGGGTGTCGCTGAGCCGCAGGTCCAGATGCACGCCGAGATGGCGCATGTCGCGGTCCGCACCATCGTTGGCGTTCTTGGCTGCCGAGGCGGTGCGATCGGTGGCCAGTTCTTCGGCGGTCATGAACCCGGGTTCGTCGGCTTCATGGTGATACACGCGCGCGACCAGGCCAAGCTTTGCGGTATCCGCTTCGCTGCCAACAAACCATTTGCCGCCCAGCGAATACTTCTGCGAGGTGTCGTGGTCGCGGTAGCCATTGGAGTCCTGCACGCCGACGAAGTAGTTCTGTGCGAACCCGTCTGCCTCACGGCCGACGGCCAGCTGCGCTTCGCGGGTGTCGAAGCTGCCATAGGTCAGCCGGCCGTCGGTGTAGTTGCCACCCTGGCGGGTGCCGAAATTGATGTTGCCGCCAATGTTGTGCAGCCCGTAACGCGGATCGTTGGTGCCGCGCACCACTTCGATGTAGTCGATCTCAAGCGGGAACACCATGTCGATGAAGCGTTGATTGCCGCTGTTGACGTTGCTGGGCACGCCGTCGATCAGGATCTTGATGCCGTTGATGTAGCCCTCGCCGTTGAAGGCGCGGAACGTGGCCTTGCCGGATTCGGTGCCCTGGCGCGTTTCGGTCAGCTGGATGCCCGGCATCTGCCCGAGCAGCTCCCAGCTGTTCATGACGTTCTTGTTTTCGACCTGGTCACCGCCCAGCACATCCACCGAGGTCAGGACCCGATTGGCGGCGAGCTGGCCGCGCCCGCCCTGCCGCACATCCACACTGCCCATCGTGACCGCCGAGTCGTCTGACTCGGCGCGCGCATCGTTTGCAAACGCCGCCGCCAGCATGGCGGGCACCAATACCTTGATTCTCATCTACGTTCGACCTTCGACCTGCGCACCGTTGCTGTATCGATATATTATAACGTAATTGGATTGGCGCCCAGGCGCGCTGGACACCTGCAGCTCCGCGCATGACCGAAGTGCGCCGCATACTCGCCACTCACGCGTTGCCACTCGCGTATCGCCCTGCATCAGCAGAACCCGGATCAGCCGCCTACGCATGCGCAGGTGCTACGCCTTGCCGTATGCAGCGGCCTCCCCTGCACGGCTTGCTAGCATCCACACCCCAGCACCACCTACGTCACCCGCCCTTCCCCAAGCGTCATGACCTATCTCTCGCTCTTTGCACTGGCGCTGATTGCAGCCACCTTGCTGCCGGCACAGTCCGAGGCGGCGTTGGTGGCGTTGCTGCTGGATGGCGGTTCGGTGTGGGGCCTGGTCGCCGCTGCAAGCGCGGGAAATGTGCTCGGGTCGCTGATCAACTGGTGGATCGGGCGCGAGATAACGCGCTTTCAGGGCCGGCGCTGGTTTCCCATCAAGCCGTCTGCCTTGCTGCGTGCACAAGCCTGGTACGGCAGGTACGGCAAGTGGTCGCTGCTATTGAGCTGGATGCCGATCATCGGCGACCCGCTGACGCTTGCCGCCGGTGTCATGCGCGAACGCCTGAGTGTGTTTCTCATGCTGGTCACTGTGGCCAAGACCACGCGCTATGCGGTGTTGGCCTGGGCCACTGTGGGGCTCGCACGCTGACGCGTATTGCCCGTGCGCGCGTAAGCGCCAAGCCGGCCCATCCGCACAACGCCTTCACCCTGCCGCCTTATGCTGGCGCGGCGTTGGACAAGCGGTGCAACGCATTCACGGACACTGCATCAGGAGACGTTATGCACAAACTACACATGCTGGTATTGGCCGGGGCAATGCTGGGCCTGAGCGCGCACGCATCGGCCGAGGTTGTGAACCTGACCAACAGCGCCGACGGCGCCAATCGCGACGCCGGTATTACCGCGGTAAAGCAAAAACTGCAGGACGCATGCAAGGGACGCAAAGGTACGCCAGACATGGCGTCGTTCGAGGTGGTCTTCGAAAAGACCAGCACCAACCCTGACGTTCCAAAGCCGTATTACGTGGATGGAAAACTCAAATGCGACGTGCCCTGAGCATGTCGCGCTGACCTGCCGGCGCAAGCCTGGCACTGCCAACGAGAACCCCGCTACGGCGGGGTTTTTTCGTTTGACGCTCGCGCAATGTCACGACCGTTGCGTCGCCGCCTGATCGGCCGGGCGCCCTGCCCGCTGCTGATATAGTGCCGCGATCACGCGGGGCGCCGTGCCTGCCGCGCATTACAAGGAGTTGTCATGGGTCTTGTGCAGGCGGTTGCAGGTGCAGTGGGTGGCGTTCTTGCCGACCAGTGGAAAGATTTCTACACCGTGCCGGCGGGCCTGCCTGCAACGGCTGCCGTGTTTGCCGCGGTGCCGCGCGGCAGTAATGCCGGACGTGGCGCCAACACCGGTGCATCTTCCAACGTCATCAGCAATGGCTCCAGGATCGTTGTCCCGGAGGGCTATGGGTTGCTGCTGTTGCAAGACGGCGCCATCACCGCGTTTGTCGCCGAAGCCGGCGGTTACGAGTGGCGCTCGGACGATGTCAACGCGCAATCGCTGTTTGCCGGCGACGGCCTGGTGTCGCCGTTGATCCGGCAGAGCTGGGAGCGGTTCAAGTTCGGTGGCCAGCCTGGGACGCAGCAGGCCGCCTTCTTTGTGGCGCTGAAGGAGCTGCCCGACAACCGGTTCGGCACGCAATCGGAGATCTACTGGGACGACGGCTTCCTGGGCACGCAGGTCGGCGCGGTGACGCGCGGCTCATACACGCTGAAGATCGTCGACCCGATCCTGTTCGTGAAGAACTTCGTGCCGGCCAGCTATCTGCAGCCCGGCCAGGTGTTCGACTTCACCGATCTGGACAATGCGGCCGCCGGCCAGTTGTTCAACGAAGTGGTGAGCGCGCTTGCGCCGGCTTTCAGCCTGTACACCAACGATACCGCCAAGGGCAATCGCATCACCCGGCTGCAGCAGGATGCGCTCGGCTTTGCCAAGAGCCTCTCCGCTGCGGTGGAACAGGCGTATCAATGGCAGTCCGATCGCGGCCTGGCCATCGTCAAGACCGCGATTGTGTCGATCGAATACGACGCCAACACGCGCGAACTGCTCAAGACCGTGCAGCGTGCCGATGCGCTCAGCGGCGCGCGCGGCAATGCCAATCTGCAGGCGAGTGCGGCGCAGGGCCTGCAATCGGCCGGCGAACACGGCGGCGCGGCCGGGCTGGTTGGCGTTGGCATGGCGACCGGCATGCTGGGCGGTGTCGGTAATCTGCAGCAACCGGCAGCACCCCCAGCGCAAGACCCGGTGGCGACGTTGACGAAGGCCAAGGAAATGCTGGACCTCGGGCTGATCACACAGAGCGATTACGACGCCGCCAAGGCCAAGGCGTTGGGCTTGTAAGTCGCAGGCCCGCCCATGTCCAGCTCCAGTATTCCGCCGCCGCTGCCACCGTTGCAGCCACCGCCGCTGCCGCCTGCAGCGCATGGCCCAGGGTCGCCGCAGGACGTGCCGCCGTTACCGGGACAGATGGCCATCGACCCGGCCACCCTGCTCGCGCCGATCCGCGCCGAACTGCAGGCGCCCGACCCGCTCGCCATCGACACCGCCGCGGCCGAATTAAAGGATGGCCTCAACCGGTGCCCCAAATGTGGCGCCACCGATATCCGCCCCAAGCTCGGCACTGACCTGCTGGTGTGCCAGTACTGCCGCCACACCTGGGATGGCGCGCGGGTCGAGGAAGCGCATGGATTCGGCGCTGGCCTGACCGAGTTGCGCGGGACGGTCATCGCCTCGGGTGCGCGCAACATCCAGGCCGATGCCGACAACCTGATGAGCTTCAAATGCAGCGGCTGCGGCGCGGAAGTCACCATCAATACCGATAGCGCGATGACCGCGCGATGCCACTGGTGCCGGCACGTGTTCGGCGTCAACGAACAGGTGGCCAATGGCGCGGTGCCCGATGCCGTACTGCCCTTTCATATCGACAAGCAGGACGCGGTGGCGCGTATCCGCCAGTTCGTCGGCAAGCGCCGCCTGTTTGCACTGAAGGCCTTCAAGCAACAGTTCACCCCGGAGAACGTGGTGGGCGTCTATCTGCCTTACATGATCGTCGATGGCAACGTGAGCGCCAGCGTGAGCGGCGTGGGCGAAATCACCACGCGCACATACACCCAGGGCACCGAGAAGAACAAGAAGACCTATTACGATGCGGACATCTACGCGGTGAAACGGCAGGTGGAATTCACCGTGGACGATCTGCCACTGGAATCGTCTTCCGAGCGTGGCAATCTCGATAGCCGGGTCACGACCAACAACATCATCAACACCATCCTGCCGTTCGACACAAAAAATGCGGTGCAGTGGAACGCGTCGTATCTGGCTGGCTTCAGTTCGGAGCGGCGCGACAGCAATATCGAGCAGCTACGGCCACGGCTGGAAGACCAGTTGCTGTCGATCGCGCGCGCACAGGTGGAACGCTCGGTCAGCCGCTACGACCGTGGTGTGCGTTGGGAGCGGGAACAGCTCGAAGTGCACGGCACACGCTGGGTGTCGATGTACCTGCCGGTCTGGCTGTATTCCTATCATCAGCCTGGCCGCAACGGCGGTCTGCTGCACTACATCGCAGTGAATGGCCGCACCGGTGAAACCATGGGCAGCGTGCCGGTGCAGCAATGGAAACTGCTGCTTGCCGCGCTGGTCACCGGTACCGTGATCGAAGCGGCCGCACTGTGGTTTCTGGCGGTGATCGCATGAGCGACAATGTAGGGCTGCTGGTGTTGCTGGCCGGGCCGATCGGTGCAAGCACGCTGTACTGGGTCTTGTATCAGTACTACCGCAACACAGGGCAATCACATGCCTTCGAGCGAGAGACGCTGGTCGAGGCCAAACCGGTGACGTGTTCGGACATCAAGATCGACACCATCACCGGAACGCAGCGCAAGCAGATCGATGGCAACAATGTGGCGGCGTATCGCACGCGTGTGCGGCGCGATACGTCGCAATAACGCCTTGAATTGGTATGCCGCACGCACCGACCTGCCCCCGAGCTTGAATGCGTTATGGCGCCGTGCGGTCGGCCGGGACTGTGCGCGGTGCGCACACGGCGCTTAGAGCGGCTAACAAAACGTAGCGAGCAATCGCCAGTTGGGTGCAGACGGCGCGGAGGAACCGGAGTGTACGGGGGTAAATACCGATTTAGAGCACCGGCCGCGCCCGCCTGGCGGCTGCGCAGTCGTTTTGATGGAGGCTCTTAGTCCTGCTCCGGGTCGGAGGCTCTGCTCAGCGGGCAACCGCCGGCGATCTCGCGCAGGGTGAGCGCAACGCCGGCCTGCGGTGGTTCTACCAGAGTCTCGGGCGGTGGCAGCGATTCGCCCCAGACGCGCATGGCGTCGAACACCGCACGCAGCTCCTCGCCCCGTGGCGTCAGGGCGTAGACCACACGCGGTGGCGTTTCCGCATAAGCGGTGCGTACCACCAGGCCGGCCGTTTCGAATTGCCGTAAGCGATGGGTCAGCGTGTGTGCGCTGATGCCGAACAAGGCACTCCTGAGTTCGGTGAACCTGCGCGGCCCGGCGAGCAGTTCGCGCACGATCAACGACGCCCACGGCCCCTCCAGCAACAGCAGGAACCGCGCAACGCCGCAGTAGGGTTCTTTTGCAGTGCTCATGCGCGCCGTCCATCGGTGCAGTTGACTGGAGCAAGGGCGCTCGCCCATGGTGCAGCGGCAGCAGGTGTGCCCTGCCCGCTTGCAGCTCCTGCGTTGCGCGCAGGCTGCAGCAGGTGCACGGTGTGGATGCTGCTGCACCGCGTGCCTGCACGGCTGGCGGTGTGGTGTTGTTCCAGACATCCACGCGCATTGTGCCGGCCGCACTGACAGCCTGCAGCACGCGCCCACGCACGAGGCCTTGCACGATGCGCGCAACCCAGGACCATCCCGCAGGATCGAAGCACGCACTGGTGGTGATCATCCTGGCGCAATTGCTGGGCACCTCGTTGTGGTTTTCGGTCAATAGCGCGGCCGAGGATCTGATGCGGCAATGGGCCAGTGGCCCGGCCAGCATCGGTGTGCTCACCATCGCCACGCAGCTCGGTTTCATTATCGGCACCTTGAGCTTTGCGTTGAGCGGGCTGGCCGACCGCTTTGCGGCCCACCGGATCTTTGCCACCTGCGCGATCGCCGGCGCGGCCTGCAACCTGGGCTTTGCGGTGTTCGCCGATGGGGTGGCGAGTGGTCTGGTGTGGCGCTTCCTGGTGGGGCTCAGCCTTGCAGGCATCTATCCCATCGGCATGAAGCTGGTGGTGCGCTGGGCGCCCCAGCACGCTGGCAAGGCACTGGCATGGCTGGTCGGCATGCTGACCCTGGGTACCGCGCTGCCGCAAGGCATCAAGGCGCTGGGCGCCGCGCTGCCCTGGCAGATGCCGATCCTGGTGGCCTCCGGCTTGGCCGGCATTGCCGCATGGATGATCCTGCGGCTGGGGCCCGGCGCGCAACGCCCAGGCGGTGCGCCAACCAGGCTGGCGGTGGGTGCGGTCTGGCAGGCGTTTGCGGTCAAGGATTTCCGCGCGGCCACGCTGGGGTACTTCGGGCATATGTGGGAGCTGTATGCGATGTGGACGCTGACGCCTTTGTTGATCGCACAGGCGGGGCTGGCACAGGCGCTCGGGATGCACCCGGCGGCACTGGCGTTCTGCGTCATTGCCGCCGGTGCAGTCGGCTGCGTGGTGGGCGGGCAGCTCAGCAGCCGGCTCGGCAGTGCGCGTGTTGCGGCGGTTGCGTTGCTGCTCTCGGCGCTGTGCTGTGCGGCATTTCCGTTGGTTGGCGCATGGTCGGCTCCAGCCACTGTCGCATTGATGCTGCTCTGGGGCGCTAGCGTTGTGGCCGATTCGCCGCAGTTCTCCGCACTGGCCGCGCGCGCCTGCCCGCCGGGGCTGGTGGGCAGCGCCCTCTCCATGCAGAACGCGGTCGGCTTTGCGATCACCGTGGTCGCCATCGGGCTTACCACTCAGCTGGTGGAGACGCTTGGCCTGCAGATTGCCTGGGTGCTGCTGCCAGGCCCATTGCTGGGCCTGGTCGGGCTGTGGCCGCTGTGGCGCACAGCCCGCGCGGGCTCCGGCTAGCACCGCCGGCCGGTACTGCCGATCGCGCCGCAGCACACACAGCAGCCCGGCATCGATCACTGCATGTGTCCGGCGTGGTGGTGATCACCGTCCGGCGCTGCAGCGCCCATCGCACGCACATCGAAGCGCAGCTCCACCCGTGGCGCATGTTCGAAGACGAGGGTCGCCATGACCGGCTTGCCGACTTCGAACGGCGCATGCGGCCCGATGAACATCAGGTGGGTGCCACCCGGCCCCAGCACGACCGTTTCGCCCGGTGGCAGCACCAGCCCGTCATCGAGGCGCCGCATCTTCATGACGCCACCGTCCATGCGCATGTCATGCAACTCCACCTGCGCGCTGGCCGGCGACTCCACCGCGACCAGCCGGTCTGGCGTGCTGGATTGATTGCGCAAGGTGACGTAGCCGCCAGCCACCGGCGCGCCAGGCGGCGTTGCGCGCGACCAGGCGTTCTCTGCTACCACCGATGCAGCGGCGGTGGTAGGGGTCGTTGCCGGGGGTGTCGCAGGTGCCGGCGTATCGGCGGTGGCAGCTGGGGTTGCCGGCGACTGTGCAGCATCCGGTGCTTGCGTGCCCTTGCAGGCGGCCAGCGTCAATGCACTGATCGCAACCAGCAGTAATAAACGTGTGCTCATCGGTGTTCTCCGTCTACGTCGTGTGGCGATGCGTGGCGGCGTGTGTGCCGGCACGGGATGGGATGGGATGGAGCGGTGTCGCACGCTGGCGCCACTTAGAGCGGCTAACAAAACGTAGCGAGCAGTCGTCAGGTGGGTGCGGACGGCGCGGAGGAACCGGAGTGTACTGGCGTACATGAGGATTCCGAGCACCGGCCGCGCCCGCCTGGCGGCTGCGCAGTAGTTTTGATAGCTGCTCTTACTGCAGTGCCAGCACCTGGCGAATATCGGCGGCAACGGTTTCAACCGTCTGCTCATGGGTGAGGCCAACGCGTAATTTGCCTTCGCGATCGAACACAAAACTGCGCGTGGAATGGTCGATGGTATAGGTCTTGCCCATCGGCACCTTGGCATACACCACTTTGAGATTATCTGCCGCCACCCGAATCTCCCCTTCACTGCCGGTGAGGCCGATGAAGTCAGGATCGAAGGCTTTGACGTAGGTGCGCAGCACGTTGGGAACATCGCGTTGCGGATCCAGCGTGGCGAAGGCGAATTGCACCTGCGCCGCATCCGCCCCCAATGCGCGCTTCACCTGCGCGGCACGCGCCAGGGTGGTTGGGCAGACATCCGGGCAATTGGTGAAGCCGAAGAACAGCACCAGCACCTTGCCGCGAAAGCTGCGCAATGGCCGTGGAGTGCCTTCAGTATCTTTCAGATAGAAATCCACGCCCCGCCCCATGCTGCTGAGGTCCGTGCCGGTGGGTGAGAACGAGCTCCCCCATTGTCCGCACCCAGCGATGGCACACGCCATGCCCAGCACGATGCACTGTATTCCCAGCCGTTTTAACTGGCTTACAACACCCCGCATGTGTAACTCCTTTCGTTGTCTGCAGACGGCACTGCCGGCCTGCATGCGCTGACCCTCACGGTAAGCGCGTGGATAGGTTGTCGAATGCGACACGCTAGGCGGCATCCGGTTCGATCGCGTTGTCGGATTCGCACGCTTGGCCTGGGCACTGCGGTTGGTTGGCGCGCGCGCTCGGTGATTGGCGCGGGTTGACGCTGCGCTGGGACACACGCCTGATATCTGCATCGGTGACCAGCGCCAAGGTTGGGAGCAAGGTCACCAAGACAACGCAGGGCGTTGCCGCCGCAGGTGGCGGCAGAGAAATAGACGACATACGAAACGCTCCAAAGCACGTAAAACGCAGCCAGCCGTGGGCAACGCCCAGCGCTGACACACTCACTCAGCGTATTCAGGCCTGCAGCGGTGGCCCACGTGGCGTATGCGCGCGCCATCGCGCCTTGAAGGACTCAGGCGCTACGGTTCCTTCGCCGGGAACGACCGCGCGCAGTAAGGGGAACACCAGCAAGACGACCAACAGCCACGGCAATAGTCTTGCCGAGAGCACGCAGTAATCGCAGGCCAATGCTCCATGCGCTGCTCCATGATCTTCGTGGTGCATGCTGCCCGGCCAGGCATCCGGTGCTGCACTGTTGATGCTCGCCGGACTTTCACCGCCAGCGATCTTGGCAAGCAACAGCACCGAGCGCGTGGCATTGCCAGCCTGATCGGGTTGGCTCTGGCACAGCGGCGCATCCAGAAAACGCTGTGCGCCATTGAGTGTTCGGCTCACCAACGGCGCGCACACCAACAACACCACGGCCAGGCAGGCCAGGTGCTGCATCAATCGGCGCAAAGGGGGAAGTGGCGTGGACACCGGCGAAGTGTAATGAAAAAACAGCGGCCGGGCTGCGACGCATTGTCGCAGCGCCAGCCCAGCTCAGTGTCGGCGCGTTGCAGGGTAATGAGGGGGCGCCGTGGACCAGTGCTGCGTTGACAGATGGCAGCACAGCCGCCTGCATCGCTTCGACATGCAGCGCCTCTGCACGATGCGCGAAGCATTCAGCCAGTTTCCATTAGTGCAGTTGAAGTAACCGATGGACGCCTCCCATGCTCCGGCGCCATCCATCCAACCGCTCATACAGGAGCATGCAATGACCTACATCATCCACGGTGCTACCGGCGCTCAGGGCGCCCCCGTCCTCACACAGCTGCTGGCTGCCGGAAAGCATGCCGTTGCAGCAGTGCGTCACCCCGATGCGCATGCAGGCACCGCCGCCATCCGTGTCGACAACACCTCCGTGCAGTCGCTTACCGAGGCGTATCGCGGTGCTGCGGGTGTCTTTATCCATTTGCCGGTCGCCCCGGAAGAGGCGCGCCTTGCACAGGCGAATGCCATCGTCGCAGCGATCGCTGCGGCCAGGCCGGCTCGGGTGGTGATCTCCACCAGCGGCAGCATCGTTGATGCCCCCGGCAACGCGCTGCAGGCGCCGGCAAGTGCGGCAATCACCGTGCTGATCGAAGGTGTGCAGGCCACTGGCGTCTCCACTGCGGTGGTGGCGCCGCGGCTGTTCCTGGAGAACCTGCTGCTGCCCATGGTGATTGGCGGCGCGCGTGCCGAGGGCGTTCTCGGCTACCCGATTCGTGAGGATTTCGCGGTCTCCTGGAGTTCGCATCTGGATGTTGCCGAGGTGGTCGTGCAGTTGTTCGAGATGCCGGAATTACGCGGTGTAGTTGGCGTGGGTCACCTCCCCGGCCTGCTCGGCAGCGATCTCGCGGCCGGCATGGCGAAGCAGCTGCAGCGCAGCGTGGCTTTCCGCGCTGTATTACCGGCTGACTTCGGCAAACTTCTCGAGCCGATGCTGGGGCCGGCTGCCGCGGGGATCGCCGGTTTCTATCAGGCGCTCTGGCAGGCTTCGGCAAACACCATCGATCCGGCAAGCAGTGCTCAACACTTACTTGGGCTGGCCCCGCGCTCGGTGGCACAGTGGTTGCGTGACGTTTCGGCATCGGCTGCAACACCCAGCTGACAGTAGCTCGCATGCGGACGCAGCGCCCGTACGTGGCTGCGTTACCGCAGTTGGCAACATGCCGCGTAGCCCATCACGGGCTGCGCAGTGACGCAGCGGACGTGAATCCGAAACGTACGCAATGCTCAACATTCTTCATGCGAGCCCCCGACGTGCAGGGCAAGCCTGTACGTTGCTGCTCCCTCCTCCCCTGCGATGGCGCAATGACTCTTTCCAGGAACGCATTGCTCACCGTTGCCACCGTGATGGCGTTGAGCGCTTGCAAGCGCGATCCGGCCACAGCGCCAGGCGCAACCGCGCCACCGGCAGCCGCACCGCAACACGCTCCACAGCGCGCAGCGTTTGACCCGCAGGAACTGCAGCCCACCATCAGCGCCTGCCAGGACCTCAACGGCTTCGTCAATTCCAAGTGGCTTGCCAAGACAACCATTCCTCCCGATGAGACGGAAGTTGGCAGCTACCCAACGCTGCAGGATGAAAGCGATGCTGCCCAGCGCGAGATCGTGGAGGCGCTGGGCCGATCGAAACCTGTGGAGGGGTCGGTTGAGCAACTGGTGGGCACGTTCTACGCGTCCGGTATGGACGAAGCCACGATCCAGCGTCTGGGCGATGCACCCATTCGCCCGCGGCTCGCGCAGATTGAAGCGCTGAAAACGCCGCAGGACGTTGCCAATTTCATTGCTGCACGCAATACCCAAGGTGCCGGGCTGGTCTTCAAGTTCGGCGCCTACCCGGATTTCCAGGATGCGTCGAAGGTGATCGCCTATGCCGAAGAGAACGGCATGACGCTGCCATCGAAGGAGTATTACACCGCCCCGCGCTACGCCGACATTCGCAAGGCGTATCTGGCTTACATCACCCAGTCCTTCGTCCTGACCGGCGCGACGCCCGAGGCTGCAACAGTGCAGGCCAAGCAGGTCTTGCAGGTTGAAACGGCGCTCGCAGCGGCATCGCTGAGTCCGGTCGAAGCGCGCGACCCAAAGACCCAATACCATCTGGTCAGCGTTGCACAGGCCGACGCAGTGACGCCGCATTTCTCGTGGAAGGCGTATCTGGCCGCGCAGGGGTTGAGCACAGATCAGCGTTTCTCGCTCTCGCAGCCGCGCTTCTTTGCAGGCTTCGACCACCTGTTGAAGGCGTTGCCTGTCTCGCAATGGCAGGCCTATCTACGCTTTCGCACGATTGATGATGCGGCGTTCGCCCTGAGCAAGCCGTTTGTCGATAACCGCTTCGCGTTCCGCTACAAGACCATGGACGGACAGCAGGCGCAGCGGCCGCGCTGGAAGCGCGTGCTGTTTGCGACCAATGAAGCGATCGGCGAGGGTCTTGGCCAGCTGTATGTGGCAAAGATGTTCACCCCTGAAGCCAAGCAGCGCGCAACAGAGCTGATCGAGAACATCCGCCAGGCACTCAAGCTACGGATCCAGCAGGCAGACTGGATGTCAGCGGAGACCAAGTCCGCTGCATTGAAGAAATGGGCAGGATTCGTCGTCAAGGTTGGCTACCCAGATCATTGGCGTAGCTGGTCGGGCTTGCACTTCGAGCGCGACGCCTATTTACGCAATGTGGAGACAGCTGCTGCGTTCAACTATCGCTATGAGCTTGCCAAGGTCGGCAAGCCAGCGGACCGGAACGCCTGGTTCACCACGCCGCAAACCGTCAACGCGTTCTATTTTTCGCTGGACAACAGCATCAATTTCCCGGCGGCGGTGTTGCGTCCTCCCTTCTTTGATGTGACCGCGGACGACGCGCTGAATTACGGCGCCATTGGTGCCGTAATGGGCCACGAGGCAACCCACGGGTTCGACGATCAAGGCAGCAAGTTCAATGCGGTTGGCACCAACGTCAACTGGTGGGCCCCCGCCGATCTGGCCGCCTTCACTGCGCGCGCCAGCAAGCTGGTCACCCAGTTCAACGCCTACACCCCGCTGCCGAACAAGCCGGACGTGCACGTCAACGGCGAACTGACGCTGGGAGAGAACATTGCCGACCTCGGTGGCATCAATATCGCGTTCGATGCGTTGCAGGCCAATCTGCAGCGGCATCCAGAGCGTGGTGCGGATATCGATGGATTTACGCCGCAACAGCGCCTCTTTCTCGGCTGGGCAAGACTGTGGCGCGGCACCATGCGCGAGGAGAAACAGCTCAGCTTGCTCAATTCGGATGGTCATGCGCCCTACGCGGTCCGCACGAATGCATCGCCGTCGAATATGCCGCAGTTCGCCACTGCGTTTGGATGCAAGCCGGGCGACGCGATGGTCCGATCGGAACAGGACCGCGTCGTGATCTGGTAAGGCCATACCTACGCCTGCGGGAGGACGCAGACACGGGTTCGCTGCATTGGCGGGCCGGCGCAGGGCTATGAGCGCCTACGGATTTTGATCGGCGAATGCGCTGCAGGTCAACGCTGCGCCGGGCGCCAGCCCGCATCCAGTGCTTCCCTGACGCTGCAGAACATCCGCTCGCCATGGGCCGGAGCGATACGTGTCTTTGCGTAGTCGCGCTGTCCGGGCAAATGGAAGATCTTGGCGCCTTTCGCCGAGACATTGCCCTTGATGGTGCAACGGGCATTGATCGGTGCGGACGTGCCTGCCGCTGGCTTGGCAGAAGCATTGCGTTTTGCGCGCCGGTACTCCGATGGGGTCTGGAAGCTGCCGCTCCACAGCTGGCTCGCCTGCTGGCGGGCAATGGCTTCATCAGCGACAAACGCGGTGGCGTATTGCCGATACGCCACGGCCCAGCCCGCACGCACCATCCACGCGTTGATCGACTGGCCTTGCACGAAGCACTCGGCCACGACGCGCCCGTAGCGATCGGTATCTTTGGGCTGGCAGCGCACCGTTTGGTCTTGCACGTATGCATCCAGTGCAGCTGCGGCGCGCCGGCCGCACGGCCAAGCCTGGCCATTGCGGGCGGTGCATTGCTGCGCGCTCTCCGGCGCGTCGATCCCCCACAGACGAATGCGCTGCTGCGCCACGGTGAGGGTATCGCCATCGGTGACGGTGGCGCGACCGATCAGGTCTGCCGCCAAGGCGGGTGAAACAGTGAGCGCACCAACAACGCACAACCAAGCTCTGAACCACATCAACAACAACATCCTTCTACATCAGGCAGCGCAGGACATCCGTGCGCGCTGGCCTTGGTGCAACGTTGCGGTTGCGTGTGACGTCGAGCAATCCATCGGGCTCGACACCAGGGCAGACACCACCGTCTGCCCTGCCTTGGGGCAGGCACTTTAGCGGTTACGGGCAGGGATTGGCAGTTCGGTGTTAAGAGCAGCTATCAAAACGACTGCGCAGCCGCCAGGCGGGCGCGGCCGGTGCTCGGAATCGGCATGTACCCACGTACATTCCGGTTCCTCCGCGCCATCCGCACCCACCTGACGACTGCTCGCTACGTTTTGTTAGCCGCTCTAAATGGCGCGCCCAACCCGGCGGCAACGCGGGCACTGTGCACGCACATCGCTGCTGCGCCCCTAACTGCGCATGCCCAGCTGCGCGCGTGCGGTGTCCAGTGTGGTCATGATCTGCACCACTTCGTCGAGTGGATGCAGCGGCGATTCGGTGCGCCCTTCGCCGATGAAACGCGCGGCAGCGGTCGCTTGCCAGCAGAGCCCGTCATAGCCGCTGATGCCGGTCGGGTCCTGCCACAGCGCTGCGGCAGTGGCATCGCTGTTGCCTGCCAGCTGCAGCGTGGTGGGATTGTGGAACGAGGCGCCCAGGTCGACGCGCGCCTCGGTTCCGCTCACGTAAGCCGTGGACGTACTGCGGCCAACGATCGAGCTGATCAAGGTGGACTGCGCGTGTTGGCCGTGCGAGAGCACCAGTGTGGAAAATGCATCCACGCCGGTGTCAGTGAGTGCGCCGGTTGCGGTGATGGCCGTCGGTGTGCCGAGCAGCATCGACGACAGCTGCACGGTGTAAACACCCAGGTCGAGCAAGGCGCCGCCACCCAGCGCCGGATTGCGCTGCCGATGCGCAGGATCGCTGGGCCCCAACTGACTCAGGTCCGCAAAGACATGACGCACGCTGCCAAGCGCGCCGCTCTCGGCCAGGGCCCTGAGCACCAGCGCATGCGGCAGGTAACGGCTCCACATCGCCTCCATCAGAAACAACCCACGGGCGCGGGCTTCCTGCACCAATACACGTGCGTCTACCGCGCAGGTTGTGATGGGTTTTTCGATCAGCACATGCTTGCCGGCGCGCAACGCGAGCAAGCCCTGCGCCAGATGTTCGCTGTGTGGCGTGGCGATGTAGACGATGTCGACCTGCGGGTCGTCCACCAGTGCCTGGTAACTGTCGTACGCACGCGGGATGGACCAGGCCTGTGCAAACGCCTCCGCACGTGCCCGCGAGCGCGAGGCCACCGCGAACGGCTGTTGCCGGGTATGGCCGCGCATGGCCTTGACGAAAGCTGTGGCGATGACGCCGGGGCCCAGAATGCCCCAGCGCAGCGATGGCTCGCCCTGGTTGGGAACAAATAGCGCGGGTTCGGGAAATGTCAGCGACGGCATGCATGGCCCTTTCTATGACTGGCGTGATGGTAACAAAGCGCCGTTCCATCATCGTGCGTGTGCCTCGTTCGAACGTTGGCCACGATACCTCACGCCATGCCAGCGCGTTTTTCGAACAGCACGCCTACTCCACACGCCGACCATGCCAACGCGCATCGGCCGTGTGCCCGCCTCCTTCGAAGCGGGCACACCGATTCAGCGCTGTTGAACGCCGATCAGGGAGCAGCCGGCTTCGCAGCTGGCGTCACACGCCAGATGGTGTTGGCCAGATCGTCGGCCACGATCAGCGCGCCACGCGGATCCACGGTGACACCGACCGGGCGGCCACGGGTCAGCCCGTCGTCGCCGTAGAAACCGGAGACGAAGTCGATCGGGTCGCCGGCCGGGCGGCCGTCGCGGAACGGCACGAACACCACCTTGTAGCCCGCCGGCGGATCGCGGTTCCAGCTGCCGTGTTCGCCAACGAAGACGCCGTCTGCGAATTTCTCGCCCATGGCCGCGGACGAGAACGCAACGCCGAGTGCAGCCACATGCGAGCCCAATGCGTAATCCGGTGCAATGGCGGAAGCCACTTTTTGCGGATCCTGCGGCATCACGCGCGTATCCACGTTCTTGCCCCAGTAGCTGTAAGGCCAGCCATAGAAACCGCCTTCGCGCACGGAGGTCAGATAATCGGGCACCAGATTCGGGCCGATCTCGTCGCGCTCGTTGACCACGGCCCACAGCGCGCCGCTCCCCGGCTGGATCGCCAGCGCGGTGGGGTTGCGCAGGCCGGTGGCATAGGCCTTATGTGCGCCGGTGGCGGCATCCACCTGCCAGATGCGTGCGCGATCGACTTCGGCGGGCATGCCGCGTTCGGTGATGTTGCTGTTGGAGCCGATGGCGACATACAGATAGCGCCCGTCGGCGCTGGCGGTGAGCGCCTTGGTCCAGTGATGGTTGATGGCAGACGGCAGCTCGGTCACCACCGTCGGCGCGCCGCTGGCCTTGGTCTGGCCTTCGCTGTAATCGAAGCGCACCAGGGCGTCCTGGTTGGCGACGTACAAGGCGTTGCCGATCAGCGCCAACCCGTAGGGCGCATTGAGCTTGTCGGCAAACACGGTCTTGAGTTCGTAGGTGCCGTCGCCATCGGCGTCGCGCAACAACGTCAGCCGGTTGCCGCTCTTTACCGAACTGGTGCCTTTGGCCTTGATCTTGCCGGCGATCACGTCCTTGGGCTTGAGATTGGGCGCACCGCCGCCGCGTCCTTCGGCCACCAGGATGTCGCCATTGGGCAGCACCAAGGTTTGGCGCGGAATGCCCAGGCCGGTCGCAATCGCGGACACGCTGTAGCCGGCCGGCACGGTGGGACGGCGGTCGTTCCATGCGGCGGGTTTGGCAATCAACATGTCGGGCATCAAGCCACGGTGCGGTGCCGGCAACTCCGGCGCAGCGCCGTGTTGTTTGGCATCCGGTGCTTGGCCGCAGGCGGCCAGTGCAGCGGCCAATGCGGACACCGCCAGCACAGCAAATGGACGGCGGCTCATCGTGCACCTCCCGTCCGCAGACTGGCGAAGCCCGCCCAGGTGGCCAGCAGCGCCAACAGCGTGACGATGACCGACAACACCAGTGCCATCGGCATGATCGCCCAGGCGTCGCGCGCATGATGCAACGCGTTCCAGAAACCGATCACCCAGGTGGCCACCAACGCAGCGACATACAGCACATGCCGGCTACCGCGCACGAGCCCGACGATGCCGCAGAGCAAGGCGATGCTGGTGAACACCATCGCGCCGACAAGCAGCCAGGAGGCGAAGTTGCTCCACTGAATCTGGTAGCTGCTCCAGTACGCGTAGTCGCTCAACAACGCGCCAAGGAACAGCGGCAACACGCCCCCCAGCACGGCTGCATGAAACGGGTGGATGGCCCATGTTCGTGGCGGGACAGCAATCGACTGCATGGCGGGCTCCTCTATAACGGTGTTTGGAATGCGCCGATGCTGCCACTGTGGTGTGCTAAGGCTTGTGATGTTTGCGGATGCAGCGGCGCGCGTCGTCGCGTGATCGCACACGTCAGGCAGTTGGTCATGGGTGCACGCGCGTTGCCGGTGCGCGCACGCGACGCGCCAGGCAGTCGTCGCTGGTGGATGCCTCCAGGAACAGCGGCACCACCGATGCACAAGACGTTGCTCGACGTGTGCGTCGTCGGCATCGTCTTGAAGCACCAAGCGCACGCAACCACCATGAGTTGTTGACCAGACTGAGCTGCCGAGCCGACTTGATGATCGAAGTCGCCTGCTGTGCTCTTGCCTCTACCCATTCCCCACTCTCGATTCCCGATTCCCGATTCCCCAACTCAGTGACGAATGCGGTCTGCCGATGCCGGGGATCGTGATCCAGCACCCCACTGTCTGGATCGCTCTGTCCTCTTGATGCGATCAATGCAGTCCAGGCCATCGCAAGGCCCCGGCCGCAGGCCCTGCCGCCTGCCCCGTCCATCTGGCAGCTCTGTTCGTTTGCCTGCCACCGCCCAGCGCGCAGGCAATTGGCACTAGACTGGCGCCACTTTGCGCCGCGCGGACTGATCAGCCCGCTTGTGCGCCCTTCCGGCCCGCGAGACGCACCATGCGCCCTTCCTCCGCTCCATCCGCGCTGAATGCCATCGCCGAGATCGAAAGAATCTCCGCCGTGCCGCAGATCCTGGAAACCGTCGCCCACATCACCGGCTCGCGGTTCACCGCCGTGGCCCGCGTCACCGACACCAGCTGGGTGGCCTGCGCCACCTACGACACGCTGGGGTTTGGCCTGAAGCCCGGCGGCCAGCTGGAACTGGAATCGACCATCTGCCACGAGATCCGGCTGTCGCCCAAGCCGGTCATCTTCAGCCATGCCAGCCAGCATCCGGTATACGCGCACCACCACACGCCCAAGTTGTATGGGCTGGAAAGCTATGTGTCGGTGCCGATCTTCCGGCGCGATGGCGGCTTTTTCGGCACGCTGTGCGCGATCGATTCCGCACCGGCCAACTTCGACGAGGCGCATATCCTGAAGTCGCTGGAGTTGTTCGCCCTGCTTATCGGCAACTCGCTGGAGACCGAAGAAAAGCTGCAGCAGGCGGCAACGGCGCTGTCTGCGGCCAACGATGCAGGCGAGCTACGCGACCAGTTCATCGCCGTGCTGGGCCACGATCTGCGCAGCCCGCTGCAGTCGATCAGCATGGCCACCGAAATGCTGCAGCTGGAGCCGCAATCGCCACGTGGTGCGTCGCTGCTTGGGCATATCCGCACCAGCCTCACCCGCATCGGCGGCCTGGTGGATGACGTGCTCGACTTCGCGCGTGGGCGCCTGGGTGGCGGCATTCCGGTCACCTTGCGCGTGGAAGATGCGCTGGAGCGTCGACTGCTGGAGGTGGTGCAGGAAGTCCGCTCCGCCACCGGCCACACTGACCTGCATGCCGACATCCACATTGGCGGCAAGATAGTCTGCGACGCGCCGCGGTTGTCACAGCTGTTCGCCAACCTGCTCAGTAATGCGGCCGTGCACGGCACGCCCGACATTCCGGTCACCCTGCGCGCCTGGCGGGCTGCCGGCATGCTGCACCTGAGCGTGCACAACGGCGGCGTGATTGCGCCGGAAAAACGCGCCAAGTTGTTCAGCCCGTTCTCGCGCGACGACGACGACGCGCCGCAACCAGGTCTGGGGCTTGGGCTGTATATCGCGGCGGAAATCGCCAAGGCGCACGCGGGCCGCTTGTCGGTGAGCTCGGACCTGTTGGCCGGCACCACTTTTACCTTCGAGATGCCGGTCGCACCGGCGCAGCCGCAGCACAGCGTGCATGCCGGCGACGAAGACGCGCTGGCCCGCGACGACGCACGCCCGCGCGCGATGCAGGGCTAACACCTGCGTTGCACGAAGACGTACGGCGCCAGTGGCGTGCAACGTGATCGCCCACGCCCACGCCGATCGGCACGGTGACTTCCGGGCGGCGCGTCGCGCAGGCGCGATGGCCTAGCCTCGCTGATCGATGCAGCCGCATCAGGAGTCACGCATGCCGCTGATATCGGTCCGGACCACACTCGCGGCCTCCGTGCTGGTCGCCCTGGCACCTGTCGCCACCGCCGCCACCCAGGATGAAGAGGTGGCCGTACGCGCCGCCGATGCCGCTTTCTGGAAGGCCTATAACGCGTGCGACCTGCCTGCCGCCGGCAAGCTGTTGAGCGCGGACGTGGAGTTCTATCACGACAAAACCGGGCTGACCCGGACACGCGACGGGTTGCTCGAATCGCTGCGCAAAGGCCCCTGCGCCGATGCCAACATGCGGTTGCGCCGCGAAGCGATCGACACCAGCCTGGCGTTCCACCCGCTCAGCCGCGGCTTTGCACTGTTATCAGGCCAGCATCGCTTTTACGTGCAGCGGGCCGGCGCGCCAGAGTCGCTGGATGGCCAGGCATCCTTCACCACCGTGTGGATCGCCGATGGCGGGCAATGGCGCATGCATCGCGTGCTCAGCTACGCACATGGCCCGGCACCGTACACGCCGCCAGCACGCACCCTCGCCCTCCCCGCTGCAGTGCTGGCACGCTACGCCGGCCAGTATCGTTCTGCACGCATCGGCAGCATCGTGGTCGTGGCCGATGGGGACCATCTGCGGCTCACCGCCGGCAGCTTTGTCGCCACCTTGTATCCGGAATCGACGACCCGCTTCTTCGCGATGGAACGCGACCTGCGCTTTGACTTCGAAGCCGATGCAGCCGGCGCAATCGTCGCGCTGGCTGCCTACGAGCACGGCGAGGTCAGCGACCGCGCAGTGCGCGAGCCCTAGCCGCAGCGGTGCAGCCACGCCCGCGCAGCGGCAACCCCACCATTCCGCTCATCCTCTACCACGACCATTCGGCCGCCCCGGCGACTGCAGGTCATGGATCGCTTCGAGCCCCGTCCCTGCACGTCTAGCCCCTCATCTATTGAGGGAGCAGGCATCTGATGATGGTTCGGGTAGCACTGTTGATGACTGCCTTGAACGCGGCCGCGATCGGCCATGCACAGGCCGCGCCCGCCGCTGAAGCGCAACGCCAGGCTGCCAAGCAGCCCGCAGATGCTCATCGCGACCACGCCGGCAAACTGCAGCAATTCCGGCAAGCTGTCTTCGCTGGGCCGGGCCACATATGCGATCGCCAGAAACAGCGCCCACCCAGGGCCTGCAGCAAGACAACATCGGTTTTTACGCGGACCATCGTGACTCTTCCCTGGCAAGCATCGTGTCGCGTCACATCCGTCATGGGGACCTGCACCGGCACACGGCGTCGGGCGGGAGCGAAGCATAGGACCGCATTGGGTCACTGCATCTTTCAATGCCGGCCAGCGCACCAGGCGTTGCGGTGGTCTAACCGGGCGCGCCGGCAGCGTCGCGCGCGCCGGTTGTGCGTGGTTGCCGCCCCACTGCAGCCATGCCTCGACTTGCCCTGCATTGGTAGATACCATCCAAGATAAATCAAATACCAATTTGGCATGGAGATCTTTGATGCGACACCGCCGATCGTTTCGTATTGAAGCCGTGCTGACCGCCGCAGCGCTGGCCGCTGCCGTGCTCCCCGGCGCCGCTGCTGCCGAGTCCGCCACGCCGGCGACTGCGCCGGCGGTCTTTCCGGCGCCCACGTCGTTGCGCTTGCTCGGGCCGGAGCTGAGCTTGGGCACGTCGGTGGTGCTGGTGCGCCCGAAAGGCACCGACGCGGCCTCCGAAGCTTTGGTACGCAAGGTGCTTGCCACCGCCGGCGTACGCAAGATCCGTGTCGCCACCACACCCGCCAGCGAGCCAGGCACCGTGCAGGTGGTGCTGGGCCTGAGCGAGACCGCCAGCGTGCGCAGCGCACTGGAACAGACCGGCGCGGCACTGCCCGAGCGTGACGAAGCCTATGCACTGAGCAGCCGCGCCAGCGGCACCGGCGCCACCATCGTGCTGGCCGGCAAGGACAGCGATGGCCTGTACCACGCGGCGCAGACCTTTCGGCAATTGGTCACCGCCGGGCAGATACCGTCGGTGGCCATCACCGATGCGCCGGCCATGCCGGTGCGCGGCTCGATCGAGGGCTTCTACGGCAAGCCCTGGAGCATGGCCGAGCGCGAGGACCACCTCGCTTTCCTCGCCCGCTTCAAGGCCAACACCTATATCTACAGCCCCAAGGACGACGTGTTCGCCCGTGAGCGCTGGCGCGAGCCCTACCCCGCAGCCACGCTCAAGGCGCTGGGCAAGGTGGTGGAAGTTGCCAACCGAGAGCACATCAACTTCGTCTATGCGCTCTCGCCGGGCCCGTCGGTCTGCTACAGCGATCCGGCCGAGCTGGACGCCATCCGCCGCAAGTTCAGCGCATTGCGCAAGCGCGGCGTGCGCAGTTTCTATGTCGCCTTCGACGATATCGAATACACCAAATGGAACTGCAAGGCCGACGAAGCCGCCTTCGGCCCGTCTGGCGAACAGGCCGCGGCCACCGCGCAGGCTAAGTTGCTCAACGCCGTGCAGGCAGATATTGCCGCGGCCGGCCACGGCTCGCTGATCATGGTGCCCACCGAATACTTCAACGCCACCGTGTCGCCGTACAAGACCACGCTGCACAAGGCGCTGGATCCGCGCGTGGTGATTCAATGGACCGGCACCGACGTGGTGCCCGCCTCCATCTCGGTGACCGACGCGCGCAACGCGACCAAGGCCTTCGGCCGCAAGACGCTGCTGTGGGACAACTACCCGGTCAACGATTTCGCCGAAACCACCGGGCGCCTGCTACTGGCCCCGTACGACCGCCGCCAGGCAGGGCTGTCGGCGGAGCTGAGCGGTATCGTCTCCAACCCGATGAATCAGGAAGTGGCCAGCCGGCCGGCGGTGGCGGGCTTGCTCGCCTTCGCCTGGAACGATGTTGGTTATGACGCGCAACGCACCTGGCGTTACGCCGCGCGCGATCTGGCCGGCAACGACCCGCTGGTGACCCAGGCCTTGCTGACCTTCTTCGACACCCAGCACGTTGCCCCGACCTTTGGCCACCTACCCTGGCAACCGCAGGCGCCGCGCCTCAAGGCACTGGTCGATGATGCACGTGATGCGCTAGCCAGCGGCGACCAGGCTGCCATCACCCCGGCACTGCACGCACTCGGCAACGCCGCCGATGCACTGGCGGCCGCGCCGGCGCAGATTCGCGCCGGCAGCACCACTCAGGCCTTCGTCCGCGAGGCCGACCCGTGGCTCACCGCAGCGCAGTTGTGGGGCCAGTCATTGCGCCGCAGTGTCGACGGTGTCTCAGCTGCGCTCGCTGCCAACCCGCAAGCAGCCACCAAGCAGTTCGATGCGGCCAAGCAACTTGCCGAACAGGCGGCCGCCATCCAGTCCATCCCCGGCGCCACCCGTTTCGCCGGCCCGGTAAAGGTGGCAGACGGCGTGTTGGACAGCTTCGTCAAGGACGCCCCTGGCTTGGTGTACGTGCCAGCTGCGCAGGAGTAATCGCACGGTGGCGTGTTGCAGGCGCTGCGGTGATGGCAGCGCCCATCGTGCTTGCATCAGCGTTGCGCGTGATGGGCGATCGCCGTCGCGCTGCTTGATCGGTACCTGCACGCCTGAGGCCTTCCGTTCGGCTTTACCTGTCGTGGCGCGCAGCCAACGCGTGCGCGATTGCAGTTGCGACCGCGCCGAGAGGCCGCAGCGCGCCGCTCACTGATCCAAAAACGCCAGCAAGCTCGCGACGAACGCGGCGTGGTACTGGAATGCCGCGCCGTGGCCGGCGTCCTGGTAGACGATCAGCTGCGCGTGGGGAATGCGCCTGGCCAGCGCTGCGCTGTGCACGGGCGGCACCAGGCGGTCGTGATCGCCGGCGGTGATGAGCACCGGCATGGTGAAGCGGGTGAGGTCTTGCGCGGGTTGCCGCGCCCATGCCTTGATCACCTGCAGTTGCCGCCAGAACGCGCGGGGGCTGAGCGGTTTGTCGCGGTGCTGCGTGCGCTCGGCGAGGCGATCCAGGAATGCGGTTGCGGCGTGCCGCCCGCGCTGGCTGGCGGTGAAAAACAGGAAGTACTTCGGGTCGCGGCGCGTCAACGCACCCTTGAGAATCTGCGGCAGGCTGATTGCGCCCACCTTGTCGATCCCCGCGCCGCCGGCCGGGCCGCTGCTGGCCAGGATGAGCTTGCGCACACACTGCGGCGCCTGCCGCACGATGTCCTGCGCCACGAAACCGCCGAACGAGGTGCCGAGCAGATCCACCTGTGCGATGCCCAGGCTGCCCATCAGCGCGATCATGTCGTGCGCCATGGCGGCGATCGTCAGCGGCGCGGTGCCGCCCGAGCCACCGATGCCGCGGTAGTCGGCGACGATGACGCGGCGGCTCTGCGCCAGGCCATCGACGATGGAAGGATCCATGTCGTCGAGCGTGCCGCCCCAGTAGTTGAGCACCAGCACCGGCACGCCGCCGCAGGGACCGAGGTCGCGATAGGCAAAGACGGTGCCGTCGACCACGATCGCGCGGTTGGGGGTCTCGCGGTAGCGCAGGCTCGGCGCCGCCGAGGGTTCGCCGGGCTGGGCACGGTGCGCTGCAATGTTCATGCGTTGACGTCCACGACGGTGCGGCCTTGCACGCGGCCTGCGAGGAGGTCTTCGGCCACCTGGGTGACGTCTGCCAGTCCGATGACGCGCACGGTGTGCGCGAGTGTGTCTGGATCGAGATCACGCGCCAGGCGCGACCACGCGGTCTGCCGCAGCGCGTGCGGGGCATTGACCGAATCGATGCCGGCCAGGGTGACGTTGCGCAGGATGAAAGGCAGCACCGAGGCAGAGAGATCGGCGCCCTGTGCCAGCCCAAACGCTGCGACCACGCCGCGGTAGCGGGTCTGTGCCAGCACGTTCGCCAGGGTGTGGCTGCCGACCGCATCGATGGCGCCTGCCCAGCGTTCGCGGGCAATGGTGGCGCCTGGGGTGGAAAGCGCCGCGCGATCGATGATCTCGGCCGCGCCCAGCCGGTGTAGGTAGTCAGCCTGTTGCATGCGGCCGGTGGCGGCGATCACCCGATAGCCAAGCGCGGACAGCAGCGCGATGGCGATCGAGCCTGCGCCGCCGTTGGCGCCGGTCACGAGGATATCGCCGCGCTCTGGTGTCAGCCCGCCCTGCTCCAGTGCGAGCACCGAGAGCATGGCAGTCAATCCGGCCGTGCCGATCGCCATGGCCTGCCGGGTCGAGAGGGTGTCTGGAAGTGTGACCAGCCAATCGCCATCCACGCGTGCGCGCTGCGAAAAGCCGCCGTGGTGGGTCTGGCTCAGCCCCCACCCTGTGGCGACCACGCGGTCGCCTTCGGCAACACGTGGGTGCGAGGACGCCACCACCACGCCGGAAAAGTCGATGCCCGGAATCAGCGGGAACTGGCGGATGATCGGCCCGCGGCCAGTGACCGCGAGCGCATCCTTGTAATTCACCGTCGAGTACTCGACTGCGACGGTGACATTGCCTGCCATCAGCTGGCCTTCCTCCAGTTGCACGACGTCGGTGGCGATGCGATCGCTGGTCTGCGTGGCCAGCAGTGCGTTGAACGTCATGAGTGGCGGATCCGATGGCAGTGGCGGGTATACGCGTCAGGACGCGGTGCGGTAACGCTCGGCGGCGTGTGCCTGGCGCAGATCCGAGAGCAGGCCCTGGCGCGCGCCGTCCAGCGCATCCCAGCGTGCGGCCACATGCAGCGGCGGAATGGTCACCAGTTCGCGACGGTCATAGCCGACCAATGCCGCGTCCACCAGCTCGCCCACTTCCATCACTTCGGGCAGGCTGTCGACATTGACGCCGATCCGTTCCCAGATTTCGGTACGCGTGGTCGCCGGCAGCACGGCCTGCACGTACACGCCCTTGGCGCCGAGTTCCACATGCAAGCCTTGCGACAGGAACAGCACGAAGGCCTTGCTCGCGCCATAAACGGACATGCTGTATTCCGGTGCCAGACCGACGACCGAACCGATATTGACGATGGCACCCTCGCCTGCCTGCGCCAGCCGCGGCGCGATGGCGTGTGCCAGGCGGGTCAGTGCAGTGATGTTGAGCGTGATCAGCCGCTCGATGGTGTCGACGTCCTGGTCAACGAAGCCACCGCTCTGCGCGATGCCGGCATTATTGATGAGGATGCCGATGCTGGTATCCGTACGCAGGCGTGCTTCCACGGCGGCCAGATCGGCGCGCTCGGTGAGGTCTGCAGGCAGTACGTCGACGTTGACGCCATGCGCCTGCTGCAGGCGCTCGGCAAGGGCTTGCAGACGCGTCTTGTCGCGTGCCACCAGCACCAGGTTGTGGCCGCGCTGCGCAAAACGCTCGGCATAGGTCGCGCCAATGCCGGTCGATGCGCCGGTGATGAGGACAGTCGAAAGTGTGGTCATGTGGGTCTCGGAGGAGTGGAGTGCGGAGAGCGTGTACCGCGTGCACGCGCACGCAGCACCTGCGGGTCAGGACGCGGTGCTGCCGTCCAGGGTGGGGTAATCGCTGTAGCCGGCAGCGCCACCGCCGTACAGGTTGGCCGGGTCGAACGCGGCCAGTGGCGCGCCGGTGCGCAGGCGCTGCACCAGGTCCGGGTTGCCGATGAAGGGGCGGCCGAAGGCGATCAGATCGGCCTCATGGCTGGCAAGGCGCGCGCTCGCAAACTCCAGGTCGTAGCCGTTGTTGGCGAGGTAGGTGTTTTTGAAACGGCGGCGCAAGGCGCTGTAGTCGAACGGCGCCACATCGCGCGGGCCACCGGTGGCACCTTCCACGACGTGCAGATAGACGATGCCGAGCGTGTCGAGCTGCTCGACGAGATAATCGAACTGCGGCTGCGGGTCAGTGCCGGAAATGCCGCTGGCAGGCGACACCGGCGAGATGCGGATGCCGGTGCGTGCTGCGCCGATCTCCTCGACCACGGCCCGGGTCACCTCCAGCACGAAACGCGCCCGGTTCTCGACCGAGCCGCCGTACGCATCGGTGCGCACGTTGGCGCCGTCTTTCAGGAACTGGTCCAGCAGATAGCCGTTGGCGGCGTGAATCTCCACGCCGTCGAAGCCGGCCGCGATGGCATTTGCCGCGCCCTGGCGGAAGCTGTCTGTGATGCCGGGCAGTTCGTCGAGCGCGAGTGCGCGCGGCACCGAGGTATCGGCGAAGCCGTTGTTGACGAACACCTTGGCCTGCGCCGGTAGCGCCGACGGCGCAACCGGCGTGGCACCGTCCTGCTGCAAATCCACGTGCGACACCCGGCCCACGTGCCAGAGCTGCAGGAAGATGCGCCCGCCCTTGGCGTGCACGGCGTCGGTCACCACGCGCCAGCCATCGATCTGCGCCTGCGAATAGATGCCAGGCGTGTCCTGGTAGCCCTGCCCCTGCTGCGAGATCTGGCTGCCTTCGGAGATCAGCAGGCCGGCGGAAGCACGCTGCGCGTAATAGCTGGCCGCAAACGGGCTGGGCACGCCGCCGGCGACCGCGCGGTTGCGCGTCAGCGGCGCCATCACTACCCGGTTGGCGAGCGTCAGGGTGCCGAGGGTGTACGGCTGGAACAGGGGCGTGTCGGTCATTGGCGAGGTCCGGTCAAAAAGGGATGGCACTGCAATCGGTGCTGGATGCGGTGCCAGGGGCAGCCTCATCCGGCGATGGATTAATGATGTCGAACATAATCTATCTTGTCAACACTTTGATGATGGGTGACATCAATGCATACTGGCCACCAGTCAGCAGCGGGAGTTGCCCATGAAAGTCACCAAGGCACAGGCACAGGAGAACCGGGCACATATCGTCGAGACCGCGGCTGCGCTGTTTCGCGAGCGCGGCTACGACGGCGTAGGCGTGGCCGAACTGATGGCCGCGGCCGGCTTCACCCATGGCGGCTTCTACAAGCACTTCCGCTCCAAGGCGGACCTAATGGCTGAGACGGCCGCACTGGGTTTTTCCAAGACCGCTGCCGCCTCCGATGCGGTGGATGTTGCCGAATTTCTCAGCGATTACGTCTCGCGCAAGCACCGCGATGGCCGTGCACGCGGCTGCACCATGGCCGCGCTCTGTGGCGACGCCGCGCGGCAACCCGAGGCCATCAAGGCCGAATTCGCCAGCGGCATCAGCACGTTGCTGGACACGCTGGCCAACGCCGATGACGCGCGCGACGCTGCGCAACGGCAGCAGGTGCGTGCCGACACCATCGACCGGTTGGCCCACGCGATCGGCGCGGTGGTGCTCTCGCGCGCCTGCCCGGACGATTCACCACTGGCAGACGAGATCCTGGAGGTCTGCCGCGGGAAGATCCTGGCTGCCCTTCCCGCGCAGCCGGCCAGGTAACGGGCGCGCGTTAGCGACAGTGACACGGTCGGGCCCGGCTGAGACGCCGCGATCCGCTGCGACGGCCGTGCTGATGACCGAGATCGCCATGCAGTGGCCTGCCTGCGTCAGCGGCGTCCCTCGCCCGCTGCCTTTGGTGAACCGACGTCACCCCGCCACTTGGCTGCCGCAGCACTGAGATGCAGACAGCGTGGACCGTGCACCTGGCTGGATAGCTGGCTTGCGTCCGTCTGCACGTGGTGCGCGCCGCTCAGGCAGTGGGAATCAGCTGAACGGCGCTGAACGGACCTGTGTTCGGACGGAAGCTCCGCCGAGAGCCCCGCTGAGCGGGAATCCGAGGCGTGCCGGCGCTGCTGCCCGTCACTGCCTGGGCGAATGCAGCTGCTGGTTCGCCGTAACGCAGACGCCACCAGGCAGACGCCGCTCCGGATTCCAGTAAAGGCCGCTATGCATTGCGGGAACCAAACTGAAATAGCCCGGGTCCTGGCATATACATCGCGCGATGCGTGCCGCAGAAGGACACGTCGGTGGACGCTTTATTCAAATGGCGTACTCAGCCAGAGAATGGTGACGGTCGAGGGCGTCTGCAATCGTCGTCATTCAAACGCGCATTTGCGAGGCTGCGGCGCGTTCGCATGCGTACGGCATCCAAGCTCGAAATCCGCAGAAATCCTGCTGAAAAACCGGATCGTCCTGTGCGTCGAGCACATTTCCCGAATTGTCAGCGCCAGGCATTTTCACTAGATCGCGATCAATAAGGGCGCTGATTAAATTGGTGAGTCAGCGTCTTCGGCCAAGCGCTCCTTGGGCAGCTCGATATAACCGCCTTCCAAATGCTTTAAAACAACCCATATAACAAGGCGCCTTATCGACCTCTAATTTCGCTAGATCGATGTGCACGAGTTAGGCCAGTTTATTTCCGAAAATAAACCGCGAGCAGCCCTGCATGTGCGCACGCCCAGAGCCACACTCGATTCGGGTAGTGCGTAAGCTAGAGTCCGCTAACTACAGTAGCGTCCGTCTTTACTGGTTGAGTTCGTTATCTACCGCTGCGTGGTAGGTGAATTGCCTACATCTACGATCGTCTTCCCTGATGCCATGCGACTTCGATCGCATTTAGGATGCTCGCTGTTTCGCCGCGAAGAATAAACGGACGCAAGCGTACAGCTTGTAGGGAATAGCCTTAAACCATTTCGGCTATTGCTTGAATCAATAAATCCTATTGAAGGGTTTCTTCTGAATACTGGCTGTCCAATCCTGTTTTAGAAGTTCCACCCATCGCCGTTAAACCATCAGGCAATTGAGGCGGCGCTACAAAACAGCCCCTCGGTTGCGATTTGCGACGACATCCATGGGGATGGATTCGCCAGCAAATTAAATGTCAATAACACGTGAATAAACTCTTGCGCCGGTCTGGGTCGGCGCAGGTCCACTGCGCCAGACGTTGATGTGAAGCGGCTAAGCGGCGCGCCATGACAGGAATCAGACCACCAATGAAACGCTCGCTCCTCGCAACGACGATCTCCTCCTGCCTTGTCCTGACTGCCTGTGGCGGCGGCGGTGGTGGCGGCAATGTCCGCAACGACCCGCCACCGACCACCACGGTGGTGCCGGCGCCGATCACGAACCCGGCCCCCGCCCCCACCCCGACTGCCGATCCGCTGCCGAAAACTGCACCGGTGCCGGTCGCCCCCCCGCGCTACCAGGGCCTGGCCAGCAATCTGCTGGTGCCCACCAATGCGGATCTGGCCCAGCAGGCCGGTGCCAGAGGCCAAGGCGTCAAGATCGGCGTGATGGACGACAACCTGGTGCAGACCTACGCGCCGGTCGCTGGCAAGGTCGACGCGTTTACCGATTACACCGCCGTCCCCGGCGCAGCGGAATCCACGTCCAATCGGTTGCGGGGCCACGGCAGCGTGGTGTCTGCACTGGTGCTGGGTTCGGCGCAGGACGGCTTCGCTGGCGGTGTCGCGCCAGATGCCGACCTGATCTACGGCCGCATCTGCGCCGAGAATTCCTGTGGCACCCAGCAGGCGCGTCGCGCCGCAGTGGACATGGCTGCGGCCGGTGTCCGGATCGCCAACCTGTCGATCGGCGCCTCGTACGCCGATGCGGCCAGCAGCGCCAATGCGGCACTGGCTTGGCGCTTCGCGCTGACCCCGCTAGTGCAGGCAGATGCCTTGATCGTGGCCTCCACCGGCAACGATGGCGCCGCTGAAGCCTCCTACCCGGCCGCAGCGCCGGTGCAGGAAGCCAGCCTGCGCAACAACTGGCTGGCCGTGGGCGCGGTGGAGATCGACAGCGCCGGCAACCCGGCCGGGCTGAGCAGCTATTCCAATCATTGCGGGTCCGCTGCGCAGTGGTGCCTGGTGGCACCGGGCATGTACGCCGCCCCGGCCCTGGCCGGCACCGAGTTGCAGGGCCAGATCGCCGGCACCTCGTTCTCCACTGCCGCTGTCAGCGGCGTGGCCGCGCAGGTACTCGGCGTGTATCCCTGGATGAGCGCTTCCAACCTGCAGCAGACCCTGCTGACCACCGCCACCGACCTGGGCGATCCCGGCGTCGACGCGTTGTACGGTTGGGGCATGGTCAATGCCGCCAAGGCGATCAAGGGCCCGGGCCAGTTCGCCAGCAACTGGGCGGCAAACGTGACCTCCGGCTACGACAGCACCTTCAGCAACGACATCTCCGGCAGCGGCAACCTGACCAAGAACGGCGCCGGCAGACTCACCCTGAGCGGCAACAACAGCTACGCCGGCGGCACCAGCATCAGCGACGGCGTGCTGGCCCTGTCGGGCAGCGTGCGCTCCGACGTGCTGGTGCTCAATTCGGCCACGTTCGAATCGCGCGGCGGCACCATCAACGGCAACTACAGCCTGGTCAACAGCACCGGCACCACCGCGATCGAACTGGGCAAGGGCCTGACCGTGACCGGCCAGGCCAGCCTGAAAGGCAACCTGTTGTTGCTGCCGGAAGCGGCGGGCTACACGGTTGCCGGCAGCGAGCGCATCGTTCGTGCCGGCACCCTGCAGGGCACCTTCGACCGCGTGCAGTACGCCAACAACTTCTTCTGGACCGCCGCGCTGGCCTATGACCCGACCAGCGTCACCGCCACGCTCACCCGCAATGCCGCTGCCGCCAGCGCACAGGCTGCCGGTGCGTCGCAGTCGGTGGTGGCCGGCGCCCGTCAGGCCGACAGCCTGGTCAAAGCCCTGGATACCCGCGTGGCGTCCGGCGACACCGCAAACCTGGGCGGCGTCATCACCGCGACCGGTGCGCTGCTACTGGCCACCGATGCGCAGGTTGCCAGCTCGCTGCCGACGCTGGTGGGCCAGGTCCACGGCATCGAACGCACGCTCGGGTTCCAGTCCGCGCTCAACGATGCACGTGTGGCGGCCGATCGCCTGCCGCTGCTGGCCAGCACCACCACGCTGACCACCTGGATGCAGGGCAGCTACCTCGACGGTGACCTGAGCCGCGCCGGCTACGCGTCGGCCGATTACACCCAGCGCGCAACCACCGTGGGCTTCGACATGCCGCTGGGCGGCGCCGGCACCATCGTGGGTGCAGCGCTCACCTCGGGCGAAGACCGCGGCACCATCAGCGCCTCGGCCAGCCGCCTGCGCGCCGACCGCTACGCGATGACTGCCTACCTGTATCAGCCGGTCGGCATGGCATATCTCTCAGCGATTGGCTCATACGGCATGGGCAGCGTGGAAACCGAACGCAGCGTGCAGGCCGGCAGCATCAGCGAGCGCCTGCAGGATCGTCGCCACGACACCAACTGGTCGCTGCGCACCGAACTGGGCTTGTTGCCGCGCGCCGGGCTGTCACCGTTCGTGGCCGCCGGTGTGGTCAGCCAGACCCAGGACGCCTTCAGCGAAGCATCGGTCACCGGCCTGGGCCTGAGCGCAGCCAGCGACACGCTGCGCGCCGGTTACGGCGAAGTGGGCGTGCGCGGTCACCTGGCGCATGGCAAGTGGGGCTTCGACGGCCTGGTTGCCTATCGCTCGCTGTTTGGCGACAACCGCGCCGACTTCACCGCCTGGTTCACCGGCCTGCCCGAGGCGCGGTTCACCGTTGCCGGTGAGCCGCTCTCCAAGGAAGCGCTGCGTGCGTCGGTCGGCGTGCGCTACAGCGTCAGCGACACGTTCTCGCTGTACGGCAATGTGGGTGCCGAGCGTGGCAGTTCCGATGCCAGCAGCGTCAATGCCAATGTCGGCCTGCGCTGGCAGTTCTGAGGCACGCCGGGTCATTGGTGACAAACAAAAGGCCCCGGCATTGCCGGGGCCTTTGCTGTTTCAACACTGCAACCGCGGCAGGATCAGAAGCTCCAGCCCCAGGTCACCTGCCCGCCATACGCGGTCTGGCCATCGCCATTAAGACCTTGCAGCGACAACGCCATGCGGCTGCTCGGCGAGGTGATCAGGCTCACGCCCACCTCGCCCACCACCGCATTCTTGGCCAGGGTCACGCTGTGCACCGAGAAGCTGGTGCCCTCGCCGATGAAGCCCGCCGAGCGCTGCATCTGGCGGTCGCCATAGGCATGCCGCCAACCCACTGATGCGTAAAGACCGGCCTGTTGGCCCGGCTCCCAACGGCCGCGCACCCCCACCGTGCTGGTGGTGTACTCGTCCTTGGCGCTGTCCACCGACAGCCCGGCAATGCCGCCACGCTCGCTGAAACCGTCGGTCTTCAGATGCGTATAGGCCGCCGCGACGAACGGGCTGTACACCGCGGTGCCCGCCTGCAGGTTCCAGGCCGCTTCCAGCGAGACCGTGGTGGCCGTGGCGTCGTACTCGCTGCTCAGACGTTCTTCCATCACGCCGGGCAGAATCACGCGGCGGGTACTGTCGACACGATAGTCCGCATAGTCCACCCCACCCTGCAGGGTGAAAGCGGACCAGTCGGCCTGCGCGTACACGCCGACATGCGTGGCATCGATATCGGCACGATCATCGTTGGCACGCGACCAGCTTTCCAGGTCCTGGTTACCCACTGCGACGCCGATCAGGCTGCGCTCGCCGATGCGACGTTCGGCACCGGCCATCACGCCATCGTCTTCGCGCCGCACCGAGTTGGCATTGCTGTCGCCGTCGATCCGGTTCGGACGGCTGCGGCCGGCGATCCAGACCGTGGTGTCGCCCACGCGGGTGTCCTGGCTGTCGCCACGCAGATGGCTGCCGATGCCGCTCATCAGGAAACGGCTATCGAGCAGTGCCGTCGCGGTAGTGGCGTGGCTTTCGCCGGACAGCGAGGCGAATGCAGTGCGCACGGCCTGCGGGTCATCCGGCAAACGCAGCACTGCCTGCAAGATCGGGCTGGTGGTGGGCAGGCCATCTACACCTGCGGCACTGGCCTGCTCGTTCGGCGTCACCGCAATGTCGACCATCGACACCGTATTGCGCCCAAACGACACCGACAGCCCGCCGGGACTCACGCTGACATTCGGGTCAATGAACGCGTAGTCGGAGGTGATGTTGGTGAACTGGCCGCTCAGGCCACCACCGGCATTGATCAGCGGAATATCCACGAACAGGGGCAGGTCCGGCGCACGCACCAGTTGCAGGGTGCTGCCCGGCGCGACCACCGCCGTGCCGCCAACGGTGACCGGTGTGACCGTGCCGCCACTGCCCGGGGTCACCTGCCAGGTGGAACCCGGATTGAAGGTGGCATTGCCGCCAACCGTGATCGAGCCGCTGTCGCCGCCACTGAGCAGGGTGCCCGACAGGTTCAGCCCACCGATGGTGCCGCTGCCGGTGAGCGTGCCGCCCGGGCCCACCGTCACCGGCCCACCCAGGGCCGCGCCCGGATTGGCCGGGTTGCCCACGCTCAAGGTGCCGCCACTCACCGTGGTCGGCCCAATGAAGCCACCGCTGTTGGCGGTCACCAGCAAGGTGCCGGTGCCGTCCTTGACCAGGGTGCCGGTGCCCGACAGGGTGCCTGCATAGGTGCCGTTGGCGTCCTGCAGGAACACCAGCGCTGCGTTGTTGAGGATGTTGCCTTGCAGGCTGTCGGTGTCGCCGATCAGGGTGCCGGCATTGATGGTGGTACCGCCGAGATAGCTGTTGACGCCATCCAGGGTTACCGCACCGGTGCCGTTCTTGATCAGCGTGCCGCTGCCGGTGATGTTGCCGGCAAAGGTGCCGTCACCGGCCTGGTCGAATACCAGCACGGCGTTGTCCAGGATGTTGCCCTGCAGGCTGCTGGTGGTGCCCTGCAAGGTGCCGTCGGCAATCGTGGTGCCGCTGCTATAGCTGTTGGTGCCGCTCAGCGTGAGCACGCCATCGCCTTGCTTGACCACGTTGCCGGTGCCGCTGATGGCGCCGGCGAAGGTGCCGTCGGTGGCCTGGTCGAACACCAACGTGGCGTTGTCGACCACGTTGCCCTGCAGGCTGGTGGTGTTGCCGATAAGGCTGCCGGCGCTGACCAGGGTGCCGCCGGTGTAGCTGTTGGCGCCGGTCAACACCAATGCACCGGCGCCGGTCTTTTCGACACTGCCGGTGCCGCTGATCACACCGGCATACACGCCGCCACCGGCCTGGTCGAAGACCAGCGCCGCGTTGTCGAGGATGTTGCCTTGCAGGCTGGTGGTATCGCCGATCAGGGTGCCCGCAGTAATGGTGGTGCCGCCGGTGTAGGCATTGGCGCCATTCAGACGCAGATCGCCCGCGCCGTCCTTGGTCACCGAGCCGGTGCCGGTGATCGAACCGGTGAACACGCCATCGGTGGTCTGGTTGAACACCAGTGCCGCGTTGTCGACGATCGCGCCTTGCAGGCTGGCGCTGTCGCCCACCGTGGTACCGGCATTGAGCGTGGTGCCGCCGGTGTAGCTGTTCGTCCCATCCAGCGTCAGCGTGCCGGTACCGGACTTGACCAGCGCACCATTGCCGCTGATGTCGCCGGCCAGGGTCAGATCTGCCGCATTGGCGACATCGAGCGTGGCGCCGAGGGTGACCGCGTTGCCCAGCGCCACCGCCACGGCATTGCTCAACGTCGCATTGCCCAGCACCGAGAGGCTGCCGGTGCCCAGCGCCGTGTTGCTGCCCACACCGAGCGTGCCGGCATTCAAGACGGTGCCGCCGGAGTAGCTGTTGGCACCATCCAGGGTGAGCGTGGCCGTGCCGTTCTTGATCAGCCCACCGGCCCCGCTGACCGGTCCACTCAGGGTCAGGTCGTTGCTACCGGCCACTGTCAGCGCGCCGGTGAGGTCCACCGCATTGGCGATGGCAAGCGCCTGATCGGTATCCAATGTGGTGCCGGTGGCTGCGGTCAACGTGCCGGTGCCCAATGCCTGGGCATCGCCCAGCACCAGGGTGCCGCCGCCCAGCGCGGTGCCGCCGGTGTAGGTGTTGGCTGCGCCCAGAATCAGCGTGCCGGTGTCGAGCTTTTGCAAGGTGCCCGTGCCGCCAATGGTGACGTCGATGGTGCCGGTAACGCCCGGATCCACGCGCACGATGGTGGTGGCGGCATTGGCGCTCAGGGCGCCAGCGCCGGCATCGGTGAGCACGTAGCCATCGGTGGCGAACTGCATGCCGGTGATGCCTTGCGTGCCCTGCACGCCGACGTTGCCGGCAGTGCCGGCGAATACGGCAAAGCTGTTCTGCCAATCGGTATTCGTGAGGCCATCGATGCCGGTCCAGTTGGTGGCACCCGCCGTCCAGGTGCCGGTGCCGCCTTCGATCTGCGCGTTGCCCACCGTCTGTGCGCCGTCCCAGAACTGCACGTTGCTGCCCGGCGCGGACACCACCACGTTGACCTGCTGCGCCAACGCGGTCTGCAAGGCCAATTGCGTGGGATCAACAGAACCAGGAATGCTGCCGAAGGCCAGGCCGTTGTTGGTCAGCCCGCCGGTGTAATCGATCAGGCGATACACACCATTACCGAAGCCACCGATGTCGGTGATGTTGAGCGTGCCGTCCAGGGTGAGGTCGCCGTTGACCGCGAGCACGCCGGTCTGGCTGGGAATGCCCAGGAACGCATCGATGGTTGCATTCGGTGCCAGGCTCAGCGTGCCGGTGGTCAGCAGCGCGCCGCTGCTCACGACCAGGCGGCCACCGTCGGCTACCGTGACCGCCGCATCCACCACGCCGCTGCCGCTCAAGGCGCCGCCGTTGGCGACCGTGAGCCCACCTGCGCTGGCCAGCGTGCCGTCCACATCCAACGTGCCCGCACTCACCAGGGTGGTGCCACCAATGCTGCTGGTCCCGGTGAGCTGGAACACGCCGGTGCCGACCTTTTCCAGATTGCCCATATCGCTCAGGCTGCCACCGAAGGTCCCGGTGACATTGGTGTTGCCCACCTGCAACGTGCTGCCGCCCAGGATGGCGACATTGCCCAGCCCGGTCAGTGCACCTAGTGCGGTGCTGCTGCCCAGCTGCAAGCCCGCGCCTGCGGCCACGTCCACTGCACCCACGCCCGTGAGTGCACCCGGCGCGGTGGTCGCCACCACGCCGGTCTGCACCGACAAGGGACCGCTGAAGCTGTTGCTGCCCGCCAGCGTCAGCGCGCCCAGGCCGGTCTTGGTCAACCCGCCTGCGCCGGTGAGCACGCCGCTGAGCGAAAGATCGGCCGCCGTGTCTACGGTGAGCCCTGCACCGAGCGTGAGGTTATTGGTCAATGCCAACGCGATCGCGTTGCTCAAGGTGGAGTTACCAATCACCGACAGGCTGCCGGTGCCCAACGCCGTATTGCTGCCCAGCGCCAGCGTGCCGGCATTCAACACCGTGCCGCCGGTGTAGCTGTTGGCGCCGTCGAGCGTCAGCGTGGTCGTGCCGTTCTTGACCAGGCTGCCCGCGCCGGTGATGGCGCCGTTCAAGGCCAGATCGTTGCTGCCGGCAAGATTCAGCGCGCCGTTGAGCACGACCGCATTGCCAACGGCCAGGGCCTGGTTGGTATCCAGCGTGGTTCCGTTGGCGGTGGTGAGTGCGCCAGTGCCGAGCGCCTGCGCATCGCCAAGCACCAGCGTGCCGCCGCTGAGCGTGGTGCCGCCGGTATAGCTATTGGCCGCATCCAGCACCAGCGTGCCGGTGTCCACTTTCTCCAGGCCACCTGCACCGCTGATGCCGACATCGAGCGTGGCGGTGGCATTGGGGTCCACGCGGACCGCCGTCAATGGCGCGATGATGCTCAAGCTGCCCGCGCCGGCATCGGTCAACTGATACCCGTCGGTGACGAACTGCAGCCCGCCCACCGCTTGGGTGCCCTGCACACCCACGGTGCCGGCCGTGCCAGAGAACACCGCAAAATCGCCCTGCCAGGTGCTGTTGGCGGTGCCGTCCTGACCGGTCCAGTTGCTGGCGGCGCCCCATATTCCGCTGCCACCGTCCACGCTGCCATTGGCAACCGTCTGCGCACCGTCCCAGAACTGCACGATGCTTCCGGGTGCCGTGACCACCAGATTGATCTGCTGGCCGATCGCGGTCTGCAGTGCCAACTGGCTGATGTCCACGCTGCCGGGAATGGTGCCGAGCAACAGGCCATTGTTGGTGAGCAGGCCGGTGTAGTCCATCAGCCGGTAAACGCCGGTGCCGAAGCCACCGATGTCGGTGATGTTGAGCGTGCCATCGAGCGTGAGGTTGCCGTTGACCGCAAGCAGCCGGGTGGCACTCGGCGCTGCCAGCGAGGCATCGATGAAGGCACCGGATGCAAGGGACAACCCGCCCACGCTGAGCGTGGAACCATTGGTGATTGCCAGACGCCCGCCGTCGGCGATGGTCACCGGGCCGGTCACCGCGCCGGCGCCGCGCAAGGTGCCGCCGAGCGCGACGTTCAGATTGCTGGTGATCAAGCTACCCGCCACATCCAGGGTGCCGCCGCTGACCGAGGTGCTGCCGGCCACTCCATTGTCGCCGAGCAGGCTCAAGGTACCGGTGCCGATCTTGTCCAGGTTGCCATTGCCGATCAGGCTGCCGGCGAAGCTGCCCGCGCCCACCTGCAAGGTACTGCCCGCACCCACATCCACATTACCGCCGCCGCCCAGACTGTTGATCAGGCCGCCGCCGGTCAGGCTCAGCAAGGCACCGGCGCCGACATCCACCGTACTCGCGTTGCCAAGTGCCGCAGCGGTGTTGGCCACCAGTGCACCGGCCTGCACTGCCAGCGGGCCGGTGTAGCTGTTGCTGCCGTCGAGGGTCAGAATGCCCGCGCCGGTCTTGGTCAGCCCGCCGGTGCCGCTGATGTTGCCGGTGGCCAGCAGGTCGCCCACCGTATCGACGGTCAACGCCGCGCCCAGGGTGATGTCGTTGCCCAGTGCCACGGCAATCGCATTGCTCAGCACCGCATCGCCCACCACCGACAGGCTGCCGGTGCCGAGTGCGCCATCCGCACCCACGGCCAGTGTGCCGCCGGTCAGCGTGGTGCCGCCGCTATAGCTGTTGGTGGCGGTGAGCGACAACGTACCGGTGCCATTCTTGAGCAGGCCGCCGGTGCCAGTAATGGCACCGTTCAAGCTCAGATCGTTGCTGCCGGCCAAGGTGAGCTGTGCATTCAACTGCACGGCATTGGCGAGGTTCGCCGTTGCAGCGGTATCCAGTTCGGCGACGCCGGCGATGGTCAGTTGCCCCGTGCCCAATGCGGCTTCGTTGCCAAGCACCAGGCGGCCAGCGCCCAGCGTCGTCCCACCGCTAAACGTGTTCGCCGTGCCCAGCGTCAACGTGGCAGTGCCCTGCTTGTCCAGACTGCCGGCGCCACTGACCACCCCGTTCAAGGTGAGATCCTGCGTGCCACCGATGGTGAGCGCGCCATCCACTGCGACTGCATTGCCCAAGGTTGCCGCGGTGGTGGCATCCAGCGTGGTGCCGGCGGCAGCGGTGAGGGTGCCCAGGCCAAGCGCGGTATCGCTACCCACCAGTACCGAGCCGGCCTGCAGTTGCAACCCGCCGGCCCAGGTGTTGTTGCCGTTGAGCGTGAGCGCATTGGTGCCGTTCTTGATCAAACTGCCCGCGCCACTGACCACACCATTGAGCGTGAGCGGTTGCCCATCGATGCTGAGCGCACCGCCCAGCGCGATGCCGTTCTGCAGCGTGACTGCAGTGCTTGCGCTGAGCGCGGTGCCATCGGCGGTGGTCAACGCGCCGGTGCCGAGCGCGGCATCCGCGCCAACCACCAGGCTGCCTGCGGTGAGTTGCGTCCCACCGCTGTAAACGTTGTTGCCGGTGAGCGTGAGTGCGCCGGCACCCTCCTTGATCAGGCTGCCGGTGCCGCTGACGGTGCCGGTCAGATCCAGCGCGTTGCTGCCGCCTACCGTGAGTGCGCCAAGCAGGGCCACGTTATTGCCGACGCTGGCAGCGGCGGTTGTGTCCAGACGCGTGGCATCGGCTGCGGTGAGTACACCGGTTCCCAGTGCTGCGCCGCTGTTGATCAGCAACGTGCCTGCGTTGAGAGTGACACCACCGGTGAAGTTATTGGTGCCAGTCAAACTCAGCGCCGCATTGCCGTTCTTGATCAGTGCACCCGTCCCGCTGACGCTGCCGCCGAGTGCAAGATCCTGATTGCCACTCAGCGCCAGATTCTGCTCCAGCACCACTGCATTGCTCAGCGACACGGGCGCGGTGTTGTCCAACACACCGCCGGCGGCAGTCAGTGCACCGGTGCCCAGCGCCGTATTGCTGCCCAACAGCAAGCTGCCCGCGCTCAGGCGCGTGCCGCCGGTATAGGTGTTGTTGCCGGTCAGGCTCAGACTCGCCGTGCCAACCTTGTTCAAACTGCTCACGCCACTGATGTCGCCGCTCAGCGTGAGCGCGTTGGCACCGCCCACATTGACAGCGCCTACGCCGGTCAGCGCGATCGCGTTGGCGAGTGTGCTCACCACTGCAGAATCGAGCGTACTACCGGCTGCTGCCGTCAACGTGCCGCTGCCCAATGCGGTATTGCTGCCCACCGTCAACCGACCAGCGCTGAGCGTGGTGCCGCCGGTGAACACATTGTTGCCACTCAAGCTGAGATCACCGGTGCCGGATTTGACCAGGCTGCCGGTGCCGCTGACCGTGCCGGTCAGGCTGAGCGCTTGCGTCCCATCGAACGTCAGCGCGCCAGCAGACAGGTTCACGGCGTTGCCCAGCGTGGTGGCCGCCGTGCTTTGCAGCGCGGCATTGCCGGTGACGTTCAACGCCCCGCCGCCCAATGCCGTGGCACTGCCCACCTGCAAGGTGCCGCTTCCCAGCGTGGTGCCGCCGGTATATGTATTCAAACCGCCCAGTGTCAGCGTGCCGGTGCCCAGCTTGTTGACACTGCCGGTGCCGCTGACGGTACCGGACAGCGTCAGCGCCGTGCCATTGCCGCCCACATCGAGCGCACCCGTGAGCGCGACCGCATTGGTCAGCGTGGTGGGTGCGGTGGCAGCAAGTTCGCCACCACTGGCGGTGAGCGTGCCGGTGCCCAACGCACTGCCCGTCCCCACCAGCAGACGGCCACTGCTCAACGTGGTGCCACCGGTGTAGCTGTTGGTACCGGCCAGGGTGAGGTCGCCGGTGCCGGTTTTAAGCAGGCTGCCGGTGCCACCGATGGCGCCGCCCAACGTCAGCGCCTGGGCACCGCTCACCGTCAATGGACCTGCAAGCGAAACCGCATTGCCCAGTGCCAGCGCAATGCTGCTCGACAAGGTGGACGCAGCCGTGACATTGAGCGTGCTGCCGCCCAATGCCGCCGCATTGCCTACCTGCAAGGTGCCGCCGGCCAGCGTGGTCGCGCCGGTATAGGTGTTGGCATTGGTGAGCGCCAACGTGCCGGTGCCGGTCTTGGTGATGCCGCCGGTGCCCGACAGCACGCCGGTCAGGCTCAGCGCGTTCCCGCTGGCGCCCACACCCAGTGTGCTGTTGAGCACCACATTGTTCGCAAGCGACAACGGTGCGGTGGTGTCCAGCGCTCCGCCGCCCGCGATCACCGCGCCGGTGCCCAGGGCGGCGGCATTTTCCAGCACCACTGTGCCGGCATTGAGCGCGGTGCCGCCGGTATAGGTATTGGTCCCGCCCAGGGTCAAGGTGCCGGTCCCGGTCTTGACGAAACCACCGCCGCCGCTGACGGCGCCACCGAGCCGCACCGCATTGCTGCCGCCGATGGTCAGGCTATCGGTCAACGTAAAGGCGTTTGCGAGGTTGAGTGCGGTGGTGCCCGACAGGGTGCCACCTGCTGCAGTCACCGTGCCGGTTCCCAGCGCAGTGTTATTGCCCAGCGTCAGGCTGCCGGCGGCCAGCGTGGTGCCGCCGCTATAAGTATTGGCGCCGGTCAAGGTGACGGCACCTATACCGGTTTTGGTGAGCGCGCCAGTCCCGGTGAGCGCACTGCCGATGGTCAATGCATTGGCGCCCTGTACCGTCAGGCCGGTGCCGGTGAGTGCAATGCCACCGGTGGGGCTCAAGGTCAGATTGGCGGCAGTGGCCTCGATCGCGCCACCGTTGGCGGTGATGTTGGTGCCGAACAGGGCCGGGTTGGCGAATTGCGCCACGCCGCCATTGAGCGCGGTGTTACTGAAATTGGTTGCACCGCCCAGCGTCCAGGTACCGCTGTTGACGCGCAGGCTGCCGAAGTTGATGTATTGCGAGGTGTTCAGCGCCGCCGTGCCGGTGGTGCCGCTGCCAGTGCCCGTAGCGGAATTCTGCAGGATCAGCGTGTTGGTGCCGCCCGCACCGCCATCCACGGTGCCGGTTGCCGCAAAGCTCAACAACCCGCCTGGGCCAAGCAGTGCGACCCCGATGCCGCCTGCGCTGCTGATGCTACTACCAGTGACCGCCGTGAAGCTGTTGATGCTGTTGGCGCCCATCGACACGCTGCCGTTGATGGCGCCGGAATTAATGAAAGTGTTGCCGGTGGCCGAGCTCTGGAAACCCACCCGCCCTTCGATGGTGCCGGAGTTCACTGCGTTGACCGTGGCGCCACCGCTGACCGCGATGACCGGCGTATCCGAGGCAAGCACCGAGAGATTCAACAGGGGGCGACTACTGATGGTGCCCGCGTTGTTGATCTGCACCACGCCGGCAGGTGCGGCTGTGATGCCCAGCGCCATGCCATCGAGGTTGAGCAGGTTGGCGCCGAGCAGGCCACCGCTTCCGTAGATCGTGCCGGTCGCGAGGTTATTGACCGTGACCTGCGTCGAGCTGGCGTTGCCCATCGTCACGCCAGTGCTGAGCACTGACAGCAGGCCAAGCACGGAAGGATCGATGGTGCCGCTGTTATTGAGCGTGGAATTGGTGCCGCCGAGTGCAATGGCGGTGCCGCCAAGCAGCCCCGCCGTCATCTGCGTTCCGGAGGCGACGTCGACGGTCAGATTGTTCGCGTTGCTGGAAAACGCATTACTGGTGATCGGCAATCCAGTGCAGGTCACCGTTTGCCCAGCGGCAGGTAGCGCCGGCGTGCACGCTCCCCAGGCCAGCGTGGGTGCAGCCGCTCCCAAGGCGAGGATCACCATGCTCGGCAGATTGCGCCGGGTCGCTCCCGATTTACGCCGCCGGCGCACCAACTCGTGCGTGACGACCCAATTACCGATAGCCGCGTTCCAGACCAGCGCAAACGCACGATTCATATGTTTCTCCTGAGTTACAAGCAAAGATCGGCGCGCACGCAAATGCGCGCCTGGATGACGTTTCAAAAAATGTTTGGATCAAACGCCGGTCTTATGGCAGCGCTCGATTAACCGCTGGATGAGTACGATGAATACCAATCCGACTGGATGTGCTGATCGATTAATAAACGAATCGTTATGCGCAAAGTGTGCGAAGTATCACTAACCATAAATACTTGCATGGCAGAACTGGAAAATGTCGATTCGTATGCTCGCGGTCGTTTGCAGTATTAAATTCAACATCAGATGCAGTCGCGGCGAGCGTTACGGACCTGCCTGGTTAATGCGAACGACACAGTGCCCGATTTAAGAGGAACTCCAGCGGATGGGTTTGGCTGATGCTGCAAGCCACAAAGTGGCCCGCGTCAAATTTCCGACACTGCACGCACGCATCAGCTTTGCGGCACCGCATCAAGTTAATGCGCCAATTCCGAGCGGAGCGAATGAAATGAAATCAGATGAGATTTCATATACAAAATCCGGTGCACCAATTAAACGACCTCTGCCGCTAAGACCACTGATTGGATAAGCAGCCTTTTTTCGTCGCGCGGAAAAAATGCCTCATCGTGTCTCGAGACAATGGAATGCACGCCTCGCTACAGAACCCCGAAGGCTGAATCAGCACTTCCCTTTGATGTCGATCACGCGATAGTGTGATCTTCACCACGGAGCTTAATGGCATGACGCGTTCGTCAGACGAGCAGGGACAACAGCGGCATCTGGAGTGGCGCAATACACCGACCGATCTGGCCGGCATGGAGCCTCTCGATCAAATTGCACGTTTGGTGTGCCATTCGCTGGGTGCTGCTGCTGCCGCGCTGACGATTACCGAATCCGGGCGGCGGCGTGTGTTGGCGGCGCATGGCATTGCACCGGACCAGGCCATGCAGACCGTGGCGGCCTTTGAAGACAACGGCGCGCACGACGCCGAGCATGAGGCACTTGCCGTGGCGGTGCTGCCTGCAGTCCGGCTCGGTGAGACAGCGACCGCCGAGCCCGCACGCTTTGCCGCCTGTGTTCCCATTGGCGCACCGCAGACAGGCGTCTACGGCACCTTGTGCGTTCTGGATGCCTACGAACGGCGCCTGGACGTGCAGGAGCGCCAGCAACTGCGCATGTTCGCCAATGTGGCCGCCGCACAACTGGAGCTGCAGTTCGGCGCCGGCCGCCGCGAGCCGCATAGCGGCCTTCATAACGCTCGCCAATTGCAGGCCGACCTGGACACGCTCGCCTACGGCAACCACGCCATGCCGGTGCTGGCGGCCTTTATCGAGGTCTACGACACGCATGCGGCCAACGAGGCGCGGCAGGCGCTGGGCATGCAGCCCATTGAAGAGCTCGTTCGCCATGCCAGTTATGTACTGACGCGCGCACTGCGCGGCAAGGCCACCGTGTATCACGTGGCGCCAATGCGGTTTGCCTTCTTCCTGCTGAATTCTGCCGCCGATGAAATGGAAGACCTGCTGCTGGATCTGCGCGACATGCTGCACGCGCCTGTGGATGCGGCTGGCATCCCGATGTCGCTGACCTTCCACGCCGGCGTGGTGAAGTTCCTGCCGCGTCAGCCCGACACCGGCGATGTGATGCGCAAAGGGCTCGTTGCATTGGGTGACGCGGTGAGCCACCACGCGATCCTGTGCTGGTATAGCGCGGCGCACGACGACGCCATCCAGCGCTCGTATCGTCTGGCACTGGATGCAGAAGCGGCATTGGAGGCAGGCGATTTTCGCCTGGTGTTCCAGCCACGCATCAACCTGCTGGACCTGTCGGTGACCGGCTTCGAAGCCCTGCTGCGCTGGAAGCACGCAACGTTGGGCGCGATCGGTCCCGATGAATTCATTCCCTTGTTCGAAAAAACCGCGCTGATGTGCACGGTTACCGAATGGGTGATCGACCACGCACTCCGGCAACTGGCCGCGTGGCGCGCTGGCGGCCTGGATTTTTCGCTATCGATCAATTTGTCTTCGCGCGACTTCGGCAACGTCAATCTGGCCTCGGACGTGATCGACCGCTGCCAGGCACTGGGCATCCCTACCGAACGGATCGAGCTGGAAATCACCGAAGGCCGCTGGTTGCGCAGCAATGTGCAGGCCTTGCCACGCTTGCGTGCCCTGCGCGACGCCGGCGTCAGCGTTGCGATCGATGATTTTGGCACCGGCTACAGCAACTTCGGCTACCTGACCGAGCTACCCGTCAATGTGCTCAAGCTCGATCGCTCGCTGGTGACCGGCATCGCCGATCAATCCGGCATGCAGCTGCGCGCAGAAGCCGTCGTGCGGCTGGCCAGCGCACTCGGCTATCGCACCGTGGCCGAAGGCATCGAGCACGCCGACGAAATTGCGCTGCTACGGAGTTGGGGCTGCGACGAGGCGCAAGGCTTTCTATTGGCCAGGCCGATGGAAGCCGAGTTGGTGCCGGCCTACGTGGCGCAGGCGAGCACCGCGGCAGGCCTGCCGTAACCGCTGTGCATCATCGGCTGCGCGTAGATCCAATAGGCCGCGCGATGTGCACGGCCTGGTGATGCCGCATCAATTGTTGGCCAAGGCATAATCCAGCGCGGCGCAGATCGCCACCACCTGGGCCAGATTGCACTGCGCAGGCGTGGCACGCGGGCTATCCGGGTACACCTCGGTGGTGGTGCGATAGCGCGCTTCGGTGACACCGGCGCACAAGCCGAGCCGGCGCACCGGGTAGTTGATCACGCCCTCGCCCACCACCGGCGCGCCGATGATCTCGCCCTGTGCATCGGCTGGCGCGATATGGGTCACCTGCGCCACCGCCGCAATCACCGCCTGCTGAAATGCCGGCTGCGGGTCGTCGCTGTCACCCACCAGATAGAATCCGTCCGGGATGCTGCCGGGCACGAACGGCACGCCATCGCGCGCGGCCAACGCCGGGCGGAACTCGGTCTCGTCACTGTCGGTGGTTTCGTGCAGATCGATGTGCAGCAACGCGGTGCCGGCGACGGTGGCCACCAGCTGCATGAGCGCTGCCGATTCCGCCGCAGGGCTATTGGGCCGGAAGGCGCGATTGGGATCGATCGCCTCGGCATTCCAGCGCTGGATGCGCTCATAGCCCCACGGGTTGACGCAGGGAGCGACCAGCAGATTGATGCGCCCTGCGTACGCTGCTGCGCGCTCCTGCAGGAATTGCAGTGCGCCCAGCACGCCGCTGGTTTCATAGCCATGCACGCCACCGGTGACCAGCGCCCATGGCAAGGTGGCATCCCAGTGCGGGGTGCGCAGCGCCACGAGTGGATACGTGTCCGCGCCCTGCACGATAACGCCGTACTGCGTGCACTCGAATGCACCGGCGAGTGCGGCGACCGGCTGCAGCACGTCATCTGCATAGACGCGGCGGCGGACTTGCCGCGCACGCCACTGCGCACGTTCTGTCTCGCCCCAGGCCTGGCCGGGGCTGCCGATGGGATACTGCGTTTGCGCTGTCATTGCCGGATCCAGTGCAGGAAGGCCGACAAGCGTAAGCGCTCGCGTGTCTCTGCGGAACCCACGCGGTGCGGGTAGACCAACAGCGAGGCGAAGGCCAAGGTGACGGCTGGCCGCGTCTGTTGGCATGACTCGCGTTGCTTAATGCTGATCTTCCTGCGTCAGCAACGCGCCGTCTTCGACAAGCGCGCCGTGTTCGACCGGGCGCTGCAGTGAGGTCAACAAGGCGCTGCGCAACACATCCGCATAGCCGCGGTATTCCTTGGCACGCGCGGCATACAGCGAAGCGACCGATGGCTGGTGAGCGCGGTCGTCCCCGGCCATCCGGCTCACCAATTCGGCGCGTTCTTCGATCACGCGCAAGGCCACGCGCAGCGCCTCATCCACCGAGCCTTCCTTCGCGGACATCAGTGCGGGCGCGGTGTAGCCATGACCGACCTGGCAACGAAAACGCAGCGTGCCCGGTGTATGCAGCTTGGTCAGCACGCCGCCACACGCCGGGCAGCTGAGCGCCACCGGCTCCCCCAGCTGCGTCATCACCTCGGTGGTGGACGGCTGCCCGCGCGCGATCGCGACCTCCAGCTTGAGCGCATCCGACGGCGCGATCGGCCAGGCCGCCGGTTCGCGCACCAGATCGGTGATGACCGCACCCAGGGCCGCACTGGGGGCCACCACGTCCGGGGTGAGCGCACGCAGCGCGTTGCGTGGCATGTCGTCGGCAATTGCATCGTCCGGGTCCTGCACCGCGACTGCACCACCGCAGGCCTGGATGGCTTCCAACCCCGCGCAGCCATCGTTGAGCATGCCCGACAGCAGCACCCCCAACGCGCGTGCGCCGTGTGAGACCGCAACGGAGCGGAACAAGGCATCGATCGACGGCCGCGACATGTTCTCGCGCGGCCCGCGCCCCAGCACGACGTGCATGCCATCGACCATCAGGTGGGAGTCCGGCACGGCCACATACACCGCACCAGGCACCAACGGCATGCCATCGCTGGCCACGTGCACCGGCAAGCCGCGCGCTGCGCTGCGCACCATCTCCACGATGCCGGTGCCTTGCGGCGACAGATGCAGCACCACCAGCACCGCGGCGGGAAGATCGCGCGGCAGGTCTGCCAGTAGCGTGCGCAGCGCCTGGCTGGCGCCTGCCGACCCGCCGATCGCCACGATGTTGCGGTTGTTTTCAATCGTCACTGGTCACTCCCATGCTGTCGCACATCACTATTGCCGAGCTTTCTTCTAGAGGGTGTGGAAGCAGACACGAGTTAGGTGTGTATCGCTTCGGGTCTGCGGTGCGGCGAGGACGGCGAGCTGCTGCTGACCACAGACCATGCCGATTGCGACGCACATGTAAGGCGTCATGCATGTGGTGCGCTGCCCTGTCTCCGCAACAAAATGGAATCCATGACAGCAGCAATCGAAGATTTCGGAACGCGTATTGCCCGCGTTTTGCGTCTACCCTTGGCCGCGTAATCCCGTATGCGTACGTTGTTAGCCAAAACGCACAGGGCCCCGCAATGCAGGGCCCTGTCTGCCATTCGGCACCAACACGTTGGTGCACCCATGCGATGCAGTTACTTCTTCGCGGTGACTCCGGGCGTTGCATCACGCACCAGGAATTCCTCGGTCAGCTCGGGCAGGTGTTCCAGCAGCCACTTGGCCATGGCTTCTTCCTGCGGAAGGATCTGCTCGCACATGCGCTGTGTTTCGACGTCCCCCACCGTTTTTGCAGCACCCAACAGCGCGGTGTAGGTAGCAATTTCCAGATTTTCGAACACGTAACTGGCCATCGCGCCTTTGACGATTTCGTCCGAGGTGGTCATGCCGCCCATCGCTTGGCCAAAGGCCGCCATCTTGCCCATCGCGTCCTTCACCACCGATGGCGAGCCGCCCAGGCGCTCGATACTTGCCTCGACCAACCGCTGCTGCCCCAGCGTTTCTTCCAGATGCTGCTCGATACGCGCCTTGAGCCTTGGGTAATGCTCGATCCGCGCGGCCTGGGCCTTGAGCATCTGCTCGGCCTGCTGCTCCATTGCATGCGCGTCGCGCAACCAGTCCATCAGGTTTTCACGGGGTTCGGCCATGCGGGGTCTCCTGTTGTCTACGATGGGTCCAGGCTGCCCGCGCTGCGATGAAAGGCGCGGCTGCATCGAGTGAACGGCATGTGCGTCATCAACAATGGCTTTACATGCACAGGCGTCGATGCGCGCCCGCGGCAAGTACCCGCGAGGTCGTGCGTCGTGTCTACATGCACGTTTTTGATGGCGCGCTTCACTGGCTTGTCGCTGACGACGCAGGCGCACACGGCGGCCCGGCGCAGTACTTCCGCGCAAGCCCGCGGTGGTCATGTTCAAGTCCGTTGCGCTGCATTAGCAGAGCCACACCCGGCCCAGGCCGCACTCTCTCGAGCAGTGGCGTCACAGCCATCTGCCCAGAGCAACTGCCTGTGCGGGCACTGCGTCGCACTGGGCTCGTCGCGCGTCACAAGCACGGCCACGCCAGGCATTCGGTGGTATGTGCATGCGTTGCACAGTTGGTTGCGGAGGCCAGAGTGATTGCGACAAATTCGCCTGCAATCGATCTCTCAGCATGCTGCGGTGTGCAAAATTTGCCGACCCGACATGGATGCCTTGCGCATCAACAGGTTGGCAAGCCCAAGCGTACTGCATCACGCATCATGGCGCTGCCTGCATCCAGGAGCTGCAATCGATTGCGGCTGCCAGCAATGCGAAAGTGCGGGCAAAACGCGTCTTTTCAAACGCTAACGGCCCCGTGTCCGAAGCGCACCGGGGCCGGTTTCCATTGCTGACACAAGAACCGGCACGCATTGCTGCGTGCCGGGTGACTTATGCGGATTCTTCCTGGGGCTTGGCCTGCTTGGAACGACCGCCCTTGCTGCCGATACGCGACATATGGTCACGATCACGACTCACGGCCTGGCCGCCCTTCCGGCCTGCTTCGCGCGCTTCGTCGCTAGTAAATTCGTGCGCATTGCCACTGGCATGCGCCGCTTTGCCACCACTGCTCGCCAACAAACGGCGCTTCTCCGGATCCAATGCGGCAAAACCGCGCCGGCTGCGAGTTGCGTTCTGTCCGTCCTCCACTGTGCCTCCTCTCGATGCGTCGATGACTACGTCACTGGGTATAGGAGGTACCGCAACTATCGTGCCAACCCTCAAACCGACGCATTCCGGTGCGGCGAAGACCAATGCAGGCAAAAACGGCTGCGCTCGCTGTGCAAAAGTTGCACACCTGCCTCCACGCGGCCCGACCCCAAAGGGATAGCGCTACCACGCACGCGCCGATCCGCACCGCTCAGAGCAGGGTGATCTCCTGTGCGCGCACGATCAGCTGTTCCTGGCGGAAGCGCTGCTCCAACTCCCCGCGGTAGCTGCGCCACCAGCCGCGATCCAGGTCATCGGCCATCACTTCGTAGATCACCAGGTCGTCGTGTACCAGCTGCGCGCCCTGCTCTTGCCAGGCGCCATGCACCGGTGCCCGGGTGTAGGCAGTGATGCCACCAAACCGCATGGCCAGGTGGTGATGGACCTCGTCGAACATTGCCTGCTCTAAACGCACGCCATTGTTGTCGGCGAGCGGCAGCAGCACCTGGATCAGGAACATGCGGCACCTCCCTGCGCAGAATCACCTTGACTGGAAGCCCCTGCATGGGCGGCGGCCCGCACCTCATCACCCAGCAGCGCTGCCACATGCTCGGCAATGCTCAGGCAGGCAGTCAGGCCAGGCGACTCGATGCCGAACAGGTTCACCAGCCCGGCCATGCCGTGCAGCGCCGGCCCATCGATCCGGAAGTCGGCGGCCGGCTCGCCGGGGCCGCTGATCTTCGGGCGCACACCGCAGTAGCCGGGTTGCAGCGCGCCATCGGGCAGCGCTGGCCAGTAACGCCGGATTGCCGCATAGAAATGCTCGGCGCGTGCCGGCTCGCAGTGATAGTCGGGCTGCGCCACCCACTCCACATCGGGGCCGAAGCGTGCGCGCCCCTGTAGATCGAGCGTCAGGTGCACGCCCAGGCCACCTGGCTCGGGCAATGGATACACCAATTGATGAAACGGCGACCGCCCGGCCAAGGTGAAGTAACTGCCCTTCGCATATCGTGCGCGCACGCGCGCCGTGGCTGGCAGGCCTTCGGTGCCTGCGGCCAATGCCGGCGCACCGTGACCGGCGGCATTGATCAACCAGCGACACGTCAGCCCCATCGCCTCGCCACCGGCGGTGCAGACGCGGAAGCCGGCAACCAGCGGTTCGATCGACTGTACCGGCGCGCGTAACGCCAGCGTGGCGCCATGTCGCTCGGCGTCGCCCTGCAAGGCCAGCATCAATGCGTGGCTATCGATGATGCCGGTGGTGGTGGATTCCAGCGCAGCCGCGCAGCGCAGCGCAGGTGCGCGCGCCTGCACCTGTGCGCTGCTCAATGGCACCACGCCCGGTGCGGCGCTGTCGGTTGCATTGCGTTGCAACGCCTCCAGCTGCGCGGTCTGCGCCTGATCGCAGGCAATGATCAACTTGCCGCAGCGTTGATGCGGCACATTGCGTTGGCGGCAATATGCATACAGCAATGCGTTGCCGCGAACGCACAGCTGCGCCTTCAACGATCCGGGCGGGTAATACAACCCGGCGTGTATGACTTCGCTGTTGCGCGCACTGGTGCCGGTGCCAATGGCCGATGCGGCTTCGAGTATCAACACCTCGTTTCCCTGCATCGCAAGCTGTCGTGCAATGGCCAGGCCTACAACGCCGGCGCCCACCACGATGCAATCCACGTCGTGCATGCGTTCGTCCAGTTCGAGACCGCGCAAGTGTAAACGCACACTAGATCGTCACGCATTGTCGCGACCGGTATCACTGTTTGCTTACGGAACATTTCTATATTTAGGCTCCGTTAGCCATTGATTCACGGTTGTCTAGGGCCAACAAACCTTTATCTAACTTTTGTCGACGCGCGTTGCTCCACCCCACCCGGCCGTAGCGTTCGCTGCGGATCGGTCCGGAGAAGCGTTGGCGTCAAGGAGTTGCAATGCCTGCGGCCCGGTCAGTCCTGCTGTCCTCGAACTATGAGGCATGGCCCGAAGCGTTTAATGGGCAGGCCTATGCGTTTCTCAATGTGGTCCGCAGCCTGGAACATGCCGACGTAGTGTGTCCGCCTGCGGCTGCGTATGCCAGCGGGCGCGGCGTCAACCCGAGCGTGTCCTATCTGCTCAACGAGCTCAGCTATCGCGGCGTATCCGCGCTGCGCCGCTTGCGCGGCCAACCGGCCGCATCCAATGCGCAACGGTGCGAGGTTGAGCGCGATTACGATCTGTTTTTCTACGTGTGCCAGTTTCCTCGAGAGTTGAGCACGCTCAGCCGCATTGGGCACTGGCAAGAACGCTGCCGCACGCGCGTGGCCTATCTGCTGGAAACCTGGCCCGAGCAACTGGAATCGCAAAGGTCCGAGTTGCGCCTGCTGGATGGGTTCGATCACGTGTTCGTACTCAATGCCAGTTGCGTGGAGCCGTTGCGCGCGTACACGCGCACGCCGGTGTCGTTTTTGCCCAGCGCCTGCGATGTGTTGCTGGCCACGCCGATGCCGCATCCGCAACAGCGCTGCATCGATGTGGTGAGCATCGGCCGCCGCAAGCCAGACGTGCACGACAAGTTGTTGGCGCATGCGCAGGCGCACCCGGAATTCTTCTACCTGCACGATGTGGTGCGTGGCGGTGCGGTGACGCACTGGCCTGCCCACCGCCTGCAGTCGGCGGCGATGATCAAGCGTGCCAAGTTCTTCATGGCCCACGACTTCGTGGTGGACAACAAGGGCTTCTTCAAAGGCGTCAAGAAGCAAGCCCTGGCCACCCGTTATTTCGAAGGTGCCGCCGGCGGTGCCGTCATTGTTGGCTCCGCGCAGCGTTGCCCCGAGTTCGCACAGTGCTTTGACTGGGACGATGCGGTGATCGAACTGCCGGCAGACCTGGACGATATTGGCGGGTTCCTGCGCGCGCTCGAACAGCAGCCGGAGCGGCTGGCACGCGCGCGCCTGCACAACACCGTGCACAGCCTGCGCCGGCACGATTGGGCGCACCGCTGGGCGCAGATCCTGCAGACCCTGGACCTGCCGCGGCCCACATTGATGGCAGAGCGCATGGCGATGCTCGACACGCTTGCCACCATGGCCGAGCAGACCACCGTGTCTCCGTCGATCGCCCACAGCGTCAGCGCCTGACAGTCACCCATACAGCGCAAGCACCACCGGCGCGACAGCCCAAAGGAAAGGCAGATGAAGGCAGTGATTCTGGCTGGCGGCCTGGGGACGCGCATCTCCGAGGAGACCGCCATTCGCCCAAAGCCCATGGTGGAGATCGGCGGCAAGCCGATCCTCTGGCACATCATGAAGATCTACGCGCATCACGGCATCAACGAGTTCGTGGTGTGCCTGGGGTATCGCGGTGAGGTGATCAAGGATTTCTTCATGAATTACCACATGCGCGAATCGGATGTGACCTGCGATCTGGGCAGCAACACCACCACCTTGCACAACACCCGCGCCGAACCGTGGCGGGTGACGCTGGTGGACACCGGTGCGCAGACCATGACCGGCGGCCGCCTGCGCCGTGTGCGCGAGCACCTGCACGGCGATGACGCCTTTTGCATGACCTACGGCGATGGCGTGGCCGACATCGATATTGGCGCCGCCATCGCGCTGCATCGGCGCGAAGGCCGTTTGGCCACGGTGAGCGCGGTGCAACCGCCGGGCCGGTTCGGGGCGCTGCGCGTGGAAGGCGAACAGGTCACCGGCTTCCGCGAAAAGCCGCTCGATGGCGACGGCCTGATCAACGGCGGTTTCTTCGTGCTCGACCCGCGCGTCATCGACGTGATCGAAGGCGATGCCACGGTGTGGGAGAACAGCCCGCTGGAAACGCTGGTCGATCGCGGCGAACTGAGCGTGTACCGGCACGAAGGCTTCTGGCAGCCGATGGACACCCTGCGCGACCGCAATTATCTCGAAACCCTCTGGTCATCCAATCGGGCGCCCTGGCGCGTCTGGGAGTAAACACATGCGCATCTTGATCACCGGCAACATGGGCTATATCGGCCCGGTGGTAGCACGACACCTGCGGCAGCAGTATCCGGAAGCGTGGCTGGTGGGCCTGGATCGCGGCTGGTTTGCGCATTGCCTATCCGACCCGCGCCAGCTGCCCGAGGTGGTACTCGATCAACAATGGTTCGGCGACGTGCGCGATGTCACCGCGCAGCAGCTGAGCGGCTTCGACGGCGTGGTGCATCTAGCGGCGATCTCCAACGACGCCATGGGCAAGCGCTTCGAGCAGGTCACCGATGCCATCAACTGCCGCGCCAGTGTCGCGGTAGCGCAGGCCGCCGCGCAGGCCGGCGTCAAACACTTCGTGTTCGCCTCCAGTTGCAGCGTGTATGGCGCAGCCGCAGACGGCACACCGCGTTCGGAAAGCAGCGCAGTAGCACCGCTCACCGCCTACGCGCATTCCAAGATCGATACCGAGCGCGCCCTGGCCCAGCTGGAGACCGACATGGTGATCACCTGCCTGCGGTTTGCCACCGCCTGCGGCGCATCGCCACGCTTGCGGCTGGATCTGGTGCTCAACGATTTTGTTGCCAGCGCGGTGGCCAATGGCACGGTGGAGGTGTTGTCGGATGGTTCGCCCTGGCGGCCGCTGATCCATGTGCGCGACATGGCGCGTGCGATCGACTGGGCGCTGGGCCGTACCCCGCTGGCGGGCGGGCGCTTTCTGGCCGTCAACGCCGGCGCCGAGCAGTGGAATGTACAGATCCGCGATCTGGCGCAGGCAGTGGGCGCGGCGATGCCATCCGCCACGGTGTCCATCTCCACCACCGCACCGGCCGACAACCGCTCGTATCGCGTGGATTTTTCGCTGTTCCAGCGCCTGGCGCCACAGCACCAGCCGCAACAAACACTGCAGTCCACCATTAACGAATTGCGCGATGACCTGCTGCGCTCAGGCTTTGCCGATGGCGACTTCCGCCAGAGCTCGGATTTCATCCGCCTGCGCATCCTGCAGCAGCTGGTGGACAGCGGCGCACTCGCTGCCGATCTGAGGGCGGCGGCATGATTTTTCGCCCCACGCCGTTGTCTGGCGCCTTCATCATCGAGCCCGAACCGCGAGGCGATGCGCGTGGATGGTTTGCGCGGGTGTTCTGTACCCAAGAGATGGCCCAGGCCGGGCTGGTTGACCAGTTCGTGCAGGTCAACAACTCCTTCAACGCAGAGGCTGGCACCTTGCGCGGCATGCACTATCAGCTGCCGCCCGCGCCGGAGGTCAAGATCGTGCGCTGCATCCGCGGCGCGCTATGGGATGCCATTGTCGACCTGCGCCCGGATTCGCCCACCTACCTGCAGTGGTACGGGGTCGAACTCACTGCCGACAACCGCCTGGCACTGTATGTGCCACGTGGGTTTGCGCATGGCTTCATCACGCTGCAGGCGCAGACCGAAGCGCTGTATTTCGCCAGTGCGATGTATACGCCGGCTGCCGAACGCGGACTGCGCTGGAACGATGCGCGCATTGGCATCCGCTGGCCGTCCACGCCCGCATTGGTGTCCGACAAGGATGCCGCCTGGCCGGAGTTCAATGAGCAGGTGCATGGCGTGACACAACTGACCGGGCTGACTCAACAGGAGCGCGCATGAGCGTCGATCGGTTGTTGCAGGCGCGTGCTGCCGAGGGCCGCCCGCTACGCGTTGGGCTTTACGGGGCGGGATTCATGGCGCGCGGCATCGTCAACCAGATCGCCCACGCCGTGCCCGGCATGCGCGTGGCGGTGATCTGCAACCGCAGTGTCGATAAAGCGATCGAGGCCTACCGCCAGGCCGGCCAGCAAGCCACTCGCGTGGACAGTGCCGCCACGTTGTCGCGGCAGATCGCAGCCGGCACCCCGGCCGTCACCGACGACCCCGCGCTGCTGTATGGCTGCGATGCGCTGGATTGCCTGATCGATGCCACCGGCGCCATCGACTATGGCGCGCGGATCAGCCTGGGCGCCATCGCCAACGGCCGCCACATGGTCACCATGAATGCCGAGCTCGATGGCACCGTGGGCCCGCTGCTCAAACGCAAGGCCGATGCGGCGGGCGTGATCTTCAGCGCCTGCGATGGCGATCAGCCCGGCGTGCAGATGAATCTGTACCGCTTCGTGCGCTCGATCGGGCTCACGCCGCTGCTGTGCGGAAACATCAAGGGCCTGCAGGACCCCTACCGCACGCCCACCACCCAGGCCGGATTTGCGGCCAAGTGGGGCCAGGACCCGCACATGGTCACCAGCTTTGCCGATGGCACCAAGATCAGCTTCGAGCAGGCGATCGTGGCCAATGGCACCGGCATGTCGATCCTGCAGCGTGGCATGACCGGTTACGAACACCACGGCCACGTCGATCAGCTGACCCAGCGCTACGACATCGATGCACTGCGCGCGGTGGGCGGTGCGGTGGATTACGTGGTGGGCGCCCTGCCCTCGCCCGGCGTGTTTGTGCTGGCCACGCACGACGACCCCAAGCAGCGGCATTACCTCAACCTCTACAAACTCGGCGAAGGCCCGCTGTACAGCTTCTACACGCCGTATCACCTGTGCCATTTCGAAGTGCCGCTGTCGGTGGCGCGTGTGGTGCTGCTGGGCGATGCCGTGCTGCAACCGCTGGGCGCGCCGCTGGTGGAGGTGATCGCCACTGCCAAGCGCGATCTGGCGGCGGGCGAAACCATCGATGGCCTGGGTGGCTACATGAGCTACGGCCAATGCGAGCGCGCCGATGTCACCGCGCGCGAGCGCTTGCTGCCGATGGGCGTGGCCGAAGGCTGCGTGCTGCGGCATGCGGTGACCAAGGACCAGGTACTCACCTACGACGACGTCCAGCTGCCGCAGCACCGCCTGATCGATCAACTGCGTGCCGAGCAGGCCGCTGTGTTCGCATCGGCGGAGCTGGCCGCATGAGCGCGGCTGGCTGAGCCGCAGCACCGCCACGCAGAGCGCGTGGCAGTGCCACCTGCATGGTCTCGGTACCCGCCCGTTCCACCATCCGCGTGCTGCAGGCCGGGCGCGCGCTCGCCGCGTTGATGGTGGTGGGCAGCCACATGCTGTTGCCCACCACGCACCTGGTGGAACCCTTGCCGGCGTGGCTGGCGGCAGCCATGGCGCATGGCTATCTGGGCGTGGATTTCTTCTTTGTGCTGTCCGGTTTCATCATCTACTACGTCAACCACGCCAGCGCGGCGCTGCCCGGCTGGAGCCATGACTACGCCACCAGCCGGCTCAGCCGCATCTATCTGCCGTACTGGCCGGTGGGTGTTGCTCTGGCGCTGATCTACACACTGCTGCCGGCGCTGGACGATGGTGGTCTGGCCTGGTCGTGGGTCACCACGCTCACGCTGCTGCCGGTCGGCGGGCAGTCAGCACTCGGCGTGGCCTGGACGCTCAGTTACGAGTTGCTGTTCTACGCGCTGGCGTGGGTGTTCTTTCGCAGCGGCCACCCATTGCGCTGCGCACTAGCCTGGGCTGCGCTCACCCTGCTCTACAACGCATTCCTGCATGCCGCCGCACTGCAGCCCGCCGACGCGCGCGGCGCTGCCGAATGGATTGCCCCGTTTGAACAACCCATCGATCTGTCCTGGCGTGCGCTGCTGCTCCACCCGATCACGCTGGAATTCGTGTTCGGCATGCTGGCTGCACGCACAGTGTTGAGCACAGCGCGCTGGCCGCTGCTGGTGTGTGCGCTGCTGGCGCCACTGGCGTTGCTGTGCTTCGTGCTGGGCGGCCTGCAGCGTGCACATTCGCCGTTGCTCGGGCTGGCGATTGCCGCAGCGCTGGTGGGGCTGGTGCGTGCCGAATGGCGCGACTGGATCCAGGTTGGGCCGGCGCTGGTGCTGCTGGGCAATGCGTCCTATGCGATCTATCTGGTGCACATGCCGCTGATGTCGGTGGTGGCGCGTGCCACGCGGCGGCTTGGGCCCGCCGCGACGTGGCAAGTGAACCTGCTGCTCAGTGCAGCTGCGGCGATTACGCTCGGCGTCGCGTATCACCTGTACTACGAACGCCCCGCGTTGCGCCACGCACGGCGGTTGCTGTCACGCCGCTAACAGCAGTGCAACAGCCCAACACGGCGCACTGCCTCAACCCACCGCCTGCTGCAGCAGCAGGCCAAGTGAGTCATCGCACGCGGCATTGGCTTCGGCCATCGCACCACCCACCAGCAATAGGGTGGGCAGGTCCGGCGGCAGCGTGGCAGCAGTGCGGCCCAGCTCGCCCAGCGTGGTGAGCCGGCGCTGCTGCTCGGCGCGCGTGGCCGCCTGCACGATGGCCGCCGGTGTACTGGCCGGCAGATGCGCCAGCAAGGCACTAGCCACTGCTTCGGCCCGGCGCAGCCCCATGTAGATGCCCAGCGTGGTGCCGCTGGCCGCCAGCGCGCCCCAGTTCGGCCCGCCGTGGTCGTGCGTATGCGCGGTGACGAAGGTGATGCCGTGGCAATGCGCGCGATGGGTCAGCGAGACCTCCAGCGCCGCCGCCGCCGCGAACGCCGCGCTGACCCCGTTGATTACCTGCACGCCGACACCGGCGGCGCGCAGAAAGGCGATCTCTTCGCCGGCACGCCCGAACAACAAGGCATCGCCGCCCTTGACGCGCACCACCTGCACGCCTTGCAGCGCGTAACGGCGCATCAGCCGGCAGATGAAGTCCTGCGGCGTGGAGCGACAGCCACCGCGCTTGCCCACCCGGATCACGCGCGCCTGCGGTGCCAGCTCCACGATCTGCGGGTTGGCCAGATCGTCGAGCAGCAATACCTGTGCGGTGGCCAATGCCTTCACCGCTTTGATGGTGAGCAGTTCCAGATCGCCGGGGCCGGCGGAGAGCAACACCACATCACGACAGCGGGAGGACGAGTTGATCATGGCAGCGGTCTCGCAAGGCAGAAAGGGAACGCGCGCTCAGGCACGCTGGGACGGCCGGCACAGCCGGGTGAGTTGTGGAACGCAGGAGCCACACACGGTGCCGCAACCCAGCCGTTGCTTGAGCTGCGCCAGGTCGGCGCCGTCGTCGATGGCGGCATGAATCGCGGCGCTGGAGACGTGCATGCAGGTACACACGATCGGGTCGGCCGGCGCACCCTGGGTCTGCGCAAACACGGCCAGGCGCGCGCCGCGCCACGGCTGCCCGCGCAAGGCCGTGTCCAGCAGCGACTGATTGGCCGCGCTGGGTTGCGCCGCAGTGAGCAGCACGCCATCGATATGGCTGTGCCCGTCCTGCAGCCGCCAGCCCACCCGGCGCATCAGCCCGCGGCGCAGGTCGCGGTATTCGAGCACGTCGGCACCGGCCGGTAACTGCAACGCGGCCACCAACCGGTCGATCCACTCCGCTGACGGCGCGCGTTCGCAGGCCGCATGCAACACCGCCCACTGCCCGCCGGCATCGCCGCCCGGCTCGGCATGCAGGCGCAGGCCGGCATAGCCGCAATCGCGTAGCAACGGCTGCAAGGCTTGCTGCAGGGCCAGCGCATCGCCGCGGCGTGCCGCCAGCAGATGCCAACCGAATGCGGCCTTTTCCACGCGCACGGCAGCGTGCTTGAGCTCGGGCTGCTGCGAGCGTGTATCCACGGCCGGCGTGCTGACTTCGTTGATGCCGCCGCTGGCCAGCGTCTGCGCGCTCCAGTGCATGGCTGCAAACACGGTGCCCGAACGCAGCTCGTCGGACAGTTCCAACGGCAGCACCAGCGCGCCGCGCTTGCTGGCCACACGCACCAGTTCGCCCGCTTGCAGGCCACGGCGCACGGCATCGTCCGGATGCATGCGTAATGCGGGTTCTGGGCTATGCGCAAACGCGCCGGGCACGCGACCACTGCGTGACATGCCATGCCATTGATCGCGCAAGCGGCCGGTCAGCAAGCGCATCGGAAAGCGTGCCGAGGTGGGCTCGGCAACCTTGCGGTACGGCGTGGCATGGAAGCGTGCACGTCCGTTGGGGGTTGCAAACACGCCATCGGTGTAGCGTCGCGCTTGGCCTTGCGTGGCACCCGCCGGGAATGGCCACTGCTGCGGCCCGCGTGCATCCAGCACGGCATGATCCAGGCCGCCGATATCCAGGTCGCGCCCTACCGTCAATGCGCGGTGCTCATCGAAGATCTGCGCCGGCGTGTCGAACGCAAACAGGCCTGCGCCCTTCTGCGGGGCCAGGCGCGCTTCCAGCCCGCGTGCCACCTCGCGCGCAATCCACCAGTCCGCGCGCGCCTGGCCGGGCGGCTCCACCGCCTTGCGCACGCGGGTGATGCAGCGCTCGGAGTTGGTCACGGTGCCGTCCTTCTCGCCCCAGCTGGCGGCCGGCAGCAGCACATCGGCGTAAGGCACGGTGTCGGTGCCGGAGAACGCGTCCTGCACGATCACCAGTTCGGCCTGCTCCAGCGCCGCGCGCACGCCGGCGATATCGGGCATCGAATGCACGGGGTTGGTGCACACGATCCACACCGCCTTGAGCGTGCCCGCACGCAGGCGCTCGAACAGTTGCACCGCCGGTGCGCCCGGTGTGGCGCTGATGCGCCCTGCGGGCACGCCCCAGGCGCGCTCCACTTCCGCGCGATCCTGCGCATTGCCGATCTCGCGGTGCGCGGCCAGCATCGTTGCCATGCCGCCCACTTCGCGCCCGCCCATCGCATTGGGCTGGCCGGTCAACGAAAACGGCCCCGCGCCCGGCTTGCCGATCTGGCCGGTGGCCAGGTGCAGGTTGATCAGCGCCAGGTTCTTGTCGGTGCCATGCGCCGACTGGTTCAAGCCCATGCAATACAGCGACAACGCAGCCGGGCTGCGCCCGAACCACTCGGCCGCCTGCACCAGGTCCTCGTGCGAGATTCCGCAGATCTCGGCGCTCATGCGCGGTGTGTATTCGCGCAGCATGTGCTTGAGGGCATCGAAGTCTTCGGTCTGCGCCGCCACGAAACGCGCATCCACCAGACCCTCCCAGATCAGGTGATGCAGCATGCCGTTGAACAATGCGACGTCAGTGCCGGGTTCGATGGCCAGGTGCAGGTCGGCCATGGCCGCGGTGTCGGTACGACGGGGATCGATCACGATCCAGCGAATCTCGGGGTTGCGCGCGCGCGCGTCTTCCAGCCGGCGGAACAGCACCGGATGCGCGTAGGCCATGTTGCTGCCGGCAAACAGCACCGTCTGCGCCAGCTCCAGATCCTCATAGCAGGTGGGCGGGCCATCGGCACCTAGGGCGAGCTTGTAGCCGGTGACCGCGCTGGACATGCACAGGCGCGAGTTGGTGTCGATGTTGTTGGTGCCCAACAGCCCCTTGGCGAGCTTGTTGAAGACGTAATAGTCCTCGGTGAGCAACTGCCCGGAGACATAGAACGCCACCGCATCCGGGCCGTGCTGGTCGATGATTGCAGCCAGCTTGCCGGTGACGTGAGTCAAGGCCTGGTCCCAGCTCACCGCCGTGCGCGGTGCGTCGCGGTGGCGGCGCAGCTCCGGCGCCAGCACGCGGCCCTGCTGGCTGGCCGCGGTCTGCGGCAATGCCAGGCCCTTGCTGCACAGGCGCCCGTGATTGGCCGGATGCAGCGGGTCGCCTTCGATGCCAACGATGCGCTCGCCGGCGTCATCGTGCGTGCTGTGGATCAACACGCCGCAGCCAACCCCGCAGTAGCAGCAGGTGGAGCGCGTGGTGCGATGCATCGGCGAGGAAGCAAGCGGGTGCGCCTCACCGCCGAGTGCCGTCAGCAGGCCATCGCTCATGCGGCCGGCTCGGCAACGGCGTCGGCCTGCAGTACCGGCTGCAGCACGATCCACACTGCACCGGCCTCCACCTTCACCGGATAGCGCGGTGCGCAACCCACATCCGGTGCGCAGGCCTGGCCGCTCTGCAAGGCAATCGCCCAACCATGCAGCGGGCACGTCACGGTCTCTCCGGCGACGATGCCCTGCGACAACGGCCCGCCCTTGTGCGGGCAGCGGTCGCGCAAGGCAAATACCTGATCGCTGGCGGTGCGGAAGATCGCAATCGGCGGCAGCCCCTCCACGTCGAGCACGCGCGCACCCAGTTCGGGCAGGTCCTGCAGCGCACACACACGCACCCAGGCGTTCTCGGCCATGCTCATTCCTCCACCGTGGCGGCTGGCGCGGCAATGCGCAGCGGTTGATATTCCTGGCGGCGTTCGCCGGCGATGCGGGCCTTCCACGGGTCGACCAGGCCTTCGAGCGAATACAGCAGGCGCTCGTAGAGCGCGCGCCGGTTGGCGGCATCGTTCACTACCTGCGCGCGGATGTAGTCCAGCCCTACGCGCGCAATGTAGTGCACGGTGCGATCCAGGTAATAGGCCTGTTCGCGGTAGAGCTGCAGGAACGCGCCGGTATATTCGCGCACCTCTTCGGCAGTGGTGACCTTGACCAGGAAGCGCGCCACCTCGGTCTTGATGCCGCCGTTACCGCCAACATGCAGTTCCCAGCCCGAATCCACCGCGATGATGCCCACGTCCTTGATGCCGGATTCGGCGCAATTGCGCGGGCAGCCAGACACCGCCAGCTTCACCTTGTGCGGGCTCCACATGTTGGCGAGCATGGTTTCCAGATCGATGCCCATCTGCGTGCTGTTCTGCGTGCCGAAGCGGCAGAACTCGCTGCCCACGCAGGTCTTCACGGTGCGGATCGACTTGCCGTACGCATGCCCGGACTGCATGCCCAGGTCGCGCCACACATCCACCAGGTCTTCCTTCTTGACCCCGAGCAGATCGATGCGCTGGCCTCCGGTCACCTTGACCATCGGCACCGCGTATTTGTCGGCGACATCAGCGATCCGGCGCAGTTCGCTGGCATTGGTCACCCCGCCTTTCATCTGCGGAATCACAGAGAACGTGCCGTCTTTCTGGATGTTGGCGTGCGCGCGTTCGTTGATGAAACGCGACTGCGGGTCGTCGATGGCTTCATGCGGCCAAGTCGACAACATGTAGTAGTTGATCGCCGGCCGGCAGGTGGCACAGCCGTTGGGTGTGCGCCATTCCATGAAGGCGTAGGCCTGCGCATGGGTCAGCAATTTGTGCTCGCGAATGGCACGCCGCACTTCGCCATGACTCAGATCGGTGCAGGCGCAAACCGCCTTGGTTTTCGGGGTTTCCTGGAAGTTGGAGCCCAGGCAGTTCATCAGGATCTGCTCCACCAGCCCGGTGCACGAGCCACACGAACTGGCCGCCTTGGTGTGCTTCTTCACCTCGTCCACGGTGAACAGGCCCTGCTCGCTGATTGCCTTGACGATGGTGCCCTTGCACACGCCATTGCAACCGCAGACTTCGTCGCTGTCGGACATGGCGCTGGCGCGGTCCTGGCCACCGGTGCCCGCATCGCCCAGTGCGCTTTCACCGAAGATCAGTTGGTCGCGCTGCGCCTGGATCGGCGTGCCGTCCTTGAGCAACTTGAAGTACCAGCCACCATCGCTGGTATCGCCATACAGGCACGCACCTACCAGTACGTCGTCGCGGATCACCAATTTCTTGTAGACGCCGCCGGCCGGATCCGACAGCACGATCTCCTCGCAGCCATCGCCGCCCATGAAATCGCCCGCAGAGAACAGGTCGATGCCGGTGACCTTGAGCTTGGTCGACGCCACCGAGCCGCGATAGATGCCGATGCCGAACTGCGCCAGATGGTTCGCGCACACCTTGGCCTGCTCGAACAACGGCGCCACCAGTCCGTACGCAATGCCGCGATGGTTGGCGCACTCGCCCACCGCATACACGCGCGGGTCGAAGCTTTGCAGGCTGTCGTTGACCACGATGCCACGCGAACAATGGATGCCGGCTTCTTCGGCCAGCCGCGTATTCGGGCGGATGCCGGCGGCCATCACCACCAGGTCGGCCGGGATCTCGCTGCCATCGGCAAACCGCACCCCGATCACCTCGCCCTGCGCATTGCCGAGCAGCGCGCTGGTGGCGGTGTTCAAGCGGAACTCCAGCCCGCGTGCGCGCAAGGCCTGCTGCAGCAGGTTGCCGGCCACCGGGTCGAGCTGGCGTTCCAGCAACCAGCCGGCCAAGTGCACCACGGTGACCTCCATGCCGCGCACTTTGAGCCCGTTGGCCGCTTCCAGGCCCAGCAGGCCGCCACCAATCACCACCGCGTGTTGGCGGGTGCGCGCGGTCTCGATCATCGTGCGCGTGTCCTGGATATCGCGGTAGCCAATGACCCCTTTCAGGTCGTTGCCGGGAATCGGCAGCACGAACGGCACCGAGCCGGTGGCGATCAGCAGGCGGTCGTATTCCGCCTCGGTGCCGTCGGCCGCAATCACGCGGCGACGCACGCGGTCGATGCGGGTGACTTCCTTGTTCAAGTGCAGGTGGATGCCGTTGTCGCGGTACCACTGCAGCGGGTTGAGCACGATGTCATCGAACTCCTGTTCGCCGGCCAACACCGGCGAGAGCAGGATGCGGTTGTAGTTGGGATGTGGCTCGGCCCCGAACACGGTGATGTGGTACATGCCCGGCATCAGCTTGAGCAGTTCCTCCACGGTGCGGATGCCGGCCATGCCGTTGCCGATGACGACGAGTCTGGGTTGCTTCATTGCCTGGATTCCTGTCGACATGTCAGACGCGCGCCGCGCCGGCGGTGGACCATTCGCTGCGCCATTGGGTCTTGACGCCGGCCAGCAGCGCCCAGCCACCCAGGGCGAACGCCGCGAACAACCACATGCCGATCGCATAGCTGCCGGTGTGCTGCTTGAGCACGCCCAGCCCCGCGGCCAATGCAAAGCCGCCAATGCCGCCGGCCATGCCGATCAGGCCGGTCATCACCCCGATGTCCTGGCCGAAGCGCTGCGGCACCAGCTGGAACACCGCGCCATTGCCAGCGCCCAGGCACAGCAGCGTCAGCACGAACAGCCCCAAGGTGATCGTGGCCCCACCTGCGCCAAAGCCGGCGATGCCGACCAAGGTAGCGACCAGCAGATACACCGCCAGCAAGGCGCGCGTGCCGCCAACGCGGTCGGCGATGACACCCCCGAGCGGGCGCATCACCGAGCCGGCCAGCACGCAGGCAGCCGTGGCCCAGCCCGCGGTGCGCGCATCGAAACCGAACTGGTCGTGGAAGTAACCCGGCAACGCGCTGGCAAACCCGGAGAAGCCGCCAAAGGTCACCGAATAAAAGAACATGAAGCGCCACGCGTCGCGATTGCCAACCAGCACGCGGCCGTAGTCGGCCCAGCGCTTGCGCGCAACCGGCGTGGGCGCTTCGCGGGCAATCAACACAAACACGAGCAGCGTCAGCACCAGCGGAATGCACGCCAGCCCGAACACGTTCTGGTAGCCGAATGCCAGCGCCAGCATCGGCGCGAACAAGGCCGCCAGCACCGTGCCGGAGTTGCCGGCGCCGGCAATGCCCATCGCCGTGCCCTGGTGTTCCGGCGGATACCAGCGCGATGCCAGCGGCAGCGCCACTGCAAACGAGGCGCCGGCAATGCCGAGCAGCACGCCCAGCAGCAGCACCTGGCCCATGCTGTGCACGCCGAGTTGCCAGGCACCAAACAACGAGGCGATCACCGCCAGCTGCGCCACCACGCCGGCGCGCTTGGCGCCGATACGGTCGGCCAGCATGCCCAGCACCAGGCGCAACACCGCGCCGCACAGGATGGGCACCGCCACCATCAAGGCGCGCTGTTGCGTGTCCAGTCCCAGCGCCTGCGCGATCGGCACCTGCAGCGGACCGAGCAGATACCACACCATGAAACTCAGGTCGAAATACAGGAAGGATGCGAACAAGGTGGGCGTGTGCCCAGATCGCCAGAACGAACGCTGCATAGAGGCATCTCCGAATGCGATGGCCAAAAAAAAACGGCGCCCCTCCGGTAAACCGGAAGGACGCCGTTGTCCTGGATGCGCGCGGATCGCCGTTGACCCGCTGCATCGTGTTCGTGTTGTGGCGAGTGCGCCGTTGCACCCACACATGGTCCTACGCAATCAACGTGCCAACTTTTTCACTTCGCGATCACCGCGTGCAAGTGCTTGAAAAGTAGGTATTTTAGCGGCCACGCAGTACGGCCATGCCAGCGCAACCACGAGCCACAGCGGAGCCAATGCCCGGCTTTCGTGCGGCGATGCACCAACTGTGTGCGTCGCGGTCCCGCTGCGCGCTCAGGCGGCCGGCGTATCGAACAGGCGGTTGATGCGCCGATCCGCGTCGGGCGCGGTGACGCCGGCACGCTGTGCCGCGCGGCGGTAGTTGTCCAAGCGATGGATGTCGTGCAGGCGCGTTAGGTCGGTCGCTTGCAGCGTGTGCCAGCCCCAACGCTGGAATTGCTCCAGGAACCACTCGCCATCCGACAGCCACGGCATGTTCACCGCGCCACCGCGATGGAAGGCCAGCGCACTGGGGTCCACCGACACCGTTGCCGCGTCGGCATCCAGGCATGCGGCCAGATGTGCGGCCGGCACGCCGATGCAGTCAGGGTCGGCCAGCCACTGTGCGCACTGCGCGCGATTGGCCGGCGCGGCATCCAGCCAGCGGCACGCCTCCAGTACGCAGGCGGTCAGGCGTTCGCTCAGTTCCGGCTGCAGCGCGGCGAACTCGCGCCGGCACGCCAGCACTTTTTCTGGATGCTCGGGCCAGAGCTCGCCGCTGCGGATCACCCGCTGCCCGCTGCCCTGCGCCTCGGCCACGGCGGCCCACGGCTCGCCGGAGCAGTAGCCGTCCACCAACCCGCTGGCCAGCGCCTCGGGCATCTGCGGTGGCGGGATGCTCACTACATCCACATCGCGCATCGGGTCCACGCCGCAGGCAGCCAACCAGTAGTACAGCCACAGCGCGTGCGTGCCGGTGGGAAAGGTCTGCGCGAACACCACCCGGCGGCCCACTTCAGCCAACACCTGCGGCAACGGTTGCCCTGCCGCCATGGCCTGCGCCAGTTCGGGGGCCAGGGTGATTGCCTGGCCGTTGTGGTTGAGCGTCATCAACAATGCCATCGGACATTGCGGGCCACCAACACCCAGGTCGATCGCATACACCAGGCTGGCCAGCGTGTGGGCAGCGTCCACTTCGCCGGCCAGCAGGCGGTCGCGCACGCCGGCCCACGAGGCCTGCCGGCGCAGCTGCAGTTGCAGGCCGTACGCGTGGTCCAGCCCCAGCCGGCTGGCCGCCACCAGCGGCGCGGAGTCGATCAGCGGCATATAGGCCACGCGCAGCACGGGAAGTTCGGCTTGGCTCATGTAGTCATCCCAACAGATCGGCCATGGCGACGATGCGGCGCGCCACCTCCGCCAGCTTGACGCCCTGCTTCATCGCCTGCTGGCGCAGCGCGGCGTACGCATCGGCTTCGCTCAGTCCGCGTTTTTCCATCAGCAAGCCCTTGGCGCGGTCGATCTGCTTGCGGTCCTGCAAGGCTTGCTGCACTTCGTCCAGACGTTTGCGCATGCTGTTTTCGTGCGCGAACCGGGCCAGCGCCACCTGCACGATCGGCGCCAGCCGCGCCGGCGCCAGCCCATCCACCACGTAGGCGGTAACACCCGCGCCGACGGCGGCATGGATCAACGCATCGTCGCCATCGCCGGAAAACATCACCACCGGCCGCGGCGCATGCGCATGCAGCATCGACAACTGTTCCAGCGTGTCGCGCGAGGGCGAATCCACATCGATCACCACCACATCCGGCTGCTGGCTCTGCACTGCGTGCAGCAAGGCGCTGACCGATGCTACATCGTCGAGCACCGTATACCCGGCGCGCGACAAGGCCTGGCGCAGTTCGCCAATGGGCTTTTCGGTATCGTTGACCAGCAAAACACGCATTGGCGGCGGCGAGGCGTGGACGTGGCCCGATGGTGCCATGCAACATGCTGCCGGTGCGAGCCATCTTTTTCCGGAGCCAGCCTGATGCCGTTGTTCCCGTTGTTCGCAAACCTGCAGGCACGCGCAGTGCTGGTGATCGGCGGTGGCGAGGTTGCCACCCGCAAGGTGCTGGCCCTGCTCAAGGCCGGCGCCCATATCCGGCTGTACGCGCACGCGCTGTCGCCGGAACTGGAGGTGTTGATGCAGGCCGGGCGTTTTGAACAGCTGCGCGGCAGTTTCGATGCCGCGTGGATCGATGACGTGTGGCTGGTGGTGGCCGCCACCGACGACACTGTGTTGAACCAGCAAGTGGCCGCCGCCGCGGGTGCGCGCCAGCGGCTGGTCAACGTGGTCGACGATGCGGAGCTGTCCACGTATCAAGTGCCTGCCATCGTCGACCGCGACCCGTTGGTGATTGCGATCTCCTCCGCAGGCGCCGCACCGATGCTGGCGCGACGGCTGCGTGAGCGGTTGGAGCGTGAGCTCGATGCCTCCGTGGGCACCTTCGCCGGGCTGTTCGCGCACTACCGCGAGCGCATCCGCAGCCAGTTCCCGGACATGAATCGCCGCCGCCGCTGGTTCGATCGCGTGATCGACGGGCCGGTACCGCTGCTCCTGCAAGGCGGCGACACCGTCGCCGCCGATGCGGCCTTTCGCCAGGCGCTGGAGGATGCTGACGCGGTTCCCGCGCGTGGCAGCGTGCAATTGGTCGGCACTGGCCCGGGCGATCCCGGCCTGCTCACGCTCAAGGCGCTGCGCGCGATGAACCTGGCCGATGTGTTGCTGGTGGCGCACGACGTGCCGGAGGCGGTGGTGGAACTGGCACGGCGCGATGCATCACGCCGCGTATTGCCAGCCGATGTGGCCGAGCAGCAGGCCCTGTTGCTCCAGCTGGCTGGCGACGGCCTGCATGTGGTCGCGCTGCGCGGCGGTGCGGGGTTCGAGGCGGCGCAGGCGCAGCGCATCGCCGCGGCGCTGCGTGTGCAGGGGCTGGCCTGCGATCAGGTGGCGGGCGTGGTTGCGGAGCCGCCAAGCGGCGGCTGAGTCCGCGGCAGCGGTGATACCGCGTCAGCTCTTGGGCAAGCGCTTGCGCGCACTGTCGCGCACGTCCACATCGAAGGTCACCTGCAAGGTCATGTGTTCGGCATGCCCGGCGCCCGCATCGAAGGTGAAGGTGAGCCCATCGCGGCTGGGCAAGCGGCGCGCATGCTCTTCCAGCGCGTCGCGCGGGAGCGATAGCTGCCAGTGGTCGGTGGCGCAATTGCAGCTGGCGTGCCCGCCGGTGAGGCTGACGCTATGGCGCACCAATCGCGCGCCCTGCCCGCTTGGCAGCCGGCTCAGGTTGTCGATGCTGCGCCCGTCCAGCAACGCGGCCAGTTCGGCCTCGTCGATACGGAACCGCAGGTGCTGACCTTCAATCTGGATTTTCATGGATGAGCTGAGTCCACTGCGCGGGCGTATTGCAATTGACGAACGCGGCACGTTCTGTGGCGGTGACGGCCATGCGATGGCACTGCAGTGATTGCTGCAAGGCGCGCAGCGAACGTGACGCTGCCGGCGCCTCCAGCAACTGCGCCAGGGTGGCGCGGAGCTGCGCATCCACCTGCACGCGCATCGGCAGCATCTCGTCTTCGAAGGTGGCGCAGCGGGCATCCGGTGGTACCAACAAGCGCGCCAGCAGTGCACCGGACAGCAGCGGCATGTCGACCGGCACCACCAGCAAGGTGGTGCCATCGGCAACGCGGTCGATCACGCTGGCCAGGCCGCCCAGCGGCCCGAGGTCGGCCCGGGCATCGGCAATGCCGGCAAACTGCGGGTAGTTGCCGCTGACCAGCACCTGCTGCGCACCGGCGTGCAGCAGCAACGCCTGCATCTGCGCAAGCAACGGGCGGCCATGCCAGGGCAACAGCGCCTTGTCCTGGCCCATGCGCGAGGAACGCCCGCCTGCCAGCACCACACCGGTCCATGCGATGACTGCGGGTTTGGTTGTCATGCGGGCGTGCCTGTTGCAGGCCATTGCGCAGATTGCTCAAAGACCTTCATGGCACCAATACCGGCGCAGCCGGTTGCAGATGGCCCAGGCCGTACACCTGCGCCACCGTGCTGGGCGCAACGCCGTCCGGCTGCGGCTCCACCACTGCCCAGACATTGGCCTGCAGCAACGGCGCCACGCGAAAGGATTCCTGCTGCGCCGACACCTGCACGCTGAGCACGCCCGCGGTCGAACAGGTCAGCTGCGCGCGCAGATGCTGGCGCCATACCGACCGCGCCGGCAGCGGTGTGTGCAAGACAACTGGCAGGCCGTGTTCGTGCGGCATGCCAAGCAAGCCTCGCAATGCGGGCTCGACAAAAAAGCGTAGTCCTGCCGCGCTCGCCATTGGGTTACCGGGCAGGCCCACATACAGCACGCCATCCGGCAGGCGTGCCAGCAGCACGGGCTTGCCCGGCCGCACCGCGACCTTGTGGAACAGACGTTGTGCGTTGTGCCGGGCCAGCGCATCGGGAACAAAGTCGTAGCGCCCACGCGACACCGCACCGGTGCTCAGGATCACATCCGCGCCCGCCTGGCGCGCCTGTGCCAGCGCCGCATCGAAGGCCACCGCGTCGTCGCCCACCTGGGCCTGCCACACCACGCGCGCGCCGGCCGCACGCAACTGGCTGAGCAGATAGTGGCTGGTGCCATCGCGAATCTGCCCGGGCAACAAGGGCTGCTCCGGGTCGGTCACCAGCTCGCGTCCGGTGGCGATCAGCGCCACGCGCGGCTGGCGCATCACTGGCACGCGCGCGCAGCCCAGCGCGGCCAGCACCATCGCATGCGCGCCACGCAAAAGCGTGCCGGCTTCGATCACGCGGTCGTGGACCGCCACGTCCTCGCCGCGGCGGCGGATGTGCTGCCCCGCACGCACGTCGGCACGCAGGCGGATCAGGCTGGGGCGCTCGGCATGCTGTGCCAGGATCTCGAGTTGCTCGATCGGCACCACGGCATCGGCGCCCGCCGGCAACGCGGCGCCGGTCATGATTTCCCACGCAGCACCGTCAGCGGTCGCAGGCACGTCGCCGGCAGCGACTGTCCCGGCAATCACATGGTCGCTGCCGGCGCGCGCACCGTTGCCGGCAGTGGCCAGCGCCACGCCGTCCATCGCGCTGTTGTCGAATGGCGGCAACGCATCCGGGCTCGACACGTGCTGCGCCAGGATGCGGCCTTCGGCCTCTGTACTGCTCACCCATTCGCTCGCAAGCGGTGCCACCTGCTGCTGCACAATCGCAAGGGCCTCGGCGTAGCTGATCATGAGCAGGAAGGGCCGATCGATGGATGACCTGGCTAGGATACCCGGCCGCCCGCATGCCGGGTACCGCGTGGCCATGGGACGCGCCGCGCAATGCCACGTGTGCTTGACCCTGCTCGAACGCCCCGCCCACATCCACGCCGGCACAGTTGCCTCATCCCCTCACTCGCTTCGCGCATGCAATTTGTCGATCTCGTCGGCTGGCTCGCCAGCGCCGTCCTCATTGCCACCCTCATCCGCCAGATCTACAAACAATGGCGGTCGGATCAGATCCAGGGCGTATCGCGCTGGCTCTTCATCGGGCAGATCACCGCCTCGCTGCTGTTTATTCTCTACAGCGCGCTGGTGGGCAATGCGGTGTTTATCGTGAGCAATGCATTGATTCTGGCGACCGGCATCACCGGCTATGTGTTGCAGCGGATCAAGTTGAAGCGGCTGGGTGATCGCGCTTAAGCCGTGGTGCTTTTGCTGGCCTTACGCGTCGTCGTGGGTGTTGCCTTCCTGCCTGTAGGTGCGGCTGATGCAGTGTTTGCAGATGCCTTTTTGGCTGTTGTCTTCTTGGTGGCAGACTTCCTTGCCGCTGTCTTGGTGACCGCAGTGGTCTTCGCTACGTTCTTTACTGCCTTCTTCGTCGCAGACGGCTTCTTCTCGCCCGCATTTGCCGCAGCCTCCTTCACCTTGGTGCGCTTGCGTGCAGGCCCGGCCGCAGCTGCTGGCACTGCATCGGTATCTGGCACATCCACCGTGATCCAGGTCGGCGCATGATCGCTGGCCTTCTCCAGCGCACGCACCCACCTGTCGACGCCGGCATCGCGTAGCCCCGCCGCCAACGTGCGGTTGAGCAAGAGATGATCGATGCGCAGGCCGCGGTCACGCGCGAAGTGCTGACGAAAGTAGTCCCAGAACGTGTAGACCGGCGCATCGCCGTGGATGGTCTGCAGGCTGTCGGTCCAGCCCTGCGCCAGCAACTGCGCGTACGCGGCGCGGCTCTCCGGCTGCAGCAATGCGTCCTTGCGCCAGCCCTTGGGGTCGTAGATGTGCGCATCGGTGGGCACCACATTGAAGTCGCCGATCAACGCAACCGGATGTGGCAGTGCCACCAGCGTGGCCGCATGCCGAAGCAAGCGCTGAAACCACTTCAATTTGTAGTCGAACTTCGGCCCGGGTTGCGGGTTGCCATTCGGTAGATACAGGCAACTCACGATCACCCCGTGGATGGCGGCCTCCAGATAGCGGCTCTGCGTGTCCGCCGCATCCCACGGCAGGCCGCGCCGGATCTCGACCGGCTCCGCGCCACGTGCCAGCAGTGCCACGCCGTTCCATGACCGCTGGCCCTGCCAGATCACCCCGTAGCCCGCATCGCGGATCGCCTGTTCCGGAAATGCCTCCTGCGTGGATTTCAATTCCTGCAGCCCCACGATATCCGGCTGCTCGCGTTGCAGCCATTGCAGCAGGTGCGGCAGGCGGCTGGCGATGCCATTGACGTTGTAGGTCGCAATCGTACGTTGAGTGGTGGGCATGGGCGAGCGGCCGCTGGCGTGGATCAAGAGCATCGCGTCTAACGCATTAACCCGATGCTCAAGCGAGGTGAAGCTGCGCCTGTGCACCGGTGCGCACTCACGCGCAGCGAACCCCTCGCATCCTTAGCCTTGGCAACCCCTGTATCGAAGGAGACCGCATGCGACCGTCCCTCTTGTTGCTGCCGCTGGCGTTTTGCGCCGCGTGCTCGCGCATTCCACCGCCGGTCACACCGCCGGGCGCGGAAGAAACCACCAAGACCAATATTCTCGAAGCCGGCGCCAAGGTGCTGCAATCCAATGGACCGGTGGGCAAACTCGATATCTACCTGGTGGGCTTTCATCCGATGAAGGATGCGCCGGAGCAACAGATGGAAGCGCATCACTACTGCCACCAGGTCAACCAGGATCTGGCGCAGTGTGCGCTCTACGATGGCAATACGGCCGAGGCCAATCTCACCGGCATCGAGTACATCATCTCCGAAAGCCTGTTTGCGCAACTGCCCGCGCAGGAACGTGCGTTCTGGCATCCGCACAATGGCGAGATCCTGTCCGGCCAGCTCTCTGCACCCAATCTGCCGCTGGTTGCCGAAAAGGAACTGATGCGCAGCAAGATGAACAGCTACGGCAAGACCTGGCACACCTGGCATTCGCGCAAGGGCACCGCACCGGGCGACACGCTGCCGCTGGGCGAACCGATGCTGGCGTGGTCGTTCAGCCGCGATGGCGAGATCCAGCAGCCATTGATCGAGCAGCGCGACAAGGCGGTGACCATTTCCACGGCCGAGCGCCGCGCCGATCGCAAGGACCTTACCGAGCTGGCGAAACCGCAGCACGGCGTGGATGCCCTGCACCGCCACTTCCCGGAAGCGACGCCGATCCCAGGGGTTGTGGATGCCGAGGCAACTGCGCAGTAAACACGAGTGCCCCGCTGCATCTGCAGCGGGGCAACGGCGTGCCGTGAGCTACTGACCAACTTACGGAACAAACGCCGCGCGCACGCAGCCTTCGTGCTTGTGCTTGAACATCTCATAGCCGCGTGCGGCCTCTTCCAGCGGCATCTTGTGGGTCATCAGGAAGCTCGATTTGAGCCGGCCTGTGCGGGCCAGGTCGAGCAATCTGGGCACATATGCCCATGCTGTTGCGCGGTGCGCACGGTCAGCCCCTTGTTCATGACCGCGCCGAGCGGGAATTTATCCATCAGCCCATACACGCCCAGCACGGACAGGATGCCGCCCTTGCGACAGGCCAGGATCGCCTCGCGCAACGCCTGGCCGCGGTCGGTATGCAGATGCAGCGCCTGCTTCACGCGGTCATAGGCATGCCCCATGCCGGTGCCATGCGCCTCCATGCCCACCGCATCTATGCAGGCGTCGGGCCCGCGCCCGCCGGTCATCTCGCGCAGCACATCCACCACGCTGTCGACAGCCGAATAGTCGATGACCTCCACACCCAGCACATCGCGCGCCATGGCCAGGCGCTCGGGCAGGCGATCGATCGCGATTACCCGCTCTGCCCCGAGAATGCGTGCACTCTGCTGCGCCATCAGGCCGACGCCGCCACAGCCCCAGACCGCCACCGTATCGCCCGGCTGGATGTTGCAAAAGTCCGCACCCATGAAGCCGGTCGGCCCGGCATCGGACAGGAATAAGGCGTCCTCATCGGACACCTCGTCCGGCACTTCGAAGCAGCCAACGTCAGCATGCGGCACCCGGATATAGGTGGCATGCGAACCGGCGTAGCCGCCGAAGGCGTGCGTATAGCCGTAAATACCGGCGGTGGGGTGACCCAGCAGCGGCTCCTGCATTTCCCAGTGCGGGTTGGTGTTGTCGCACAGGGAATATTCCTTGCGCTCGCAATGCCAGCAGCCGCCGCACGAAATAAACGAGGGCACTACCACGCGTTGCCCCACCCGCACGTTCTTCACTGCCGGCCCCACTTCCACCACCGTGCCCATGAACTCATGGCCGATGACATCGCCCTCGCGCATGGTGGGCAGATAGCCGTCGATGAAATGCAGGTCCGAACCGCAGGTGGTGCTCAAGCCCACCTTCAGGATGACATCGCGTGGATTGACCAGCACCGGGTCGGGCACCGTTTCCACGCGCAGGTCGTTGACGCCGTTCCAGCACAGTGCTCTCACAGCTGTTCTCCTGTTGCCTGGGAATGTTTGTCGCCACGTGCCGCGGGCGTGTGCGCCAGGGTCGGAATCTCCCCTGCCTCCAGCCATGCGCGCAGCCGCCGCAATGTCTTGCCCAGCAGCACGTAGGGCGCTGGATTCACGAGCTTGGTGAATAGCTGCGCGATCACGCCTTCGACCGCGTAATGCAGCGTGGCGGTGACCTCGCTGGCATCACGCCCACGTGCGGGCTGCACCTGCAGCAGGACATCGACTTGCAGGCCATGCTCGCCCTCGGCGATGTAGCGCACCGATTCCCCCAATCGCGCCTCGGCGCGGCGCAGCTGCACGCGCAACTGTTGCTGTAGCGGCGCGCGCAATTCCCATTCGGACGCATGGCCGTCCCCATCGACCAAGACGGCGGCGCCCTCGAGCAAGCGCTGCTGCACCGTGGCATCGGACCAGGCGTCCAGGATCTGATGCGGCTCGGCACGGATGGTCATGCTCCGCACGATGTGTGTGCCCTGCGCATCGGCGGCCACCGGGTTGGTCGGGGTCAGGCTCATGGCTTACTGCACCCCGGCATTCTTGGTGGTGGTTTGCAGGGCCTTGGCGGCGGCGAGATGGTCGGCCACGTGATGGCGCGTGGTCTTCAGGTGCTCGGCCACCTGCGGGTTTTGCGCTGCCGGGATCAGTTTCTTATCCAGTGCTTCCAGTGCGTCGGTGTGGTCCTTGACCATCGCCTTGATGTAGGCGGCCTGGAATTGGTCGCCCTCGAGCTTTTGCAGTTTGCTCAGCTCTGCCTTGCCCTTGGTCATTTGCAGCTTGGCACCCATCGCAGAGGTATCCGGCGACCACTTGGCGATCTTCTGGTTGTTCTCGGTGTGCTCCTTGATCATGCGCGTGGCGTAATCACGCACCCCGCCGGTGGCCTGCTTCTGCAGCGCTAGGTTGGCCGCGTTGATCTCGCTGGTGTTGATCGCGCTGAGCATGCCCAGTGCTTCCTGCTCATCTTCGCTGGGCGCGGCGGTGGCTGCGCTTTTAGATGCCGTGTTACTGCCGGGCTGGGTTGCGGTTTGCGCCTGCGCGCTCATCGCAAGTCCAAGCGACAATGCCAGGCTGGCCAGGAGTGGGGATGCAGTTTTCATGGCAGTTCTCCAAAGGGATGTGGTGCAAGGATGCTGGCCCGCGCGGCGTGACTCGCTCGTCGAGCGCATGTCGAAACACGGCGAAGAAAAGCTGCTGCGGCGCAACACCCCCTCACGCACTCTGGACAACGCCGCCTACCGACACCGGCGGAATAAAATCGCGTAGCACCACGCCGCTGCGCGGCAGCGTTGGAAAACGATTCAATGGGTAGCGCAGATCCTGCGGCGGTAACGTGTAATCGCTGGATGCCAGCAGGCTGAGCGCAGACATCAGCAGTGCGATGCTCGGATTCTCCCCGGGGCAGCGATGGTCGCGTTCCACACTGCCGCCGCCCTGCGCCACGAAGTCGTAGCGGCTGCCTGTCCAGTGCTCGAAGCGCGAGGGATCGAAGCGCTCGGGATCGCGCCAGAGCGCAGGATGATGATTGGTGCCATACAGATCCACCATCATCCAGTCGCCCTGCTTGAAATGCCGGTCTCGCCAGACGAACGGCATGCGCACCCGCCCGCCAATCAGCGGGAAAAAAGGATAGAAGCGGCGCACTTCCTGCACAGTGTTCTGCAACAGACCGGGCTCACCGGCGCGCAGGCGCGGGCGCAGCGGCGGATGCTCATGCAGGGCAAGCGCGCAGAAGCTGATCCAGCGCGCCACGGCCACGATCGGGCGCAACAGGTTGATCAGCTCGGTTACCGCTGTGGGCACGCTCAACAGCACGCCGTCTGCATCGCGATGCCAGGCCACTGTGGCTGCGATGCTGGCCTCTGGCGCTGTCCCGGCACGCCGCACATTGCGAACCGCACGCGCCACCCAACGCTCCACGCGGCGACGGCCACGCCATCCGCGCACCCAACGCGGCCCGAACGCCCCCGCGCCATCGATCATCGCACCCAGGTCGCGTGCAAGTGGCCTGCTCTGTTGCGCACGCAGAGGCATCCCCGCCCATCGGCACGCGGCGCGGCAGAGCACGTGTTCGGCTTCCTGCTGCAAGATGATGTGTGCGCTACGCGCCCAGGTGTCTGCCTGCCGGCTCCACTCCTCCTCGAAGCACGCCACCAGCCGCGAGGTTTCGGCAGGTGTCAGTACCGACAGGAACAGGCGCTTGCGCTGCAGGTGCGCATCGCCATCGAGCTGCTGCACGCTGCCGCGTCCCTGCAACAAGCGCAGCGTGGTCGGCGGCATCGCGCCAACGCGGGTGAAGCGGCCTGGGTGATAGAAGGTGGCGAGTGCATCCGGCCCGCGCGCGAACACCACCTGTTGCAGCGCCAGACGTGCCTGGAACGCATCGCTGCCCAGCGCCTCACAGTGTCTGGACACAAAGGCATAGCCGTCTCGCAGCAAGGCCGGGAGCACATCGCGCTGCGGTGCCTGTGCAATCCGTCCTTGGGTCTCCGCTGTCGCGTCCGCAACGTCATCGCGTAGACGCTGCGCTGCGTGCCCAACATGGTCGGTGGTCGACGAGTGCATCGTCATTGCCTGTCTGCTCTTGTTGCGGTGATGCCTGGCACGCTGAGCTCGGTGCACGCAGCAGCACGTGAATCGCACTCCACATGCGCCCCCGGCGCATGCGCAGACTTCACGCCTGCCGCTTTCGCGGCACGCACGTGAAGATGCTCGAGACTGGCTTCACCGGTTAGTGAGCAACGCGTGCCTAGCGTCTAGGACTTTCCACGGAGCTACGCCATGGCCAAGCATCGCCCTCTCGACCAGCAGGTCATTGTCATCACCGGTGCCTCCAGCGGCATCGGCCTGTGCACCGCGCTGGCCGCCGCCGAAGCAGGCGCCAGTGTCGTCCTGGTCGCGCGCAGTGCCGGTGTGCTGCAGGAAGTGGCCGACCTGCTCACCACGCAGGGCCACCAGGCAATCGCCGTGGTCGCCGACGTCACCGAACCGGCGCAGCTGCAACAGGCCGCAGACACGGCAATCGCGCGCTTCGGCCGCATCGACACCTGGGTCAACAATGCCGGCGTGGCAATCTTCGGCCTGTTGCAGGACGTGGACGATCACGACAGCCGGCGCATGTTCGATATCAATTTCTGGGGCGTGGTCTATGGCTCGCGCATCGCGCTCCCGCACCTGGCCGCAAGCGGCGGCGCATTGATCAACATCGGCAGCGAAGCCTCGGAGGCCGTGGTCCCCTGGCAAGGCATGTATTCGGCATCCAAGCATGCGGTGAAAGGGTTCACCGACAGCCTGCGCATCGAGATCGAAGGCCTGGCCAAACAGCCGGTGTCGGTGGTACTGATTCAGCCCACCGCGGTGGACACGCCTTATCCGCAGCATGCGCGCAACTACATGCAAGCAGAACCGCAACTCCCGCCGCCGCTGATCGAACCGATGCGCGTTGCCAACGCCATCCTGCATGCGGCCGAACATGGCGGCCGTGACGTCAAGGTGGGCGCGATGGCCAATGCAAATATCACCGTGACCCGGCTGATGCCGCGCGTGGCGGATGCGCTCTCCGCCATGCGGTCCAAGACCCAGCAACAGGATCGCGCTGCCGTCGATCCCGCAGGCACGTTGTACCGCGCAGGCGAAAGTGGACGCATCCACGGCGAATAAGCCTGGCGCCGGTCAGGCGAGCACCGTCGCTTGGCCGGTTTTTGCCTGCATCTCCCGCTGCAAATACAGATCGCCGCAACAGCGGCGATCTGTATCCATCATGCATCTGCGCAAAGAATGCGCGTTACACCATCGTGCTAAGCGCCAGGGTCCGCCGGCCCAAGTTGGTTGGCCGCAAGCATGTCGTCGATGCGCTTGGTCACCTGCGCGGCATCCTCCTTGCTCTGCACCGCAGCGGTAATGGCCTCTGCGCGTGCATGGAACACATTCCAGAAGTCATCGGGATGCTGCCGCCGCAGTTCGGGGAGTTCGTCGGCCAGTGTTTTCAGTTGTGCGTCGATATCAGGGGTCATGGGGGTCTCCTTTACGCGTCCACGCTACCCAGCAGCGGGTGAGCTTGGCGCCAACGTACCGGCCACGCGGTCGAGCGCGCGTCACAGGCGGAAGCGCAGGCCTAGCGAATACGTGCGCTCGGGCGATGCGACTTCGCGCGGAAACGCGCCACGTTGGCCAAAGTAATTGTCGGTGGTGGTGCCCAGCAGGTTGGTCGCCTCGGCAAACGCGGTCAGGCGCTCGCTCAGCTCATAGTTGAACGCCACATCCAGCCACTTTTCGCGCCCCTGGTTGATCTGCTCGGGCTGGTCACCGGAGCTGTTGAAGCTCACTGCATAATCGCCACGCCAGTTGTAGGCCACGCGCGCAGAGATGCGTGCATATTCGTACATCAAGATCGCGTTGTAGGCGTTCTTGGAGACATTGGTCAGCGGCTGGCTGATGCCCTCGGGCGAGTCGGCTTCGGCCGAAATATAGGTGTAGTTGAGCTGGGTTCCGAAGCCCGACAACCAGCCCGGCAAGAAGTCATAGAACTGCGTATAGCCCACCTCCACGCCCTTCAAACTGCCCTGCCCGGTATTGCGCGGGCGGCTGATCGAATAGGTGATGCCGTCGATCAGCTCATCGGCGGCGTAGTTCTGGATATAGCCGTCGATGTCCCGATGGAAGCCGGCGAGCGACAGCAGCGATCCCGGGCGGAAGTACCACTCCAGCGACAGGTCGGCATTGCGCGACTCCACCGGGCGCAGCTGCGGGTTGCCGCCATTGCCGCGCGCGGGCAGCGATTCGGTCGGCTGATACAACGCCAGCTGCGGGTTCAGATCGGCAAACTCCGGCCGCGTAATGGTGGTGCTGCCGGCCAGGCGCAGGATCAGGTTTTCGTGCAAGGTGAAATTGGCGCTGTAGTTGGGCAACACCTTGTCGATGCGGCGATCGATGCTCACCGGGCTCAGCACACCGTCCAGCGACTGGCTGCCTTCCAGGCTGGAATCCAGCCGCGTCGCGCGGGCACCGATCCGCCCATCCACCGGCACCAGCCCCAGCGAGAAACCATAGTTCAGCTGCGCATAGACCGCGTAGTTGTCTTCGCGGTCATCAAAGAACAACGCCGGATTTTCCAGCGGCGCTTCCGGGGATTGCCCCATCAGCGTCCGCAGGCGTGCGCTTTGCTGCAGCAGCACGTCCTGGTTGGCGGAGGCCCAGCGGTCGCTGGTGAACGCGCGCGCGCCGTCGAGCATGTTGCCTGGCGTCACCGATGCCAGCCCGGGCACGTCGCTCAGCAGGATCGGCGCGCCGCTGATGTTGTCGCGCGCACCGGTGTCGCCGGAATGATTGGTCGCGGTGCGCCGGCTAGCACGCGCGCCCACCTCCAGCGAGGTCAGCGGTCCGGCATCCAGGTCGAAGGTGGCATCGCCGCGCCAGGCCCATTCTTCGCCGCGCTGCCGGTTCCAGCTGTCGTAGTACTGGCGCAAAACCCAGTTGCCCGGCGCAGTGATGTCATACGGGCTGCCATCGCGTTGGGTGATCCAGGTATCGGCCGCGCCACCGCCTGATCGCATGTGCAGCAGCGGCGCACGCGTGTCCATGTCCAGCGTGAATGCACGATTCTTCGCATCGCTATAGGTGTACGCCAGCTCGGTGCTGAGCTTCACGCGCTCGCCGCTCCAGCGCCCACCCAACGCGGCCTGGTAGGTGTCCGACGCGTTCTTGTGCGCCTGCGTGCTGGACAGCGTCTGCAGATCGCGTGCCACCAGGCCATCGAGCACGTTGCTGCCGGGGCGCACGCTCACCGATTCGGTATTTTCCGCGTTCGCCAGCCCCGGGAATGGCAGCCAGTAATTCACCTGTGGCCGGTTGTCGTAACCGATGTACAAGGTGTCGACGTAGATTTCGCTGTTGTCGCTGGGCGCCCACTGAAACGAGAGATTGGCCGACTTGCGCTTGCGGTCGCCACGCGCCATCAACCCACCGGCGCTGTACGGCACGTAGAGCTGCTGCGCTGGATCCAGCGGATTCGGCTTGAGGTCATAGGTACCGTAGAGCGTGTTGGACTCCTGATACGGGCGACGCTGGTAGGCCACACTGCCCATCACGCCCATGCGCCCCATCCCGGTCTCCCAGCGCTGGCTCATGGTGAGGCTGCCATTGGGCACGGTCTTTTCCGCCTGGTCGCCGCGCAATGCGCTGACGCTGCCGGCAATCGTGCTGTCGTCGTCGAAATCGAACGGCCGCCGCAGATGCACATCCACCACACCGGCGATGCCGCCTTCCTGGAATTGCGCACCGGTGGTCTTGTACACATCCACGCTGCGCAGCAACTCCGCCGGCACATCCGCCAACTCCATGTCGCGCCCCACCGTGGTGAAGACATTGCGCCCGTCCAGCGTGGTGATGACGTTCGGCAGGCCACGCACCAGCACCTGGCCCACTTCGCCGCCGGCACGCGCCACCTGCACACCGGTCACCCGCTGCAGAGCCGCCGCAACACTGTTGTCGGGCAGCTTGCCGATGTCCTCGGCCACGATCGAATCGCTGATCTCCTTGTGCGCCTGCTTGGTGGAAATGGCGCTTTCCACGCTGCTGCGCACGCCACGCACCTGCACCGCATCCAGCGTGGAGGTTAGCTGCGCGGTGGCTGGCTGCGCAGCGGCAGTGCCGTCGGGTGCGGCCTCCTGCGCGTGCACGCCTGGGCTGAGCAGCAGCGCGATCGACAACGCCAACGGGTGGCGTATTGCGCGTCTGCAATGCACAGGCGATACGCAAAAAAGTGGGGTCATGACATTCTCCTGAAGCCGGCTGCAGGTATGGCGCACTGCACGTTCTGCGTTCGGCAATGGGCGGACGAACCAGGCGCGAGCGCGCAACTGGCGCCACACCGGTAAGCGCTGGATTACAGCCACGTACCGGCCTAAGCCGTGTGATCGGCACATGCACATCCAGCGTGATCCGCACGCGCTCTTCATGCCGGCCACTCGGATGCTGCGCAACACACAGGTGCGTCATCGGATGGAGGCTTTGCGCGACAATGGCCGCATGAGCCACGACCTCTCTCCTGCCCAAGCCCGTGCCCGCGCCTTGCACGGCGCCTTGCTGATCGATATCCGCCAACCGCACGAACGCGTCAGCGGCCAGGCCGAAGGCGCGCTTGCCATCGCACAGGCCGATCTGGAGCAGGCACCGGCGCAGCATCTGCCCGACCGCGATTGCGACATCCTGCTGATCTGCCAGAGCGGCAAACGCTCCGCGCAGACCGCCGCGCACCTGCGCGAGCAAGGCTATCCGCACGCGCTGTCGGTCCTCGGCGGCACCACTGCCTGGTCGCGCGACGGGCTGCCCTTAGTACGACCGACGTTGCCGCCAGACGAAGCGGATTTTCTGGAACGCTACTCACGGCATCTGCGCCTGCCGCAGGTGGGCATCGACGGGCAGCAGCGCCTGGCGCGCGCGCGTGTTCTGCTGATCGGTGCCGGTGGGCTCGGTTCGCCGGCCGCGTTTTATCTTGCCGCCGCCGGCGTCGGGCACCTGCGCATGGCCGATGACGATGTGGTGGATCGCAGCAATCTGCAGCGCCAGATCCTGCATACCGAAGACAGCGTCGGCGTGGCCAAGGTGGTGTCGGCCGCGCAGCGCATTGCCGCGTTGAATCCGCGGGTGCAGGTCGACGCCATCCAGACGCGTGTGACCGCCAGCAACATCGAGGCCCTGCTGCAGGACGTCGATGTGGTGGTGGATGGCGCCGACAATTTCGCGGCGCGCTATCTGCTCAACGACGCCTGCGTGAAGCTCGGCAAGCCGTTGGTGTACGGCGCGGTGCAACAGTTCGAAGGGCAGTTGAGCGTGTTCGATGCCGGACGCCACCGCGGGCAGCTGCCGTGCTACCGCTGCCTGTTTCCCGAACCGCCGCCGCCGGAGTTCGCTCCCAGTTGCGCCGAGGCCGGTGTGCTCGGTGTACTGCCCGGGGTGATCGGCCTGTTGCAGGCGACCGAGGCGATCAAGCTCTTGCTCGGTCTCGGCGACAGCCTGGCCGGGCGCCTGCTCAGCTTCGACGCATTGGCCATGCGCTTTCGCGAGATCCGCCTGCCGCCCGATCCGCAGTGCCCGGTGTGCGCACCAGGCACGGCATTTCCCGGCTATGCCGACTACGCCACCTTCTGCGGCACGCCAGCCTGACGCACTGCAACTACAGCGCGTAAGGAATCACCCGCACTACCTCGCCCGCGTCGTATTGGCGCGCCGGCTCCGGCAGCACGATCAATACGTTGCTGTCGGCAGCGCCGCGCAGCAGATGCGAGGCATCGCCACGGTGGGGCGTCGCGATCAAGCGGCCATCGGCGCCACAGTCCAGCCGGCCGCGCAGAAACTCCAGGCGTTCGTGGCGCTTGTCCCAGGGCGCCGACAAGGCCGCATGCCACACCGGCCGCGGCTCGCTGCGGCTCTGCAGGGCATCCAGCAGCGGTACGCCGTAGGCGATCAACGTCGCCAGCACTGAGACCGGATTGCCCGGCAGGCCCAACACCAGGCAGCGCCCGATCTGCCCCAACACCGCCGGCATCCCCGGGCGCATACGCACGCGCCAGAAATGGATCTGCCCCAATTCCTGGATCAGGCGAGGCAGATAGTCCTTTTCGCCAGCCGACACGCCGCCACAGGTGATCACCACATCGAAAGCCGCCGCCGCATCTTCCAGCATGGTGCGGATGCGCTGCGGATCGTCCGGCAAGGTTGGCCAGGCGGTCGGCGCATATCCCAGTGCCCGCAGCTGTGCCATCAACATGTCGCGGTTGCTGTTGTAGATCTGCCCCGGCCCCAGCGGCATGCCCGGCTCCACCAGCTCATCGCCGGTCGCCAGCACCGCAATGGTCGGGCGCGGCGCCACCGAAAGCCGTGACACGCCCAGCGCAGCGGCAAGGCCAATCCGCGCCGGGGTGAGGACCTGGCCGGGCTGGATCACCAGATCGCCCGCGCGCACGTCGCTGCCCGCCAGCCGCACCGCCGCCCCCAGTGTCGGGTGCGTGCGCAGGTGCACCAGCCCAGCCTGCTCGTCGGCGTCTTCCTTCGGCACCACGGTGTCGGCACCGGCCGGCAACGGCGCGCCGGTGGTGATGCGCAGGCATTGCCCGGCAGTCAGCGTGCCGCTCCAGGAGTCGCCGGCAAACTGCTCGCCCACCAGCTGCAGGCGCACGTCCTCACCCAGCGTATCGGCATGGCGCACGGCAAAGCCGTCCATTGAACTATTGGCGAACGGCGGCAGCGATAGCGGCGCGATCAGGTCGGCGGCGGAGATCCTGCCGTCGGCACGCGAGGTGGCGATGTTCTCGTCGGGCAGGCGGTTGTTCGTCGCCACGGCGCGGAGAATCTCCAGTGCCCGTGCGTAAGGAATGCGGGAGGGATAGTCGGTCATGGCGCGCAGGATACCAGCGCGCCGTGCCGGCTTACTTGCCCTTGACGTGCCGCATCAGGCGACGCTTGCGCGCAATCTGCCGATCGGAGAGCGGATTCTTCTTGCCCTCGTACGGGTTGGCACCCTCGCGGAAAATGAAACGCACCGGCGTGCCGACCAGCTTGAAGCGCTTACGGAAGAAGTTTTCCAGATAACGCTTGTACGACTCCGGCAGCACCTTCAGGCGCGTGCCATGCACGATGAAGGTGGGCGGATTCGCCCCACCCGGGTGCACGTAACGCAGCTTGGAGACATGCCCGCGAATGCTCGGCGGCGGATTGGTCTCGTAGGCAATTTCCAGCGCCTGGTTCACTTCGCTGGTGCTGAACTCATGCGTGGCCGATGCATGCGCACGATGGATCGCCTGAAATAGCTCACGCATGCCCGAGCCGTGCAACGCGGAGATCCGCACTGCCTCGGCCCAGTTCACAAAGCCCAGCTTGCGCGACAACAAGTCCTCGGCCTGGGCACGTTGATAGTCGCTCTGCCCATCCCACTTGTTGATCGCCACCACCAGTGCGCGGCCCGCATCGAGAATCGCACCGAGAATGGTCGCGTCCTGATCGGTCACACCCTCGGTCGCGTCCAGCATCAGCACCGCCACCTGGCATTGCTCGATCGCCTGCAGCGTCTTGAACGCGCTGAATTTTTCGACCGCCTCTTCCACCTTGCCGCGGCGACGCAGGCCGGCCGTATCGATCAGGCGGTACTGGCGCCCATCACGCTCCAGGTCCACGGCGATCGAATCGCGCGTGGTCCCGGGAACTTCCGATGCGATCATCCGCTCCTCGCCCAGCAGGCGATTGACCAGCGTCGACTTGCCCACGTTCGGGCGGCCCACGAATGCAATACGCACGCGCGCGGGGTCGTTATCGAGCAATTCGCCCGCGCCTTCTTCCGGCAAACGCGCGCCGACTTCTTCCAGCAGATCGTCGATGCCCTGCCGATGGGCGGCCGACAGCGCCACCACATCGGAGAAGCCATAGCGCGAAAACTCCGAACGCACCGATTCTTCATCGGTACCGTCGATCTTGTTGATCACCAGCACGGTCGGCCGGGCCAGCTTGCGCAGCCAGGCCAGGATTTCATCGTCCAGCGACGAAGCGCCTTCGCGGCCATCGACCACGAACAACACCAGATCGGCTTCGCCAGCCGCAGCACGTGCCTGGCGCGCAGTGGCGCCGGCCAAGCCTTCCTCGTCGCCGGCGATACCACCGGTATCGACCACGATGAAGGGCTGTTGCTCGTCGAGCCGGCAGACGCCGTAGTTGCGGTCGCGGGTGACGCCAGGCTGGTCATGGACCAGCGCGTCACGGGTGCGCGTCAGCGCATTGAAGATGGTGGACTTGCCGACATTGGGCCGTCCAACCAGGGCGACCAGGGGCAGCATCGCAAGGTCCTTATTGTGCCAACCGGAAGGCGGTGATATCGCCGTCGGTATTTTGTACCAGCAGAATGCCATCAACGACCAGCGGCTGTGCCAGCAGCGTGTCGCGTCCAGCGCGAGCGCGCGCGGCCAGAGCACCGTCGCTGAGTTTCAGCCAGTGCAGGTAGCCCTTGTAATCTCCCACCACGGCGTAATCGCCTTGAATGGCGACACCGGTCAGCGAGCGGCGTGCAAGCGCAGCCTGCGACCACATCGCCGCACCGCTGGACTTGTCCAGGCCCCACACCGAACCGGCGTTGTCGGCCACCACCACCACGCTGGACGACACGCCCGGACCGCCGGCACCGCCGTGATCGCGTGTCCACAGCGGACGGCCACTGGGGCCTTCCAGGGCGAGGGTTTCGTTCTTGAAGCTGGTTGCGTACAGGGTGGTGCCATCCAGCACCGGGGCGCCATCCACGTCGGACATGCGCTCCAGCTCGGTGCGGCCTTCCGGCACGCCGATGGCCTGTTCCCACAACGGGCGGCCATCCTGCAGCGCCAGGGCGCTCAGGGTGCCGACATCGTTGCCGACAAACACCACGCCCGGGCCGGTCACGATCGGCGCATTGCCGCGCACCGACAGGGTCGGACCTTCCTCGGCATGGAACCAGCGGCGCTCGCCGGTGGCTGCATCGAACGCACTCACGCGGCCGTCGTTGCTGCGCACCAGCACCAGGCTCTGCGCGATCGCAGGCGCGGCGATGACTTCGTTCGGCACCTTGGCCCGCCACTTCTCGGTGCCGTCGGCCTGATTCAGCGCGATCACGTCACCGGAAAGCGTGCCGATCACCACCAGGCCCTCGCCCACACCCGGACCACCGGACAGGCGCTGCTTGAACTTGCGATCGTTGCGCTCTTCTTTCTTGGGCTTGTATTCCCACACGCGCTTGCCGGTCTGCAGATCCAGCGCCTGCACGCCACCGGTGATGGCGGCCGCATACACCTTGCCATCTGCCACGGCCGGACGCTGACGCACACCGATGTGCCCCTCGCCCTTGCCCACGCCGGTGGACCACAGCTTGTCAACCTTGACCGAAGGCTCGAACTTGACCAGTTCGGCCGGTTCCTGCGCCTTCTTGGCAGCCGCGTCCTTGCCTGCGAACCAGCCCTTGACGGTGCTGCAACCCGCCAGCGACATGCCCATCAGGGCGATCAATGCAACGCGCTTGTACATATCAACCTGCTTCATCAAATCGGCTCCGCCGGATCGGGCACGGTGCCGCCCACATCCATCAGCTTGGTTTCCAGCAGGCGGCGCTGCGGCGATGCCACATCCACCGTTGCCAGAGCCTTGGTATAGAGCGCGCGTGCTTCGTCGCGCTTGCCCTGCTTCACCAGCGCATCGGCGCGGATTTCCAGGCTGGTGTGATCCTGCGCATCGGCCAGCAGCTTGATCGCCTCATCCGGCTTGCCGCTGTCGGTCAGCACGCGCGCCAGGCGCTGCTGCACGATCTGCTTGAGCTCGCCTTCGGCGGGCACATCACGCAATGTCTTGATCGCTTCGGCGGTCTTGCCGGCATCCATCTGGGCCTTGGCCAGGCGCAGCGCAGCGAGCTCGGCGTAAACGCCACCCTTGCCGTCGTCCAGCGCCACGATGTCCTTGGCTGCCTTGTCCAGGTCCTTGCCCTGGATGGACTTGACCACGGCCTCGTAGCGGGCATTGGCCTCCACCGACGCGGTCGTGTTGCGCTTCTGCCACCACTGCCACCCCAGGATCAGGGCCAGTCCCAGCAGGACTCCGCCAATCAGACCCGCGCCATTCTTTCTCAACCAGGAACGAACCCGTTCACCTTGTTCGTGTTCGTCGAGCAGATCGTCGATCGCCATGCGTACTCTCGCTCCGCCACCTGCAGGCGCGGAACATCAAAAGGGGAAAATGAAAAACCGCAGTCCGCTTCTATTCGGAAGCAGGCACCACGGAGCCGTCGGAGGATACCGCAAAACGTGCCACGTTAGCGCGCTGGAACGGCTTCACGTCGACGATACTGCCGCCTTGCTGAACCTCTACCGCCGACGCATTGCCCAGCACCACACGGCCGATCTGGCCCGGTGAATAGGTGCGTTGCTCGCCGGCACGGATTAACGCTTTTTCCACCGCGCTGCCATCCGGTGCCAGGATCTGCACCCAGCTGTCACCGCTGAAACGCAGCGACAACGTGCCAGCACTGCTGGCGGTCGGGGTCTCGGCAGCAGGTGTGGCCCGGGGCACCGGCGTCATCGACGCGATATACGGCGCAGGCTGTTCACGTGGCGCGGAAGACGGTGGCTCGGCAGTCCGCGCGGGCGTGCCGGTCTTGGCAGCATCCGGCACGCTGTCCAGCGACACGGTGCTTGGCCCCTGTCCATCCAGGTGCGAGCGCGTGGCGTACCACACCGGCACTGCGAACACGCCGGTGATCACGACGTACATCGCCTTGCGTGCGGTGCTTTCCAGAATCCGCCGGGCACGCGGGGTATGCGTGTGACTGACCAGCTTGACCGGTTCAACCGGCGCAATCGTGGTTTGCTGCAGCAGCGGATCCAGATCGACACGCAGCAGGCGCGCGTAGCTGCGCAACTGCCCGCGCACGAAGACCGGCGCGCCGAGACGCTGCCATTCTTCCTGTTCGAGCGAACGCACCACGTGGGCCGGCATGCGCAGCTTGCCTGCCACATCGTCCACGCTCAGACCTGCCGCTTCGCGCGCGTCGCGCAACTGCTGCCCGCATCCCTTTTCCTGCTCGAAAGGATTCGGATTGGAATCACTGATCACAATGCATTGGCCCCAGGAGTAGCGGTCGCTGCGTCAGGAAATTCCTTGACCAACCGCTGTTGATAACGGCCGGCAGCTACCTTGTCGCCGAGCCCTTGCTCAATCTGAATGGCGAGTTGTAACACGGAAGCAGTTGCCGGTGCAGCCGCGAGCCGTCGTTCGACGAATGCGCGGGCTTCGAAATAATTGCGTTTGCCCGCTTCGGAACGGGCCATCGACTCCAGCGCATACGGATTATTCGGGTCCAATTCCAGCGCCTTGCGCAGGTCACGGGATGCACGCTCTAACTGCCCCACCTTGAGCGCGCAGCCGCCGGCATTGCCGAGCGCCGATGCGGGCGAGGAATAGTTGCGATCCGTCAACGCGCGATCAAACCAGACCAGCGACTCGGCCGGTTGGCCATTGGCACAGAGCCACGCGCCGTAGTTGTTGAGCACATCGCCACGTTGCGGCGCAAGCTCTGTGGCGCGGCGGTAGGAGGCGCCCGAAGCCGCCCTGTCGCCTTTCGCGTCTTGAATCAGGGCAAGCATGCCGATGGCGTCCACCGACTGGGAATCTTTCTTCAGCGCGGCACGCACCTGCTCTTCCGCGCCGGCGTAATCGCCGGTGCGCAGGCGATTGCTGGCCAGGCCAAGCTTTTCCTGCACGCCCAGCCGACTCTTGGTGGCCGCGTTGTCGCGGAACGAATAGATCGGCGCGACCTCTTCGACCGTTTTTACCGTGCCGGCCTTGGCATTGCGCCCGCCGCAGCCAACCACGCTGAGCGCGATCACTGCGGCCGCCATTAACGCGATATCACGCTGCCGCATCTCGATCGGCCTGCCCTTCCAATGTGCGGCGGAATTCCGCCTGGCGACGGGTCCGGTCCATGACCTGGCCCTTGAGCTGACCACAGGCTGCATCGATATCGTCGCCACGCGTGCGGCGTACCATCGTCAGCACCTGCGCATCGAGCAGGATCTTCTGGAATGCGCGGATCTCGGTTTCGCCAGAGCGCTCGTAGCGCGTGCCGGGAAACGGGTTGAACGGAATCAGGTTGACCTTGCCGGCATCCTTGGACTGCACGGCATTGTCGAACTGCCGCATCAGCCGGGCAAGCTGGCGCGCATGCTCGGGCTGGTCGTTGATGCCCTTCATCAAGGTGTATTCAAACGTCACCGAGTCGCGCTTCTTGTTGCCGCGCAGGTAGCGCGCGCACGACTCCATCAACTCGGCGATCGGGTACTTCTTGTTCAACGGCACCAGTGACTCGCGCAGTGCATCGTTGGCGGCATGCAGCGAAACGGCCAGCGACACGTCGCTTTCGGTGGCCAGCCGGTCGATCATCGGCACCAGGCCCGAGGTGGACAGCGTCACCCGCTTGCTGGCCAGGCCGTAGCCCAGATCGTCGCGCATCACGCTCATCGCGCGCACGACGTTGTCGAAATTCATCAGTGGCTCACCCATGCCCATCATCACCACATTGGTGAGACGACGCTGCTGGTGCGGCACATTGCCCAGATGGCGCGCGGCAACCCAGACCTGCCCGATGATCTCGGCGGTGGTGAGGTTGCGGTTGAAGCCCTGGGTGGCGGTCGAACAGAAGGTGCAGTTCAAGCCGCAGCCGACCTGGGAAGACACGCACAGCGTGCCACGGCCCTTGTCGGGGATATAGACCGTCTCGATCGCATTCTTGCCGTCGGTTCCCATGGCCAGCAGCCACTTGTGGGTGCCGTCGGTCGACGGTTTGTCGAACACGACATTCGGGACGAGGACCTCGGCGCGCTGGTGCAACTTCGCACGCAGCGCCTTGCCGAGGTCCGTCATCTGGTCGAAATCAGTGACGTAGCGATGATGAATCCACTTCATCACCTGATGGGCACGGTAGCGCGCCTCGCCGAGCGTATCGGCGAAGAAGTGCTCCAGCCCCTCGCGGTCGAGGTCGAGCAGGTTCTGCTTATGCACCGGTGCAGCCGGGACGGGGACGTCCAGCAACACGGAGGGGATCACGACCTCATTCACGATTCGACTCTCTCGGCCTCAGCGCGAGACCACTTCAGTTGCGGCAAAGAAATACGCGACTTCGTTGGCAGCATTCTCGACCGAGTCCGAGCCGTGGGCGGCGTTGGCATCGATCGAATCAGCGAAGTCGGCACGGATGGTGCCCGGTGCGGCGTCCTTCGGGTTGGTGGCGCCCAGCAGGTCGCGGTGTGCGGCCACGGCGTTCTCGCCTTCCAGCGCCTGGATCATCACCGGGCCGGAGATCATGAACTCGACCAGCGCGTTGAAGAACGGACGCTCGCGGTGCACGGCGTAGAAGCCTTCGGCTTCGCGGCGCGACAGCTGCTTGTACTTGGCGGCCACGACCTTCAGGCCAGCCTTCTCGAAGCGGCTATAGATTTCACCAATGACGTTCTTGGCGACGGCGTCGGGCTTGATGATGGACAGGGTGCGCTCCAGCGCCATGGGAGAATCTCCGTTGGGCGGGCCACTGAAGGCCCGAGGTTATCATGAAAAAAACCCGCGTCGAAACGCGGGCTTAGCCTTCTTTGCGATGGTCAATTCTATCCCGTCGTCCTTACCTTTGCATACCAGGCCCTGAATCGTGCTGCAGTGCGGCATGACCATGGCGTTCGCGAGCCCGTAGACTCAAACAATCGTTTGATTGAGCGCCACACCTGTCCATGCCCAAGCCCGCCCACTTCTCGACCAAGGACCGCATCCTCAGCGCGGCCGAGGAGTTGTTCGCACAGCACGGGTTCGCCGGCACCTCGCTGCGCCAGCTCACCACCCAGGCCGACGTCAATATCGCCGCGGTCAACTACCACTTCGGCTCCAAGGAAAATCTGGTCAACGAGGTGTTCCGCCGGCGCATGGACGAGATGACGGCCGCACGGCTGCAGCAGCTCGAGGCCGCCAAGCGTAGCCAGCCGGGCGAACTCACTGCGGTGCTGGCCGCGTTCGTGGAGCCGGCGCTGGCCATGGCCCAGGACCGCCAGAGTGGCGGCGCCTTCGTCCGCGTGATCGCCAGGGCCTATGCGGAAAAGAACGACAACCTGCGCAAGTTCCTCTCCGACCATTACGGCCATGTGCTGCGCGAGTTCGGCAAGGCCATCGCCGGCTGCGTGCCGGGCCTGAGCAAGGAAGAGCTGTACTGGCGCCTGGATTTCCTGGCCGGAGCGCTCACCTATGCCATGGCCGATTTCGGCCTCATCAAACGCCCGGCGGGCGTGAGCGAGGCCGACCATCGCGCGCACGCCGCGCGCGAACTGATTCGTTTCGCGGAACCCGGTTTCCGCACCCATTCCACACCGTAGTCGCACTCACCAAAGGCTCATCGCTATGTCCAATCCGTTGCTAGTCCGTCGCGCCGCCGTGCTCGGTGCCGGCGTCATGGGCGCACAGATCGCCGCGCACCTCACCAATGCCGGTGTCGACACCGTGCTGTTCGACCTGCCCGCCAAGGAAGGTCCGGCCGATGGCATCGTGCTCAAGGCCATCGCCAACCTGGGCAAGCTCAGCCCCGCCCCGCTCGCCAGCAAGGCGCTGGCCGAGGCGATCACGCCGGCCAACTACGAGAGCGGGCTGGAGCAGTTGCGCGACTGCGACCTGATCATCGAGGCGATTGCCGAGCGGATGGACTGGAAGCAGGACCTGTACAAGAAGATCGCCCCGTTCGTCTCCGAGCATGCGGTGCTGGCCTCCAATACGTCCGGGCTGGGCATCAACAAGCTGTCGGACGTGCTGCCGGAGCAGCTGCGCCACCGCTTCTGCGGCGTGCACTTCTTCAATCCGCCGCGGTACATGCACCTGGCCGAGCTGATTCCGGCCAAGGGCACCGACAAGGCCGTGCTCGAAGGCCTGGAAAGCTTCCTGGTCACCACGCTCGGCAAGGGTGTGGTGTACGCCAAGGACACCCCGAACTTCATCGGTAACCGCATCGGCGTGTTCTCGATCCTGTCCACCATCCACCACACCGCCGAGTTCGGCCTGGGCTTCGATGAAGTCGATGGCCTGACCGGCCCGCTGGTCGGCCGCCCGAAGTCGGCGACCTACCGCACCTCGGACGTGGTCGGCCTGGACACCATGGCGCACGTGATCAAGACCATGGGCGACACCCTGCCGGACGACCCGTGGCACCAATATTTCAAGTCGCCGAAGTGGTTGGAGGCGCTGATCGCCAAGGGTGCGCTTGGCCAGAAGGTCGGCGCCGGCATCTTCCGCAAGGTCGGCAAGGACATCGTGGTGCTGGACCTAGAGAAGCAGGATTACCGCGCCGCCGATCGCAGCGCTGCGCCGGAAGTGGTCGAGATCCTCAAGATCAAGAATCCGGCCGAAAAGTTCGCCAAGCTGCGCGAGAGCCAGCATCCGCAGGCGCAGTTCCTGTGGGCGACGTTCCGCGACCTGTTCCACTACAGCGCCTATCACCTGGCCGACATCGCCGAGACCGCGCGCGATGTGGATCTGGCGATCCGCTGGGGCTACGGCTGGTCGCTGGGCCCGTTCGAAACCTGGCAGGCCGCCGGCTGGAAGCAGGTAGCGCAGTGGATTGCCGAAGACATTGCCAGCGGCAAGAGCATGAGCAGCGCGCCGCTGCCGAACTGGGTGTTCGACGGCCGCGATGGCGTGCATGCGGCCGAGGGTTCCTACAGCCCGGCGCGCGATGCCAAGCTGCCGCGTTCGGCGCTGCCGGTGTACAAGCGCCAGCGCTTCCCCGATCCGCTGCTGGGCGAGCAGTTCTCGCCGGGCGAGACGGTGTTCGAAAACGACGGCGTGCGCATGTGGCACGACGGCGACGACATCGCGGTGGTCAGCTTCAAGACCAAGATGAACACCGTGTCCGATCACGTGCTCAATGGCCTGCAGGAAGTTGTTGGCCGCGCGGAGAAAGACTTCGCCGGCCTGGTGATCTGGCAGCAGAAGGAACCCTTCTCCGCCGGCGCCGATCTGGCCGGTGCGCTGGGCCTGTTGCAGGCCGGCAAGGTCGATGCGTTCGAGGCGATGGTCGCCAACTTCCAGGCCACCAGCCAGCGCATCAAGTACGCGCAGGTGCCGGTAATCTCGGCGGTGCGCGGCCTGGCACTGGGCGGTGGCTGCGAGTTCCAGATGCACAGCGCCAAGACGGTGGCCTCGCTGGAAAGCTATATCGGTCTGGTCGAAGCTGGCGTCGGCCTGCTGCCGGCCGGTGGTGGCCTCAAGGAGTTGGCGGTGCGCGCCTCGGTGGCGGCCGGCCCTGGCGGCGACGTGTTCGCCGAACTCAAGAAGACCTTCGAGACCGTGGCAATGGCCAAGGTGTCCAACTCGGCGGTCAATGCCAAGGAACTGGGCCTGCTGCGCGCCACCGACAAGGTGGTGTTCAACAGCTATGAAGCCCTGCACATCGCCAAGGCCGAAGCGCATGCACTGGCCGAAGGCGGCTACCGCGCGCCGCTGCCGGCACGCCGCATCCAGGTCGCCGGCGACGTCGGTATCGCCACTTTCAAGATGCTGCTGGTCAACATGCTGGAAGGCCGCTTCATCAGCGAATACGACTACGAGATCGCCACCCGCATCGCCACCGTGGTGTGCGGCGGCGAGATCGACCGCGGCGCGCTGGTGGACGAGGAATGGCTGCTCAAGCTGGAGCGCAAGCACTTCGTCGAGCTGGCCCAGCAGGAAAAGACCCAGGCACGGATCGGCCACATGCTCAAGACGGGCAAGCCGCTCAGAAACTGAGATTCGTGATTCGGGATTGGGGATTCGTCACAACGGCTCCCCCTGCCCTCCAACATTCCATCCCGCCGGACGGGACCATTCGGACATCGGAATTCGCTTTGACGAATCCCGACTCACGAATCCCCAATCCCGGCTATCGGAGATAGCCATGAGCAAGCAGATTCAAGAAGCCTACATCGTTGCCGCCACGCGTACGCCGGTGGGCAAGGCGCCGAAAGGCGTGTTCCGCAATACCCGTCCTGACGACATGCTGGCGCACGTGCTGCGTGCGGTGGTGGCGCAGGCGCCGGGCATCGATTTGTCGAGGATCGACGATGCCATCATCGGGTGCGCGATGCCCGAGGGCGAGCAAGGCATGAATGTGGCGCGCATCGGCGTGCTGCTGGCCGGTCTGCCGAATACGGTGGCCGGGCAGACCATCAACCGCTTCTGTTCGTCCGGCATCCAGGCCGTGGCGATGGCGGCCGACCAGATCCGTCTGGGTAATGCCGACCTGATGCTGGCCGGCGGCACCGAGTCGATGTCGATGGTGCCGATGATGGGCAACAAGGTCGCGATGTCGCCGAATGTGTTCGCCGACGACCACGTGGCGATTGCCTACGGCATGGGCATCACCGCCGAGAAGGTCGCCGAGGAATGGAAGGTCTCGCGCGAAGATCAGGATGCATTCGCGCTGGCCTCGCACCAGAAAGCCATCGCGGCCATTGCGGCTGGCGAGTTCCGCGACGAAATCACTCCGTACGAAATTTTGTCGCATCAACCCGACCTGGCCGGCAACGTGATTGCGCTGCGCAAGCGCCTGGTCGACACCGATGAAGGCCCGCGTCCGGACAGCTCGCTTGAAGGTTTGGCCAAGCTGCGTCCGGTGTTCCGTAACGGCCAGTTCGGCGGCAGCGTCACTGCCGGTAATTCCTCGCAGATGAGCGATGGTGCCGGCGCGGTGCTGCTGGCCTCCGAACAGGCAATCAAGGATTACGGCCTGACCCCGCTGGCACGGTTTGTCAGCTTCTCGGTGGCCGGTGTGCGCCCGGAAGTGATGGGCATCGGCCCGATCGCCGCGATTCCCAAGGCGCTCAAGCAGGCCGGCCTGACCAAGGACCAGATCGACTGGATCGAACTCAACGAAGCTTTCGCCGCGCAGGCACTGGCAGTGATCCGCGACAGCGAACTGGATCCGTCCAAGGTCAACCCGCTGGGCGGCGCGATCGCGCTGGGCCATCCGCTGGGCGCCACCGGCGCGATCCGTGCCGCCACGCTGGTGCACGGCCTGCGCCGTCGTCAGCAGAAGTACGGCATGGTCACCATGTGCATCGGCACCGGCATGGGTGCTGCGGGCATCATCGAAGCGCTGTAAGCGCAACACGGCGGGCCCGCAACGCTGGTTCGTCGCGCCGCATGCTGTAAAGACCGAAGGCGTGCTCATGCACGCCTTCGGTCGTTTCAGCGCTGCAGCGAAGCCATCAACGCGCCACCAGCCATTGGCCGGTACGCGCGCCCGCAAACACCAGCGCCAGCCCCGCGAGCAGCGTCACCGCCAGATAGAGACCGATCAGGGTGGAACGCTCGGTGCGTGCGAACACCAGGCATTCCATCATCAGCGACGAGAACGTCGTCAGCCCGCCCATCACACCGACGATCAGCAACGCGCGCAACGCCCAACTCGCTGGCCCGCGTGCATCCAGCCAGACCATCAACAGGCCGGCGAAAAAGGCACCGACCAAGTTGACGGTCAGGGTTCCCCAGGGAAACCCTGTGCCGAAGCGCTGCAGCAGCGATGCACCAATGGCAAAGCGCAGGCCGGAGCCCACCGCGCCGCCCGCCATAGCCAGCAGCGCCTGTTGCCACCACACCGGCGCACTCATCGGCACACCGTGCGCAGCGCACAGACAGGTCTTGAAGGCTTACAACGCATCATCGGCATGCTCCTCGGTCGATACATCGCGATGCCGGGACAGCGGCCTGCCGCCCCGGCGTGGGTGGGCAGGCATCATCAGCGCGCTGAACAAGCGCGCGGTTCAAGGAGGAATGCCATCTCCAGTGCAGCAGATTATGCGGTGGGCTTGCGGCCCTTGTCAGCACGGGCCTGTTCGCGTGCTTCGCGTAACCGGTCGAGCTTTTCCTTGAGCTTGATCTCCAGCCCGCGCGGTACCGGGTTGTAGTAAACCCGCTCGCCCATCGCATCCGGAAAGCCGGTCTGGTCCAGCGCGATACCGCCTTCGGCATCGTGGTCGTACTGGTAATCCTGGCCGTAGCCGAGCGTCTTCATCAATTTGGTCGGTGCGTTGCGCAGATGCAGCGGCACTTCCTGGGTGCCGGTGGCGCGCACCTCGGCCTTGGCCTGATTGAAGGCGGCATAGCCGGCATTGGACTTGGCGGTACTGGCCAGATACAGCACCAGCTGCGCAAAGGCCAGCTCGCCTTCCGGGCTGCCCAGGCGCTCGAAGATGTCCCAGGCCTCCAGCGCCATGCTCTGCGCGCGCGGATCGGCCAGGCCGATGTCCTCGATCGCCATGCGGGTCAGCCGGCGCGCCAGATACGCCGGGTCGCAACCGCCATCGAGCATGCGGGTGAGCCAGTACAACGCGGCATCGGGATTGGAACTGCGCACCGACTTGTGCAGCGCGGAGATCTGGTCGTAGAACTGCTCGCCATTCTTATCGAAGCGGCGGGTGCGATCGGCCAGGACCTGCAGCAGCGTTTGCGGCGTGATTTCACCGCCCTCGCCCGTTGCCAGCTCTGCGGCGATTTCCAGCAGCGTCAACGCGCGGCGCACATCGCCATCGGCGGCGCTGGCGATCTCAAGCAACGAAGCATCAGTGACCTGGATGGTCTCCTGCCCCAGCCCGCGCTCGCTGTCCTGCAGGGCGCGCTGCAAGGCCTCAACGATGTCTTGCGGCGAGACGGCTTCCAGCACATGCACGCGGCAGCGCGACAACAAGGCCGAGTTCAACTCGAAAGACGGATTTTCGGTGGTGGCGCCCACAAACAGGATGGTGCCGCGTTCGATATGCGGCAGGAAGGCATCCTGCTGCGCCTTGTTGAAGCGGTGCACCTCGTCGACGAACAACACCGTGCGCCGGCCGCTGGCAAAGCGTTGCGCGGCTTCGGCCAGCACCTGGCGCACCTCCGGCAAGCCGGACAGCACCGCCGAAATGGCCTTGAATTCCGCATCGGCGTAATGCGCCAGCAGCAGCGCCAGCGTGGTCTTGCCGCACCCCGGCGGACCCCACAGGATCATCGAGTGCACGCGGCCGGATTCGACCGCGCGCCGCAACGCGCTATTGGGTGCCAGCAGGCGTTTTTGACCCACCATCTCGTCGAGCGTGCGCGGCCGCATGCGTTCGGCCAGCGGGCGCAGATGATCTCCATCCACGCTCAGCAGATCGGCGGTTTCGACAGGGAGCCTGGTACGTGCCACGTGCGTAGTCTAGCGCGCCGGCACGCGGGGCCGATGGCAACGCAGCATTGCGCCAGAGTTGTTGCGCGCGCTGATTGGCACCGCTGCCATGGTTATTGCGCGTCGCCCACCACATCCACACCCTTGGCGGGCGTGAAGCGGAAGGTATCGGCGGCGAATGCGGGGTTGCGCTTCCAGCCCTCGAAGGTAATCGCCGTGCGTTGGCCCACCGCATCGACGATTTCCATCCTGGCCAGACCCTGCTTGCCAAAGCCAAGCGAGGCCATCTGGAAGCTGGCTTCGGTATCGACCTTGGGTGTCAGCGACAACCATTGCAAGCCATCACGCTCGGCGGCTTCTTCGCTGACGTCGTATTGCTTGTCCAGACGCGCCGGGTCGATCAAGGCGGTCAACGGGCTGTTCTGTTCTTCGGTGCCCTGCACGCGCACGGTCACCTGCTCCAGGTCGGGGTCGAATACCCAGACTTTCTTGCCATCGGCCACGATCAACTGCTTGTACGGCTTGGCATATTCCCAGCGAAACAGGCGCGGCGCCGACAACGCAACGCGGCCGCTGGAGGTTTCCTTGGCGCGGCCATTGGCATCGGTGACCTTCTGGCTGAACTGCCCGTCCAGGCCCTTCAAACCGCGAGTGAAGGCATCCAGCTCCTGACGTGCGCCGGCGAAAGCGGTGCCGGCGAGCAAGGCGGTGGCGAGGACGGCGTAACGGAGCTGGCGATGCATCGCGGTCTTCCAAAAGGGACTAGGTGAATTCTGAAGCTTCCTGGATGAATGGGCGAGCAGTGTCGGCGGCCGATGTTCAGCCGCGTGTGCCCGCCTGCGTCACCCTCACCGCGCGGTCTGCACCTGCGAGAGGTCGCCGTACACGATCTGCCCACGGAAGCCGCGGCGCACTTGCTGATACAGCTCGCGGAAGGCGCGGTAATCCTGCGGCTGGCACAGTGCCTGCGGCCCACGAATGGCGGCGCGCTGCAGGCGATGCACCGCAGTCACGGTCTGGCCCTTGCGGGTCCAGTCCACGGCATACTCACCGGCCGCATTGCGGAAGGTGCTGCTGCGCGGGATGGCAATGATCGGCACGGTGTCCGGAAAGGTCACCGCATAGGTTTCTTCGCGCACGCTGTCGTTGCAGTAGAACGGGGTGAGATTGTCTTCGGCCGAGGTCGTTGTATAGATCGCCCGCGTGGATTCAGCGCCCGGCATATCCGGCAAGGTCATGCCGCCGACCACCGAGAAATCCACCGCGTCGTTGGCCTGAAAGCGATAGCGGTAGTTGAACGGCGCATCCAGGTCGAGTGGATCGCCCTGGATCAACAGATCGCCGGTGCCGTCGAAACCGGACTGGGCAATGATGGATTCCTCGATGCGGTTGCGGTTCTGCGCATTGAGCTGCACGAACATCGCCCGCAAACCCACCTCGCCGGTCTGGCCGCTGTCCAGCGTGGTCAGCCCTTCCAGGCCACCTTGCGCGGTAAAGCGGTACTCGGTGCGGGCCACGTAGCGGTTGAGCTTGCGATCATTCGGCGGCGTCTGCGTGACCTTGCCATCCAGTGTGTGCACCACCGGTGCGCCGAGATCTCCGGCAGGCAGCTGGCCGAAGCGCGCATAGGGGTTGGTGGAATCCACGTACAGATCGAATGCCGGGATATAGGTAATGGCGTGATTGAACCGCCCCAGCACCGGGATCGGCGGCAGGGTCGGCCCGCCTTCGGCGCCGATCAACACCGGCGTGCTGGCGATGCCCTTGGCGGCCAGCAGTGCTTCCAGGATGACGGTGTGATCCTTGCAGTCGCCATAGTGGTTGGCCAGGATGCTGTCGGCGCTGTTGGGCTCCAGCCCGCCGTTGCCCAGATACACCGCCACGTAGCGAATGTTGCGCGCCACCCAGGCGTACAACGCCGCCGCCTGCGCACGCGGCGCCTCGATGCCGCGGGTCACCTCATCGGCCAGCGACTGGATCGCCGGCGTCACTGCCGCTGCCCGCCCGCCTTTGACGTGATACGCCAGGCCCATCTGCGACCAGCTGTCGAAGGTGCTGGCCATCAGTGTGGGGCTGAACTCCCAGGTGGCCGCGCTCCAGTTCTGGTTCTTCATCGGTACGGCACGCTGGTAATGCCATTCCCAGCGCGCCTGGTCGCCCCGCACCACCGGCTTGGTGCTGCCTTCCAGCCCACGCACCGACAGGTGCATCGGCAATGCCTTCGGCGCGACCAGGGTGACGACCGCATCGTCGTACTGCGCAAACACGCTGAAGGTCTCCCACAGGCTGAAATACCCGGGGAAATACGGCGTGTTCTGCGCACGGCGCACGCGGTAGACGATGCGCGCGCCCGGCGCCAGGTTCGGGAACACCACTACCTTGACCTTGCGGTCGGCATACATCGCTGCCGATGCACTGGAGTAGCTTTCCTGGGTGTAGATCTTGTCGGCCGCCACGTCCTGGCGCAGCCCTTCGGCGGTGATGGTGTAGGCCTCGAGCACGTCGAGGGTTTCCATCTTTTCGCTGTAACTCAGCCGCACCTGGCTGAACTGCTCGACCGCCGATTTGGTCTTGAGCAGGATCTCGTAGGTGTCCGTCTCCACACTGCTGGCGTCGTCACGCACTTCGTAGTCGGCGCGGTAGCGCACGAAGCTGTAGTTGGTGTCAGCCTGCGCGCGCGCCGCCGATGCGGGCGCGGCCGCTTGCTGCTGCGCCTGGCCCAGCTGCGGCATGGAAAAAAGCAGCACACACAACAACAAGGGACAACGCAGCATGGGTCTCGATCGCGGCGGACCGGAGCGGCCCTTGGTTTACAGGGTAGCCGTTGCGCCCGCCAGACACATGGACGCGCCTCCAGAAACGGCCAATGCACGGCGCCAACGCCGCAGCGTCACACGCCATGGCAGGCTCAGTTTTTCGGCGGCGGCGGCGCCAGCACGGTGCGGTCGCCGTTGTGTTCGGGCGGGCTGACCACGCCCGCTGCCTCCATCGCCTCGATCAACCGCGCAGCACGGTTGTAGCCGATCTTCAAGCGACGTTGCACGCCTGAAATGGACGCGCGCCGGGTCTCGGTGACGATGCGCAGTGCCTCGTCGTACAGCGGGTCGGACTCGTCGCCACCGCCGCCACTGCTTTCAGGCAACCCGGTCGCGCCAACCACGGTGCCATCGCCCATGGTCTGCACTTCATCCAGCACGCCATCCACATACGCCACTGGCCCGCTGGCCTTGAGATGTTCGACCACCCGATGCACTTCTTCGTCGCTGACGAAGGCGCCATGCACGCGGTCCGGCAACGCCGTGCCCGGCGGCAGGTACAGCATGTCGCCGTTACCCAACAGCGCCTCGGCACCGGACTGATCCAGGATGGTGCGCGAATCGATCTTAGAGCTGACCTGGAACGCCACGCGGGTCGGGATATTGGCCTTGATCAGGCCGGTGATCACATCCACCGAGGGGCGTTGGGTGGCCAGAATGAGGTGGATGCCGGCCGCACGTGCCTTCTGTGCCAGGCGCGCAATGAGCTCTTCGACCTTCTTGCCGACGATCATCATCATGTCGGCGAATTCGTCGATGAAGATGACGATGAACGGCAGCGTTTCCAGCGGCCGCGGCGCTTCACCCAGTTCCGGGTTCGGCTTGAACAGCGGGTCCATCATCGGCTGGCCGGCGTCCTCGGCGTCCTTGACCTTCTTGTTGAAGCCGGCCAGGTTGCGCACGCCCACCGCGCTCATCAGTTTGTAGCGGCGCTCCATCTCGGCCACGCACCAGCGCAGGCCGTTGGCGGCCTCCTTCATGTCGGTGACCACCGGCGCCAGCAGATGCGGGATGCCCTGGTAGACGCTCAGTTCGAGCATCTTCGGGTCGATCATCAGCATCCGCAGTTCCTTGTGCGAGGCCTTGAACAGTAGGCTCAGCACCATCGCGTTGACCGCCACCGACTTGCCCGAACCGGTGGTACCGGCCACCAGCAAGTGCGGCATGCGCGCCAGATCGGCCACCGTCGGGCGGCCGGCGATGTCCTTGCCCAGCGCCAGCGTCAGCGGGCTAGCCGACTTGTCGTATTCCTTGGAGCGCAGCAACTCGGACAGGAAGATCATCTCGCGGGTGACGTTGGGGATTTCCAACCCCACCACCGACTTGCCCGGAATCACGTCCACCACGCGTACCGACTTCACCGACAACCCGCGTGCGATGTCCTTGTCCAGCGAACTGATCTGGCTGACCTTCACGCCGGGCGCGGGCTCGATCTCGAACCGGGTGATCACCGGACCCGGATATGCACCGACCACCTGCGCCTCGATGCGGAAATCCTTGAGCTTGAACTCGATCTGCCGCGACAGCGTTTCCAGCGTCTCTTCCGAATACCCCTTGGCCTGCGGCTTGGGGTCATCCAGTAGCGCGAGCGGCGGCAGATCCGAGCCGTCGGTGCTGACGCCCTGGAACATCGGGATCTGGGTATCGCGCTTGGCGCGCTCGCTCTTTTCCACCACCGGTGCCGGCGGCGGCTCGATCTTGACCGGATCACGCTTGGCCTGCTTGACCGCATCGACCTTGCGCACTTCCTCGCGTTCTTCGCGCATCACGCGGGTCTGCTGCCACTCGGTCGCCTGATGCGACTTGCGCTGCAGCAACGGTCCCAGCGCCAGCACCCACTTGCCGATGCGCTCCATCACCACGAACCACGACAACCCGGTCGCCAGCGTGATCGACACCAGCAGCAGCACCACCACGAACAGGTTCGCCCCCAGCGCACCGAACCCGGCGCTGAGCGAATTACTCACCAGCCGGCCCAGGATGCCGCCCGCGCCAGCCACGTCGCCATTGAACAGGCGCAGGTGCAGGAAGCCGGTCGAGGCAATCAGGAAGCCGACCATGCCGACCAGGCGCAAGGCCGGGCCCAGGTCGGCCTCGGCCTGCCCTTCTTTGTCCATGCCGAACAAGGCGATCCAGGCCACTGCGCCCAGCACCACCGGCAACAGGAAGGCCACGTAGCCAAACAGCTGCAGCAACACATCGGCGATCCAGGCGCCTACCCGGCCGCCCATGTTGTGCACCGGTGCGACCACGCTGCCGGTCTGCGACCAGCCCGGGTCCGCCGCTGAATAGGTGAACAGGCTCGCCAACAGGTACAGCAACAGCGGCGCAACCGCGATCAGCGCCAGATCGCGCCAGAGCTTCTGCCGACGGGGATTGTCCGCGGCCGCCGGCTTGCGCGACGACGACTTGCCCTCTGCGGGCTTGCTGTGTTCGGGAACCTGCTTTGCCACCTGTAGCCAGACCTTAGAAAAATGCTGTTAGTGGTTGATAATAAACGACTGAGTGCACAGTTTCAGCAGCCACGCATCGGATCAGCAGCAACCCACGCCACAGCCAACGAAAAACGCCGCACAAGGCGGCGTCGAAAGCGCGAATGGGGATGACCATGCCATCGGCGGTCCAAGCAGTTCCATCGCGCCGCCTTGATTCACCGGGTGGGGACCGCCACTCTATGCCGCCACAGGGGCGCTGATTGCACCGCGCCAACCCTGCCTTTTCCTAGATCGCGAGTATACATGAGCGCCTCATCTGCCAGTCCCGCCAAGCATTCCCGCCTGCTGATCCTCGGCTCCGGCCCGGCCGGCTGGACCGCCGCGGTCTACGCCGCCCGCGCCAACCTCAAGCCGGTAGTGATCACCGGGCTGCAGCAAGGCGGCCAGCTGATGACGACCACCGAGGTGGACAACTGGCCGGGCGACCCCCACGGTCTGATGGGCCCGGACCTGATGAGCCGCATGCAGGCGCATGCCGAGCGTTTCGATACCGAGGTCATCTTCGACCACATCCATACCGCCGACCTGTCGCAGCGCCCGTTCCGGCTGATCGGCGACAGTGCCGAGTACACCTGCGACGCATTGATCATCTCCACCGGCGCGACCGCCAAGTACCTGGGCATCCCCACCGAAGAAGCGTTCAAGGGCCGCGGCGTGTCCGCCTGCGCCACCTGCGACGGCTTCTTCTACAAGGACCAGGACGTGGTAGTGGTCGGCGGTGGCAACACCGCGGTCGAAGAAGCGCTGTACCTGTCCAACATTGCCCGCAAGGTCTACCTGGTGCACCGCCGCGACACGCTGCGCGCCGAAAAGATCATGCAGGACAAGCTGTTCGCGAAGGTAGCTGCCGGCAAGATCGAAACCGTCTGGCACCACGCCATCGAAGAAGTGCTGGGCAACGATGCCGGCGTGACCGGCGTGCGGGTCAAGTCCACCCTCGACGGCAGCACCCGCGACATCGACGCGCACGGCTTCTTTGTCGCCATCGGCCACCACCCCAACACGCAGTTGTTCGACGGCCAGCTGGCCATGAATAACGGCTACCTGGAGATCCGCTCCGGCCTGAACGGCGCGGCGACCGAGACCTCGGTGGCGGGCGTGTTCGCAGCCGGCGATGTCGCCGACCAGCATTATCGCCAGGCAATCACCTCGGCTGGTTTCGGCTGCATGGCCGCGTTGGATGCCGAACGGTATCTGGACAAGAGCGCCTGAGGTGATGGCTGGCCGACGGCCCCACCCGCAGGCTCCTGGCGCTAGAGGGGCAGCGGCGTGAGCGTGACTGCGCGCTGGTGCCGCCAGCTTGCGGAGATACCCGCCGGCGCCTGGGACAGCCTGCATGACGGGACGCACCCCTTCGTCTCCCATGCCTTCCTCGAAGGCATGGAGCGCGAAGGCTGCCTGCGCCCGGACTGGGGCTGGCAGGCACTGCACCTGACGTTATGGGACGGCGACGCCCTGGTCGCCGCTGCCCCGGGCTATCTGAAGAACAACTCCCACGGCGAGTTTGTGTTCGACCACGCCTGGGCGCATGCCTATGCCCGCTATGGCCAGGACTACTTCCCCAAGTGGTTGTGCGGGGTGCCGTACTCGCCGGTGACCGGCCCCCGCCTGCTGGGCGACCCGCGCTGGCACACGCACCTGCTCGACGGCATGCGCACGCTGGTGGAAAGCGCCGGCCTGTCGTCTGCGCACGTCAATTTCTATCCCGCCAACGAGGACGCGGCATTCACCGCAGAGTGGCTGGAGCGCAACGACCTGCAATACCACTGGCACAACGCGACCGGCTGGGCCGACTTCGAGGCCTATCTGGCCGCGATGAACCACAAGCACCGCAAGAACATCCGCCAGGAGCGCGCCAAAGTGCAGCGCGCCGGAGTGCGTTTTCGTGTACTGCATGGTGACGAGGCCAGTGCGGACGAGCTGCAGGCCATGTACGGCTTCTACCTCAAGACCTTCGAGGAATACGGCAACTCCCCCGCGCTAACGCCCGAATTCCTGCAGCACCTGGCGCAGCACCTGCCGCGGCAGCTGGTGATGTTCCTGGCCGAGCTGGACGGGCAACCCATCGCCGGGGCGCTCTGCCTGCGCGGCGGCGACACTCTGTACGGCCGCTACTGGGGCGGCGAAGCACTGCCCGGCCTGCATTTTGAAACCTGCTACTACCAGGGCATCGAGTATTGCCTGCGCGAAGGCCTGAGCCGCTTCGAGCCCGGCGCCCAGGGGCAACACAAGATTGCGCGCGGCTTCCTGCCCACCCTGGTGCGCAGCCGCCACTGGATTGCCGACCCCGGCTTCCGTGAGCCGCTGGCGCAGTGGTGCGCCGATGAGCGCGCCGCCGTGGCCCAGCATGCCGTCGAGCTGGCCGACCACAGCCCGTTCCGCGACTGACGACATCGCCGCCGCGCAGACTGCGCCGCTAGACTCTGCGCATGTCGCGCACCCTGCCCCATCTGTTGTCTCCGGATCCTGCGAGCCCCTTCCCACCCGCCGAGCACGCCTTGCGCGAGCCCGATGGGCTGCTCGCCATCGGCGGCGACCTGCACCCGCAGCGGCTACTCAACGCCTACGCGCACGGAATCTTTCCTTGGTTCTCCGACGGCCAACCGCTGCTGTGGTGGAGCCCGAACCCGCGCACCGTGTTCCGCACCGACGCCATCCACTTGTCGTCCCGCTTCAGGCGGCAGCTGCGCACATGCACCTGGACCCTGCGCGCCGACACGGCATTTGCGCAGGTCATCGCCGCCTGCGCGTCGAGCCCGCGCCCTGGCCAGGACGGCACCTGGATTACCGACCAGATGCAGGAGGCCTACCTGGACCTGCACAGACGCGGCCACGCGCATTCAGTCGAAGTGTTCGACGGCGCGCGTCTGGTAGGCGGCATCTATGGGGTTACGATCGGTCAGATGTTCTTCGGCGAAAGCATGTTCAGCGGCGCCAGTGGCGGCTCCAAGATTGCACTGGCAGCGCTCGCCGCCGAGCTGCATGGCCGCGGCTGGCCACTGATCGATGCGCAGGTAGAAAACCCGCACCTGATGCGCCTGGGCGCCCAACGCCTGCCACGCGAGCAGTTCCTGCGGCACGTAGCCACCCAGGTCGCATTGCCCGAGCCACCTGGCAGCTGGACGCAACGCTATGGCGAACGGCACGCAAGCGCGCTTGCAGGAGTCCGCTTAACATAAAATTTGCGCCTCGGCGAGATGGGGCGTAAAATGCTGTCCCTTACGGCCCTGCCGGGCCAACCGTGATTGCACAGGATTACATGTCGAAAGACGACTCCATTGAATTCGAAGGCAGCGTCAGCGAGACGCTCCCCAACACCACGTTCCGGGTCAAGCTGGAAAACGGGCATGAAATCATCGCCCACATCTCCGGCCGTATGCGCAAGAACTACATCCGCATCCTCACCGGCGACCGTGTCAAAGTTGAGATGACGCCGTACGACCTCACCAAGGGTCGTATTACCTACCGCATGAAGTAAGCGGTTCTGGTATCAAGACGCGAAGCGGCCAAGTGCCGCTTCTTGTCGTGCCTGGGGTTTATTTTCTGCCCGTGCGGTCGCGTTACATGGGCAGGTTTTCGCCTGCGCGCTGATCTGTGCGTTGACGTTTTCGGCGGCCGATAGCGCAGCTGCGTGATGCACCCGCAGATCATGTGATTGTTCGACCACTGCAGCGCGGCTCCGGGCTCTACGCAGGTCATGGCGTCTTGGTGGTCTACGCCGATCCCCCGCACTTGGGCGCCCGTGACGCGCCGGCACCCGCCCCAACGCGCCAGCATTACGCCAGACCGCTGCCGCTCCAGCTCCAGCGCGTTCAACACAAAAAAGCCGCTCTTTCGAGCGGCTTTTTCTCTAGCAGCGACCAATCAAAGTCGATCAATCAACCGTGGCCGGCAACAGGCGCTCCGGTTCCGGATGCGCTTCGACCACCAGCTCGCCATCCTTGACGTCGATGTTGACGCGGCCACCTTCCACCAGCTTGCCGAACAGCAACTCGTCGGCCAGCGGACGCTTGATCTTCTCCTGAATCACGCGCGACATCGGGCGCGCGCCCATCAGCGGATCGAAGCCATGCTGGGCCAGCCAGTCGCGCGCGGTCGGCGTGGCCGACAGCGACACGTGCTTTTCCTGCAACAGCATTTCCAGCTCGATGATGAACTTGTCCACCACCCGCAGGATGTGGTCGAAGCCCAACGGCTGGAACTGCACGATCGCATCCAGACGGTTGCGGAACTCCGGTGTGAAACCGCGGCGGATCGATTCCATCGCATCGGTGGAATGATCCTGCTTGGTGAAACCGATCGAACGACGCGAGGCCTGCGTGGCACCGGCGTTGGTCGTCATCACCAGGATCACGTTCTTGAAGTTCGCTTCGCGCCCGTTGGTATCGGTGAGGATGCCGCGGTCCATGACCTGCAACAGGATGTTGAAGATGTCCGGATGCGCCTTCTCTACCTCGTCAAGCAGCAGCACACAGTGCGGCGTCTTGACGATCTTTTCGGTCAGCAGACCGCCCTGATCGAAACCGACATAGCCCGGAGGCGCACCGATCAGACGGCTGATCGAATGCGCTTCCATGTACTCGGACATGTCGAACCGCACCAGCTCAATGCCCAATTGCAGCGCGAGCTGTTTGGTGACCTCGGTCTTGCCCACACCGGTCGGGCCGGCGAACAGGAAGTTGCCGATCGGCTTCTCCGGATTGGCCAGGCCCGAGCGCGCCAGCTTGATCGAGCCAGCCAGCGTTTCGATCGCCGGGTTCTGCCCGAAGATCACCATCTTGAGGTTGCGCTCCAGATGCTGCAGCACGTCCTTGTCGGTCGCGCTGACCTGCTTGGCCGGAATGCGCGCCATCTTGGCCACAATGGTCTCGATCTCTTCGATGTCGATGAGCTCCTTGCGCTGCCCTTCGGGCAACAGCCGCTGGCGCGCACCGGCTTCGTCGATCACGTCGATGGCCTTGTCCGGCAGCAGACGGTCGCCGATGTGCTTGACCGACAGATCCACCGCCGCCTGCAACGCGTCATCGGCATACGTCACGCCGTGGTGCGCTTCGTACTTGGGCTTGAGGCCCTGCAGGATTTCGAAGGTTTCACCGACGGTTGGCTCGACGATGTCGATCTTCTGGAAGCGGCGTGCCAGGGCACGGTCCTTCTCGAAGATGCCGCGGTATTCCTGGAACGTGGTCGAGCCGATGCAGCGCAGCTCGCCCGACGCCAGTGCCGGCTTGATCAGGTTGGAGGCGTCCATGGTGCCGCCCGACGCCGAGCCCGCACCGATGATGGTGTGGATCTCGTCGATGAACAGCACCGCGTTCGGCACCTTCTTCAGCGCGGTCAGCACGCCCTTCAGACGCTTTTCGAAGTCGCCGCGGTACTTGGTGCCTGCGACCAGTGCGCCAAGGTCGAGCGAGAAGATCACCGCGTCGGCCAGCACTTCCGGCACGTCGGCATCGACGATGCGCTTGGCCAGGCCTTCGGCGATCGCGGTCTTGCCCACGCCGGCCTCGCCCACGTACAGCGGATTGTTCTTGCGGCGGCGGCACAGGACCTGGATGGTGCGTTCGATCTCGTCCCCACGCCCAACCAGCGGGTCGATCTTGCCGTTACGGGCATGATCGTTCAGGTTGGTGGCGTACTCGGCCAGGGCATCGCCCTTGCCTTCGCCCTCGCCCGCATCGCTCTTGGGCTCACCATCCGAGGCGGACGGCTGCTCGCCGTCTTCACCCAGCTTGGCGATGCCGTGGGAGAGGTAATTGACGATATCCAGGCGGGTGATGTCCTGCTGATTCAGGAAGTAAACCGCATGTGAGTCTTTTTCGCCGAAGATCGCCACCAACACATTGGCGCCGGTGACCTCCTTCTTGCCGGAGGACTGCACGTGGTAGACGGCGCGTTGCAGCACGCGCTGGAAGCCCAGGGTGGGCTGCGTGTCGCGGCCATCGTCCTCGGCCAGGCGCGAGACCGAGGCCTCGATCGCCTGTTCCAGGTCAGTGTGCAGACGCACTTGGTCCGCACCGCAGGCCTTCAAGACGGCTTGCGCGGAGGGGTTGTCCAGCAGCGAGAGCAGCAGGTGTTCGACGGTCATGAATTCATGCCGCGCCTCACGGGCTCGCTTGTAGCACTGGCCGATGGTTTGCTCTAGGTCTTTGCTGAACATTGGTAACTCCGAACGGCTGTTGCCAACAATATGCGGCTTTTGTTGGGATTTTCCACAACCCTATCGGATAGGCATGTTCAGATGGCGTTAGCACGCCATTGCAGCGACACCGTTGCACTGCTGGAATGATCCAGCCAGACCGCTCAGGCCTGCTCCATCGTGCACAGCAGCGGGTGCTGGTTCATGCGCGAGAATTCGTTGACCTGGGCCACTTTGGACTCGGCAACCTCGCGGCTGTAGACGCCGCAGACGCCGCGCCCCCGCGTATGGACATGCAGCATCACCTGCGTGGCGCGCTCCAGATCCAGATTGAAGAACTGCTGCAGCACGGTCACCACGAAGTCCATCGGGGTGTAGTCATCATTCAGCAGGAGCACCTGATAGCGCGGCGGTGGCGCCACTTCGGGCTTGCTGGTCTCAACCACTAGGCCGTGGTCGTGTTCGTGGGAGGTCTTACGAGGCATCCGGCCATTATACGGTCCCGCGCCGTCCGCATTGGACGATTTGGCCCCGCGCCCGCACAATTTGCGCCTGTTCTCCGGCCGGCCACTGATGACGTCTTCCCATACTGCGTTGCAATGGCACGCTCCGTGGCGCACTGCGCTACTGCCGGCATCCGCATTGGCGGCATGCAGTGTTGCACTGCGCCGCACTGCGGATGCCGCACCTAGCGCCCGCTGCGATCGGTGGACGGCGCTTGTTTCCTGTGCGGCGCGGATCAATCTCCAGCCTGCCACTTCCTGGACCCGGTGACTGATGACGCTTCAAGAAACCCGCTGGCACCCCGATGTCACCGTGGCCACCGTGGTGGTCCGTGACGGCCGCTTCTTGCAGGTGGAAGAATCCATCGGGGGGCGCCTGCTGTTGAACCAGCCCGCCGGGCATCTGGAGCCGGACGAAAGCCTGCTGCAGGCGGCCGTGCGCGAGACCTTGGAGGAAACCGGCTGGGACGTGCGCCTGACGCAGCTCATCGGGACCTACCAATGGGTGGCGCCCACCGGGCAGTGCTTCCTGCGCTTTGCCTTCGTCGCCGATGCCCTCGCCCATCATCCCGAACGCAGCCTGGACACGGGTGTGGTGCGCGCGCTGTGGATGACGCCCGAGGAACTGCGCGCTGCCAGCAATCGGCTGCGCAGCCCGCTGGTCTGGGAGGTGGTGGCCGACTATCTGGCCGGGCAACGCCATCCGCTGGCGCTGGTACGGCACGTCGCATGAGCACGCCGCGGACCATCGTAGGGGTGTCGGGCGGCGTGGATTCGTCGGTGGCGGCATGGAAGCTGGCCCAGGACGGCGAGCCGATCGCCGGCCTGTTCATGCAGAACTGGGCCGACGATGGCAGCGGCGACTGCCGTGCGGAGGACGACCGGCGCGATGCGGTGGCTGTCTGTGGCGTGCTGGGTATTCCCTTCCATTTTCGGGATTTCTCCGGCGAGTACTGGAGCGGCGTGTTCGAGCATTTTCTGGCCGAATACGCGGCCGGACGCACGCCGAACCCGGACGTGCTGTGCAACCGCGAGGTCAAGTTCAAGCACTTCCTGGAGGCTGCCCAGGCGCTGGGCGCCGAGCGGATCGCCACCGGCCACTACGCGCGCGTAGCCCATCTGGGCGGGCGCTGGCGGCTGTTGCGCGGGGCCGACCGCAACAAGGATCAGAGCTACTTTCTGCACCAGTTGGGCCAGAGCCAGCTGGCGGCCACGCTGTTCCCGATCGGCGAGCTGGAAAAGAGCGCGCTGCGCCGGATCGCCCAGGACGCCGGCCTGCCGACGCATGCCAAGAAGGATTCGACCGGCATCTGTTTCATTGGCGAGCGCGACTTCCGCGAATTCCTGGGCCGTTATCTGCCCGCCCGCACCGGCGAGATCCGTGACCCGCAGGGGCAGCGGATTGCCGAGCATCCGGGGGTGTTCTATTTCACCCTGGGCCAGCGCGAAGGCCTGAATATCGGCGGCGTGCGCGGGCGTGCCGCAGCGCCCTGGTATGTGGTTGGCAAGGACGTGGCCAGCAACGTGCTGTATGTGGACCAGGACCGCGACAGCCCGCTACTGCAGTCACGTTGGCTGCAGTCCGAGCAGGCGCACTGGGTCACCGGCGCACCGCCGGCGCGCAGTTTCAGCTGTACCGCGCAAACCCGCTACCGGCAGCCGGATGAGCCCTGCACCGTCACCGTCCAGGACGACGGCACGCTACAGGTGCACTTCGAGCGGCCGCAACGCGCAGTGACGCCAGGGCAGTCGTTGGTGTTGTACGACGGCGAGGAATGCCTGGGCGGTGCGGTCATTGCCGCCACCGATGCGCCGCTGGAACGCCAGCTGGCGGGATCTTCTTTTTCTTCCGAGGTAGTGGCTTGATGAGTTCTTCCATGGATCACCGTGTGCTGGCGCTGGCCGGCGTCGCTCAGGCCTTGCAGCAGGTGCGGCGGATCGCCGAGACCGGGCATTCGGAGGCGGCAACGGTTCGCACTGCCGTGGACAGCGTATTCCGGGTGGACGCCGCCACGCCGGAGGGCGTGTATGGCTCCTCGGCCGATGTGGCGCCAGGCCTGCGCCTGCTGCACAACTATTTCACCAACCAGGGCAAGGACGACATGCTGCCGCGGCTAGCCCTAGCGGTACTGCAACTGGAACGGCGCTTCGTGCGCGACCATTCCACGGTCGAGACCGTCTCCAAGGGCATCGAGGCGGCCGCCCGCCAGGCCCAGACCTTGGGCGACAGCGCGCACCCGGATGTGCTGAGCGCGCTTGGCGCCCTGTATGCGCAGACCATCAGCCACTTGCGCCCCAAGGTCATGGTGCAGGGCAACCCGCACTACCTGGGCCAGGCCGGCGTGGTCGCCGAGATCCGTGCGCTGCTGCTGGCCGCGGTGCGCTCGGCAGTGCTGTGGCGGCAGATGGGCGGCAGCCTGTGGGATTTCCTGTTCGCCAAGCGTGCCATGATCGATGCGGTGGCACGCGCGCTGCGTTGATGGCGCAGGCCGCCTGATGGCGTGAGACACGCGCAGGCAGTGGGCACACCGGTGTGATGCGGTTGAATGGCGTGCAGCGACGTGGTGATCGTCGCTAAAGACAAAGGGGGTACGGCCGATACAGCAACCGTGACTCTGCCGAGAACGCCCATGTATTCACGTCCACTTATCCGTCTGGCCGCCCCTTTGGCCCTGACCTTGCTGTTTCCCTTCGCCGTTGGATTCGACTGGCCCGCTTCGGTGCGCTGGGCGATCCTGGTGACCATGACCCTCAGTTGGTTGGGTTTCGCTGCCTGGGTGACGTATTCCCAGTTCCGGCGTAATCCGGACCAGATCCGCATCCTGCGCGAGCAGGACCAGTTGCTCAACGAACTGCGTACGTTCGTCAGCAACGAAGTCGACGGTTCGCGCTCCGAAGTGGAACGCGCCCGTGAACTGATCCGCCAGGCCGTGTCCGGTCTTGGTGGCAGCTTCGAGTCGATGAACCGCAAGTCGCGCCAGCAGAGCCAGGCATTGGCCCGCATTGTCGACCGTGCCGGTGACGACGGCAGTGCCGGCGTCGACGTGGCCCGCTTCGCCCAGCACGCCAGCTCCCGCATGGAGCAGTTGGTGGAAGCGCTGGAACAGGTCAGCGGCCAGAGCACCAACACGGTGCACCACATCGACGAGATGGCCCAGCACCTGGACGGCATCTTTGCGCTGCTGGAAGACGTCAAGTCGATCGCCGACCAGACCAACCTGCTGGCCTTGAACGCCGCCATCGAAGCAGCGCGTGCCGGTGAAGCCGGTCGTGGCTTCGCGGTGGTCGCTGACGAGGTGCGCAACCTGTCCGAGCGCTCCACTACCTTCAACGAACAGATCCGCAAGCTGGCACACAGCTCCAAGGAATCGATCGCCAAGGTACGTGAAACGGTCTCGCAGCTGGCCTCGCGTCACATGGACCGCTCCCGCGAGGCGCGCCATGAATCAGCCGCGATGCTGGAGAACGTTGCGCAGATCAACGCCTCGTTGGGCGATGGCATGCGCGAGATCTCCGAGTGCGCACGCTCCATCGATGGCAGCGTGGCCGAAGCGGTGCGTGCCCTGCAGTTCGAGGACATCGCCACGCAGACGCTGAGCGGTATCCATACCCACCTGGATCGCCTCACCGCGATCAACCGCGAAGCCACGGCGCTGCAGGAACTGCTGCATCGCAATGGCGGCGTGTACGACAGCGACCTGGTTGCGTCGCTGGCCAAGGTGTCCAGCCGTCTGCGCGACATGCGTGTGGAGTGGGAACGCCCGCCGCACAAGCCGGTCGCACAGCAGGGCATGGGCGCTGGCACGGTCGAGTTGTTCTGAGACCGATGCCACGCACTGCCTGATCCCGACATTCCCCGGTCTTCCCGGGGATTTGTCGTTCCGCACGACCCTTCGATACGCCACGACCATGACCCTTTCCGTCTCGCTCCCAGAACCGCGCACCGATGTCGCTCTTGCGGCGGCCGCTGCCACCGCAGCGGCGCAGGCCGAGCGCATCGCCCACAGCGAGGCTGCCCGCCCCGCGCTGCGTAGCGTGCGCCTGCCGGCCGCGCTGGAACAGTTGGAACGTGCTGCCCGTGCGGAAGTACGGGCAATGCAGCACCCACGCCGCAGCTGCAGCGAAGAAGAACTGCTGTTCGCGACCGTAGCTTGGGATATGGGGCTGGATGGCGCCGCTGTCGGCGTGTCTGCACGCTGACGGTTACACAACGGCGGGGCGTTCCTCGGCAGGCGCCCCGCCGGTTGTTTTCAATGCCCGACATCGAGTGCTTCTGCATCAGACCGTGCTAATGGCTTTGGTGTGAGCAAGCAGCGCCATTTCATGCAGTACCAGGGTGAGCTTTCCCCTGCCCGTCTGCGCGATGTTTTTTATGACGTCTACGGCTTCGACTAATGCTTCGATCAACTGATCTGCGGCTTGGCTGCTAAATGGTTGCTCGCCCAGCATCGCCAGATATGCCGTGAATCCTCGGATGGAGGATCGATGCGGCATTAGCACGCCTTCAGATCGCGCGACTGCTAGCGAGCAAGGAACTATCAAGTTTGCTGCGGGGCCCTTGCCGGCCCACCATTGCAGGACACGCCGTGAATCCGTCCATGGAGGCTCTTATGCGGCATCCATGCCGCATAAGGTCCCGCAACGGTGGGCCGGCAAGGACCATTCAAGTTTGTCGGTTTGCAAGTCAAAAGCATGCGTGACGCGCTATTTCGGTACTTAGGCGCTAGCTCAAGGTCCGACGTCATTCGAAGAACAAACAGCTTTTCATGGTCCACCGACCAACTTCTGGTGCGGTGTCCTCGCCGCTTGCGGGACCATGTGGCGGCATGGATGCCGCCACTGAGCCTCCATGGACGGATTCACGGCGTGTCCCGTAAGCGGTGAGGGCACCGCGCACTCCACTCACTGAGCTTTTGACGTGGGCACGACCGCACCTAAAGAGCGCTACTGCTCGACTGGCGGCGTGTGCATTTGGTGAGTGCGGCGAGCAGATAGCTCAGTTACAGCGCTTGATCCGCAGCCTGGCTGCAGGGGCGCACAACCGCATATCGCGGGAAACGCCGGAAGTCGTAAAAGCACGTGTATTCAACGCACTGAGCTTTTGATCTGGGCATTGAATTACACACGATGCCTAGACCAGGCCAGGCCAGGCCGCAGAGTGCGTCAGCTGGCGATGACCAGGCGTGCGCCCAGGCGCATGCCGGCTTCGGCTTCGCGCAGCCACTGCGCCATGTCGCGCGGCGAGAGTGGGCGCGAATAGAAGTAACCCTGAATTTCGTCGCAGCCCTGCTGACGCAACAAGGCATCTTCCTGCACGGTTTCCACGCCCTCGGCGACCACCTGCATGCCGAGCGCATGACCTAGATGCACGATCGCCTGTGTGACTTCGGCCGTGTTGGCATCGTCGAGCATGCCCTGCACGAAGCTGCGGTCGATTTTCAGCCGCTGCACGGGGAAGCGGTTGAGGTAATGCAGGTTGGAGAAGCCGGTACCGAAGTCGTCAACCGCGAGCAACACGCCGTTCTGTTCGAACAATTCGAAGCAACGGCGCAGTGAGTCCGAATCGCGGATCAAGGCTGATTCGGTCAATTCCAGCTCCAGCCGTGCCGGCGACCAGCCGTTGTCGCGGCAGATTTCCAGCACGCGCTCGGCAAAACCGCGTTCACGCAGCTGCACGGCAGACACATTCACCGCGATGCGGCTGAAATGGAGGCCGGCGCGGTCCCACACCACGGCTTGGCGGCAGGCTTCGCCAATGACCCACTCGCCCAGGCGCACGATCTCGCCGCACTCTTCGGCAATCGGGATGAATTCTGCCGGGCTGCAGGGGCCATGGCCGGGGCGATTCCAGCGCATCAGCGCTTCGATCGCCGGCGAGGTATCGCCCATCGTGTTGACCAGCGGCTGGTAGACCAGGGTGAATTCTTCGCGCTCCAGCGCGCCATGCAGCGCGTGCTCGAGCTCCAGGCGGCGCTGCGCGCGCAGCAGCACATCCTGGCTGTAGTAATGGAAGGTGTTGCGCCCGGAATCCTTGGCCGCATACATCGCCGCGTCGGCGGCGCGCAGCAGGCTGTCGAAATCCGACAGGCCTTCACCCTGCAACGCAATGCCGATGCTGGCACCGAGCTTGAGGGTGACGTGGTCCTTGCGCAGCGGCTCGCCCAGCGCGCTGATCAGCTTGCGTGCCACATGGCCGGCGTCCTCTGGCTCGGACAGATCGCGCAGCAGCACGATGAACTCGTCGTCGCTGAAGCGGCCGAACAGATCGCTGTTGCGCAAATGCTGGTGGAGGCGCGAGGACGCGAGCTTGAGCAGGTTGTCGCCGGTGGCATGGCCGAACGAATCGTTGATGCTCTTGAAGCCATCCAGGTCGATCAGCAGCATGGCCATCACCTGGCCACGCTCATGTGCTTCGCGGATGGCATTCTCGGCCTGTTCGCGCAGCAGGAAGCGGTTTGGTAGACCAGTCAGGCGGTCGTAATGCGCAAGCAGTTCGATGCGCTCATTGGCTTCGCGTTCGCGGCTGACATCGCGGAACAGCGCCACATACCGCGGCGGCAGGCCTTCGCGACGGTCCAGCTCGATCAGCACCTGCACCCACACCCGTTGCCCGGAGTTGCGGTAGAAGCACAGCTCCAGCTGTTCCGGCAGCCCACCATCGAGGATGCGCAGCAAGGCCGCTTCGAAGGCGTCGCGCGAATCCTGGGTGTACAGCGACAGCGCCTGCTCCAGGGTGATGTTTTCCTTGCGCAGGCCATGGATGCGGTAGCACTCCTCGGTCCACTGCATGCGGCGGGTATCCACCTCGATCTCGCAGCCACCAATCTTGCCCAGCGCAGACACGCGGTTGAGCAACTCGGTACGCCAGCGGATCAGGGCGTCGGTCTGGCGCTGCTCGGTTACGTTTTGCAGCTGGCCGAGCACGCGCACCAGTGCGCCGTCGCCGTCGAACACCGGCTGTGCCCACACGCGCAGATGATGAGGATTGACCCCGAGCCGGCCGTTGATCTCCAGCTCGAAATGCACCGGCATCCCTTCGTGCTTGATCTTGCGCCAGGCGCTGCGAAGGTGTGCCACGGACGGGCCGGCCAGCAGGCGCAGGATGTCGCGCACGCTGTGCAGGCGCAAGTCCGCCAGGCCAAGCTGCTGCAGGAAATCCTGCGACACCCACAGCTGGTCCTTCACGGTATCCCAGCCCCAGCTGCCCATACTGGCAATACGCTGGGCTTCTTCGAGCTGGGCCTGCTGCTCGCGCAGCTGCTGCTCGAGCAATTTATGGTGATGCACGTCGGTATGCGTGCCGACCATGCGCAACGGGCGACCGTCGGAGGTGCGCGATACCACGCGGCCGCGATCCAGGATCCAGCGCCACTGGCCATCGTGCTGACGCAGCCGGAACTCGGCCACGTAGGTATCGGTGCGCCCGTCCAGATGCGCCTGCACGGCCGCGCTGACTTGCGCATGGTCGTCAGGATGGATCAGCCCGGACAGGGCGGTGAGATTGTTCGGCAGCGGCTGTTCGGAGTAACCCAGCATGCGGGTCCAGCGTTCGGAGCGGTACACCACGTCGGCGGCGATGTCCCAATCCCACAGCCCGTGGTCGGCGCTATCCAGGCCGATTTCCCAGCGGCTGGTGCCATCGGCGCCCAGCGGCTCGGGAATGCTCAGGGTGAAGGCCATGACCTGGCCCTGCTCGTCGCAGACCGCGCGCAACCACCCTTCCAGGCGCCCACCGCCGCTGCCCGGCAGCACGCACGCCGCCATGCCGCCGCTTTCGGCGATCTGGGCACGGCTGCTTTCCAGCACTTCGGCGTATGCGCCAAGGGTTGCCGGCAATCCGAGGGATTGCGCGACGCGGTTGGCCGCCAGGGGCTGGCCATGCGCATCCAACAACACCACCGCTGAGGTCAGCGGGTGCTGAAGCATGCTTGCGATGACGCCTGAGTCCACTCTGGAGCACTCCGAAGGTCGACCCCTGCCTCGGAGTCGCAATGGATAGCGGCCGTCTGGCGGATTAGTTGAGGCAGCCTTTCGCTGGCCGGCCGTGCCGGGCCGAGTTACGGCTAAGATGGCCGCATTGCCCGCTCCATAAGGTCGTCCGCGGACCATGCACCAACACGTTGCCGCGCCGGTGTTTTCTTCTGCTCCCGTGTCCCGACTTCGCCTCGCAGAGCGCCTGCAGCGCGGCCTGTGGACGCTCACCGGCCTGTATCTGCTGGCGGGCGTGGTCTGGCTGCTGCTGGGCAACCGCATGCTCGACCTGGCCGGCGCGCCCCAGCCCGAGCGTTGGTCCGATGCCGGCTTCCTGCTGATCTCAAGCGTGGTGATTCATCTGGTGCTGCGCCGCTTTGCCCAGCAGATCGTGGAAGAACACGGCAAGCTGGCGCAATCCGAGGCCCTGTTGCAGGCCAAGTTCCACGCCCTGCCCAGCCCGGCCTGGATCTATGACCTGGCCACCTTGCGCATTCTCGATGCCAACCCGGCCGCGCTGGAATTCTTCGGCTGGGAGCGCGATGCCCTGCTGGAGCAGACCATCCACGCGATCTGGCCGGATGCCGACGCCGGCCGGCTGGAAGAGATCGTTGCGCAGATCCGCACCAAGGGCGATGACACCTGTGCGCTCACCGAGGACCTGCTGACCCGCAGCGGCCTGCGCCATGTGGAGATCCGCAGCAACCAGCTGCACCTGGCCAGCGGCCCGGCGCGGCTGGTGGTGACCGTGGACCGCAGCGAGGAGCGCCAGGCGCAGCAGCTGCGCGACGAGGCGCTCAACCGTCTGGAAGAAGCCCAGGCCATCGCCCGGGTGGGCTCGTGGGAGCTGGACCGCGCCACCGGCGTGGGCCGTTATTCGCCCGCGGTGTACCGCCTGCTGGGGCGCAGCGTGCCGATGCATCGGCGCGACCATCGGCTCGAAGAGCTGCTCACCGCCTCCGACACCGCGACCCAGGCGCGCATCGTGCGGATGATCGAAGACATGTGCACCGGCGGTGAGGTGCAGATCGACGTCCTGCTGCCGCTGGTCGGCGGCGACTCGCAGCCGCGCACCGTGCACCTGCGTGCGGAGAGCGTGACCACCCCGACCGGCGCACGGCACATCCACGGCACGCTGCAGGACGTGACCGAACGTGAGCAGTCACGCCGCCTGCTGCGCGAGCGCGAGGAGCAGTTCCGCGAGCTGGTGCGGGTGTTGCCGGATGGTGTGTTGATCCTGGCCGACGAACACGTGATGTACGCCAACGCTGCCGGTTCGGCGCAGTTCGGTTTCCAGGGCGAAACCATCCTGGGCGAACCCTTGCAGACCCTGGTTGGCGATGCCGATCTGCCGGTGGTGCGCGAGTACCTACGTGCCGGCAGCGATCGCAATGAGCCGGTGTCCAGCGCCCGGGCAATGCGCCGGCGCGACGGCAGCACGTTTTACGCGGGGCTGTCTGCAGGTGACATCCGTTATGGCGGGCGTGACTGCAAGTTGCTGGTGGTGCGCGACCTGAGCGAGCCCGAGCGCATGCGCGATGCATTGGCCGAAAGCAATGCCGAACTGCAGGCGATGGCCAAGCGGCTGTTCTCGTTGCAGGAAGACGAACGCCGCGCCATCTCGCGCGACCTGCACGACGACATCGGCCAGGCGATCACCGCGATGAAGTTGTCGGCGCACGCCGCACTCGATGAAGCCGACCCGGTGGCGCGCCGCGAGGATCTGCAGGAGATCGTCTCGCTGGCAGACAGCACCGTGACCAAGCTACGCAATCTCTCGATGCTGCTGCGGCCGCCGCAGCTGGATGCACTGGGGCTGGAAGCGGCATTGCGTTGGCAGGCGTCGATGCTGTTCCGCGCCTCGCAGGTGCGGCTGGAGCTGGATATCCAGGCCCTGGACGAACGGCCGGGCAACGAGATCGAACAGGCCTGCTTCCGTATTGCGCAGGAAAGTTTGACCAATGCGCTGCGGCACGCGTGCGCGGGCGAAGTGCGGATGAGCCTGCAGTCGATCGACGGCGACGGTTTTCGCCTGGAAGTCAGCGACGATGGCGACGGGTTCGAGCCGGAAGGTCCACGTGGTTTGGGGCTGATCGTGATGCGTGAGCGTGCGCAAACCGTCGGCGGTGCGCTCGCGATAGAATCGGCTCCCGGAGCAGGCACGCGCGTGACGTTGCGCCTGCCCTATCACCCGGTCGGCGAGTCCGTCCCTGAAGATGGTGGACGCTGATTCATGTGGAGCCCTGTGATCCCGCCCGGACTGGAAATCGTCAAGCCCACCCGTCTGGGCGCGGGAAACCCTGAATTGCTGCATCTGGTGGACGCCGCCGCCTCCGGCGGCCCGCCGCTGATGATCTTCCATATCGACATCGACCACTTCGCCTCGATCAACGAGAACATGAGTGGCGAGGTCGGCGACCAGGCGTTGACCCTGACCGCACGCCGGCTGCAGGAATTCCTGGGTACGCGCGGCAAGCTGTGGCGGCACGGTAGCGACGAAATGATCGTGGTGGCGGTGCGGCGCGAAGACACGCCCCTGCCGGAAGACTTTGCCGAAGAGATCCGCCAGCAGCTGGAATTGCCGCTGTCGGTGTTGCCGTATACGTTGTTCATGACCGGCAAGGTCGGCATCAGCCTGTGTCCCGAACATTCCACCTCGCTCTCCACCCTGCTCGACTACGCCGAAGAAGCCAGCTACCAGGCCGCGCGCGAAGGCGGCAATACGGTGCGCCTGTATACGCGCAACTCGGCCACCAATGCGCATAGCGAAAGCATCATTGCGCGGCAGATCGTCGATGCCATCCCGCATGGCGAACTGCGGCTGCGTTACCAGCCGCTGGTGAGCGCGCGCGATGGCCGCATCGTCGGCATGGAGGCGTTGCTGCGCTGGCAATCGCCCACGCTGGGCATGCTGGTGCCGGAGCGCTTCATGCGCACCGCCGAGCGGCTGGGCGTGATCGTGCAGATCGGCGAATGGGTGCTGCAGAACGCGGTGCGCCAGGCACGGTTGTGGCGCGACCAGGGCTTTGACGATTTCAGCATTGCGGTGAACGTCTCCACGTTGCAGCTGCTGCGCCCGGGCTTCTTCAACGAAGTCATGGCCATGCTGCAGACCGCCGGCGTGCCGGCGCAGTTCGTGACGCTGGAAATCAACGAAAGCGCGTTGACCAACAACGTCAACTTCGTCCACGAGACGATGGCCAACCTGCGCAACGAAGGCATCAGTCTCAGCCTGGACAACTTCGGCACCGGCGACTCCAGCCTCAGTGCACTGGTGCGCTACCCGGTAGACCGGCTGAAGATCGACCGCAGCTTCATCAAGAGCGCACCGGCCGGCAGCCGCGAGGCCGCGATCGCGCGCGCCATCATTGCGATGGGCCATCAGCTGGGCATGACGGTCATTGCCAACGGCGTGGAATCGCAGGCGCAGCTGGGGTTTTTGCGACGCAATGACTGCGACATCTTCCAGGGCTATCTGTTCGGCGAGCCGATGTCAGCCGAATCGGCCGGCATGGCGCTACGTCGCCGCTACCTGCGACCGGAATCGTTCGCCGAAAGCCGCCCCGACCGCACCTTGCTGTTGCTGGACGACGAAGAGAACGTGCTGCGCTCGCTGGTGCGGCTATTCCGCCGCGACGGCTACCGGATTCTGGCCGCCGGCAACGTGCGCGATGCTTTCGACCTATTGGCTACCAACGACGTGCAGGTGATCCTGTCCGATCAGCGCATGAGCGACATGAGCGGTACCGAGTTCCTGGGCCGGGTCAAGATGCTCTACCCCGACACCGTGCGCCTGGTGCTCTCCGGCTACACCGACCTGGCCACGGTCACCGAAGCGATCAACCGCGGCGCGATCTACCGCTTCCTCACCAAGCCCTGGAACGACGACGAGTTACGCGAGCACATTCGCCAGGCATTCCGCACGCATGATGAGTTGCGGAATGGCCGGGAATAGGGAATCGGGAGTGGGGAATCGGTACAAGCGGTGCGCGTGCTCCGTTTGTTTCCGCGTGGAATGAGCACCTCCGGGCAACGAAGCATCAGCGACGCCGCTCTATCGATTTCCCCATTCCCGATTCCCCAATCCCAGCGCGAAGCGCTACCGCGGCTGCCGCACCGGCAATACGATCCGGAAGCTTGCGCCCTGCCCCGGGACGCTTTCGACGTCGATACGGCCGTGGTGCTTGTTGATGATGCCGTAGGAAATCGACAGGCCCAGGCCGGTGCCGCTGCCGACCGGCTTGGTGGTGAAGAACGGGTCGAAGATGCGCTGCAGCAGGTCCGGGGCGATGCCGGCTCCGCTGTCCTGGAATTGGATCCAGACGTTTTCTGCCTCGTCGCGGCCGGTGGTCACGGTGATGGTGCCGCGCTCTACAATGGCCTGCCCGGCATTGAGCAGCAGGTTCATGTAGACCTGGTTGAGCTCGGATGGCAGGCATTCCACCAATGGCAGCTCGGCGTAATTGCGCTCCAGGGTGACCTTGTACTTGAGCTCGTTCCAGATGATGTTGATCGTGGATTCGAGGCCGGCATGCAGATCCACCATCTTCCAGGACTCGGACCGGTCCGAGTACGAGAAGTCCTTGAGGTCGCGCACGATGCGCGTCACGCGCTCGATACCCTCGCGCGATTCGGCCATCAGCTGCGGCAGATCGCGGCTGATGAAGTCGATGTCGGCACGGTTGCGGATCTCGTCGATTTCCGGGATCAGCGCTTTCGGATCTGGCGCCTGCAACGCGCGTTCGTAGGCTTCGATCAGGGTGAACAGGCTGCGCAGATATTCCTGCAGGCTGCCCAGGTTCGAGTGCACATAGCCGATCGGGTTATTGATCTCATGCGCCACGCCGGCCGCGAGCTGGCCGATGGAGGCCATTTTTTCGGACTGCAGCAGTTTGTCCTGGGCGCCGTTCAAGCGCAGATAGGCCTGGCGCAGCTCGGCATGCCGCTGTTGCAGCTCGCGCTCGTAGTCCTGCTGGCCTTCGATATTGTGGAACAGCGCCAGAAAATGCCCGACGCCTTGCTCCTCGTTGTAATACAGATGCGCAATCACCACCCGGTCGCTCACCGGCAGGCTGCCGGTCCAGCTGCCCTTGCTGCGCGCCTGGTTGAGCGCATCGGCGGGCAAGACTTGCGAGATCCGCTCACCGAGATTGCGGTCGTCGGTGGGATCTTCCTTGCACAGGCTCTGGCGCGCGATTGCGTTGGCCATGATCAATTGGCCGTCGGCGCGGAACAGCAACACACCCTCGAGCATCTGATCGCCGAAGGCGCGCAGCATGGCCGAGGAAGGCAACAATGTCTGATTGAGAAAGAACTTGGCAGTCACGGGACGAGGCAGCGTAGAGGACGCCTCAATATACGCCGAACCCGTGACCGGCCGTGTTGCCGAATGCGGCGTGGCGCTCAGGCCACCGCGAGCGAGCGGCCGGCGCGCAACACGCTGGACTGGCCATTGGCGTCGTAGGACGGCGCGCTTTCTGTCCGCCCCAGATGACGCAGTGCCCAGTTCACCTCACGGCGCCGGCGTGCCAGCAGCGCGCCATTGGCGCGATTGGCTTCGGCCAGTTCGCGCAGACGCTCTTCCTGGCCTTCGGGCATCTGCACTTCGAGCGCGCGCAGTGCCGCCAGCTTGTCCTGGGTGTGCCGCATCAAGCTTTCGATGTCGTGCTCGATCAATGCCTGCCGTTCGCCGGCCAGCGCATCGCTGAGACGTTGCAGGGAATCGTTCACGTTCATCCTTTGGCCGGCAATTAGCCCGCCAGTTGCTGGTTCAGATCCATCATGCGGCTGGCGATGGCATCCGGGTTGATGGAATAGCTGCCGTTCTGCAACGCTTCCTTCACCGCCTGGACGCGACCGGTGTCGATCGCCGAGGACTGCGAAAGCTCGCGCTGCAGCGCTTGCAGGTTGGTCGCCTCGCCGGTCAGCTTGACGCTGTCGGTGGGCGGTGTTGCGGCAACGGGTGACGCGCGGTCTTCACCAGCGGAGGCAATCTTGCTGCCCACGGTGGCGGTACGAAGAGTCGCTGCGGTCGGTAGATTGCCTTCGATTTTCTGGCTCATGTCAGGAACTCCTCTACAGGTCGTAGGGGATAACGGCGGCCAGAAAAAAAACTTTATAGAGAATTTCTATCTGGATACCACCACGGTACCGCTCGCTTCAACAATGCCCTGAACGACTCGGCGCGAGGATGAATTCTCCACCGAGACACGCTCGTTCTCGCCAGCGTCGGACAGCGCGCGACCGCTCATGCGCACCTCCAGCCCACCGTTGCGCGACACCAGCGGCACCGTGTCGCCACGCCGTACCAGCCGCGGGGTGACCAGGTCATTGGCCGACAACAGCGTGCCAGCCGGCAGGATGCGGCGGGCGGTCTTGCCCACCGCTGTAGCCGGGTCGGCCAGGACCGCACCGACGATCCGCGCGGCATCGCGCTTCTCGATGCTGATATCGGCCAGCGAGATGGTTTCTCCAGAGGTGAGGCCGCGACGCAGGACAAGCACATCCTGGTTACGCCGCACCTTCAGCGGCACGAACAGGCGCCAGCCAGCCGGCTGCGGGCACGCCACTTCCACCGTATTGGTACCGGTGGGCTGGGCCTGCAGCGCGATCGGGCACGCCGGCATGCGCAGGCCGGGATCGAGCGTGGCCTCCGCTTCGGCATCGGGACCCACGGTGGCGAGCGCGGCGGCACGGATCGAATCGACGGACTGGTAGCCATCGGCCCAGGCCGGGGCAGACACCAACAGGATGACAAGCAGGAGCAGGCGCATGGGACCAGATCCGGAAGAAGACGCGGAAGCTCTTGCAAGCTGTGTGCCTGTTTTTTGCCGGGATTGGTGATTGGGGATTTGGGATTGGTTAGAGCGGGCTGCTGCAGATCCAACGGGTGCGGTGATTGCTGCTGTTTGTGGCCCGGCGAGGGCCAAGGACGTCATCCAGCAGCGCGGCACAGCTCAACCAACAGATCCACACCTTAGCCCTGCCTTTGATTTCGCTCCAAACCAATCCCAAATGCCCCAACCACCAATTCCCTGCCCCAGGCGACTTCCGAATCACCAATCACCGCTCCTAGCGAATCCCCAATCCCGACTCACGAATCCCGACAGCGCCCCGACCAACCATAAAGCCCTCAAGTTTCCCAAGGGCGCTGTCGATATCTGCCCCATGACCCACGATCTGCTCAACCGCATCGACCAGCGCACGCGTCTGGCTGGCCACAATCGACTGGCCCTGCTGCTGTTTCGGCTGGGCGGCCGCCAGCTTTTTGGCGTGAACGTCTTCAAAGTGCAGGAAGTGCTGCGCCGGCCGGAACTGTTCCAGGTGCCCGGCCTGCCGACCGAGTTCGCCGGCGTTGCCGACGTGCGCGGGCGCTCGGTGCCGGTGCTGGACTTAGGCCTGGCCATTGGCCACCCGGAGCGCGACCCGCATGGCGACAACGGGCCCGGCTACCTGGTGGTGGCCGAGTTCAACCGCTCGGTGCAGGGCTTTCTGGTCAGCGGGGTGGAACGCATCGTCAATATCGCGGTGGAAGATATTCACCCGCCGCCGGAACTGGGCGCTGAAGCCACTTATTTGACGGCGGTGACGCGCTTCCAGGGTGAGCTGATCCAGGTCATCGACGTGGAAAGCGTGCTGGCCGACATCGCCAAGGTCAGCAAGGACGTGCAACTGGATCCCGGGCTGCAGCTGGTCACCTCCGACCGGCAGTTCCAGGTGCTGGTGGTGGACGACTCACGCGTGGCACGCCAGCAGATCCGCAGCGTGCTCGATCAGCTGGGCGTGGCGGCGACGCTGCTCTCCGACGGCCGCCAGGCGCTGGATCACCTGCTGCAGGTAGCAGCATCGGGCGAAAACCCGGCCGAGCGCTACGCCATGGTGATCTCCGATATCGAAATGCCGGCAATGGACGGCTACACGCTGACGACGGAAATCCGGCGCACGCCGGGCCTGCAGGGCCTGTACGTGCTGCTGCACACCTCGTTGTCGGGCGTGTTCAACAACGCCATGGTCGAGCAGGTGGGCGCCAACGCCTTCGTGGCCAAGTACAGCGCTCACGAGCTGGCCGATTACGTGCTGGCCCGCCTGCGCGTGGTGGCCGAAGCCGCCTGATCCTGCTGGATCCGGCCGCCCTGCCCGCCTAAGCGTGCAGGCCTGATGGGGATTTCCCCCGTCTGAGATTCCCTCCGAATATGCTGCTGCCCAAACGGGCGGCCATACGCCTGCGCAAGCGCCGTAAGGGTTTGGCTACGCCTGGCCCTCGCATACGCACCTTCTTCTTGATTAGCGATCAGCCACTTTCCTAGATGGCTTCGCCTGCTCGCGCGCAATGGGCTCGGCACATTAGCCGCGTTGCGCTCTGGCCAGCCTTAAACAAGAACGCGGCAGAGCCCGCTACCCCATCACCGCGCCTGGCCCTGCCGATAACGACACGGCCCATGCGCCGCGGCCCGCCGCTTGCATGCCCAGCGACCCAGCGGCGACGCGCCAAAGCCATCCTGCCCGGCCCGATTAGAGCGGCGCCCAGGATCTGGCACAAACATTGCTTCCTCCCTGGCAACCTTCCACGGGAGAACACCGTGTCCAGTCCCTTCACCTCCTTCCTAGGCATCCACGGCGACGCGCTCACCTTGCGCGAGCAGCGGATGAAGCTCATTGCCAGCAATCTGAGCAATGTGGACACCCCTGGCTACAAGGCCAAGGATCTGAACTTCGAAGCGGCATTGAAGGCGGCAGAAGGCGTCCGCGACGGCGGCCTGATGCAGGCCACCGATGCCAAGCACTACGAGATCGGCAGCGCCGCCGGCCTCAACCCGTTTCAGATCACCCGCGAAGCCGACCAGCCCAGCCTGGACGGCAACACCGTCGATCCCGATGCAGAACGCGCCGCCTACGGCCGCGCCGCGCTGGAATACCGCGCGTCGCTGAGCTTCCTCGAATCCAAGGTGCGCTCGATGCTCACCGCGATCACGGGCCAATAAGTCATGAGCAATCTTCCGATTTTCGATGTCGCCGGTTCTGCGCTGCACGCGCAGTCGGTGCGCCTGAGCACCATCGCCTCCAACCTGGCCAATGCCGACTCGGTCGCGGGCTCGGCGGAAGCAACCTACAAGCCGATCGAGCCGATCTTCCAGGCGCAGCAAAACCGCCAGGACCCCAGCCTGACCTCGGTGAACGTCAAAGAGATCACCACCACCAATGCGCCGCCGATCCGCCGCTACGAGCCCGGCCACCCGCTGGCCGACGCCGACGGTTACGTGTTCTCGCCCGACGTGGACCCGGTCTCGCAGATGGTCAACATGATTTCCGCCTCGCGTAACTACCAGGCTGGCGTGGAAATGCTCAACACCGCCAAGGAACTGGCGCTCGCCACCTTGACCATGGGTCGCTGACCCTTCCTTACGGACCATTCCAGATGAGCACGATCGGCAGTGACCTTTACAACAGCCTTGGGCTGACCACCAGCAGCAAGGTCGCCAAGAAAGAGGACGCGCTCGGCCAGGCCGACTTCCTCAAATTGATGACCGAGCAGCTCCAGCACCAGGACCCGCTCAAGCCCATGGAAAACAGCGCGTTTCTGGGCCAGTTGGCGCAGTTCTCCACTGTGCAGGGCATTGGCGACCTCAATACCAAGGTCGGCAATTTCTCCGATTCGATGAACAGTGACCAGGTGCTCAAGGGTGCCGCGCTGGTGGGCCATAACGTGTTGGTGCCCTCGGCACAGGTGGCGATCGATGCGACCGGCTCGGCCAAGGGCGTGGTCGCCGCGACCTCGGCCGGTTTCGTCAATTTCGAAATCACCGATGCCAACGGCACCTTCGTCAAGCAGCTCAGCGTGCCAGCCAGCGCCGCCGGTGAGGTGTCGTTTGCCTGGGATGGCACCGACGCCAACGGCAACCGCATGGCCGCCGGCAAATACGGCATTACCGCCACCCAAACCGACACCGCCGGTGCCAAGAGCAAGTTGTCCACCTACGTCGATGCACCGGTGGACAGCGTCACGATCGGCTCGGACGGCCTGTATCTCAACCTGACGGGGCTCGGCACCTCCCCGCTCGCCAACGTGCTCCGCGTCAGCTGAGCCGGCAACCGCCACTTAAAGGAACTCATCCATGGCTTTCAATACCTCGTTGTCCGGCATCAACGCAGCCAATGCCGATCTGAACGTCACCTCCAACAACATCGCCAACGTCAACACGACTGGTTTCAAGGAGTCGCGCGCCGAGTTTGCCGACATGTTCCAGAGCACCAGCTACGGCCTGTCGCGCAATGCGGTGGGTTCGGGCGTGCGCGTCAGCAACGTGGCGCAGCAGTTTTCGCAGGGCAACATCGACCCGACCGGCCGCAGCCTGGACCTGGCCGTCTCCGGCGAGGGCTTTTTCACCGTGTCCTCCAACGGCGCCAAGATGTACACCCGCGCCGGCAACTTCCAGACCGATGCCAACGGCTATGTGATCAACCCGCAGGGCGCCCGTTTGCAGGTATTCGCGCCGAACCCCAGCGGCAATGGCTTCGACGTGGGCCGTTTGTCGGACCTGCAGCTGCTGACCACCGACAGCCCGCCCAAGTCGACCTCCACGGTCAACCTGGCCTTCACCCTGCCCGGCAACGCCACCGCACCGACGGTGACCCCGTTCAACCCGGCCGACGACAAGACCTACAGCCACTCCACCGGCGGTATCAATGTCTATGACTCGCTGGGCGTCAGCCACGTGCAGACCTCCTACTTCGTCAAGACCGCCAACCCGAACGAGTGGCAAGTGCACAACTACGTGGATGGCTCGGCTGTTGGCGCGCCGACCACGCTGCAGTTCTCCGACACCGGCTCGCTGACCACGCCGGCCAACGGCATCGTGGCGATGGACCCGTTCACCCCGAGCACCGGTGCCGGCGTGCTGAGCATGCAGCTCAATGTCAGCGGTTCCACCCAGTACGGCGAAGCCTTCGCGCTGCGCGATACGCGCCAGGATGGCTACGCCAGCGGCAAGCTCAACGAAATCAGCATCGACACCAGCGGCGTGGTGTTTGCGCGTTACTCCAATGGTGCCGACAAGGCGTTGGGCCAGGTCGCACTGAGCAGCTTCGTCAACCCGCAGGGCCTGCAGTCGCAGGGCAACAACATGTGGGCCGAAAGCTACACCTCCGGCGCCGCCCGCACCGGCGCACCGGACACCTCGGACCTGGGCCAGATCGAATCCGGCTCGCTGGAAGCCTCCACGGTGGACCTGACCGAGCAGCTGGTGAACATGATCGTGGCCCAGCGCAACTTCCAGGCCAACTCGCAGATGATCTCGACCCAGGATCAGGTCACCCAGACGATCATCAATATTCGTTAACGGCCGGGATTTGTGATTGGGGATTAGGGATTGGCAAGAGCCGGTACTCCGTCAACCGGATACTGGCCCTGCCCCTTTTCTCCCAGATCACTACAGCCCGCTCTTACGAATCCCCAATCCCGAATCCCGAATCCCGGTGTCTCATGGACAAAGCCCTCTACGTTGCAATGACCGGTGCCCGCGCTTCGCTGCAGGCGCAGAGCACCGTGTCGCACAATCTCGCCAACGTCGATACGGTGGGTTTCAAGGCCGCGTTGGCCAACACCGAGGCATTCCAGATCCGGGGCAAGGGGTATCCGTCGCGGATCGATGCGCTGCATGTGGACCAGGGCTTCGATCGCAGCCAGGGCCACCAGAAGGTCACCGGCAACCCGCTGGATGTGTCGCTACAGCAGGACCGCTGGCTGGCGGTGCAGTCGCCGGACGGCAGCGAGGCCTATACCCGCAACGGCGAATTGGCGCTCACCGCCAATGGCCAGCTGGTCACTGCCAACGGGCACGCGGTGCTGGATGAAGGCGGCAACCCGATGACCATCCCGCCGCACCAGGCGATGGAAATCGGCAGCGATGGCAGCATTTCCATCATTCCGCAGGGCGAAGGCCCGCAGACCATGGCCATCGTCGGCAAGATGAAGGTGGTCGATGCGCCCGCCGACCGTTTGACGCGGCGCCCGGACGGGTTGATGCGCAATACCAGCACCGACCCGGCGCAGGCATTTGCGGTGGCCACCGGCAAGACCGTCAACAGCGGCATGCTGGAAGGCAGCAACGTGGATGCCGCCGGCGCGCTGGTGGAGATGATCCAGCTACAGCGCCAGTTCGAGATGCAGGTGAAGATCATCAAGAACGGCGACGACAACGCGCAGTCGGCCAATTCGTTGCTACGTGTCAGCGGCTAAACATCACACCAAGGCGACTGTGTCGTCGCGGGTCGGCCGGCCAGGGTTTTTGCCAACCAATTCGAGAGCAGGCGCGAGGCGGCATGGCAGGCTGACGCAATTGGCATGTCGTTTGGCCACTCTCGTCATGCACACGCAGGTCTACTGCTGAGCGAATGATCTGGTCTCTCGCTGCGGCTGATCTGCAGCGTGGCTGCAGGACCCTGGCTCACCCAGCTTGGCTGCAGGGCCCTTGCCCGGCCACCATCGCGGGACACCCTTTAGAGCGGCTGATCTGCGACTTGGTGGCAAGGCCCTTGCCCGCCCACCATCGCGGGACACGCTGCAAGTACGTCCTTGTAA
>NZ_JARVTF010000017.1:0-194865 GCF_030208825.1 Xanthomonas sp. LMC-A-07
CTTTTGGCGCATCCGCATAGTCTGCACTGATTAGGAAAGATCGTGAACAGGTTCTTAGCTCTGCCGTCTCTACACGTCTACGCACGTGCCAGAACTGCAGGTGCAAAGCACTGACATCAATCAGTAGTCGCGCTAACGCTTTCGCCGTTCTATCCATCCACAGCCAACCTGCCGGCGGACTGCCCTGGCCGGTTTCGGGCTCCTTGGCGGCATGGATGCCGCCAAGGAGCCACCATGGACGGATTCACGGCGTGTCTCGGAAGCGGTCAGGGCAGGCCGCCCGCCACCAACCCTGCGTGGACTCGCAGGAACTCCAGCACCTGCCAATAGCGCTGAACCCAAGTGGGCCCGGCTACCGAAACAAGCAAGCCGATTCAGCGCTTTATGCGGAATTTACGCAGCCGCCCCACCAGGTCCATAGCGACTTTACGCAGCACAGGACGAGACTGCGCGCATTGGCGGAGCGGTTCCGCCGTGGACATCCCGATGCACGCTCTTTCCTGTCTGCCCCATCGGCGCTGTGCGCCCGGTGCGGCAGCGCCTTGTCTTGTTGGTTCGTCCCTGCCGCGTGCAAGCGCGGGCGTTATCTCGCTTGCGCCGCGTTGCGCACCCACGGAGTAATCGACATGCCTGCCTGGTTGTCCCTGCTGTGCGGCGTGGCCGTGTTCGTGGCGGCCGCGTACCTCTTGTACGTGGTGCTGCGGCCCGAAGACTTCTGATGCGAGTGCGCTCCAATGACTGAAACATTGCTTGTCTACGCGTTGGCCATCGTGCTGGCGTGGCCCTTGGGTCGCTATCTGGCGGCGGTGATGCGCGGTGCGCCCATGCGTGGCGACGCCGTGTTCGGCTGGATCGAACGGCCTCTTTACGCAGCGCTTGGCACGCGCCCGCAACAAGGCATGTCGTGGCGCGGCTACGTCGCCGCGTTCCTGCTCAGCAATCTGGTGGTGGGCGTGCTGACCTGGGGCGTGTTCATGACCCAGGCCTGGCTGCCGTTCAATCCCGATGCCATCCCCAACATGCGGTGGGACACCGCGTTGCACACCATGGTGTCGTTCCTCACCAACACCAACCAGCAGCATTACTCCGGCCAGGCGCAGTTGTCGTACCTGGCGCAGATGACCGGCATTGTCGGCCTGCAGGTGGTGACGCCGATGATGGGTCTGGCACTGGCGGTAGCAACCTTGCGCGCGCTGTTTGGCGGGCGGGCGGTTGCGAATGCCAACGACGCTGCGGCAACGGCAAGCGGCCCGCACTCCACCGCGTTGCAGACCGCGACAGCGAGCTTGGCTGCGCACCAGACGCAGCCGTCAACGCCGGCAGGCGCGCCGTTGCCCGATGCAGACGTGGGCAACTACTGGGCCGATGTGATCCGTGCCAGCGTGCGCGTGCTGTTGCCGCTGTGCCTGCTGTGGACGCTGCTGCTGGGCTGGCAGGGTGTGCCGTCGACCTTGCAGGGTGCAGCGACGGCAACGCCGCTGGACAGCAGTGCCGGTATGGCCACGCAGACCATTCCGGTCGGGCCGGTGGCAGCGATGGTGGCGGTCAAGCAACTCGGCACCAATGGCGGTGGCTGGTATGGCCCCAACAGTTCGGTGGCCCTGGAAAACCCCACTCCGTTGAGCAATCTGCTGGAAACGCTGGCGCTGGTGCTGCTGCCGATGAGCGTGGTGTTCATGGTCGGCTACCTCACCGGGCGCAAGCGGCTGACCGCATTGGTGTTCGGCACCATGCTGCTGATGTCGGTGGCATCCACCGGCTTGCTGCTGTGGTCGGAAGCGCATTCGGCCAGCGCCACGTCGCCCGCGTTGATGGAAGGCAAGGAAGTGCGCATCGGTGCCGACGCCTCGGCGTTGTGGGCCGCGTTGACCACGCAGACCTCCAACGGCTCGGTCAACGCAATGCACGATTCGCTCAGCCCGTTGAGCGGGCTGGTCACGTTGGTGGACATGTTGATCAACGCCATCTGGGGCGGCATTGGGTGCGGGCTGCAGCAATTCGTGGTGTATCTGTTGTTGAGCGTGTTCCTGGCCGGCCTGATGACCGGACGCACGCCGGAATTGTTCGGCCGCAAGATCGAAGCGCGCGAAGTGCAATTGCTGGCGCTGTTGATCCTACTTCAGCCGCTGGTGGTGCTGGGCTTCACCGCGGTGGCGTTGTCGGTGCCAGCGTGGACGGCCAATTCCAACCCCGGTTTCCATGGCATCAGCCAGGTGTTCTACGAGTACACCTCGGCATTTGCCAACAACGGTTCCGGTTTCGAAGGCCTGGGCGATGCCACCTACTGGTGGAATCTGAGTTGCGCGGTGGTGCTGGCGTTGGGGCGTTACCCGGCGCTGATCCTGCCGCTGATGGTGGCCGCGCGCATGGCAACCAAACGCCGTGCACCGGAATCGTCCGGCAGCCTGCAGATCGAAACCCCCACCTTTGCATTGACCCTGATGGCCATCGTGCTGGTGCTCACCGTGCTGCAGTTCATGCCCGCACTGGTGCTGGGCCCCATCGCCGAACACCTCGCCCTGGCGGCGTCCTGAGAGTTCCCGAGCAATGTCTACGATTCCTGTGATTGAAAAGCGTGAGCGCGCCGACGCCAAGTTGTTCGATGGCGCGGTGCTGCTGGCGGCGATGCGCGCGGCATTTTTGAAGTTGACGCCGCGGCATCTGTTGCGCAGCCCGGTGATGGCGGTGGTGATGGGCGGCACCTTGCTGGCAGCGGTGATCACCGCCAGCGGGCATGGCAATGCCGGCTTCGGCTGGGCGGTGACGGCGATCCTGTTCGTCACCGTGTTGTTCGGCAACTTTGCCGAAGCTATCGCCGAGGCGCGCGGTCGCGGCCAGGCCGCGTCGTTGCGGCGTGCACGCAAGGACCTAGTGGCGCGGCGCGTGGAAACCGCAATGGGCGGGCGCGAAACCCGCGTGCCGGCGGCCGAATTGCGCCCGGGCGATTTCGTGCTGGTGTCCGAAGGCGAGTTTGTGCCTGCCGACGGCGAGATTGTGCGTGGCCTGGCCACCATCAACGAAGCGGCGGTCACCGGCGAATCCGCGCCGGTGCTGCGCGAGGCCGGGACCGACCGCAGCGGCGTGATCGGCGGCACGCGCGTGCTGTCCGACGAGATCGTATTCAAGGTCACCGCCGAGCCGGGGCAGAGTTTCCTCGATCGCATGATTGCGCTGGTGGAAGGCGCCAACCGGCAGAAGACGCCGAATGAAATTGCGCTGACGCTGCTGCTGGCGGCAATGACATTGACCTTCCTGATCGTGGTGGCGTCGCTGCCGGCGATTGCCGGCTTTGTCGGCGTCACGCTGGATCCGTTGCTGCTGATCGCGTTGCTGGTGTGCCTGATTCCCACCACCATCGGTGGGCTGTTGCCGGCGATCGGCATTGCCGGCATGAACCGCGCGCTGTCGGCCAATGTGCTGGCCAAGTCGGGCAAGGCGGTGGAAGTGGCCGGCGACGTGGACGTGCTGCTGCTCGACAAGACCGGCACCATTACCTATGGCGATCGCCAGGCCACCGCGTTTCATCCGTTGGCCGGTATCGACCGTGCACAGCTGCGCGATGCTGCCATGCTGGCCTCGCTCGCCGACCCGACGCCGGAAGGCAAGTCCATCGTCAAGCTGGCGCGTCAGCAAGGCGCAGTGGCAGTGGAGCCGGAAGGCGTGCATTTCATTGCATTCACCGCACAAACGCGCATGTCTGGCGTGGACCTTGCCGGGCGCAACATCCGCAAGGGTGCGGGCGATGCGATCGTGGCGTATGTGCAGGCGCAAGGCGCCACGGTGTCGCCGGAGTTGAACGGGCGCATCGAAGAAGTGGCACGCGGCGGCGCTACGCCGCTGGTGGTGGCCGAAGGCCGCCACGTGCTCGGCGTGGTTGAACTCAGCGACGTGGTCAAGCAGGGCATCAAGGAAAAGTTCGCGCAGCTGCGTGCGATGGGCATCAAGACGGTGATGATCACCGGCGACAACCCGCTCACCGCCGCAGCGATTGCCGCCGAAGCCGGCGTGGACGACTACATCGCCCAGGCGCGCCCGGAAGACAAACTCGCGCGCATCCGCGCCGAGCAGGCCGGCGGGCGACTGGTGGCGATGGTGGGCGATGGCACCAACGACGCCCCGGCACTCGCACAGGCCGACGTGGGCCTGGCGATGAACTCCGGCACCCAGGCCGCCAAGGAAGCCGGCAACATGGTCGATCTGGATTCGGATCCGGCCAAGTTGCTGGCGGTGGTCGAAGTGGGCAAGCAGCAGCTGATCACCCGCGGCGCGTTGACCACGTTCTCGTTGGCAAACGATGTGTCGAAGTATTTCGCGATCCTGCCCGCATTGTTCGCTGCGGCCATTCCCTCGATGGCCGCGCTCAACGTGATGCACCTGTCCAGCCCGCGGCATGCGGTGCTGGCGGCGCTGATCTTCAATGCGCTGATCATTCCTGCATTGATTCCGCTGGCACTGCGCGGCGTGCGGTTCCGTCCCTCCAGCGCCACGGCGTTGTTGCGCCGGAACATGCTGATCTACGGCCTGGGCGGCGTGTTGCTGCCGTTTGCCGCCATCAAACTGATCGATCTGGCGCTGGTCGCCACGCTGGGTGCCTGAGTCATGACCACTTCTTCCAAGAGCACGACCATGTCTAACTCCCTGCCATTGCGTGACGATGGCGCCGTGCGCGCATCTTTCGCCCTCGCGTTGTTCGTGCTGCTCGGACTGGGCCTGGGCTATTCGCTGGTGGCCACCGGCATCACCGGTGCATTAATGCCGGATCAGGCGCATGGGTCACTGCTGCGGGCGGATGGCCGGGTCATCGGCTCGTCGCTGGTGGCGCAGCCGTTTGCCGACGCGCGCTACTTTCAGCCGCGTCCATCCGCCGCCAAGTACGACCCTACCGCTGCGGCCGGCAGCAACCAGGCGCGCTCCAATCCAGAGCTGCTGGCGCGGATTGCCACCGCACGTGCGGAGATTGCACAGCGCGATGGCATTGCGCCTGATGCAGTTCCCGGCGAGCTGTTCACCCAGTCAGGCAGTGGCCTGGATCCGCACCTGAGCCCGGCTGGTGCGCAGGTGCAACTGCGCCGCGTCGCCGCCGCCCGCGGCTGGCCGGAGCAACGCGTGGCCGCGCTGCTGCAGGCCGCCACCGAGCAGCCGCAGTTCGGCTTGCTTGGGCAGCCGCGAATCAATGTGCTTGCGCTGAATCTGTCGCTTGATCGCGCCGGAGATGGAGTGCCGGGAACGGAGAATGGCGTAGAGCAACAGCGCTAGTACACCAAGCCAAGGTAGGCTCTTCGATTCCCGATTCCCGATTCCCGAATGTCTGACGCCCGTACCCAACACGCCGATGCCCTCATCGGCGAACTGCAGCGCGAACACGGCGGTCGGCTGACCGTGTTCCTGGGCGCGGCGCCGGGCGTGGGCAAGACCTACGCCATGCTGTCGCGCGCGCGCGAGCGGCTGCGCCAGGGCGTGGATGTGGTGGCCGGGGTGGTGGAAACGCACGGCCGCAGCGAGACCGCCGCGTTGCTCGATGGCGTGCCGCTGCTGCCGCGTGCGCAGGTGAGCTACCAGGGGCATGCGCTGGAGGAACTGGCGCTGGATGCGCTGCTGGCGCGCAAGCCGCAGCTGGCGTTGATCGACGAACTGGCGCATCGCAACGTGCCCGGCAGCCGCCACGAGCGCCGCTGGCAGGACATCGTGGAGTTGCTGGACGCCGGCATCGACGTCTACACCACAGTCAATATCCAGCACCTGGAAAGCCTCAACGACATCGTGCTACGCATCACCGGCGTGCGCGTGTCCGAGACCGTGCCCGATGCGGTGTTCGACCGCCTGCGCGACATCGTGCTGGTCGACCTGCCACCGCGCGAGCTGATCGAGCGTCTGCAGCAGGGCAAGGTGTATCTGCCCGAGCAAGCCAGCCAGGCGCTGCAGGCCTTCTTTTCGCCTTCCAACCTCACCGCGTTGCGCGAGCTGGCGATGCAGACCGCCGCCGACCGCGTGGACAGCGATCTGCGCGACACCCAGGCTGCGCGTGGTCTACCGGGCACGGCGGCGTTGCGGCGGCATGTGGTGGTGGCAATCGACGGGCGCGGCAGCTCGGACTATCTGGTGCGGGTGGCGCGGCGGCTGTCGGAACGGCGCGATGCGCCGTGGACCGTGGTGACGGTGCAGACACGCACCGTGGCCGATGCCGCCTGGCAACTGGAGATCGACCGCGCGTTCGCGTTGACGCGCCGGCTCGGCGGCGACACGGCGCTGCTGCATGGCGCCAACGTGGCCGATGCCTTGCTGGATTTCGCCTCGCAAAACGGTGTCTCCACACTGGTGTTGGGCCGTACTCGCGAGCGCCCGCTGGCGCGCATGTTCAACCGCACGCTGACCCAGCAACTGCTACAGCGCGGCGCGCATTACGAACTGGTCATTGTCAGCTCTGGCGATGCGCGCGCCCGCGCGCGGCAGCGCTGGCGCAACCCGGGGCAGTGGCTGCAGCGTTACGACCTGGCCTATGCCGCCATCGCCGCTGCCGCCGCGGTGGCGGTGGCCTGGGTGATCCAGCGCTGGACCGACATCGATGACCTGTCGATGGTGTTCATCGTCGCGGTGGTGCTGGTGGCCTCGCGCACGCGCATGGCCGCGGCGGTGATCGCCGCGCTGCTGAGTTTTGTCGCCTACAACTTCTTCTTCATCGAACCGCGTTTCACCTTGCACATCAGTGCGCGCCAGGGCGTGGTGACGGTGTGCCTGTTCCTGATCGCCGCCCTGGTGGCCGGGCGCCTGGCCTCACGCCTGCGCAGCCAGGTGCTCGCCCTGCGCGCGGCCAATGCGCACGCCAACGCATTGCAGGCGCTGGCCCGCCAGCTCAGCACCGCGGCCGATCTGGGCCAAGTGCTGGAAGCCGGCCGGCGTGCGCTGGCCAGTGCGCTCGATGCAGAGGTCTGGCTGCGGCTGGAACAGCGCGAGAGCGAAGCGCCCACCAGTTTCAGTGCACTGGACCGCAACGCCGCCGACTGGACCCAGCGCCACGGCCAGCCGGCCGGCCGCTTCACCGACACCCTGGCCGGCGCACAGTGGTGGTGCCTGCCGGTGCGGCATGAGCGCGGCACGCTGGGCGTGGCCGCGTTGCGCTTCCGCCAACAGCTGCAGCGGCCGGGCCTGGAGCAGCGCCGCCTGGCCGAGGCGATGGTGGAAGACATCGGCCAGGCCGCACTGCGCACGCGCTTGGTTGCCGATCTGGAAGGCGCCCGCGTCAGCGGCGAAACCGAACGGCTACGCTCGGCGTTGTTGTCGTCGGTCTCGCACGATTTGCGCTCGCCGCTGGCCTCAATGATCGGCTCAGCCAGCAGCCTGGCCGAATATGGCGAGGCGATGGACGCCACCGACCGCCGCAGCCTGCTGGAGACCATCCAGCTCGAAGGCGAGCGGCTGGACCGCTATATCCAGAACCTGCTCGACATGACCCGGCTCGGCCATACCGGCCTGACCTTGAAGCGCGACTGGATCGGCGTGGACGAGTTGATCGGCTCGGCCACGCGGCGGCTGCAGCGCTACCAGCCGCAGGTGCGCCTGCAGCTGGACCTGGCGCCGGAGCTACCGGCGATCTGGGTACATCCGGCGTTGGTGGAGCAGGCCATCTTCAACGTGCTGGAGAACGCGGCGAAATTCTCGCCGCCAGGCGTGGCGGTGACGGTGCAGGCCCGGCTGCAGAGCGGCGCCTTGCAGATCGAGATCGGCGACCAGGGCCCGGGCATTCCCGAAGACGAGCGCGCGCGCATCTTCGACATGTTCTACAGCGTGGAGCGCGGCGATCGCGGCCGCCACGGCACCGGCCTGGGCCTGACCATCTGCCAGGGCATGATCGGCGCACATGGCGGCAGCGTGGAGGCCTTGGCCGGCCCGCATGGTCACGGCACCACGATCCGCATTACGCTGCCGCTGCTCGTTCCTGCCGCGCCACCTCGCCCCGATGCCGACTGACCCGACTGCCATTCCCCCCGCGCGCGTGCTCATCATCGACGACGAGCCGCAGATCCGCCGGTTTCTCGACATCAGCCTGCGTGCGCAGGGGTACCGCGTGCTGCAGGCCGGCACCGCCGAAGAAGGCCTGGCCACGCTGGCCGGGCAGGGCGCCGAGCTGGTGGTGCTGGACATCGGCCTGCCTGATCGCGACGGCCACGAGGTGCTGCGCGAGATTCGCCAGTGGTCCAGCGTGCCGGTGATCATGCTCACCGTGCGCGCCGGCGAAACCGAGAAGGTCGCCGCGCTTGACGCCGGCGCCAACGACTACGTCACCAAGCCGTTCGGCGTGCAAGAGCTGATGGCCCGCATCCGCGCGCTGCTGCGCCAGGCCGGCGCCGGCAACACGGTGGAGGAAAGCGTGTTCGACGATGGCCACCTGCATATCCACCTGGGCTTGCGCGAAGTCACGCTCGATGGCGAAGCAGTGCCGCTTAGCCGCAAGGAATACGCGCTGCTCGCGCTGCTGTTCAAGCACGCAGGCCGCGTGGTGACGCAGCCGCAGTTGCTGCGCGAGGTGTGGGGCCCCACCCATGAAGAAGACACGCATTACCTGCGCATCCTGGTCGGCAAGCTGCGCCAGAAGCTGCACGATGATGCGGCGGCGCCGCATTACATCGTCACCGAACCGGGCGTGGGCTTGCGATTTATTGGTGGTGGGCGCTGAGTATTGCGTTGCGCTGGTCGCGGGGCGCTATCTCATTACGGCTGCGCAGTCGTTTTTGATAGCTGCTCTAAGTGCCCAGCGCTTGCGGATGGCAGGGTTCTGGCGTTGTTCGAAATCAAGCGTGGGCGCGGCTAGGTTTTATCGAGAAAGCGCTCGCGCCCGAGGGCGCTCCTACCTGGGGGCGGGTCGTGTCATGTGACTGCTTTGATGCCGCGCAGACATGAGTACCGAGCTCGATGCGTCTTCTACATAAACAGACGGGCTCATTCGCGCGCCATCGGCACTTGGTTGCATCACACGCTGAGCAACGATCCACTACTGCGCCGCCCACACAGCGAACGAAACGCAGCAGCAACTGGCAGCGCGCGTTTGCAGCTTCCAGCTGCCGGCGTTCTTCCATGCCGCATTCGCCGCTCGCCAGCACCGCATCCATCATTCCACGCATCTCTACCACTGCATCACGGCGCCGGCGGCAGCACCTTGCCCGGGTTCAAAATCCCATCCGGATCCAGCGCGGCCTTGATCGCGCGCATGGCCGCCAGTGTGGGTGCGCTGAAGGCCTGGGTCATGAAATCGCGCTTGGCCACACCGATACCGTGTTCGCCGGAGAGCGTGCCTTCCAGTGCTATTACCAGCGCAAACACGCGCGGCAGTGCCGCCTGCGCGCGCGCAGTTTCATCGGCGTCGTCCGGGTCATACATGATGTTGACGTGCAGGTTGCCATTGCCGGCATGACCGAAGGCAACGATCGGTAGCGCGAATTCCACCGCCAGTGCTTCCACACCAGCGACAAGCTCAGGAATGCGCGAGACCGGTACTACCACGTCCTCGTTGATCTTGCCCGGCTTGATGGTGCGCAATGCCGGCGACAATGCACGGCGTGCCGCCCATAGTTTGTCGCGCGCGCTGCCATCGGCGGCGATGTCCAGGCTGAGGACGCCATCGCCCTCGGCCGCGTCATGCAGGGCCTGCAATGCGTAGGGCAGGGTGTCGTGATCGCCATCGGCTTCGATCAACAGCATCGCGCCGGCATCGGGCACGTCGCTGCCATTGCGGCGCAGCAGTGCAATCGCGCCGGCATCCATGAATTCCAGCATCGTCGGCGTGGTGGGTTGCGCCATGATGCGCGACACCGCTGCCGCCGCGCTGGCGGCATCGCGGTACAGCGCACGCACGCCGGCTTGTGCGACTGCGCGTGGGGTCAGCTTCAAGGTGGCTTCGACGATGATCGCCAGCGTGCCTTCGCTGCCGACCAGTAAATGCGTGAGGTCGTAGCCAGTGGAATTTTTGGTGTACGCGCCGCCGCAGTGAATGACATCGCCGGTGCCGGTCACCGCGACCAGGCCGAGCACGTTGTCGCGGGTGGCGCCGTATTTCACCGCACGCGGGCCGCCGGCATTGGTCGACAGGTTGCCGCCCACGCTGCAGATCTCCGCGCTCGATGGATCCGGTGGCCAGAACAGGCCATGCGGCTGCAAGGCCTGCTGCAAATCGCCATTGAGCACGCCCGGTTGCACCACCGCACAGCGGTCGGCCGGGCGCAACGCCAGGATGCGGTTCATGCGCGCCATCGACACCACCACGCCGCCGGAAAACGGCACCGCCGCGCCGGTGGTGCCGGTGCCCGCGCCGCGCGCCACGATCGGCACGCCATGCGCGCGGCACGCCTGCACGATCGCCACCACGTCATCGATGTCGCGCGGCAGCGCCACCGCACCCGGCAATGCCCAACGCCGCGAATCGTCCTCGCCATAGCGGCGCCGCGCGTCTGCGCCGGTCAGCCAGCCTTCCGGTCCAAGCCGTGCGGCCAGCAGGTCGGCCAGCGCGGTGGGAAGTCCATCAGTCATAACGCGTGATCCTGTGGTCTCGCGCGTTGGAGGCATCGCCACCCAAGCGCCGCGACGGTGAGCGGCAGCCACACCCAGCGCAGCTCGGAGAGCAGCACGGTGAGGCCACGCGCATTGAAGAAATTGCCGGCAAACGGTGAGACCCGGATCGGCCGCCACGGCGCAAACCAGCGCACATCGCTCCACGGCCAGGCCAGTGCCACGCCCAGGCCGCCGGAGGTCATTGCATCCAGCAGCGGATGCGAAGCGGTGCAGATCAACAGAAACACCGCGGCCTGCAGTGCGTCGGCGCGCAGCAGGCGATGCGCGCCGGCACCCAGCGTGGCCATCAACACGGCAAACAGCAGCGAGTGACTGGCGCCGCGGTGGCCGAACGCATCGGCATACGGGATGTGCAGCGCAAACGCGGCCACGTCGGCATCGGGCAGCATTGCGGCCACCATGCCGGCGGCAAGCAGGCGCGGGCTGATGCGTCCGCGCTCGCTGGCACACCAGAGCGCCAGCGGCACCGCGGCGTGGGTCATGATGGTTGGCATCGAACGGGCTCGTTGCTCAGCAGTCGTCTAGGCGAAATGCGTCGCGGATCCAGTGCAGCAGCGGCGGCTCGCCGCTGGCCTCGACGACATCGAAGCGGCACGGCAACGCCGCGAGCGCCGGGTGGGCGGCGAGGAACAGTTGCGCGGCCAGCACCAGCTTGCGGCGTTTACGGAAATCCACCGATGCCGCGCCGCCACCGAAGCGTGCGTCGCGGCGGTAGCGCACTTCCACGAACACCAGCATCGGGCCGTCGCGCATCACCAGATCGAGTTCACCGCCGCGGTAATTGGCGTTACTCACTACCAGCCGCAGCCCGGCCTGTTCCAGCTGCGCGCGCGCGGCGGCTTCCACCGCTGCGCCACGCTGCTGGCGGGCCGCCGGCATGGGCTCAGCGGCCGTCGGCGATCGGGACCGGCCGGCCACCGTTGAAGGTGGACCACGCCGGCGTGCGCAGCACATTGCCGAACCCATCCAGATGCAGGGTGCCGGTGGCGCCGCGCAGGCCGCCGTCGCTGCCGGTGGCGAGCTTTTCCAGATACGCGCTGATCTTCCAGGCGTCGTAGCCGAACGCGAACAGGCGTGCCGCCGGGCCGCGTGCGCTGGGCAGGGTGCTGGCGACCTGGCTGGCTGCCGGCAGGCCGGACACGCCCAGGGCGGTCCAGGTCTCGCTGGGGTACACGATGCCATCCAGCGCCAGGTCGTCTTCCACCTTGCCGGTGCCGGCCACCAGCTGCGAGGTGCCCACGCGCGACTTGCCGGCAAACCCGCTCAATGCCAACTGCGGCGCCAACGCGCGCGCGGTGTTGCCGCGCACCGCCAGGAACACCGCATCGGCGGTGCCGTAATTGCGCAACTGCGCGCCGATGTCGCCCGGCACATCGGCCACGCTGATGCTGCCGGCGATGGTGCCGCCGCGTTCGCTGAAGCGGTCGCGGAAGGCCTTGATGGTGCGCTTGCCGTTGTCGTCGCTGGTGCCGACGATCAGCACATTGCGGCGTTCGCGCGAGAGCAGATATTCGGCAGCCATGATGCCGTCGTCTTCCGGCGCCAGCGAGAACCCGGCGCTGCCGCTGGGCGGGGCCTTGTTGTCGGTGGGGCGGTTGAGCGCCAGCACCGGTACCGCGAGCTGGCCGCGCGCAAACAGCGCGCTGACCTCATCGCGGCCCAGCGGGCCGACCACGTAATCCACGCCCGCACCCACCGCCTTGTCGTAGGCGGCATTGGCGCCGGCGGCGGTGCCGGCGGTGTCGAAGAAGCGCAGTTCCGGGCGGCGGCGGGTCTCGGCGTAATAGCCGGCCAGCAGGCCGTCGCGTACCGGCGCCGAGGCGGTGGCCAGGTTGCCGCTGAGCGGCAGCAGCACGCCCAGCTTCACCGGCGGGCGGTAGCCGTCGCGTTCGGCCGGCGGGCGCTTGCTGGTGTCGAAGCCCCACTGCGCGTCACGTTCGAAGGCGCGCGGCAGCGGCAGGCCGCGGCTGATCAGCGCGCGGCCGGCGAAGTTGTACAGCGGGTCGCCGGCCGGCAGCGCGGCGGTGCGGCCCTTGAGCGTGGCGTCGTCGAGTGCGGCAAGCAGGCGCACGATGGCGCGCTGGTTCTCGCTGCGCGGTGTGCCGGTCAGGCTGGCATCGGCGCGGGCGCGGTCGGCCGCGGCACCGAACAGGTCGCCGGTGGCTTCCAGCGCGGCTGCGCGTGCCACCAGCCAGCGTGTCTGCAGCGGCTGGGTCAGCCCCTGCGGACTGTCGCCCAAGGCCTGCAGTGCCTGCGCGGCCTGCTTGTCGATCACCGCCAGCTCGCCGGTGAGCAGGTCAAAACGCGCGCGGTCCTCGCCGGTGAGGTGGCGCGCGGTGACCTGGCCCAGCAAGGTACGGGCGCGTGCGTCGTCGCCGGCATCGTGCCAACCGAACGCCGCCGCAGCCAGCAGGCGGCTGCGCTGCGCGCCGCTGGCGCTGGCTGCCTCGGCTTCCAGCTGCTGCGCGGCCTCGCGCGGCTTGCCCTGGTCCAACAGCGCCAGCGCCGCGCTCTGTGTCGGCGAAGCGGTCTGGGTGACGCTGCTGGTCGCGCAACCGGCGGCCAGCATGACCATCAGCGAGAGGGCGGAGATCCTTGCAACACGCTTGTTCATTTCAGATCCATTGGACAGGGGCCGCCAGGGCGGACCGTTAAAAACGCTACGATTCTACTCTTTGCCCTTGAGAATGCCGCTGATGACGTCCCCCGGAACCCTGCACGTGGTCGCCACGCCGATCGGCAACCTGGCCGACCTGTCGTCGCGCGCCCAGGAGACGCTGCGCGGTGTGGCCGCCATCTGTGCCGAAGACACCCGCCATACCCGGCAGTTGTTGAGCCATTTCGGCATCGATCGCCCGCTGCTGGCCCTGCACGACCACAACGAAGAAGCCATGTCCGAGCGCATCGTGACCCGCCTGCGCGAGGGCGAATCGCTGGCCATCGTCAGCGACGCCGGCACCCCGCTGGTCAGCGACCCGGGCTTCAAGCTGGTGCGTGCCGCCCGTGAGGCCGGCATCCGGGTCAGCCCGGTACCGGGCGCCTGCGCCGCCATCGCCGCGCTCAGCGTTGCCGGCTTGCCGAGCGACCGGTTCGGCTTTGAAGGCTTCCTGCCGGCCAAATCCGCTGCGCGCCGCGAGCGGCTGTCACGCCTGGCCGGCGAGACCCGCACGCTGGTGTTCTACGAATCCTCGCACCGCATCGTCGAGTCGCTGGCCGACCTGCGCAGTGCTTTCGGCGACGACCGCCCGGCGGTGATCGCCCGCGAGCTGACCAAGCTGTTCGAAACCGTGCTCGATGGCAGCCTGGCCGACCTGCAGGCCCAGGTCGAAGCCGACGACAACCAGCGCAAGGGCGAGTTCGTGGTGATGGTGCAGGGCGCCGCCGATGCCGCCGACGGCCAGCTTGCGGAAGGCCGCCGCGTCTACGCCAAGCTTGCCGAACACCTGCCACCATCCACCGCCGCCAAGCTGGCCGCCGAGCTCACTGGTGCGCCGCGTAAGGCGTTGTATGGCGGCAATGGCTGATACAACGACTGCCGAGGAAAAGAAGAAGGCGCTTGAGTTATGTCAGTTCAAGTGCGTCTTGACGAGCTGGCCGGATGCATTTCCGCCGCAGATCGGCGAGATAGAACAGCCTAAGGAGCCCGCAGCAGACATCCGTTTTCGCATTGCCGATGGCTCAACTTATGCCGTCGAGATCACCCAGCTTCTGCGATCGGATGGAAAAGCGCGCGTTCGGGCGCGTGAAAAATTACTAGCGTCGCTGACGCCGCGATTGGCGCATCGTCTGCCTGGCGTACAGATCAGTCTTGGTTTCACGGATCAGCCGCTCCCCAAGCTTCCAGACGCAATTGAACAGGTGGAGCATCTGTTGTCCGAGAAGTCGAGACTGATCGAAGGCAATCAGGTCATCAGGAAAGGGCTCCCCGCATTCTTGAGACATGTGCAACTTTGGCCAGCTACTCAAGCGGGCGTGTTCGGAGGCGGCGTCTTTGAAGTGCCCTCACTCACTAACTTGCAGGTGTCGACATGCATTCTGCAAAAGCACACGAAGATCGAGGGATATCGCGCGCATGCAGATGCCGTCGCGCTGCTGATTTATTGCCCGAGGGCACCTTCGCACGCGCAGCTCGCGGTGCCAGCCGAGGCGGCGGGATGGTCGTTCGCGCATCAGTTCGAACGTGTTGTGCTGTACGCCGAAGACAGCGATGGGCGGGGCGTTGTCTGGCAATAGCGTATAGTTCGCCCCGGCGGAGTCGGCCAGACAGTCGCGTCACTCGCAAGAGTGCCGAGGAAAGTCCGGGCTCCATAGGGCAAGGTGCCAGGTAACGCCTGGGCGGCGCAAGCCGACGGAAAGTGCAACAGAAAGATACCGCCTACGTTCCCTTCGGGGAGCCGGTAAGGGTGAAATGGTGCGGTAAGAGCGCACCGCGAGTCCGGTAACGGACCGGCACGGCAAACCCCACCTGGAGCAAGACCAAATAGGGATCCATTGGCGTGGCCCGCGCTGGATCCGGGTAGGTTGCTTGAGCGCTGCGGTGACGTAGCGCCTAGACGAATGACTGTCCACGACAGAACCCGGCTTATCGGCCGGCTCCGCCGCCTTGCTTTGGGCATCGCCCAAAGCTCAAGGCGCCCACGCTTCGTACCGCCTGCGGCAGTACAAAACGCGGGTCCCGCCCCGGGCATTCCAGAACCCCGCGGCTATCGCCGCGCCCCCTTGACTCAAGGGGGCTTGCACTTGGGTGCACTGCTGGGCGCTTTGCCTTGGCTGCGATCAATGCGATCTGGTTGCTGCGGTCATCGTTACGTGGCTTGGGCTTCGCCTTCGCGGTCTATTTGATCGTTTTGGGGCTTGGGCTTTGCCCTCGCGGCCGACGACGCGTTGGTGTTTCCCCTGCGGCCGTGTTTGGCGCTTAGCCGAATGAGCGGGTGAACAGTTCGTCCAGGGCGTCGATGATGGTTTGGCCTTGGTCTTTCAGGGAGCCGGCAGGTTTGCTGAGCGCCGCCAGCGGCACCGAGGTCATTTCCAGGGGTTGCAGGATGACGCTGTGGCCGGACACCGTGAGTTCCGGGGTGAAGCGGGATGGGGTCGGGGAGTGGGTGGACTTTCGGACCAGGGGCACGACGACGCGGCGAGGTGAGGCGTCGAAGATCTTTGACTGGACGACCACCACGTACGGGATGTTCTTGTTCTGGCCGACGTTCGCGTAGACATCGAACTGGTCGGTCATAGCGTGGAGAACTCGTCGGCGAAGGAGCCGTGCGCGTCGGTGAAGGTCTTCCATTCGCTTGCGGCGCGTTGCAGCTCCATCGCTCTGGCGCTGTGGCTGTCGCGCTCTTTTGTCACGTAGTCGGCCAGCAGTTCTTCGACCTTTGCCGACAGGTTGCCGGTCATCGCCCGTGCCTGCGCGGCCAAGTCCGAGTTGATGGTCAGGTTCAGCGGCTTTTTTTGCGCGGAAGTGTCGTAGTAACGGCTCATGATTGGCATCCTGTCATTCATGCGCACGCTATGCGCATGAATGCGCATTGTCAATGCATGCCGGCGACGTCCAACCGTGTCTCGCCCTGGAAGACACCATCCGGGCCGAAGCGGCGTTCGTGGATAAAGCCGTGGCCGTGGTGGTCCACCGCCACGATGGTGCTGGCGCGGGTGCCGTAGCTGGCGCCGGTGATGAAGGCCGCCGAGAGCAGGCGTTCGGTGGCGCGGTCCACGCCGGTGTGCGGGAGGTCGGCATCTGCGGCAGTAGCGGGGTTGGCCAGGGCCGTCCACAACGGCTGCAGGTCGTCGCTGCCGCTGTCGCACCAGGCGGCCAGTGCTTGCGTCAGCGCGGTGGTCTTGGGCCAGTGCGTATCCAGCGGGCCGTTGGACATGCCGTGGATTCCCGGGGCGAGGGCGCGTGCCAGCGCTGGATGGTTGCTGAGGTGCTCGCAGCGCTCGGCGTCGCACAGCAGCAGATTGAAGGGCGGGAACTCCTGCCCGGCAGCCGCCAGTTCGCGCGCGTAGGTGGCCGCGTCCGCGCTGCCGGAGAGCGCGCTGCCGGAGAGGTAATCGGCAATCAGGTGGCCACGCGAACGGCCGGAGGCGGTGGCCAGCGGGTCGCGCACGTTGGTCACGACGGCGGCGCGGCCGTCCAGCCCCAGGCCCACCCAACTGCCGCCGGAGCGCAGGTCGCGGCCGGCCAGCACGCGCTCGGCCGGCGCCGCCCATTGCGCCAGTGGCGCGGTGGGGCGCTCGTGGAACTCATCGCGGTTGCCGGCCAGCAGCAGGCGCCAGCGCGGGTGGGTTTTCCAGGCAAGAGCGACCAGGCACATGCCTTCTATTGTCGCCCGTTTGCGCAGTTGAGGTCTGCAGCTGGCGCAGTGTGAAGTGAGACAGCGGTCGGGTTTACATAGCCTTCACGCCTCTGAATTTTTGTTTAATCTCAAAATCTGAGACGAAACAGCAACTTGTGGATAAGCTTTGAACAAGTCTCTAAAGAGTGCTGCAACTCATTGATGTGACTGGCGATTTGCGCCTTTGAAAACTGTTGACAACCTTTGACGCACTGCTAAGGTGGGCAACGGAGGGAAAACCAGGCTTTTTGTGGTTTTTCGTGGTTCAATGATCCCCCAGGCGGATTTTCGAGGTTGCATTCGGTGTTTCAGGGCGAGACGGCCATCACGGTGGACGACAAGGGGCGTATGGCGGTGCCAACCGCATATCGCGACCTCGTTGCGCGCGTGAGCGGCAATCGCCTGGTGCTCACCTACAACCCGTTCGAAGCCGGATGCCTGTGGCTGTATGCGGAAAAGGAGTGGGAGCGGGTGCGTGACGATGTGATGTCCAAGCCCAATACCCAGCGCGTGGTCCGCACGCTGCAGCAGAAGCTGGTGGGTTCTTCGGCGGTGCTGGAGCTCGACGCCAATGGCCGTTTGAGCATCCCCGCCAGTCACCGCAATGCGGTCGGCATTGAAAAGAAGGCCGTGCTGTTGGGCATGGGCGACAAGTTCGAACTCTGGAGCGAGCAGGCACATCGCGCACTGATCCAGCAGACATTGTCTGACGGGGATCTGGGCGATGAATTGCTCGATCTCAGGTTGTGAGCCGGGGTGCCCGGATGCGCGGTGAAGCGCAGCCCGGTCACCCGGTGTCGCAGCCGCCGGCGGCCCATGTGCCGGTGCTGTACACCCAGGTTCTCGAAGGCCTGCAGGTGACCGAAAACGGAACCTATCTCGATGGCACGTTCGGGCGTGGCGGGCACGCACGCGGCGTGCTGGAACACCTTGGCCCGGGAGGTCGACTGCTGGTGATGGACAAGGACCCCGAAGCGATTGCCGTGGCCGAACAGACGTTCGGTGGCGATGCGCGCGTGTCCATCCATCGTGGCAGTTTCGCCGGGCTCGGCCAGGTGGTCGCCGCGGCAACCGTCGACGGCATCCTGCTGGACCTGGGCGTGTCCTCGCCGCAGCTGGACGTGGCCGGGCGCGGTTTCAGTTTCGGCAAGGACGGCCCGCTGGACATGCGCATGGACCCCGATAGCGGGCAGAGCGCCGCCGACTGGCTGGCGCAGGCAACCGACCGCGAGATTGCCGATGTGCTGTGGACCTACGGCGAAGAACGCCAGAGCCGGCGCATCGCGCGGGCGATCGTGGCGCGTCGTGGCGAACAGCCGTTGCTGCGCACCGCACAGCTGGCCGACCTGATTGCCTCGGTGATGCCGCGCGGCGACAGCAAGACTCATCCGGCCACGCGCAGCTTTCAGGCGATCCGCATCCATATCAATCGCGAACTGGCCGACCTGGAAGCCGGGCTGGACGCTGCCCTGGGCGCGCTCAAGCCGGGTGGCCGCCTGGCGGTGATCAGCTTCCATTCGCTGGAAGACCGCATCGTCAAGCAGTTCATGGCCCGCTACGCCAAAGCCCCGCCAAGCAACCGCCGCCTGCCCGAAGCGCAGCCGTTCGTGCCGACCCTGCAACTGGTCAGCGGCGCGATCAAGGCCGACGACAGCGAACTGGCCGTCAACCCGCGTGCCCGCAGCGCGGTGCTGCGGGTGGCTGAGAAGCTGGGATTCGGGATTCGGGATTCGGGATTGGAGAAGCGCTCTGAGCGAATCTCGAATCTCCAATCACCAATCCCGGCGTCTCAAGGGGACGCCCCATGAGCCGCCTGCTGCTCATCGTGCTGCTCGCCTGCAGCATCGCCTCGGCGATCGGTGTGGTGTACATGCGCCACATGCATCGCAAGTTGTTCGTGCAGTTGTCCAAGCTCGAACACAGCCGCGATGAATTGAATATCGAATTCGGCCGGCTGCAGCTGGAGCAGGCCACGTGGGCGGAAAGCAACCGCGTGGATCAGGTCTCGCGTGAGCGTATAGGGATGAAGTTCCCGGAGACCAGCGACATTGTGGTGATCCGCCCATGACAAGCTGGCACGACAGCCGTTTCGCACTGGCAAGCCGCCCGCAGGGTGGCGCACAGTGCGGTGCGCCCATGACAAAACGGCACGACAGCCGTTTTGCACGGCGAAGCCGCCCGCAGGGTGGCGCACAGTGCGGTCCGTCCATGACAAAACGGCACGACAGCCGTTTTGCACGGCGAAGCCGCCTGCAGGGTGGCGCACAGTGCGGTGCGTCCATGACAAAACGGCACGACAGCCGTTTTGCACGGCGAAGCCGCCCGCAGGGTGGCGCACAGGGATGTGCGCCATGAAAGCCGGCCGCAACCGCCCCCGCAGCAATTTCAATCTGCGCGGTCGCCTGACCCTGGTCGGCGTGGCGTTGGGTCTGTGCTCGGTGACGCTGATCGGCCGCGCGGCCTACGTGCAGCTGGTCAATCGCGATTTCTACCAGCGCCAGGGCGAAGCGCGCTATCTGCGTGAGCTGCCGATCGCCACGTCGCGCGGCATGATCACCGACCGCAACGGCGAGCCGCTGGCGGTGTCCACGCCGGTGGAATCGATCTGGGTCAATCCGCAGGAATTGCTGCGTAACCCGGACCGCATCCCGGAGCTGGCCACCGCGCTCGGGCAGCCGCTGGACGAGTTGAACGCCAAGCTGGCGCAGAAGGCCGGCAAGGAATTCATGTACCTCAAGCGCCGGATCAACCCGGACAAGGCGCATGCGATCGTGGATCTGAAGATCCCGGGCGTGTTCTCGCAGCGCGAGTTCCGTCGCTTCTATCCGCAAGGCGAGGCGATGGCCCACGTGCTGGGCTTCACCAATATCGACGACCGCGGTCAGGAAGGCCTGGAGCTGGCCTTCGACGAATGGCTGCGTGGCAAGCCGGGCTCCAAGAAGGTGGTGCGCGATGCCCGCGGCGCCATTGTCGAGAGCGTGGACCTGGTGCGTCCGGCGCAGCCGGGCAAAGACCTGACGCTGAGCATCGACCGCCGCATCCAGTTCCTGGCCTACAAGGAGCTGCGCAACGCGCTGGTCGAAAACAAGGCCGCTGGCGGCTCGATGGTGGTGATGGACGTGGCCACCGGCGAAGTGCTGGCCATGGTCAACCTGCCCACCTACAACCCGAATTCGGTCACCGGCATCAACCCGTCGGCGCGCCGCAACCGCGCGGTCACCGACCTGGTGGAGCCGGGCTCGACGATGAAGCCGCTGACCGTGGCCACCGCGCTGACTGCCGGCGTGGTGACCAAGGACACCATCATCGATACCAACCCCGGCTACATGGCCGTGGGGCGCTTCACCATCCGCGACGTGCCGCGCAACAACGGCGTGCTCAACGTCACCGGCGTGATCACCCGCAGTTCCAACATCGGCGCGGCGAAGATCGCGGCCAAGGTGCCGGACCAGACGTTCTACCAGTCGATCCGCAACTTCGGTTACGGCAGCGCGCCACACAGCGGATTTCCGGGCGAATCGTCCGGCATGGTGCTGCAGCCGCAGAAGTGGAGTGGCCCGTCCAAGACCACCATGTCCTATGGCTACGGCCTGTCGGTGACGCCGCTGCAGATTGCGCAGGCGTACGCAACGTTGGGCAATGGCGGCAAGCTGACCCCGCCCACTTTCGTGCGCGGCCAGCACAACGAAACACGCCAGGTGGTGACGCCGGAAGTGGCGCGCCAGGTCATCGACATGATGGAAACCGTGGTCACCCAGGGCGGCGCGAAGGGTGCGGCGATCCTGGGGTATCACGTGGCCGGCAAGACCGGTACCGCGCGCAAGAACGGCGCTGGCGGTTACGAGCGCGGGCACTACAACGCGTTGTTCGCCGGCTTGGTGCCGGCCACCCGGCCGCGCTTTGCCACGGTCATCGTGATCAACGACCCGCAGGGCAAGGTGTATTACGGCGGCTTGGTCTCTGCGCCAGTGTTCCACCGGGTGATGGAAGGCGCGCTGCGGCTGATGGACGTGCCGCCGGACGACATCCAGTCGTGGCTGGCCGCGCAGGCGGCTGGCAAGACCGGCCAGCCGGTGGTCAAGCCGCAGCCGGCCGATCTGGACCCGGCGTTGGTGCCGGACCCGGTGGACGAAGTGTCCGCCGGCATCCCGACCGCACTGGCACCGGGCGCCATGCCCGCGCAGCCGGCGCCGTTGCAGGAGAGCCGCCAGTGAGCCGCGCCATGGCACTGTCGCAGCTACTGCCGGACGTGGCACTTGCACGCGATGTGCAGGTGTCAGGCCTGGTGATGGACAGCCGTGCCGTGCGCCCGGGCGATGCCTTCGTGGCCATCGCCGGCTTCGGTGCGCATGGGCTGGGATTTGCCGCACAGGCGCTGGCCAGCGGTGCATCCGCCATCCTGTTCGAACCGCCGGCGCCGGCCGACCTGCCAGTGCCTGCCGACGCGATCGCCGTGCCGGGGTTGCGCGCGCGCCTGGGCGTGCTGGCCGACCACTTCCACGGTGCGCCGTCGCAGACGATGCGCATGATTGGTGTCACCGGCACCAACGGCAAAACCTCCACGGTGCAGCTGCTGGCGCAGGCGCTGACGCTGCTCGGCACCCCCACCGGCACCATTGGCACGCTGGGCGTGGGCCTGTACGGCGCTGCGGTGCCGACCGGCTTCACCACGCCGCTGGTATTGCAGACCCACGCCGAGCTCGCGCAACTGCGCGATGCCGGCGCGCAGGCGGTGGCGATGGAAGTCAGTTCGCATGCACTCGATCAGGGCCGCGTGGATGCGGTGCAGTTCGACGTGGCGGTGTTTACCAATCTCACCCGCGACCATCTCGATTATCATGGCGACATGGCGCAGTACGGTGCGGCCAAGGCCAAGTTGTTCGCACGCGCCGGGTTGCGCGCAGCGGTCGTGAACCTGGACGACGCCTTCGGCCGCACGTTGTTTGCGGCGCTGGATCCGGCACTGCGCGCCATCGGCGTGAGCTCGCGTGCGCAGGCCGGTGCCACGGTGCAGGCGCAGGATTTGCAGCTCGATCACCACGGCATCCAGTTTGCGTTGCACATCGGCGAAGCGGCGCACCCGGTGCGCTCGCCGCTGCTGGGCCGTTTCAATGTGGATAACCTGCTGGCCGTGGCCGGCGCGCTGCACGCGCTCGACATCGCACCGGCGCAGATCGCCGAGGTGCTGGGCCGCTTGCAGCCGATCCACGGCCGCATGAATCGCCTGGGTGGCGCGCATGGTGCGCCGCTGGTGGTGGTGGACTACGCACACACGCCCGACGCACTGGAACAGGCGCTCACCAGTCTGCGCTCGCATGCGCAGAATCGGTTGATCTGCGTGTTCGGTTGCGGCGGCGAACGCGACACCGGCAAGCGCCCGCAGATGGCCGCCATTGCCGAGGTCACCGCCGATGTGGCGATCGTCACCGACGATAATCCGCGCGGCGAAGATGGCGATGTGATCGTTGCCGACATCCTGCGCGGGTTTGCGCGTCCCGATGCGGCGATCGTGCAGCGCGACCGTGCTGCCGCTATCCACCAGGCCATCAGCATGGCAGGCGCGGACGACATCGTGCTGATCGCCGGCAAGGGCCATGAGCCGTATCAGGAAGTGGCCGGCGTGCGGCATGCCTTCGACGATGCAGCAGTGGCTGCGCAGGCGTTGCTGCCGCGCACAGGGCTGGGGGTGCGCGTATGAAGCTCACACCGCTGTCGTTGATTGCCCACTTTGCTGGCGGCGAGCTGCATGGCGACGACGCCATGATCGACGCCGTTGGCAACGACACCCGTGCGCTGGCCAGCGGCAGCCTGTACGTGGCGCTACGCGGTGAGCGTTTCGACGGCCACGACTTTGCCGCCGATGCGGTGGCGCGCGGCGCCAGCGGCCTGTTGGTGGAACGCCTGCTGCCGGCACTGCACGTGCCGCAGGTAGTGGTCGCCAATACCGAACTCGCCCTGGCGCGCATCGCCGCCGGCATGCAGCGCGACCGCGCCACGCGCGTGATTGCGCTGACAGGCTCCAACGGCAAGACCAGCGTCAAGGCATTGCTGCTGACGATTCTGGCCGAAGCCGGCCGTGTCGACGGCATCACCGCCTACGCCAACCCGGGCAATCGCAACAACGAGATCGGCCTGCCGCTGGCGGTGATCGCCGCGCCGGACGATGCCGATCTGGCGGTCTACGAAATGGGTGCAGGCAAGCCCGGCGACATCGCCTATCTCACCGACATCGCGCGCCCTGACGTGGCCCTGGTCAACAACATCGCGCCGGCACATCTGGAGCGTATGGGCAGCCTGCTCGGGGTGGCGCAGACCAAGGGCGCCATCTACACCGCGCTGCCGGCCGATGGTGTGGCCGTGATCAATGCCGACGACGCCTTCGGCGCCTGGTTCGAACAACAACTGCTGGCGCAGCCGCTGCAGGGCCGCCGCGTGCTGCGCTACGGCTTGCACGCAAGTGCTGAAATCACTGCGCGTCAGCTGCGCCTGCATGCCGCCGGCGCGCAGTTCGTGCTGGTGACCCCGCAGGGCGAAGCGCCGGTGGTGCTGCCGCTGCCGGGCCGCCACAACGTGCTCAATGCGCTGGCCGCCACCGGCCTGGCGCTGGGCGCAGGCATTGCGCTGCCGATCATTGCCGCCGGTCTGGCCCAGGCCACGCAGGTGGCCGGGCGCCAGATTGCACACACGTTGACGACCGGTGCGGTGCTGATCGACGACAGCTACAACGCCAATCCCGGTTCGCTGGACGCGGCCATCGACGCACTGGCCGCCGCGCCGGGCGAGGGCTGGCTGGTGCTGGGTGACATGCGCGAACTCGGCCCCGAAGCGCAGGCATTGCATGCTGCGGCCGGTCGCCGCGCGCGCAACGCCAAGCTGACGCGCCTGTATGCACTGGGCGCGCTCAGCGCCGCCGCCGCGCAGGCGTTCGGCGACGGCGGCCGCGTGTTCGCCACCCATGCCGCGCTGGCCGCGGCTTTGCAGGCGGACCTGGCAGCCGCTGCTTCGCAGACTCAAACGCAGGACTCTTCTTTGATGCACGAACACACCGGTGCAGTGGCGCAGGCCGCTGCCTCCGTCACGCCGCCCACGCTGCTGGTGAAGGGCTCGCGCGGCAGCGCCATGGACCGCATCGTCGCCGCGTTGCTCGCACCGTCGGAGGATGCCTCCCATGCTGCTTGAGCTGGCCCGTTGGCTACAGCAACTGGAGAGCCTGTTCGGGCTGTTCAACTATCTGACCTTCCGCGGCATCCTGGCAGCGCTGACCGCGCTATTCCTGTCGTTGTGGATGGGCCCGGCGGTGATCCGCAAGCTGGCGCAGTTCAAGGGCGGCCAGCCGATTCGCCAGGACGGCCCGCAGACGCATTTTTCCAAGGCCGGCACGCCGACCATGGGTGGCTCGCTGATCCTGCTCACGGTCACCTTGTCGGTGTTGCTGTGGGGCGACCTGCGCAACCGCTATGTGTGGCTGGTGCTGGCGGTGATGATCTGCTTCGGTGCGATCGGCTGGTACGACGACTGGATCAAGATCGTGCGGCGCGACCCGAACGGCTTGAAGTCGCGCTGGAAATATCTGCTGCAGTCGATCTTCGGCCTGGCCGCGGGCCTGTTCCTGTACTACACGGCCGACGTGCCGGCCGCGATCACCTTCTATATCCCGATGTTCAAGGCCATCGCCTTGCCGCTGGCCGGCGTGAGCTTCGTGGTGATCGCCTATTTCTGGATCGTTGGCTTCTCCAACGCGGTCAACCTGACCGACGGCCTGGACGGCCTGGCGATCATGCCGACCGTGCTGGTCGCCTGCGCGCTGGGCGTCTTCGCCTATGCCTCGGGCAACGTGGTATTCGCCGAATACCTCAAGATCCCGCTGATTCCCGGCGCCGGTGAGCTGATCATCATCTGCTCGGCGATTGCCGGGGCAGGCTTGGGCTTTCTGTGGTTCAACACCTATCCGGCGATGGTGTTCATGGGCGACATCGGCGCGCTGTCGCTGGGCGCGGTGCTCGGCACCGTGGCGGTGATCGTGCGTCAGGAACTGGTGCTGGTGATCATGGGCGGCGTGTTCGTCATCGAAACGCTGTCGGTGATGATCCAGGTCGCCAGCTTCAAGCTGACCGGCAAGCGCGTATTCCGCATGGCGCCCATCCATCACCACTTCGAACTCAAGGGCTGGCCGGAGCCGCGCGTGATCGTGCGCTTCTGGATCATCTCGGTAGTGCTGGTGCTGATCGGCCTTGCCACGTTGAAGGTGCGCTGATGAACGACATGTCCCGCCAGGCCACGCGACTGGACGCCATTGGCGGCCGCTATGACCCGTGGCTGCTCGGCGCGGCTGCCACGCTGGCATCGCTGGGCGTGGTGATGGTGGCCTCCAGCTCGATCGAGTTGTCGGAGAACCCGTTCTATTACCTGACCCGCCATCTGCTGTTCCTGGGCATCGGCGTGGGCCTGGCGTTCTGGGCCATGCGCACCGAGCTCAAGACCATCGAGCAGTACAACCAGGTGTTGCTGCTGGCGTGCTTCGGCCTGCTGATGGTGGTGTTCGTGCCGGGGCTGGGCAGCAGCGTCAACGGCGCCAAGCGCTGGATCAACCTGGGCGTGTCGAAATTCCAGACCGTCGAAGCGGTCAAGGTGCTCTACATCGTGTGGCTGTCCAGCTACCTGGTGCGTTTCCGCGACGAGGTCAACGCGACCTGGCCGGCGATGCTCAAGCCGCTGGGCGTGGCGATCGCGTTGGTTGGCCTGTTGCTGATGCAGCCGGACTTCGGCTCCTCCACACTGCTGCTGGCGATCACCGCCGGCATGCTGGTATTGGGCGGGGTGAACCTGCCGCGGATGTCGATGCCGATCGTGTTCGGCCTGCCGGTGTTTGCGTTCATCGCGATCCTGGAGCCGTACCGCCTGCGCCGCATCACCTCCTTCCTGGATCCATGGGCCGACCAGCTTGGCTCCGGCTACCAGTTGTCCAACGCCTTGATGGCGGTGGGCCGCGGCCAGTGGACCGGCGTGGGCCTGGGCGCCTCGGTGCAGAAGCTCAACTACCTGCCCGAAGCGCATACCGACTTCATCTTTTCGGTGATCGCCGAAGAACTTGGCTTTGTCGGCGTGTGCAGCGTGGTGGCGTTGTACGCGCTGCTGGTCGGCCGCGCGTTCTGGCTGGGCATGCGCTGTGTGGAAATGAAGCGCCACTTCTCTGGCTACATCGCCTTCGGTATCGGTCTGTGGATCAGCCTGCAGAGCTTCGTCTCGGTTGGCGTGAATCTGGGCATTCTGCCGACCAAGGGCCTGACCTTGCCGCTGATCTCCTCGGGCGGTTCGTCGGTGCTGATGACCTGCGTGGCGATGGGCCTGCTGCTGCGCGTGTCTTATGAAATGGACCGTGCCGAGCGCCTGCGCAGCAAGTTGTCGCCGCACGGTGCCGCGCCTGCTCCGATGGCACCGGTCGAGCCGTCTGCCGAGCCAGCGCCGGCGCCTGCACCGGTGCGCAAGCCGCAGCGCGAAACCGCGGCTGCCGCACCTGCACCGGCCATGCCCGCCTCCGTCGTGCCGGCATCTGCCGTGCTGCGCGGGACCAGCCGCATGCAGCCACGCGTCGAACCCACGTTCGGGAGGATCGCGTGAGCGTTGAGCATGCGAATCCGACGCAGCAGCCTGCACATGCCGCGGCATCAGTGCGACCGGTGATGATCCTGGCCGGCGGCACCGGCGGGCATATTTTTCCGGGCCTGGCCGTGGCCAAGGTGCTGCGCGCACGCGGCGTGCCGGTGACCTGGCTGGGCGCCGACGGCGCCATGGAAACGCGCCTGGTGCCACAGCACGCAATCCAGATCGACACGCTGGCCATCAGTGGCCTGCGTGGCAAGGGCATCGTGAAACTGCTCGGTGCGCCGGTGCGGGTGATGCGTGCGGTGCGCGCGGCCGGCTTCGTGCTGCGCAAGCGCCAGCCGCGCGCGGTGATCAGCTTCGGTGGATTTGCCGCCGGCCCGGGCGGCCTGGCAGCGCGTCTGCTGGGCGTGCCGCTGTTGGTGCACGAGCAGAACCGCGCGCCGGGCATGACCAACAAGGTGCTGTCGCGTTTTGCGCGCCGCGTGCTCACCGGGTTTCCGGGTAGCTTCGCTGGCGAAGAAGCCGTGGGCAACCCGGTGCGCGAGGAAATCGCCGCACTGCCCGCACCGGCCACGCGCCTGGTCGGCCGTGGCGGCCCGGTGCGGGTACTGGTGCTCGGCGGCAGCCAGGGCGCACGTGCGCTCAATAACGCTGTGCCAGCCGCACTGGCTGCGCTCGGCCACCCGGCTGTTGACGTGCGTCACCAGTGCGGCGAAAAGCTGCGCGCCGAAGCCGAAGCCGCCTATGCGCAGGCAGCGGTGAATGCGAGCGTGGAACCCTTCATCGCCGACATGGCCGCGGCCTACGCCTGGGCCGATTTGGTGGTGTGCCGCGCCGGTGCCAGCACGCTGGCCGAAGTGTGCGCGGCCGGTGTCGGCAGCGTGTTGGTGCCGTTCGCCGCCGCCGTGGATGACCACCAGACCCGCAACGCCGAATACCTGGTCAGTGCAGAGGCCGCCGTGCTGCTCAAGCAGGACGACACCCTGGCAGTGCGCCTGCAGCAAGTGCTGCAGACCCTGCTCGCCGACCCCGCCCGTCGCCTCGCCATGGCGCAGGCCGCCCGCACCCTCGCCAAACCCGACGCCGCTGAGCGCATCGCCGACATCATTCTGCAAGAGGCCGGGAATGGTAAATCGGGAATGGGGAATGGCCAGAGCGCAGAACAACTTCAGGAACACACCGTGATTCACCAAAACAAGCGCACCGATCAGGCGCTCGACGCAGCCAGCGCTTCGCTTCATCCGATTCCCGATTCTCGATTCCCGATTCGCACCTCCGCAGGAGGTGCCCAGTGATCCGCCGTCTGCAGGACAGTGGCGATCTGGTGCGCGCGTTCCCGCGTGTGCATTTCGTGGGTATCGGCGGCACCGGCATGAGCGGTATTGCCGAGGTGATGCTGACCCTGGGCTATGAAGTCTCCGGCTCCGACAATGCCGATAATGCGGCCACGCGGCGCCTGGCCAAGCTGGGTGCGCGCGTGATGCGCGGCCATTCGGCGGCCAACGTGCTGGGAACCGATTGCGTGGTGGTGTCCAGCGCGATCCGCGAAGACAACCCCGAACTGATGGAAGCGCGCAGCCAGCGCATTCCGATCATGCCGCGGGCGGCGATGCTGGCCGAGTTGATGCGCTTCCGCCGCGGGATCGCGGTGGCCGGCACGCACGGCAAGACCACCACCACCAGCCTAGCCGCGGCCGTGCTGAGCGAAGGTGGTCTGGATCCCACCTTCGTGATCGGTGGCCAGCTGCTGGCCGCCGGCGCCAACGCCAAGCTGGGCGGTGGTCAATGGTTGGTGGCCGAAGCCGATGAAAGTGATGGCAGCTTCCTGCGCCTGAATCCGCTGATGGCGGTGATCACCAACATCGATGCAGATCACCTGGAAAACTACGGCAACGACTTTGCCCGCGTGCAGGCGGCGTTTGCCGAATTCCTGCAGCGCCTGCCGTTCTACGGCCTGGCGTTGCTGTGCATCGACGACCCGGAAGTGGCGGCGTTGGCCGGCAAGACGCCGCGCCATGTGATGAGCTACGGCATGAGCGAAAACGCCGACGTGCGCGCCGAAGACGTGGTGCAGGACGGCCCGCGCATGCGCTTCACACTGCGCCTGCCCGAAGGCACCACCACGCCGGTGACGCTGGCGCTGCCGGGCCGTCACAACGTGCTCAACGCACTGGCTGCTGCGGCCATCGGCTGGCAACTAGGCGTGGCGCCGGACACCATCGCGCGCGCGCTGGAAAACTTTGCCGGTATCGGCCGTCGCTTCAACGATCTGGGCGAAGTCACCACCGCCAGCGGCGCGCGCGTGCGCGTGGTCGACGACTACGGCCACCACCCGCGCGAGCTCGAAGCAGTCTTCGCCGCGGCCCGTGGCGGCTGGCCGGACAAGCGCCTGGTGGTGGCCTTCCAGCCGCACCGTTACAGCCGTACCCGCGATCAGTTCGACGCGTTCGCCGCAGTGCTCAGTACCGTCGACGCCCTGGTATTGAGCGAGGTCTACCCGGCCGGCGAAGCGCCTATTCCTGGCGCTGATTCACGCGCCCTGGCGCGTGCCATCCGTGCACGCGGCCGTAGCGAGCCGGTGGTGGTCGGCCAGGTCGCCGGTCTGTCCGAAGTGTTGCCCGACGTTCTGCAGGACGGTGACCTGCTGCTGATGATGGGCGCCGGCGACATCGGTTATGTCGCCCAGCAGATCGTCACCGATGGCTTTGTCGGAGCGCCGGCATGAGTACGCAGATCGCTCCCGCGCGCATCAGCGACCCGGCCGCCTTCGGCCGGGTTGCAGTGCTGCTCGGCGGCACCTCGTCCGAGCGTGAGGTCTCGCTCAACTCCGGCAGCAATGTGCTCGACGCCCTGCGCGCGCGCGGCGTTGATGCGCAGCCGGTCGACGGCATTCCGGCATTGGCGCAGGCATTGGTCGCACAGCGCTTCGACCGCGTCTTCAACGTGCTGCACGGCCACAACGGCGGCGGCGAAGACGGCATCGTGCAGGGGTTGATGGAAGCCTTCGGCGTGCCGTACACCGGCTCGAACGTGCTCGGCTCGGCGCTGAGCATGGACAAGATCCGCACCAAGCAGGTCTGGCTCTCGCTGGGCCTGTCCACGCCGCGCTACGCACGGCTTGCCGCCGGCGCCAGCGCGCAGCAGATTCACGCCGCTGCCGAACAGATCGGTTTGCCGGTGATCGTGAAGCCGGCCAACGAAGGCTCCAGCGTCGGCGTCAGCCGCGTGTTCGACCAGGCGCAGCTCGAAGAGGCCGTGACGCTTGCCGCACGCTACGACGGCGCGCTGCTGATGGAACAACTGATCGAAGGCGACGAGCTCACCGTCGCCGTGCTCGGCGATGTGGCGCTGCCGTCGATCCGCATCGTGCCCAAGGGCCAGTGGTACGACTACAACGCCAAGTACATCGCCGAAGACACGCAGTACCTGTGCCCGGGCCTGGATGGCGACGCAGAAGCACAGATCGGCCAGCTCGCCCTGGACGCCTTCCGCGCCGCCGGCTGCAGCGGCTGGGGTCGCGTGGACGTGATGCGCGATGGCAGCACCGGCCAGCTGTACCTGCTGGAAGTGAACACCGCCCCGGGCATGACCAGCCACTCGCTGGTGCCCAAGGCCGCCCGCCAACTCGGTATCGACTTCGAAGCGCTGGTCTGGCGCGTGTTGGAGCAGACGCTGTGAAGCTGGGATTGGGGATTCGGCATTCGGGATTGGTGAACAGCGACGCCGCGTGCGCCGTTGCTGTTGCTGCTGCCGTTACGAATCCCCAATCCCCAATGCCGAATCCCCAGCGCGGAGCGCGTGTATGAACGCCACTCTGCGCATCCTGGCCTGGTTGATCGCGGTGGCGCTGGTCGCGTTGCCGGTGGTGGCCGTGCTCAATGGCTGGGTGGGTGCCGAGCGGTGGCCGTTGGCGCGCTTGCGTGTTTCCGGCGATTTCAAGCGGGTGCCGGCCGAGGAGCTGCGTGCGGTGGTGTTGCCGTATGCGCGCTCGGGATTCTTCGCGGTGAAGCTGCAAGACGCGCAGGACGCCATCGCGCGCTTGCCGTGGGTGGAAAGTGCGCAGGTGCGCAAGCGTTGGCCGGATGTGCTGGAAGTGCATGTGGTCGAACACAAGCCGTTCGCCCGCTGGGGCACCGACCGCATGTTGTCCGAGCAGGGCCGGCTGTTCCGCACCCCGCCGTTGTTGAAGGACTTCAAGCTGCCGCAACTCGGTGGCCCGGACAGCAAGACGCAGGACGTGGTGGCGCTGTACAACGAATCGCGCGCGCTGTTCGCCCCGACCGGGCTGGATGTGGAGCGCCTGGAAATGGATGCGCGCGGCAGCTGGTCGCTGGGACTGAGCAACGGCGTGCAGATCGTGATCGGCCGCGACGATGCGCGCGCACGCCTGCAGCGGTTCGCGCGGGTACTGCCGCAGCTGACTGATCCACAACGTCCGATCGCGCGCGCAGACCTGCGTTACACCAACGGCTTTACGGTTGAGCGTGCGCCGGGCGAAACGCCGCACGATGCCAAGAAACCCAAGAGCGGCGCTGCGCCTTCACCGGCCGCGCCCCCCGCAGAGGTGCACCCCATCGCCATGCGTGTCCCGCACCGGCTGATCGATCGTCTGGTCGCCGCGCTTCCGTCATTCCCTCTTCAACGCAGTCTGCATACATGAACCGCAAAGGCGACAAATCCCTTATCGTTGGACTGGATATCGGCACCTCCAAGGTGGTCGCGCTGGTCGGCGAGTACTCGCCCGGCAATCCGATCGAAGTGATCGGCATCGGTTCGCACGAGTCGCGCGGCCTCAAACGCGGCGTGGTGGTGGATATCGAATCCACCGTGCAGTCGATCCAGCGCGCGGTCGAGGAAGCCGAGCTGATGGCCGGCTGTGAAATCCGCTCGGTGTACGCTTCGATCTCCGGTAACCACGTGCAGTGCAAGAACTCGCCCGGGATCGTGCCGATCCGCGATGGCGAGGTGACCTGGAGCGATCTGGAGCGCGTGCTTGACGCCGCCAAGGCCGTGGCCATTCCTGCCGATCAACGCATCCTGCATGCAATTCCGCGCGAGTACGTGCTGGACGATTCGCAGGAAGGCATCCGTAACCCGGTCGGCATGACCGGCGTGCGCCTGGAGGTGCATGCGCACCTGGTGGTGTGCGCGCAGTCAGCCGCGGCCAACATCACCAAGTGCGTGCAGAAGTGCGGCTTGCAGGTGGACGATCTGGTGCTGTCCTCGCTGGCGTCCTCGGTCGCGGTGCTGACCGCCGACGAGCGCGAACTGGGCGTCGTGCTGGTAGATATCGGCGCCGGCACCACCGACCTGGCCGTGTACGTGCAGGGCGCGATCTGCCACACCGCGTCGCTGCCGATCGCCGGCGACCATGTCACCAACGACATCGCGCACATGCTGCGTACGCCGACGCCGGAAGCCGAGCAGATCAAGGTGCGCTACGCCTGCGCGCTGGCGCAGCTGGCCACCGCCGAAGAAAGCATCCAGGTGCCATCGGTGGGCGATCGCCCGCCGCGTCGCATGCCGCGGCACGCACTCGCGCAAGCGGTGCAGGGCCGCTACGAAGAAATTTTCGAGATGGTGCAGGCCGAACTGCGTCGCTCCGGCTTCGAGGAAATGGTGCGCGCCGGCATGGTGCTCACTGGTGGCGCCTCGAAGATGGAAGGTGTGGTGGAGCTGGCCGAAGAAATGCTGCAGATGCCGGTGCGCGTGGGCATTCCCCAGCACGTCACCGGCCTGGGCGAAGTGGTGGGCAACCCGGTACACGCCTCCGGCGTGGGCCTGTTGCTGATGGGCAGCCAGATCGAACACCCGCGCCGACCGTCGATCCCGACCGGTCGCGCCGGCAGCTTGTTCAAGAAATTGAAGAACTGGTATCGCGGCGAATTCTGAGTGGCAGGGATTGGGAATTCGGGATTTGGGATTGGTAAGAGCAAAGAAAAAACTGAGTGGTAGCAAGATTAAGTAGAGAGCGGCGAGCGGGTAGGCGGTAAACTTTTTTGCAGGCATTGCGTCGAGGAATAGGTGAGGTGAGTCGTAGAGCGCAACAGCACATCTACGGTCCCGCACACGAATCCCGACTTTCAAACAACAACACTCGCCGTGGTGCGGAGTGGACAGGGACCAACGCTTTTGCGAATCCCGACTCCCCATTCCCCAATCCCGGCTCAAGAGGACACTGACATGGCACATTTTGAACTGATCGAAAAGATGGCTCCCAACGCGGTGATCAAGGTCGTCGGCGTCGGCGGCGGCGGTGGCAACGCGGTTGCGCACATGGTGAACACCAACGTCGATGGCGTGGAATTCATCACCGCCAACACCGACTCGCAGGCGATCAAGAACTGCGGCGCCAAGTTGCAGCTGCAGTTGGGCACCAACGTCACCAAGGGCCTGGGCGCAGGCGCCAATCCGGAAGTCGGCCGCCAGGCCGCGCTGGAAGACCGCGAGCGCATCATGGACGCACTGCAGGGCGCGGACATGGTGTTCATCACTGCCGGCATGGGTGGCGGTACCGGTACCGGCGCCGCCCCGGTGGTCGCGCAGCTGGCCAAGGAGATGGGCATCCTGACCGTCGCCGTGGTTACCAAGCCGTTCCCGTTTGAAGGCCGCCGCCGCATGCAGGTGGCGCTCAAGGGCATCGAGGAACTGAGCCAGCATTGCGACTCACTGATCACCATTCCCAATGAAAAGCTGATCACCGTGCTCGGCCGCAACGCCACCATGATCCAGGCCTTCCGCGCCGCCAACGACGTGCTGCAGGGCGCCGTGCAGGGCATCGCCGATCTGATCGTGCGTCCGGGCCTGATCAACGTCGACTTCGCCGACGTGCGCACTGTGATGTCGGAAATGGGCCTGGCCATGATGGGCACCGGTTCGGCACGTGGCGATGACCGCGCGCAGGCCGCGGCCGAAGCCGCCATCCAGAACCCGCTGCTGGACGACGTCAACCTGGCCGGTGCCAACGGCATCCTGGTCAACATCACCGCCGGCCCGGATTTCACCATGGCCGAGTTCGACGAGATCGGCCGCACCATCGAAGCGTTCGCCTCCGAAGACGCGACCGTGGTCGTCGGCACCGTGCTCGACCCCGACATGCAGGACGAAGTGCGCGTCACCGTGGTGGCCACGGGCCTCAACCGCGCCGTTGCGCGGCAGACCCAGCGCCCGGACCAGCGCGCGCCGATCAAGCTGGTGCGCAATGCCACCACCGGCCAGCCGGAATTTGGCGACTTCGAGACCGGCGGTGACGCGGTCTCCAAGGCCGTCGGCGGCAGCATGGGCCTGGGCCTGCGTCGTCCGAGCAGCGACTCGGCCGGCAGCAGCAACGCTGGCGCGTCCACCCCGGCCGCCGCAGATCTGCCGAACGACTACCTGGATATCCCGGCGTTCCTGCGCCGCCAGGCCGACTGACCGCCCCACGCTGCGCGCGGTTCGGCGCAGCGGCAATGCCCCGGCAGCCGCCGGGGCGCCTGTCCTGTCCTTTTCTGCCGGGTCGGTGCCGACCCGGCAGCTTTTGCAGCGGCGTGACTGGTGCGTTACAGTCTCCGTCACGCATGATTTGTTAAGATTCGGCTAATCTCCCCCGATTAGACAGCCGGTTCAGCGTCTGTCTGCATTGCTCATACAGACTTCGCCCATGACCCAGCAACGCACTCTCAAGAACACCATCCGTGCCACCGGCGTCGGCCTGCATAGCGGCGACAAGGTCTATATGACCCTGCGTCCTGCACCGGTCGATCACGGCATTGTGTTCCGTCGCGTCGATCTGGAGCCGGTGATCGAAGTTCCTGCCGATGCCGAGCTGGTCACCGAGACCACGCTGTGCACGGGGCTGACCTGCAACGGCGCCAAGATCCAGACCGTGGAGCACCTGATGTCGGCACTGGCCGGACTGGGCGTGGACAACGTGATCGTGGAGCTGTCCTCGGCTGAATTGCCGATCATGGATGGCTCCTCCGGCCCGTTTGTGTTCCTGCTGCAGTCGGCTGGCATCGTCGAGCAGAACAAGGCCAAGCGCTTCATCCGCATCAAGCAGCCGGTGGAAGTGCGCGAAGGCGACAAGATCGCGCGCTTCGAGCCGTACGAGGGCTACAAGCTCGGTTTCACCATCGAATTCAATCACCCGATGATCCCGGCCAAGCAGTCGCGCCAGGAGATCGAGTTTTCTACCTCCGCTTACGTCAAGGAAATCTCGCGCGCCCGCACGTTCGGGTTCATGCGCGACCTGGAGTACATGCGCGAGCGCAACCTGGGACTGGGCGGCTCGATGGATAACGCCATCGTGCTGGACGAGTTCCGCGTGCTCAACGAGGACGGCCTGCGCTACACCAACGAATTCGTCCGCCACAAGATCCTCGACGCCATCGGCGACCTGTATCTAGCTGGCGGCGCGATCCTGGGTGCCTACGAAGGCTTCAAATCCGGCCATGCGCTCAACAACAAGCTGGTGCGTGCGCTGCTGGCGGACCAGGCCGCATGGGAATGGGTCAGCTTCCCGGAAGGCACCGAGCAGCCACCGGTGACCTACGCCAGCCCCGTTTATGCCTGATGTCAGGGATTTCCCTGGCACGGCCGCGAAGTGTGAACTGCGTCGGATTTCCGGCCTATTCTTAACGTTTATTTAAGCTTTCCCTAACTCCTACGGCGTCCATGACCGCTAGGATGCGTCGGGTCGTGTGCGGTACTTCGCAATTTCTTCACGCACCGGCAGCCGCTTGCAGCGGCATGGACATCACTTTTTGTTGGTCGATGGCACGTCGCGCAAGGACGCAAGTGCGTCACGCAAGCCGTTACGCGTGGCCTCGGATACCGGCGTGTGTGGGCGGTCGCGGTGTTGCTGTGTTGGGGAATGCAGCGGCGCAGAGGCCGTCTTGACGGTCACCGCGGTGACCTTCAGCCCGATGGATCGGGCGGCATCGAGCAGTTGGGTTTCGGCAAGCCGCACCTTGGCATGCCAGACCGGCGAATCAACCAGAAAAACGAGCTGTTCGCCTCGGACATTGGCCAACCGGCAACGGGTGGCGAGATGGGGCGGTAACAGGGGGCGCAACTGCCGATCCAGCGCGTCGAGCCACAACGCTCGGCGCAGAGGGTCGCCAGCCTTTTCCCCGAGCAGGGCCTCGACGGCTTGCTGCGGAACGGATGGGCTGCGTGCGTTGGACTTGGGCTTGGACATGACACTCATATGGCGTTAAAGAAAGTCGTAATCAAATCTCGCGAGACCCGGGCCCAGCGGTTGGCCCGACAGTTCCAGGGCTTTGCCGCGGATCGACCGATGGTGGTGCTGGGTGCGGTACTGGGCCTGGGCATGCTGATCGGCGTCGGTGCAAGCACCGCCACCGGCATGGTGACCAATTCCGCGCTGCAGGCCAAGGTCGCGCAGCAGCAGACCGAGCTTGCGCAGGCGCAGCGCGCTTCGCAGGCCCAGGTCAACGCCCTGGCGGCACGCCTGGGCGAGTTGCAGGCTCAAGCCACCCGGCTCAACGCCTTGGGCGAGCGCCTGACCCAGATGGGCAAGTTGAAGGACGGCGAGTTCGACTTCGACGAGCCGGTCGGCGTCGGTGGCGGCGATGAGCCGGTCAACGACATGCCGGTGCAGTCGCTCAAGCAGGATCTGGGGCAGCTGGAGCAGCAGTTTTCCGCCTCCGGCCAGCAATTGAACGTGCTCGCCTCGCTGATGTTCGATCATCAGCTGGAGCAGAATTCGGTGCCGTCGCGGATGCCGATCCGCAACACCTACATCACCTCCGGCTTCGGTGGCCGCGCCGATCCGTTCGACGGTGGCTCGGCCTTCCACAAGGGTGTGGACTTCCACGCCAATGTGGGCGATCCGGTGATGTCGGTGGCCGACGGCGTGGTCAGCTATGCCGGCGTGCGCGGCGGCTACGGCAACGTGGTGGAAGTGGATCACGGCAATGGCTACGTCACCCGCTACGCGCACAACTCGCGCCTGGTGGTGAAGGTGGGCGATCTGGTCCGTGCCGGCCAGCAGGTGGCCAAGGCCGGTTCCAGCGGCCGTTCGACCGGTGCGCACGTGCACTTCGAGGTCTGGGCCGACGGCCGCGTGGTCAATCCGCGCAAGTTCCTGGGCGATACCAACACCCCGGTGGGACGCCGCGGGCGCGGCTGATGGCGGCAGCGGGCGGTGCTTGATTCGTGAAGCCCCGCCCCAAGCTACAATAGGGTGTTGCCATCGACAGGGCGCAGTGCGCCCTGTTTCGTTTACGGCGGTCGGGTCTGTGGGGACCGGCGTCGGTCAAACCGTTCCTTTTCAACCGGTTTCTTCAATGATCAACAGTCTGCTTACCCGTGTCTTTGGCAGTCGTAACGAACGCCAGCTGCGCCAGCTCAACCGCCTCGTCACCCAGATCAATGCGCTGGAGCCGACGATCGAGAAGCTCTCCGACGCCGAGCTGCAAGCCAAGACCCCGGAGTTCAAGCAGCGGCTTGCCGCCGGCGAGTCCCTGGACAAGATCCTTCCCGAAGCCTTTGCGGTCTGCCGCGAGGCCAGCCGCCGCGTGCTGGGCATGCGCCACTACGACGTGCAGCTGATCGGCGGCATGGTGCTGCACCTGGGCAAGATCGCCGAAATGCGCACCGGTGAAGGCAAGACCCTGGTGGCCACGCTGCCGGTCTACCTCAACGCACTGGAAGGCCAGGGCGTGCACGTGGTGACGGTCAACGACTACCTGGCGCGCCGCGACGCCGCGCAGATGGGCAAGCTGTACAACTGGCTGGGCCTGAGCGTGGGCGTGGTGTATCCGGGCATGCCGCATAGCGACAAGCACGCCGCCTACGCTGCCGACATTACCTACGGCACCAATAACGAATTTGGCTTCGACTACCTGCGCGACAACATGGCGCTGTCGCGGGCCGACCGTTACCAGCGCAAGCTGCATTACGCGATCGTCGACGAAGTCGACTCGATCCTGATCGACGAAGCGCGCACCCCGCTGATCATTTCCGGCCCGGCCGACGAATCGCCCGAGCTGTACATCCGCGTCAATCGCATCGTGCCGCAGCTGACCAAGCAGGAAAGCGAAGAAGGCGAGGGTGATTACTGGATCGACGAGAAGGGCAAGCAGGTGCATCTGTCCGAGGCGGGCATGGGCCACGCCGAAGAACTGCTGCTGCAGGCCGGTATTCTGGAAAATGCCGACGACGGCCTGTATGCCGCGCAGAACCTGAGCGTGGTGCATCACCTCAACGCTGCGCTGCGGGCGCATGCGATCTATCAGCGCGATGTGGACTACATCGTGCGCGATGGCGAGGTGGTGATCGTCGACGAATTCACTGGCCGCACGCTCTCCGGGCGTCGCTGGTCTGACGGCCTGCATCAGGCAGTCGAGGCCAAGGAAGGCGTTCCGGTGCAGCGCGAGAACCAGACGCTGGCCAGCATCACCTTCCAGAACCTGTTCCGCATGTACAAGAAGCTGTCCGGCATGACCGGTACGGCCGACACCGAAGCCTACGAATTCCAGAGCATCTACGGCCTGGAAGTGGTGGTGATTCCGACCAACCGCCCGACCGTGCGCAAGGACCATCCGGACCAGGTGTTCCTCAACCGCAAGGGCAAGTTCAATGCGGTGCTGGCCGATATCGAAGACTGCGCCAAGCGCGGTCAGCCGGTGCTGGTGGGTACCACCTCGATCGAAACCTCCGAGATGCTTTCCGAGCACCTGCGCAAGGCCGGCGTGAAGCACGAAGTGCTCAACGCCAAGCAGCATGAGCGCGAAGCGACCATCGTGGCCAATGCCGGCCAGCCGGGCGCGGTGACCATCGCCACCAACATGGCCGGTCGCGGTACCGACATCGTGCTCGGTGGCTCGCTGGAAGCGGAATATCACGCCTTGGGCGACGACGCGACCGAAGAAGCCCGCTTCAAGATCAAGACCGATTGGCAGCGCCGCCATGAGGCGGTCAAGGCCGCCGGCGGCCTGCACATCATTGGTACCGAGCGCCATGAATCGCGGCGTATCGACAACCAGCTGCGTGGCCGTGCCGGCCGCCAGGGTGACCCGGGTTCCTCGCGCTTCTATCTGTCGCTGGAAGACAACCTGATGCGCATCTTCGCCTCGGACTGGGTCCAGAAGGCGATGCGCATGATGGGCATGAAGGAAGACGACGTCATCGAAGATCGCCTGGTCAGCCGGCAGATCGAAAAGGCGCAGCGCAAGGTGGAAGCGCACAACTTCGACATCCGCAAGAACCTGCTGGATTTCGACGACGTCAACAACGACCAGCGCAAGGTGATCTACGCACAGCGCGATGACTTGCTGGATGCCGAGTCGGTGAAGGACAACGTCGACGGCATCCGTGGCGATGTGATCTACGACTTGGTCGCTCGCTTCGTGCCACCCAACTCGGTGGACGAGCAGTGGGACCTGCAGGGCCTGGAAGCCACGCTGGAATCGGAACTGGGCATGCCGCTGGCACTGCGCGAGCTGGCCAAGACCCAGGAAGAACTGGACGCCGAGCAGATCGCCGCCAAGGTACAGACCGCGGTGGATGCGCACTTCGCCGAGAAGGAAGCGGCCGTGGGCGCGGACACCATGCGCGCGCTGGAAAAGCACGTGATGCTGACCGTGCTCGACCAGGGCTGGAAGGAGCATTTGGCCAAGATGGATTACCTGCGCCAGGGCATCTATCTGCGCGGTTATGCGCAGAAGCAACCCAAGCAGGAATACAAGAAGGAAGCCTTCGAGCTGTTCTCCGAGATGCTGGAGAACGTCAAGCGCGAGGTGGTCAACCTGCTGGCGCGCGTGCGTATTCGCAGCGAAGAAGAAGTGGCCGAACTGGAAGAGCAGGAGCGTCGCCAGGCCGAAGCACGCCTGCTGGCCTCGCAGTTCCAGCACCAGGATGCCGGCGGCTACGGTGCAGACGAAGAAGTGGAGCAGATGCAGGGCGGCAACGCGCCGGTACCGGTGTCGCAGGTCACCCGCGACGAACCCAAGGTCGGCCGCAACGATCCCTGCCCCTGCGGCAGCGGCAAGAAGTACAAGCACTGCCACGGTCAGCTCAGCTGATCCTGTGGTGACCGTGGTGCAGCCCGTGACGCGGGCTGCACACCCAACGTCCGCGCAGGACGCTGAGTGAACGGTCCTTGCTTTCGATCCCTCGCCTTTCTCTCGCCGCCTAACCAAGGGGGCGCAGAGGCATTCGATGGAGCCCGATGCAGGGCATGCAGCGCCGAAGGCTAGGTGCGCTACTTCGCCGAATCGCGCACCTCCTCCTTACAAGTCGTGGCCTGTGTCATAGCCACGCGGTTGTCTGACAACCATGGCATAGGCGCTAGGAGAATTTGACGAGCTCGATGGGCGCTCTCCCGTTGAGCCTCGGCATGGCAGTTCCGCTACACCCTTTTCCATCACGCACGTACACAACAGCGCCGCTGCATGCGAGCTACTCCGCCTGCGCCACTGCGGGGCGTATGCTCAGCCTACGTCCCGCGTGGAGTGCGTCATGGCGCTGCTGTCCAGCCAGCAACTGAAAGTGTTCGTGCCTGCGCGCGACTATGCCGTCTCGCAACAGTTCTATCGGGCGTTGGGCTTTTTGCAGGAAGACGAGGTCGGTCACGTGACCTGCTTCCGGCATGGGGCGCATTGCGCGTTCTTGCTGCAGGACTTCTACGTGCGCGAGCTGGCCGAGAACCTGATGCTGCACCTGTGGGTGGATGAGGCCGACGCGTGGTGGCAGCACGTGCACGACAGCGAACTGACCACGCACTTCCAGGTGACCTGCAGCGTGCCGGAAGACCGCCCCTGGGGGGCGCGCGATTTCACCCTGCACGACCCCAGTGGCGTGCTCTGGCGCATCGGGCATCCGCTGTAGGTTAGGGAGTCGGGATTGGGGAGTGGAGATTGGTTGGAGCGGACTGCGGAGCCGGTTGCTGCCGGCCTCGTCGTTCCCAATGCTGTGCGTTGACCAGTGCAGATGGCAGCTGGTGCACGGCGTTCTCTGTTTGAACCGCCAGTCGATTGCGCTGAACCGCTCACTCGCGGCACTCTTGCGCCATGCCCGATTCCCTCAGATCCATCCACGTCGTTGCCGGCGTGATCACCGACGCCCGCGGCCGCATCCTGCTGACCCGCCGTACCGAAACCCGTGACATGCCCGGCCTGTGGGAGTTTCCCGGCGGCAAGCGTGAGCCTGGCGAAACCTCCGAACAGGCGCTGGTGCGCGAACTCAATGAAGAACTCGGCATCGATGCGCACGTGGGCGCGTGGGTGATGGACGTGCCGCAGCTGTACCCGGACAAGCGGCTGCGGCTGGAAGTCCGGGAGATCACCGGATGGAAGGGCAGCCCGCGCGGGCGCGAGGGCCAGGCCATGACCTGGGTGGCCGCCGACAAGCTGGCGCGCTATTCGATGCCGCCGGCCGATGTGCCGGTGGTGGGGGTGCTGCGCCAGCCGGACCGCTACCTGATCACGCCAGAGCCGCAGGACGATGCCGCGTGGCTGGATGGCGTGGAGCAGGCGCTGCAGCAAGGGATCGCCCGCATCCAGCTGCGCGCACCGGCGGTGGATCCTGCGCGCTGGCACGCGCTGGTGCATCAAGTCATGGGGCTGCGCGGGCGTCAGCGTGCGCAGTGGTTGCTCAATCGCGACATCGGCCTGGCCAGCGAGCTCGGCATCGGCGTGCACCTGGGATCGGAGCAGCTGGCCACATTGACCGAGCGCCCATTGCCGGCCGACCAGCCCGTTGCCGCCTCCTGCCACGGGCTGGAGGATCTGCGCCATGCCCAGCGACTGGGCTGCGATTTCGCCGTGCTTGGGCCGGTGCAGGCCACCGCATCGCACCCGGGCGCCACGCCGATGGGCTGGGAGGGATTTGAGACCTTGCGCGAGCAGGTCTCGCTGCCGATCTACGCGCTGGGCGGCATGCAGCCCGGGGATGTGCGCGAAGCGCGCGCGCACGGCGCGCAGGGCATCGCCGCCATTCGCGGGCTGTGGCCAGCGTGACGGCAGGCGCGATCGCCGCACGGTCGCCCTGGTTGGTGGTGTTCGGTGGATTGCCTGGCGTCGGCAAGAGCGCCATTGCGCAGCGGCTGGTCGCGCAGTGCGGGGCAGTGTACTTGCGCATCGATACGATCGAGCAGGCGTTGCGCGACAGCGGCATGCTTGCCGGCGACGTTGGCGCGGCCGGTTACCTGGCTGCCTATGCGCTGGCGCGCAGCAATCTGCACCACGGCCTGCCGGTGGTCGCCGATTGCGTGAATCCCTTGCCGGTCACGCGCCAGGCCTGGCGCGACGTTGCCGCGGATGCGGGCAGCCGCGTGCTGGAGATCGAAGTGATCTGCAGCGACCAAGACCTGCATCGGCAGCGGGTGGAGACACGCCAGAGCGAGGTGCCGGGCCTGCGATTGCCGGAATGGGCGTCAGTGTTGGCGCATGACTATGCGGCGTGGACGCAGCCGCATCTGCTGCTCGACAGTGCAGTGCTGAGCCCGGAGCAGGCGGTAGCGGCAATCACTGCACACCTGGCCGGCTAGATGGGGATGCGGTGGTTGAGCGTCGCGCTGTTGAGGTGCGCTGAGGTGCGCAGGCGGCACGGCAAGCAGCAGTCGTGCGTCGTGCGGGCCATGTGCGAACGACCTTGCGCCCAGTGCTTTGGGCAGTTCGCCGGCCGCACGCGCTGAGCGGCATGGCGCGTTAGCGTTGCGCACGCCGGTGCAATCGATCGCTGCTGGTTGCTGGCTTCCGCCTCTGCACGGCGGGCGGCGAGGCTGACGCTAGAACGTCACCCAGAAACAGTTGTATTGCCGGCGCAGCCGCAACACGCTGCGCGCCGGTGTGCCGCTGGCGAGTGCCTGCTCCAGGCGCAGCCCCCAGGGGCGCGGACGGGTGGCCGGCGGTGGCAGCGGCGCGTCGACCGTGCCGCCATCCAGGCCGCTGGCAGGTGCCGCCGCAGAGGCTGTTGCCTCTGCCTCCCAGGCCGGAGGATCGCTTTGTGGATACATCGGGGCGATCTCCAGCAAGGGGCGTTGCACGATGGCTTCGAGCCGGCTCAGCACCTGATTGGCGGCGGCGTCGGACTGCCCGCTCCACAGATACAGGCTGGATAGCCGGTTGACGTCGCGGCTGTCCACTGCCAGTTGCAGCAGCGACACCAGCTCGCTCAGCCGACGAGGGCAGCCGTAGCGATACAACCCTTCATTGCCCTGCGCACGCGTGGCCGGCGGCAGGCGGCTGACCGCGCCCACGTCTTCGCAGCGGCGGTCGGTGAACATGGTCTGCCCCTCCGGCGACACGCAGCGACGGATTTCCTGCGCCTGCCCGCGTGTTGCGGAGCAAAGGCAGAACAACAGCAGCAACGGCAGCAGAAGGCGAGGCATCGACGCAGCGTAACGGTGCGCGCGTGAGCCGGCGAACAACACAGCGATGCCACACAGGCTTGCGCCGCGCGCGCTGGGCACGCGCGTGCGTGCGAGGGATGTGATCCGGAACGACATGCCTGTGGAGAGAACGCCTTGGACGGCGTGCCTCAGCGCCCGAGCAGCTGCAACACCTGTGTGGTCGGCTTGGCCAGATTGAGCGTATAGAAGTGCAGCGCCGGCACGCCGCCTGCGATCAGCCGTTCGCACAGCGCGGCGACCACTTCGGCGCCGAACGCGCGCACCGCATCGGCATCATCGCCGTAGGCCTGCATCTTCTTGCCGATCCAGCGTGGGATCTCTGCACCGCATTGCTCGGAAAACCGGCGCAGCTGGGAGAAGTTGGAGATCGGCATGATGCCGGGAATGATCGGCACCTCCACGCCCAGCCGCTGCGCTGCGTCGCGAAAATGAAAGTACGCATCGGCGTTGTAGAAGTACTGGGTGATCGCCGCATCCGCGCCGGCATCGACCTTGGCCTTGAAGTACTTCAGGTCACTGTCGGCATCGATGGCCTGCGGATGGGTCTCCGGGTAGGCGCCCACCTCGATGCGGAACGCATCGCCATGCTCGGCGCGGATGAAGGCAATCAAATCCGAGGCGTAGCGCAGGTCGCCTGGGTGGCCCATGCCAGACGGCAGGTCGCCACGCAGCGCCACGATGCGGGTGCAGCCGATGGCGCGATACAGCTTGAGCAGTTCGCGGATTTCCTGGCGGCTGCCGCCCACGCAGGACAGATGCGGCGCCGCTTCAAAGCCGTGCTTCTGCTTGAGGTGGCGCACCGTCTCGGAGGTGTAGCTCAGTGTGGAGCCGCCGGCACCAAACGTGCACGACACGTATTCGGGCGCATAGGCCTTCAACTTGGCTGCGGTGCGGTCCAGCTGCGCGCGTTGGTCGTCAGTTTTGGGCGGGTAGAACTCGAAGCTGAGATGCGTCATCGCGGCAGGTCCGGCAGAGCGTGCGGCCATAATATCGCTTCATCGCGATGAATGCATATTTGGTTGCGAGTGTCTTGATCCGCGCGGTACATGCCGCGCTAAGGCGCTTCCACCTGGAACGGCAGGTTGGCGTACCCGGCGCGGCCTTGCTGGTCATGGACTTCCACGAACAGGCGGTAATTGCCTGGCGCCGGTGCCTTCAGGCGGACGCGACTGTCATCGCCCGCATGCTCGGGATGCAGCTCAACGTCGATCTGCGGTGGCAGTGCTTCCGCATCGCCACCGATGCTGCGCGCCGTGCTTTCGATGCGCACCTGCCAGACGTAGCGCAGTGCGGTGGCACCGCTGGCCGTGAGCGTGGCGGTGGCGGTGTGGCCTGCGCGCAGCGTCACGCTGTCCAGTGCCTGTTTGCCGTCCAGCGTCAGCGTGGACACGGCCGGTGCGCGCGTGGCCGGCCAGCGCCCGGTCCATAGCGCCTGCAGCGTGTCCACGCCGGGCGTGGCCGCGCCAGAGGGTAGGAACAGCCCATACCAGGTGGGCGTGCGCTCCTGCTTGTTGCCCCACAGGAACACGAACGAGCCCAGCCCTTGCCGCGTATCGCTGGCGATGCGCTGGCGATAACGCTGCTCCAGCAGCACCGCCTTGCGCGCGCTGTTGTCTTCGATGGGCGCACCCCAGGCAGTGGTCGGCGATTCCCAGTGGCCGGTGGGTCCCCATTCGGTGACCACATACGGGCCACGCCAGCCGCTGTCGTGCAGTTTTTGCGGTAATGCATCGATGTCGCCGTACAGCTGCACGGCGATCAGATCCAGCGACGGGGCACGTGCCTTGAGGCGGTCGATCAACGGCTTGTCGAAACCGGCCAGGGTGGTGGTGACCGGATGGTCCGGATCGATCGCGTGGATGGCATCGGCAATCGCGCCCACCGCGTTCCAGACCTTTGAATTGGTGTAGTCGAGATTGAGCTCGTTGCCGACTACCCACATCAACACCGCCGGATGCGCAGCGGACTGCTGCACCTGCGTGCGGATGCGCTGCAGTTGTTGGCGCACGGCCGCGGCATCGTTGTAATCAAAGCCGTGTCGTTCGTTGCCGACCTCGATGCCGACGGCGACCTTCAACCCATTGCGTTGCGCACGGTCCAGGAATGCGCGCTGGCGCTGCGGATCCGGATCCACGCGCCAGGTGCGCAGCGCGTTGCCGCCACGTGCTGCCAACGTCTCCATGCTGCCATTGCCCAGGCCCGCGCCCTTGATCACGAAGGGCGCGCCATCGACCAGCAGCCGATAGCCGTCATCGCGGTGTTCGATGCGCACCTGCGCGGCCCATGCCGCTGCGCTGCAGGCCAGCAGCAGGGCGCCCGCCACCAACTGACACCACTGCCATCGATACCTCATGCGCGACTCCGCTGCCGAATGCAGCAAATCATAGATGTGGCAGGGCCGCTGGATGTGATCGTGGTCGCGGCATGCTTGGGGCTGCTTGCCGGTGACGCAGTCATTGCGCGATGCACGCGGTAAGCTGGGCGCTACCCCACGCAATTGATCGGAGCGCGACATGCAAGAGCAGGAAATGGATGTAATCGCTGAGTCGTTGGGCCGCATATGGGTCGCGTTGGCGCGCAGCGTGGGCGATCTCGCGCTCGCGATGGCCGAACAGCCCGGCGTGGACGGCGACAAGTTGTTGCGCGACTTCGCCGCACGCCTGCCCTCGGGCCAGGATGACGGGACCTCGAAGGTGTTCGAGGCGATCCGTCAGTACCTGGATCAGGACGTGGTGGCAGACGACGCCGAGTAACTGGCTGCCTGCGCGCCTACGGAAACGTGGGCGCGCAGCTGTTGGCGTGGCGATGGTGGTGGTGTCGTTTGGGCGGCGCGCGAGGTGTCGCGGTGCAGCGCGATGCCGTCATGGCGACAACTGGGGATGGGTCGCTGGTGATAGTTTCGCCCAAGTGGTGGCAGTTGGTGGCTGCTGCTGTTGTGAGTCGAAGCAAAACGGTGATGCGTCTACGACGTGTGGTGTCCATCTGCGGCGTGCGTGGGGAAGTGGTCGTGGCTGGAGCGCTCACTTGTATACGATCGCATGGCGCCACGGCTGGTGGCAGTAACAGCGTGAACACCGCAAATGCGCTCCAAGCGCGAGTTCAACGATGACTTGGTATCACCGGGAGCGCGCGACGATGTCTCGCAGCGCAGGCTTAGCAGCGCGCAGCTAGTCCCTGTTCGCTTCATTGCCAGCGCGAAACTGCATCGGTCATCAGCTGTTCGAACGCTCAGCGCCTGCTTGAGGACCAAGGCTTTCTTGATGCAGGCATTGCATCAATGCGCAAAGTCGTCACGTCGCCCAGGGATGTAGCGTGACGCCAAAGACGGTTCGCGTTTCTCGCGACGCTACGCCGGGCACACATTGCTCCTGTGCCAAACGTTGACGGGCCGGCGCCTACACTGGTGCCCACTTTCTACGGAGCGTCCCCATGAGCGAGACCACGATGACGGCCATTGCGATCCGCAACGGCAAGGGCGATGCAGATGCACTGCATGCGGTTGAGCAAGCGCGCCCGCAGCCGGGACCTGGCCAGGTGTTGATCCGTGTGCATGCCGCCGGCATCAATCGGCCGGACCTGCTGCAGCGTGCCGGCCACTATCCGCCACCGCCGGGTGCACCGGAGACGCTGGGCCTGGAGGTCGCGGGTGACGTCGTGGTGGCCGCTGGCCGCTGGAAGGTCGGTGACCGTGTGTGCGCCTTGCTCGGCGGCGGTGGCTACGCGCAGTACGCGGTGGTGGACGCGCGCCATGTGTTGCCGGTTCCTGACGGTATGACGCTGGTGCAGGCCGCTGCATTGCCGGAAACCATCTTCACCGCCTACGCCAATTTGTTTGAACATGGCCGCCTGGCGGCAGGCGAATGGCTGCTGCTGCACGGCGCCACCTCCGGCATCGGCGTGACCGCGATCCAGTTGGCCAAGGCTGCCGGCGCGCATGTGCTGGCCACGGCCCGCTCGGCCGGCAAGGCGGCGCAGGCACGCGAGCTGGGCGCGGACGTGGCGATCGACTCCACCACCGAGTCGTTCGTGGCCGCCGCCAAGGCGCACGCCGGGGTGGACGTGGCGCTGGACATGGTGGGCGCATCGGTCTTTGCCGATACGCTGGAAGCACTGAATCCGCGCGGCCGCATCGTCTACATCGCCTCGCAGGCCGGCGCCACGCTGGAAGTACCGATCCCGCTGCTGATGCGCAAGCAGGCCATCATCACCGGTTCAACCCTGCGCCCGCGCAGCGCCGACGAAAAGGCGCGGCTGGCAGCGGAAGTGGAACGCGTGGTGTGGCCCTGGATTGCGCAAGGCAAGGTGCGCGTGTTGATCGATCAATGTTTCCCGCTGGCCGAAGCCGCCGCCGCGCATCGCTATCTGGAGCAGGGCAGCCATCTGGGCAAGGTGGTGCTGGAAATGTAGCGACACTGCAGGTGCGCACATGGCCTGCACCCTACGCTGCGGGCTTGTCGCATGGGCGCGCCTATGTGGTTGCTTGAGCGGTGCGCGTGCCGCCTTATCGTTGGCATTGCGCGACTCGAAGACAGCGCGCCACCGGCGATCACCCGCAGCAACACTTAGAGCGGCTAACAAAACGTAGCGAGCAGCCGTCAGGCGGGCGCGGCCGGCGCGGAGGAACCGGAGTGTACGGGGCTACATGCCGATTCCGAGCACCGGCCGCGCCCGCCTGGCGGCTGCGCAGTCGTTTTGATAGCTGCTCTTAGCCGGCAGGCTGGTTGTGCACCGCCTCGATGCGGTGCCCATCGGGATCGATCACAAAGGCGGCGTAGTAGTCATCGCCATAGTCCGGCCGCAGGCCCGGCGTGCCGTTGCAGCGGCCGCCGTACAGCAGCGCTGCGGCGTAGAACGCGTCCACCGCAGCGGTGCTCGGTGCGCTGAAGGCGAGATGGAAGCCGGCGCCCGCGGCCAGCGGCACGGCCGTGCTTTGCTTCAGGGCGAGCTTGTCGCCGCCACCGGCCCAGCCATAGCCCACTGCCTGGTCATCGGTGCCAGGCGCCAGGTCCGACCACACCCGCACATAGCCCAGTGCGCCCAGCGCCGCATCGTAGAAGGCAACGGACGTGTCGATGGCGCTGACGCCCAGCGAGAGGTGATGCAGCATGGCGAGGCGCCCGAGGGGATGACTGCACGGAGTGTGCGGCGCGATGCTGGCCGCTGCCCTGCGTGCCGTCAACCGTAGATCCGTTGCCCGACCTTGCACGATGCGCGCGGCTGTGGTCTGCCACGAGGTATAGCAAAACAAGCGGTAGCGATGTCTCGCAGCGGCCGCTGTGCTGCCCGTACACTGCGCCGGTTGCGCGCAGCCGCCATGGCTGCGACGCCTCTCGCCACGCAGCCGTGCGCACGACGACGCAGGGTTGCCGGCGTCATCTGTGGGTCGTCACTTCCTCATGAGCACGAAGGTTTCGATGAAGCATCCAGACGCATTGCGCATTGCCCTTGTCGGTATCGGCAAGATCGCCCGCGACCAGCACGTGCCCACCATCGCCGCGCGCGACGATGTGCAGCTGGTGGCCACCGTGAGCCGGCATGGCACGGTGGATGGTGTGCCAGCCTTCCAGACGCTGGAGGAGGCGTTTGCCGCGCATCCGCAGATCGAGGCCGTGGCCTTATGCACACCGCCAGTGGGGCGGCATGCGCTGGCGCAGTCGGCGCTGGCGGCCGGGCGCCATGTGTTCCTGGAAAAACCACCGGCCGCCACCCTGGCGGAGATCGACGACCTGCGCGTGATCGCCCGGCAGGCGCAGCGCAGCTTGTTCACCAGCTGGCACTCGCGTTGCGCCGCCGGCGTGGAGCCGGCACGGCAGTGGCTCGCCGGCAAGCAGCTGGTGCGCGTGCACATTACCTGGAAGGAAGACATCCGCCACTGGCACCCGGGCCAGGACTGGATCCTGGAGCCCGGCGGCATGGGCGTGTTCGACCCCGGCATCAATGCGTTGTCCATCGTCACCCATCTGCTGCCCCGGCCGTTCGCACTACGCAAAGCCACGTTGCACACACCGAGTAATCGACAGGCGCCGCTGGCGGCCACGCTCACCTTCGCCGATACCGACAATGTGCCGGTAACTGCGGAATTCGATTTCCTGCAGACCGGCCACCAATGCTGGGACATCGCGGTGGAGACCACGCAGGGAACGCTGGTGCTGAGCGAGGGCGGTGCCAAGCTGCACATCGATGGCGTCGCACATAGCGTGCCTGCGGCCAGCGAATACGACGGGCTGTACGCGCGTTTCGTGCAACTGGTGCGCGCGGGTGAGTCCGAGGTGGACACCACGCCCTTCGTGCATGTGGCTGATGCGTTTTTACTAGGCGAACGGCAGGTGACTGCGCCGTTTGCGTGGTAACAGTGCGCGCGTAAGGCGTAGCGTTGGCAGGCTCGCCATGCGCCCGTTCACAGCGTTCCAGTGCATGGAACGCCGCCGAGACGCCATTGCTAGAGCGTCTGAGAACAGGCGCGTCTTGACCTACCGCGTGTCGAGCACAGTGCATTGATCCTGTGCATCCACCGCTTGCGCTTCACCGATGCAGTCGGTCGCAGCACGCACCGGGGTTGCCACGGCGGGCGCAATCTGTGCGCGAAAACGCCTGACGATCAGCGCTTCATCCAAGTAGGCGAAGACGAAGAAGCCCAACAGGGAGCCGGCCACCAGTGTCGGCGCATGCAGGAACGTGCCGGGTAACAGCAGGCTGAGCCACAGAAAAATATTCGGCGAGGTCTGCAGCAGATGGATATCGGCCACGATCGCGGCATGAATGGCCCTGCCGGTCATCCGTTGGTGCAGCCGCAGATACAGCGCGCTGCAGATGCGGCTGGCCACAAGGACGCAGAACGGGAGCAGCAACGCGGCCCACGCATGCCAGCCGCCGTGGCGCAGGGTGGCCGGCAGCGCATCGCCGTCCGCGCGCAGCGACACCAGAAATGCCAGTGGCACCATCGCCAGCGCACCGACCCAGCTCCAGTTGGTGGCGAGCTTGCCGGCCGCAATGGGGCGCGCGTGGCGCCAGGCCTGGCCAAGCAGGCAAGGCAGCGCCAAGGCAACCACCAACACCACGAAGAAGCGCTCCAGCGCATGCGCGTTACCCAGCACTTCGCGATGGTCCAGGAACAGCACCAACAGCAGCAGCGGCAGCACGATCGACAAGACCAGCGTGTAGCGTGCGGCAAAGAAATAGTCGCCCCCACGTGCCAGCGAGAACGTGGGCACCGACAACGCTGGCGGTACGATGAGCAACAGGCCCAGGACATGCATCCACGCGTTCTGTGTGCCAACCAGCAGGGCTATTGCCAGCAAGACACGCCCCACACTGAGTGCACCCAATGCGATGTTCTCCGGGCCGCTGGTCAGGCGCAGTGCCCCGGGCTCGATCCGGAGCGACAGGAAGAACGCATTCACTGCCAGCAAGGCGATCACCGCAGCGCTGGCTAACGCAGGTGGCAGCGCGACGCCCATGCACGACAGTGCAAAACCACCGAGCGCGGCGAGCAGCATCCAGCGCAGCAGGTGGATTTCCGTCAATTCGCCCAGCGTATTGAGGTGTGACGAACTGCGCGCGGTCAGTTGCTTGAGTTCGTCCCATGACAGCGGGCGCGAGTTGGGCAAGCGGAAGTCGATGTACTCCGCTGGCGGCAGCCCGGATGCGATCAGTGCAAAGACTTCCACGATGTATTTATGCGCGACGACCAGCACGTGCTTGCCTTGCTGATCCAGCGGCGCCAGCACGGTCTCGTAGTAGGTCTTGCAGCGGGCGTACATGTCCATCCAGTGTTCGCCATCCGGTGGCGCGCCATCGGCATCATGGAAGTAGCGTTCAAACACCGCATGACCGACCGACTTCTTGATCAAGGTCTTGTTCTTGCCGGCGAAGATGCCGAAGTTGCGTTCCACCAGTGCCGCGCTGGAAACAACCTCGGGCATGGGCGCAACGTCATGCAGGATGATGGCTGCCGTTGCCTGCGCGCGTTCCAGCGTGGAGACGTGTACCTGGTCGAAGTGCAGTGCGCGTTGCTGCACGTAGCGTGCGGCCTGCTGCGCCTGACGCCGGCCGAGCCGGGTCAGCGGCGAATTCTGGGAACCAGCGAAGTAGTTCTGTTCGTTGGCGAGCGATTCGCCATGGCGGACAAAGTAGAGAGGCATCGCATGCTCCGGCGTGCACCATCGATGGGGGAGGGCGATGTCATGCGTGTAGTGCTCGCATGGCGCTCGCCACGATGGTCGCCGCGCAGCTGGGGCAGCAGAAGGAAGCAATTGCAGCGACCGCCCGTAGGTACGCTCGCCGTGCGAACGGGTTGCATTGATCGCTTGCCGTGTGCGGACAATTCATCTTTCGTTGGCATGCGCGCCAGGGCACCTGCTGGTAACCGTGCGCGTCATCGCTTGGTGCTGAGATGCCGCCAGCAATGAAAAAGATGCGTTGTTGTAGATGTTTTCGGGTGCCGAACGCATCGACGCCTTCATGCGGGCTGCCCTCATGAAGGCGTCGGTGTTGCTACTCAGCGGGATCTGCTGATGTTCCCTGGTTGCCTGGATGTCACCTACGGAAAACAGACCGTGCTGCAGCGCTCCTACAGACGCAGCGCGTCTGCAAAATCAACGTCGCCACATACGCGCCTGCCGCGCCGGCAGGGTGAAGGTGTACGAGCCACTGGAGATGCGCACCACGTTGCCGGAACCCAGTGCATCGACGTAATCCGCATTCCAGAACAACACGCTGCCGTTCATGGCAACGGTGGTGTTGACCGGGTTGCCGCACTTGTTGATGCCCACGATGCCGAGGCTGCCGCGGCGGAACAGGATGTGGCAGGCACTGGATGACAGCACCTGCATGTCGCTGCCCTGCACGCCGTTGTGGAAGCCAATCATGCGGCGCAGATCATCGCGCAGATAGGCATTGACCCAGCGGTTGTCGCCGCTTTCGTTGTTGTCGGTGTAGACCATTGGCACGCCGCCGTTGCGGCCCAGCAGGTACGCATAGGCCAGCGTTTCATCGACCGGGTCGAGAATCGCGTAGCGGAAGCCCGCGTTATTGGGGATGTCATGCGTCACGGCAAAGGTGACTGCACGGTTGCCCGGCAAGGCCTGCCCGGTGGACGCCGGGTCCACCAACTGCTGCATGCTCGCGCCCACACCGAAGGCATTGCGTACCGCGTTGAACAGCGGGAAATCGTAGGCGGCATGCGGGGTGGATTGCAGATATGGCGCCAGGAACTGGTCGTAATCGCCATTGCCGCTGCCACCGCCGGTGATCACTTCGCCGAACACGTACACACCGGAGCGGATGCCGGCATCGAACACGCGATTGAGATGGTCGAAGGTCATGTGCTTGGCCGCGTCCACGCGGAAGCCGGTGACGCCCAGGCCTTTGAGCGCCTGCAGGTAGGCGCGCTGCTGCTGCACCACCCAATCGTTGCCGAGCAGATCTGGCAGGCCCGGATCGCTGCCGCCGCCGCAGATGCGGTAATTGCGTACCTGGAAGGCATCGTTGTAATTGCTGATGCATTGCGCCGGCCCGAAATCACTGCCGCTCAAAAAGTTGGACTGCACGGTGCCGAACAGGCGCAGTGCATCGTAGCGCCCAGGATGGGCCGCGTACTGCGCCAGCACCGCGCTGCCGGGGTAATTGAGGTCCGAGCGGGTTGCTGCTTCGTTGGCCATGTGGTTGAACACCACGTCGGCATAGGTTTCCACGCCGTTATTGGCCAGTGCCTGCACCATGCGCGCGAACGCGGTGGTGTCGCCGAGTGGATTGTCGATCAGGCGGATATCCTGCGGCTGGTAGCGTGCCCACCAGGCACTGCCTTCGGAGCGATACGCCGGTGCGACCAGTACCTTGCGATACCCGGCATCGGCGATCTGCTTGGCGCGTGCTTCCACCGTGGCGTAGGGCCAGTTGAACGCATGCAGGATGACGTCGGCCTGTGCGCTGGCGGTGGTCAGCAACAAGGTCAGCGCGATTAACAGCAACTGGTGAGCGCGTTGCCAGAACGTGCGTGGACAGGGGCGAGAGGTGGCGTGCATCGGGTGTGTCTCCTGATCAGTGGACGCACGCATCCCGCACAGCGATGCATGCAGCAATGCCCTCCGGCCCCTGTTCCGGAAAGCGCGCCCCACGGCGTGCGGCGCGCGGTGATGCTAAGCGCGCATCGCGGCGCAGCATCGACCCTGTGCATACGTATTCACTGCAAAACAGCCGCGAAACGTGCGGCCGGTTCGATGCCGAGGGCGTGCACGGTCGCACTCGCGCCGATGCATTGCGCGTGGCGCTGATCACTGACGGTGGTGGTTGCCGGTATGGATGCCGTGACGCCCAGCAGGCCTGGCTCGGCGCAACCTGCGCGCTACAGGCAACGACGTCAGCCCAGTGCAGCAGCGCTGCGCGTGCACAACGGCTCAGCGGTATGAAGAGCGGCTACAAAACGTAGCGAGCAAGTTGTCAGGTGGGTGCGGCGGCGCGGAGCACCCGGAGTGTACGGGAAGGGGACGTGCCGATTCCGAGCGCCGGCCGCGCCCGGCTGGCGGCTGCGCAGGCGTTTTGATAGCTGCGCTAAGCCTGAACAGCCTGGTTCAGGCCTCCTGGGTCAGCGGCACCTCGTGCGCCAGGGCGGCCGCCACGCCGGCCGCGTTAAACTGTGTGCACGTCACCGTTGGTTTTCTCGCATGCGCAATCCTCTTCAAGAACAACTGCTCAAGGCAGGCCTGGTCAAGAAAGCCCAGGTGGACAAGGTGGCGCGCGAGCAGAACAAGCAGCGCCATGCCAAGGGTGCACCGGCGGCCGCAGCAGCCCCGGACAAGGTGGATGCCGCTCGCCTGCAGGCCGAGCGCGCCGAGCGCGACCGCGCACTGGCCGAGGAGCGCAACGCGCAGCTGCGGCAGCAGGAACTGGTGGCGCAGGTCCGCCAGATCATCGAGACCAGCCGCGTCAAGCGCGAAGGCGAGATCGACTACCGCTTCAACGATGGCAGCGTCATTCGCAGCGTGCTGGTCAACCCCCTTTTGCGTAGCCAGCTGGCCAGCGGCGCGTTGGTGATCGTGCGCTACGGCGAGAATTTCGAACTGATTCCGCGCGCTGCAGCGGAGAAGGTCTACAGCCGCGATGCCACCGCGGTGGTGCTGGATCATGGCCGCGCCGCAGCGCCACCATCGCCGGACAGCGACGACGACTATTACAGCCAGTTCAAGGTGCCGGACGATCTGATCTGGTAAGCCGGATGCGGGCACCGTGATGCGTGTGCGCCGCGTCGATGGCAGGCAACGCGCGTACAGGTAAAAGGGCGGTGCACTGCTGCCAGCACATCTGGCGGGTCACCGCAGACCAAGGCGCGGGAGCAGCGCTTGCGTGAGAACGATGCGCCCGCGTTACCCTTGCACGCTGTACCGCTGCCAGCACGCGCCATGTCGATTGTTCTTACCCCGTTTGCCCGCCCGCGATTGTTTCCGCGCGACGGCCGCCGCAACGCCATCCAGGACTGCACGCCCGAGCAGTTCATCCAGCGCCTCAACGATGAAACGCCAGTGCGCGTGATCGAGGGCTACGCGCCATTCTGCCGGCTGCATGCGCATCGCAATTGGACTTCGACACGCTGCCTGACCGTCCCCATCACCGATGCCAATCGCCATCAGCTGCGCTCCGGCTACGAGGCACGCAATTCGCAGGAATTACCAGTCCTGGTGCGCTGGTTCGAAGGCGTGGAGCCGCCGGTGGCCACCTACCTGCTGCCCATCCTCTACAGCCGCGATCAGCTGGCCAAAGAAGGCAGCCCCGTCGACGCGGACTGGGGCGTGGTCGGTTGTCTGTACACCGCCGAGCCAGACGAAATTCCCATGGCCCCGATCACCATGTTGCGCAATGCGCTGGGTGTGGAGGAGGGCGGTTCCGGCGTGCCGCTGGATCGCGATGCCTACCGCCGCGCGGTGGCGTTCTGGGATGCCAACGCGAATTGGCGCCCCTGACGCGAGGCGTTGGGCGCAGCGATTGCACATGGGCCTGCGCCTTCGTCAGCTGCCTGCAGGCGACCGGCGTTCAAGCAACGCGCTCAAGCAGCGTTAGCCGACGCCGAGCACGGGCATCTCGGGGGCCGCCCACGTCACCGTGATGATGGCGCCGTGCACCAGCCCTTGCTCCCTGAGCTGCGCAAAGACCGCTGCGGGTGGCCAGCCTGCAGGCGCATCGGCAAACGGAAGCTGCAGCGACTGCAGCAGGCTGAACATCTTGGCCTGTCGCTCCGGTGTGCGGACGTCCAGCACGATCCCGTCGCTTGTCGCGTCACCTTGCGCCAGTAGCGTTTGATACGCGGCGCCTGGTACGCAACCCACATGGATCTCATGTTCCAGCACGGCGCGGACATGATTCACCGGCAGGTGCAGCCGCTCAGAGATCGCTCAGAATCTGAGCGCGTCGCTGGGTGTACTCGGCGTCGGTGATCAGCTGCTGAGACTTGAGCCGATCCAGTTCGGCCAGCCGGGATTCGGTGGTCTTCAGTGCCGCTGTAGTGCCTGCGGCAGATGCACCGGGTTTGCGTGAAGCGCGCTTGGCAAGCCAGACGATCGCGCTGATGACGGCAGCGATGATGCCGAAAAACACAAGAACGATGAGCCAATGCCAGATGCTGAAGCTACCCATGCGGTGTCCTTTTTAGATGGGGTGACCGAGGCAGCGCGCTTTGCCGCAACCGCGTGCAGGCAAGGCAGGGGCGACGCCCGGGCCGGTACGTTACCGCCGGCATGTGCAGCCTGTCGAGTGCAAGGGTTCAGCTGCAACGGACTGATCAATACGTCGAACATCGAGCGATGCGGAGTTGCCAGCCACTGTTGCAAGGCGAGCGAAGCACGCGGTTCAAGGCGCACCGTCGCGCCCGAAGAGATCCCGATAGTGCCGATTACGTTACTGCGCAACGCGCTGAGGAAGAGAGGGCGGTTCGGTGTATGACTTGACCAGGTGGTCTACCGGCGCGGCGTGAGATTCTGGCAGAACAACGCGAACTGGCTGCCGTGATCGTGGTCGCACGTCATCCGCCGATAGCGCCGGCCACTGCCGAGTATGCGGCCAGGCAAATCAGTTCGGACTGGACCTGTGCTCCTTGCATCACACCCCAGCCTGCATCGCGCAGCAACGGGGCGGGCAGTTGCGTTGGCGCGGGTGTCGGCTCGGTTTCATACGTCGCGTGTATAGCCCGCCTCGCGTTGCGCGCGGATCGCCAGCACAAATACGGTATCCAGCGCGATCACATACCGGTAGAGGGCAATATAGCCGTGAGCGCCTTGGCCAATGACCAGTTCGCGCAAATCGTTGCGCGTCAGGCGCCCGATCAGCGGATTGTCCGTGAGCACAGTCGATGCGCTGACGATCTCGCCAAGACGCGCTTGGACGTGCTCGGCCTCGTACTGTTCCAGATGGCCAATGATGCGGCGCAGGTCCTTGTTGACAGAGGGCAGGAACTCGACGCGCGCCATGCTACTTCGCTAACTTGCGGGGCGTGGGAGGTGGCGTGTCCTTACCTTGAATGCGGTCCGTCAGATAGCGGCGCATCTCCTCCCAGGAAATGCTCTCGCCGGTCTCGAGGAATTCGGCCCAACGGCGTTCGGCCTCTCCATGGAAGTCGGCGCGTCGCTCGGCCAGCTCGGCCTTCTCGGCGATGGCTTCCAGGATGAAGTTGTGCGACGTGGTGCCGGCCGCCTCCGCCGCCTTGGCGATGCGGGCCTTGAGCGCGTCCGGCAGGCGGATCGTGGTGGTACTCATGCGGGGCTCCCGGCGGTGGGTTTAGTAGGCAATGTAGCACATGTGTGATACAGGTCCTCGGAGTCGTGAGCGCTCAGCTCAACTGGCCGCAGAAAGCGGTTTGAAGCAGTGATCGGCGGTGGGGTAGCTATACCTGCAAGTCCGCTCGGTACGATTCTTCAGCTTCCCGCACAGGCGCTTGTCGCTATCGCATCTGTAAAGCGATGCGCTGTTGTTAAGCAAAACCCGGGGACAGAAAAACGACCTACTTCGCTGCGCCGACACTGAAGCGCTTCGGCTGCCCAACTGCTTTCTCAGCAACCAGTTCCTCTACGAATGTTGGGTCGAGAAACAGCACGGGGAATTCTGCAGAGATCGTCTTGTTTGGTCGAACAATCACGAGATCCGTGCAGGTCGATACAGCTAAAATTCCGGAGAAGCATGGCGGCAGTGCCCGGCTAGCCAGGCCTGACAATTGCCAGCTCATGGCGGCGCGGTGGCAGAGCTATTGGAGGCACGCTTGGTTCGCTGATCTCACAAAAAAAAACGGACGCCTTGCGGCGCCCGTTCTTGTCTGCATGGCAATGTCTTGCCAATGGATCAGTAGCGGTAATGATCCGGCTTGTACGGGCCAGCCACGTCCACGCCGAGGTAGTCGGCCTGGTCCTTGGTGAGCGTGGTCAGCTTGACGCCGATCTTCTCCAGGTGCAGGCGGGCCACTTCTTCATCCAGGTGCTTGGGCAGGATGTAGACCTTCTTCTCGTAGCTGTCGCGCTTTTCCCACAGGTCGATCTGCGCCAGGGTCTGGTTGGCGAACGAGTTGGACATCACGAAGCTCGGGTGGCCGGTGGCGCAGCCCAGGTTCACCAGGCGGCCGTCGGCCAGCAGGAAGATCGCGTTACCGTTGCCGAACACATACTTGTCGACCTGCGGCTTGATGTTGATCTTCTCCACGCCCTTAAGTGCATTCAGCGCATCGACCTGGATCTCGTTGTCGAAGTGGCCGATGTTGCAGACGATGGCCTGGTCTTTCATCGCCTGCAGGTGCTCGACGGTGATGATGTCCTTGTTGCCGGTGGTGGTGACATAGATGTCGCCGCGGCCCAGGGTGGATTCGATGGTGTTGACCTCGAAGCCTTCCATCGACGCCTGCAGGGCGCAGATCGGGTCGATCTCGGTGACGATGACGCGGGCACCGTAGGCACGCAGCGAGGCGGCACTGCCCTTGCCCACGTCGCCATAGCCGCAGACCACGGCGACCTTGCCGGCCAGCATCACGTCCATCGCGCGCTTGAGGCCATCGGCCAGCGACTCGCGGCAGCCGTAGAGGTTGTCGAACTTGCTCTTGGTGACCGAGTCGTTGACGTTGATGGCCGGGATCAGCAGCTTGCCGGCTTCGGCAATCTGGTACAGGCGGTGTACGCCAGTGGTGGTCTCTTCAGAGACACCCTTCCAGTCCTTGACCACACGCGCCCAGTACCCCGGACGCTCGACAGCCACGCGCTTGAGCAGCGCCTTGATCACGCCTTCTTCGTGCGAGGAGGCCGGTTCATCGACCCAGGTGCTGCCGTTTTCGAGCTCATAGCCCTTGTGGATCAGCAAGGTGACGTCGCCGCCGTCGTCCACCACCAGCTCCGGGCCAGTCAGGGTGCCGTCGGGCAGGGTGAAGGTCAGCGCGTCCAGGGTGCAGTCCCAGTACTCTTCCAGCGTCTCGCCCTTCCAGGCGAACACCGGCGTCCCGGTGGCGGCAATCGCGGCGGCCGCGTGGTCCTGGGTGGAGAAGATGTTGCACGAGGCCCAGCGCACATTGGCGCCGATGTCCTTGAGCGTTTCTATCAGCACGGCGGTCTGGATGGTCATGTGCAGCGAGCCGGTGATGCGGACGTCTTTCAGCGGCTTGGTCTGCGCATGCTTGCGGCGGATCGACATCAGGCCCGGCATCTCGTGCTCGGCGATGTCCAGCTCCTTGCGGCCCCAATCGGCCAGGGAGATGTCGGCGATCTTGTAATCGGTATGTGGAACGGTTTTTGCGACAGCGTTCATCAGTTGCTCCGGTAGGCAGGCGAATGTCTGCAATTCCGGGCGCCGTTTCACGAAAAATCCCTGTCGAGCCTGGCCGTTGTTGCCCGCACTTTTCGTGCAGGTGGCAGATGAGTCTGCCGTACCGGTCGCAGCGCCCCTCGACGAGGGTCTGATTATATCGGCAGCACCCCCGTCCGGCATGAATTGCCGCCCACCCCAACCAACGACAGGGGGAGCCGGGCCGCCTGGCTGCTATGGTCCAAGCCTCATTCGACACCGGGGAAGGGCATGCAGGCGAGACGCACCAGGCGGCAGGGGTGGCAACGGGGCTGGGTGGTGTTGGGCTGGCTGGCGCTGAGCGTCCCGGCACTGGCGCAGCCGGTGGCCCCGCCGACGTCCTTGCCGACCACCGGTTACCAGTTGCCGTCCAAGGCGCTGCAGGCGGTGGTGGACGCGCCGCGCGCGCCGTTGCTGCAGCTGTCGCCGCGGCGCGACCTGGCGGCCATGCTGCAGCTGCCGGCGCTGCCGGACATTGCCGAGGTGGCGCAGCCGGAGCTCAAGCTGGCCGGCGTGCGCATCCATCCCAAGACCCATGCGGCCAGCCGGTTCTCCTTCGCCAGCAAGCTGTGGCTGCTGTCGGTGGCCGATGGCAGCGAGCGCCAGATCGCGGGCCTGCCGGCGCCGTTGTCGCTGGCCGACCTGGCCTGGTCGCCCGACCAACGCTCTCTGGCCTTCCGCCGCGAGGATGCGGCCAGTGGTGCCAATGAGCTGTGGGTGGTGGATGTGGCGGCAGGGCAGGCGCGTCGCCTGTTGGCCGACGTGAACACCAGCATCAACGACGAACTGCACTGGCTGCCCGATAGCAGTGGGTTGCTGGTGCAGCAGCAACTGCGTGACCAGGCCGCACCGCCCGCCCGCGACGCGGTGCCGGCGGGCCCGGCAATCCAGCAGACCAGTGCCGATGCCGGCGTGCGCGCAATCCGCACCTATCAGGATCTGCTCCGCAACGAAGCCGATGCGCGGCTGTTCGAGTACTACGCCACCGCGCAGCCGGTGATCGTTGGGGTGAACGGGCAGGTGCGGCCGATTGCCGCGCCCGGGATCTATCTGCACCTGTCGGTGTCGCCAGATGGCCGCTACGTGTTGAGCGAACGCAGCGAGCGCCCGTTCTCCTATCTGGCGCCGCTGGACGCGTTCGCGCGCCGCATCGAGGTGCTGGATCTGCAGGGCAAGCTGGTCCGCCAGATCGCGCAACTGCCGCTGGTGGAAGGCTTGCCGACCGGCAATGACGCCGTACCCACCGGCGTGCGCGAAATCGCCTGGCGCGCCGATGCGCCGGCCACCCTGGTCTGGGCCGAAGCACAGGACGGCGGCGACCCGGCGCGCGCCAGCAGCGTGCGTGATGCGGTGCTGATGCAGGCCGCGCCGTTCAACCGTGCGCCGGTCACCCTGGCCAAGCTCGGCAGCCGGTTCGAGGGCGTGCAGTGGGGCCGCGGCGACCTGGCCATCATCAGCGAGAGCTGGTGGAAGACCCGCCGCACCAAACAGTGGCGCATTGCACCGGATCAACCACAGCGCGCGCCGGAACTGCTGTGGGACCGCTCCTCGCAGGACCGCTACAACGACCCCGGCACGCCGGCGCTGATCGCCGACGACAACGGCCATGCGCTGCTGCAGACCGGTGCCGATGGCAACAGCCTGTTCCTGCTCGGCAAAGGTGCTTCGCCGGAAGGCGACCGCCCGTTCGTGGACCGCTTCGAGCTGCAGAGCAAACGCACCACGCGGCTGTTCCATTCGCAGGCGCCCACCTACGCCGCGCCGATCGCGCTGCTGGATGCGCAAGGCACGCAGCTGTTGCTCAGCCGCGAATCGCCCGAGGAGCCGGCCAACTACTACGTGCAGACACTGGGCGACACCGCCGCCACACCGCGGGCGCTGACCCGCTTTGCGCACCCGTTGCCGCAATTGCGCGGCGTGCAGAAGGAGCAGATCCGCTACAAGCGCAATGACGGTGTGGACCTCACTGCCACGTTGCTGCTGCCGCCCGGCTACGACCCCAAACGCGATGGCCCGCGGCCGCTGCTGATGTGGGCCTACCCGGGTGAGTTCAAGAGTGCCGACACCGCCAGCCAGGTCACCGACTCGCCGTACCGCTTCAATGCCATCAGCTACTGGGGCCCGCAGGCGTTTCTGGCGATCGGCTACGTGGTGCTCAACAACCCGGCCATGCCCATCGTGGGCGAAGGCGATGCCGAACCCAACGACACCTACCTGCCGCAGCTCATCGCCGACGCGCAGGCCGCGGTGGATGAAGTGGTGCGGCGTGGGGTGACCGACCGCGAGCACATCGCCATCGGTGGGCATTCCTATGGCGCCTTCATGACCGCCAACCTGCTCGCGCACACGCGCTTGTTCAAGTCCGGCATCGCGCGCAGTGGCGCGTATAACCGCAGCCTCACGCCCTTCGGTTTCCAGGCCGAGGAACGCAATTACTGGCAGGCGCAACCGGTGTATCAGGCGATGTCGCCGTTCAACTACGCCGACAAGATCAAGGACCCGCTGCTGTTGATCCACGGCCAGGACGACAACAACAGCGGCACCTTCCCGATCCAGAGCGAGCGCCTGTTCACCGCGATCAAGGGCCTGGGCGGCAACGCGCGGCTGGTGATGCTGCCCAACGAAGCGCACGCCTACCGTGCGCGGCAGTCGATCCTGCACATGCTGGCCGAGAGCGAGCAGTGGTTGAAGATGACGCTGGGCGAGGCCAACGCCCCAGCCACTGCGCGCAAGCGCTGAAGCGCGCGTTACAGACGGCACCGCTCCACGGTGCCGTCATCGGCGCAATCGCTGCGCAACACCGCACACGCAAGGCGGCTCCACGTAGGAGCGCGCTTGCGCGCGATGGGTATTGCCGATAACGCCCATCGCGCGCAAGCGCGCTCCTATAGCGAAGACATCTCAAGCGCCCGTCAACGCGATGGTTCAAGGTGAAACCGTCGCGTCTGTCGCGATCATCTAATCCTTTTGGGTTAGTCTTCGACGACTTTGCGCTTGAAGAGGGTGTGCGTTTCCGATGAACGAGTACCGCAGCAGTCTTGTCTTCGCTACCCCCGACGTTCCCTTGCGCGACGATGTTCGTCGGCTCGGTGCCCTGGTCGGTGACCTGCTCGCCGAGCAGGTGTCTGCGGACTTCCTTGAAGAAATCGAACGCATCCGCACCACCGCGATCGCACGCCGCGAAAGCGATACGCCGCCCGCCGGCTTGCTGTCGCTGCTGGAAGGCCGCGAACCGCGCGCCGCCGAGGCGTTGGTGCGTGCCTTCAGTACCTATTTCCAGGTGGTCAACATCGCCGAGCGCGTGCACCGCATCCGGCGCCGGCGCGACTACCAGCGCAGCGGTACCGACACCCCGCAGCCGGAAGGCCTGCACGATGCGCTGCGCCGGCTCAAGGCGCAGGGCGTGACGTTGGACGAGTTGAGCGAATGGCTGCCGCGCATCGACGTGGAGCCGGTGTTCACCGCGCATCCCACCGAGGCGGTGCGCCGCGCCTTGCTCGAAAAAGAACAGCTGATGGTCGCCAGCCTGGTCGACAACCTGGATGGCATGCGCACGCCCAATGAGCGCGCCACCGATGCAGCGCGGTTCCGCATGGCGTTGACCGCGTCCTGGCAGACCGCCGATTCCTCGCCGGTGCGCCCCACCGTTGAAGACGAGCGCGAGCACGTGGGCTTCTACCTCACCCAGGTGCTCTACCGCGTCATCCCGGTGATGTACGAAACCCTGGAACACGCCATCGAAGAAACCTACGGCAGCACGCCGGCGTTGCCGCGCCTGCTGCGCTTCGGCACCTGGGTCGGTGGTGACATGGACGGCAATCCCAACGTGGATGCGCACACCATTGCCGGCACCCTGGACGCGCAACGGCGCGCGGTGCTGGACCGTTATCTCAACGAGTTGTGGCAGCTGGCGAGCCTGCTCAGCCAATCCACCACGCTGGTGGCGGTGAGCCCGGCATTGAGCGCGCAGCTGGAGCGCTACCAGGCGCTGCTGCCCGACGCCGCCGCACGCTCGCGGCCGCGCCACGGCGACATGCCGTACCGCCTGCTCAACGACCTGATGCGCGCGCGCCTGCAGGCCACCCTGGACGATGCCGACGGCGCCTACGCCGCGCCTGCCGAGCTGGAACACGACCTGCAACTGATCCTGGACAGCCTGCAGGCCAACAAGGGCTTGCACGCGGGCTGGTTCGCAGTGCGCCGCCTGCTGTGGCGCGTGCGCAGCTTCGGTTTCCATCTGGCGCGGCTGGATGTGCGCCAGGAATCCAGCGTGCATGCGCGCGCAGTGGCCGATGCATTGGGGCAAGCCGATTGGGACAGCCAGGACGCCACCCACCGTGCCGGTCTGCTCGGCCCATACGCAGCGGGCGAGCAGACGTTGCCGCAGGTGGACGACGAAGGCAACGCGCGGCTGGATGCGGTGTTCGCCGCGCTCGCCGATGCACGCACGCGGCATGGTGCCGATGCGCTGGGCAGCTACATCATTTCGATGGCGCACAACCGCGCCGACGTGCTCACCGTGCTCGCGCTGGCGCGGCGTGGTGGCCTGGTCGATGACGCCGGTGCGGTGCCGCTGGACATCGTGCCGCTGTTCGAAACCGTGGACGATCTGCGCGGCGGCACCGGCACCGTGCAGGACCTGCTGGCCGACCCGGTGTATCGCCAGCACCTGCGCGCGCGCGGCGACACCCAGATGGTGATGCTGGGGTATTCGGACAGTGGCAAGGACGGCGGCATTGCGGCCTCGCGCTGGGGCCTGCAACGCGCCCAGGTGGAACTGCTGGAGGCCGCCGCCGAACTCGGCGTGCGCCTGACCTTCTTCCACGGCCGCGGTGGTTCGATCGTGCGGGGCGGTGGCAAGACCACCCGCGCGCTGGATGCAGCGCCGCGCGGCAGCGTGGATGGACGCCTGCGCGTGACCGAGCAGGGCGAGGTGATCCATCGCAAGTACGGCATCCGCGCGCTAGCGTTACGCTCGCTGGAGCAGATGACCGGCGCGGTGCTGTTGTCCAGCCTGCGCCCGCGCGCGCCGGAGCCGCGCGAAGATGCCTGGCGGCCAGTGATGGATCTGGTGGCCGAGCGCAGCACGGTGGCGTATCGCGGTTTTGTTGGCGCGCCGGATTTCATGCAGTACTTCCGCCTGGCCACGCCGATCGATGTGATCGAACGCATGACGCTCGGCTCGCGCCCCTCGCGCCGGCTGGGCCAGGACGCGGCATTGTCGAACCTGCGCGCGATTCCCTGGGTGTTTGCCTGGAGCCAGGCGCGTGCGGTGATCCCCGGCTGGTACGGCGTGGGCAGTGGCCTGCAGGCCGCGGTGGAGGCCGGGCACGAAGACAGCCTGCGCGAGATGGCGCAGGACTGGCCGTTCTTCCGCACCTTCCTGGACGACATCGCGATGGTGTTGTCCAAGGGCGATCTCAATATCGCCGAGCTGTTCTCGCGCCTGGCCGGCCCGCTGCACGCGCGTTTCTTCCCGCGCATTCGCGACGAACTCGCGCTGACCAAGCACTGGGTCAAGACTTTGCTCGGGCAGCGCTCGTTGCTGCAGCACGACCCGCGCCTGGCGTTGTCGATCCGGCTGCGCAACCCGTACATCGACCCGATCAGCGTGTTGCAGGTGGATCTGCTGCAGCGCTGGCGTGCCACCGATGGCGAAGACGAAGAACTGCTGCGTGCGCTGGTGGCATGCGTCAACGGGGTGGCGCAGGGCGTGCAGAACACCGGCTGATCCAACCGTTGGTCGGAGAGTGCGCGCATTCGGCAAGCGGGCTCTGGCATAACCGGACAAATCTGTCCGATAATGCCGGCATGATAGCTCCCCGCCCCGATGCCGCGCTCCGCCGCCGGCAGATTCTCGACGCCGCCGACGAAGTCTTCAGCGAACACGGCGTCAATGCCCCGCTGGAACTGGTGGTGGAACGTGCCGGCCTTGGCCGCGCCACGCTGTACCGCAATTTCCCCGACCGCCTGGCCCTGATGACCGCGCTGATGGAGCGCGGCCTGGATGGACTGGAGCGGCTGGCGGCCGACCTGGGCGATCGCCCGGATGGTCTGGCCGTGCTGCTGCACGATGTGGCCGAACACATCGCCCAGTCCGCACCGATGGTGGATTTCTGGCGTTCGATCGAGCGCGCGCATCCGTCGGTGAAAGCGGTCGACCAGCGCGTGGTCGGCATTTTTCTACCGTTCGTGCAGCGCGCCAAGCAGGCCGGCCTGTGCCGCGCGGATCTGGATGAAGAGCAGTTGATCCTGGTGATGGACATGCTGGGCAGTTGCCTGCGTGGCAGCGACGAAGCCGAGCGCAAGCGGCTGGCACACCGCTCCGCCGATCTGCTGATGCACGCGCTGGGCATGCCGGTGCCGGTGGGCGGCACGCAATGACACCGGCCACGCGTACGCGCATCGGCCGCTGGGCATTGCGGCTTGCGGTGGTAGTGGCCGCCACCTGGGGCGGGTTGGCGATCTATTTCGCGCTCAGCGGCAATGGCGTGGTGCGCGCCGGGTGGGTGGCCTCGTGGTGCGCGATGGCGCTCGCTGCGCTGTGGGGCCTGCGGCGCCGGCGCGAGAACTGGGCGCTGGTGGGGATCTTCGCCGCCGCCTTCGTGGCGCTGGGCACGGCGTGGTGGCTGATGCAGCCCAGCCAGGACCGCGACTGGGCCGACGATGTCGCCCAGCGTCTGCGCCCGGAAGTGCACGGCAACCTGGTCACGCTGCACAACGTGCGCAACTTCGACTGGCATAGCGAAACCGACTACCAGCCGCGCTGGGAAACGCGTCAATACGATCTGGATCATCTGGTCAGCGCAGATCTGGCGCTGTCGTACTGGATGGGCCCGGCGATTGCGCACACGTTGGTGTCGTTCGGTTTCGACGATGGCTCGCACGTGGTGTTCTCGCTGGAGATCCGCAAGGAACGCGGCGAATCGTTCTCCGCGCTGGGTGGCTTCTTTCGCAGCTTCGAAGAGACCCTGGTGGCCGCCGACGAGCGCGACATCCTGCGCGTGCGCACCAACGTGCGTGGCGAGGACATGTATCTGTATCGCCTCAACATTCCGAAGGCCGGCCTGCGCCGCATGTTCATGGGGTATGTGGGGCTGGCCAACGACTTGAACCGCGCGCCGGCGTTCTACAACACGCTCACCAGCAACTGCACCACCATTGTGTTTGCGCTGGTGCGCCAGCTGCGGCCGACGTTGCCGCTGGATCATCGCCTGCTGTTGTCCGGCTATGCGGACGAATACGCCTTCGACCATCACGGGCTGATGCCGGGCTATGACTTCGCCACGCTGAAGCAACGTGGGCATTTCACTGCGCGTGCGCACGCCGCAGACCGCGCCGAAGATTTCTCCGTGCGCATCCGTGCAGGCATGCCGCAGGCACCGGCATCGGCATCTGTAGCGAGCGCACACCGATGAGCCGCAGCACCTGGGCGCGGCGCGCCGTGGCAGGCGTGGCCGTGCTGGCCTGTGTGTGGCTCAGCGGCTGCGCCATGGTCACGGTGAAGGCGCGCAGCAGCGGCGATTACATCGCCCAGACCCGCGGCGACATCCTCAGTGCCGGCACGCTCAGCCAGGCCGGCAGCGAGACGCTGCAGGTGGCCGGGCTGGATCCCAAGACCTGCCGCAAGACGCCACTGCCGTGCATCGAACAGCTGCGCACGGTGGCCGGCATCGGCGATGAGCGCCGGCTGGCCACCCAGGCCGAGCTGTGGACCACGCAGGCCATCGCGTTGAGCGGGCGCACACCCGCACAGATGAGCGATGCGGCACTGGACGCGTGGCTGGAAGCGGCGCGGCATGCGTACGCGTATCTGTTCTTCACCACGCGCGCGCCCAGCGAACGTGCCTTCGAAAACCGCCAGACCCAGGTGCGCGATTACTACAACTATGCCGTGCAGCAGGTGGTCGAACGCCTGTTCGTGCGCGCCCAGCAGGCGGGCGCCAGCGCACCTGCAGCCACCACGGTGGGGCGTTGGCGCGTGGATGTGGACTTGGCCGCCTACCGGTTGCCCGGCGATGGCAATACGCCGCGTGCGTTGTTCGCGGCATCGTCGCTGCGCTTCGGCGGGCTGCGTAGCACCTATCGCCGCGACGGCTTCGGTGCAGATCTGGTGGCCGAGGTAGACCCGGCGGTGGTCGGCGACCCGGCCGGCCTGGCCGTGCAGCAGGCGCTGCCCACGCCAAAAGACCCGCAGCGGCCGTTGCCCACCTTCAGCGAGATGCCGTATGCACCGGCCACGGTCCTGCTGCGTTTTGCAGGCGACACGCTGGATGCGGTGCTGCAGACCGACAGCGCCACGGTCGCGCCCTATGACCCGTATCGCCAGACCGCAGTGATGCTGCATGGCCAGCGCGTGCCATTGGCGGCCAACTTCACTGCCGCGTACGGCCTGTGGCTTGCGAAGTCGGGCTTTGCCGCGCAGTCGCTGCGCTCGATGCTGGGCCGTGCGCGCGGCATCGATCGCCCGCATCTGTATCTGATGCAGCCCTACGACCCGAACCGGCGCGTGCTGCTGATGCTGCACGGCCTGGCCAGCAGCCCGGAGGCCTGGGTCAATGTCGCCAATGAAGTGATGGGCGATGAAACACTGCGGCAGCACTATCAGATCTGGCAGGTGTATTACCCCACCAACGCGCCGCTGGCGGTCAACCGCGCCGAGATCCAGGAACTGGTGCAACGCAGCCTGCGGCATTTCGACCCGCAGGGCGATGCGCCGGCCTCGCACGACATGGTGTTGATCGGCCACAGCATGGGCGGGGTGATCGGCCGCTTGCTGGTGTCTTCGTCCGGCGAGCAGATCTGGAACAGCCTGCTGGCCGACTACCGGCTGGAAGGCGAGCGCGGTGCGCGGATCCGGCAGAAGCTGTCGCCGCTGCTGCATTTTTCGCCGATGCCGCAGATCGGCCGCGCGATCTTCATCGCCGCCCCGCACCGCGGCACGCCGTTGGCCGAAGGCGGGTTGGGGCGCTTCGTCGGCCGCCTGGTGCGCCTGCCGATCGCCTTGCTGGATCGGTTCGGCGATGTGCTGCAGGACCTGGCCAACAGCGAGCGCGATGCACCGGGCGAGCCGCAACGCAAGCGGCGCCTGTTGCCACCGACCAGCATCGACAACCTGCGCGATACCGACCCGTTCGTGCGCGCGGCCGCGGATCTGCCGATCGCGCCCTCGGTGCGCTACCACACGATCGTCGGCCGCGAAAAACCGCAGGTGCCGTTGGCCATGTCCGACGACGGTCTGGTGCCATATCGCAGCGCGCATCTGGACGGTGCCGCCTCCGAACTGGTGGTGACGTCCTGGCATAGCGTGCAGGAAACGCCGCAGGCGATCTTGGAGATCCGCCGCATCCTGCACGCAGAGTTGCAGGGTGCGGCATCGTCGCCGGCGCCGGCTGCCGTGCAATCCGCGACGGATCCACCGACCGATGCTTCGGCCCATTCGGCTGCCGACGCACCGACCGATCTGGCCACGCACTGACGGCGTGTCACGGCTGGGCAATTGCCTGGGGCGTTTTTGAGTGATGGTGTGCTGCAACACGTCGCACGGCGTCGGTGCCCCAGCAACGCAGGCTTCGGTGCATGCCTGCAGGCCCGGCTTAGCGCATTGTTTACCGCACCCGTGCTATCAGGCGGTTCCTCGAACAAGGAAGGTGCGATGCGCAAGACGCTGTCGGCAGTGCTGTGGGTGCCCATGTTGCTGCTGGGCTGCGGCCGCGGGGAGGGGCAGCAGGATCAGGTAGCCGCCGTGCCGGAATCGGCACCAGTGGCGCAGCGAGCGTCTGCGTCCGCGCCAGCTCCGGCAGCTGAGCCAGCCAGCAGCCCGGCAGTTCCCGAGTTCCCGGCCATTCCGCAGATCGTGGTGCCCGACATCGCCGGCGTAACTCCGGCGCAGCGCGCATTGGAAGCATCGCTGCAGGACATCCTCGACCCGATCGACGGCGTGCGCGTGGCACCGGCGCGCTGTGACACCGGCGGAACGCTGATCAACGATGCCGGCATTACCAGCGTGGATGCCGACGGCAATCTGCTGCGCAACAGTGCGGCTGGCCTGTTCGCGCTCAAGGCCGACGGCAGTGGCACCGCCAACGTCGATGGCGGCCTGGTCCAGGTCAACGCCGATGGCAGCGGCACCATCAACAGCGCCGATGACGGCCAGAGCGAAGGCGCATTGATCCAGGTCGAAGCGTCGGGCGCGGGCACCTACAACGGCCCGGCCGGGCTGATCAGCCTGGACGGCAAGGGCGCCGGCACCTGGAACGGCAAGCACGGCCTGGTGGATAACCACGGCGACGGCAGCGGCACCTGGAACGGGCCGCGTGGCCTGGTGACCATCAACGCCGACGGTTCGGGTCTGTGGAACGGCCCCGATGGCCTGGTGCAAAACCATGGCGATGGCACCGGCACCGTGGGCACGCCGCTACAGCAGGTGCGGATGCCGCCGCTACCCAAGGTGCCGCCCGCGGGCCGGTTTCCGCTGCTGCAGAAGTTCGCGCCGCCCGGCGCGCCATGCGGGTATGTGATCACCTTGAGCGACCGCATCCTCTTCGACTTCGACAAGGCAGACATCCGCCCGGACGCGGCGCGCGTACTGGACACACTGGCGGCTGCACTCGGCAAGGTCAGCGTCGCGCAGATGGAAGTCCGTGGGCATACCGATGCCAGGGGTGGCGATGACTACAACCAGGCGCTGTCCGAGCGCCGCGCCAATGCGGTGCTCGCCGCGTTGCGCACGCGCGGCACCGCGCAGTCTGCCAGTGCCAAGGGCTATGGCGAGTCGCAGCCGGTGGCGCCCAATACCGTCAAAGGGCAGGACAATCCGGGCGGGCGCCAGCTCAATCGACGCGTGGAGTTGTTCCTGCGCACTTAGCGCAGCGATCAAAACGACTGCGCAGCCGCCAGGCGGGCGCGGCCGGTGCTCGGAATCCTCAGGTACTGGCGGACACTCCGGTTCTTCCGCGCCGTCCGCACCCACCTGACGGCTGCTCGCTACGTTTTGGTAGCCACGCTTAGTGGACTACGCCGCGCCACGCATCGCTTGCGTGCGTGGCAGCGGTGGGCACGTTTTGCGTGACTCGGCTTCGATGCGCGCCTGGTGTCATCACTGCGTTGCGGCTGTAGCGAATTGCAGGTTCCATCCAGGCTGACTTGCATCAGACCGTCTGAGATGCGGAAGCGCATACATGCGCTGTCATGGGAATTCACGACTGATCCTGCAGGCACTGCCGGCGTCGCGCATGCTCGCGGTGATGCTCTTCTGTCTCGCAAACAGCAAACAGCAAACAGCAAACAGCAAACAGCAAACAGCAAACAGCAAACAGCACGCGGCGGCGGTGCATCAGCGCATCCACTACCCAATGCAGCAGCGACGCACGGCGCTGCACCAAGCTCCTCAAATAGAGACCTGGTAGTCATCAAGATTCATGCACGCAAACCGGCGATTCGGTCTTTCTCATTGCAGGAGCGATGCCAGCGTGACCGCTTGCGCACTTCAACGGCGCACGTCACCTGCCGCGCCATCGACTGTGCGCAATTCCGCATCACCCGCGCGTGTTTGCACCGCATCGCGCACGCGTCACCGCACTGAAATATGCCCCGACCACCATGCGCCGCGCCTGCTTGCAGGTGATGCGCCGAGGAGCCGGCCGCGTCGAATGCCCCCACTTCCCGGTGGTCGTCATGTAGAGGCATGGCGGGCCGCTGCACATTTGGATCTTTCATGATGCGTCGTTGTGTGTTGTTGCGTCCCTCGCGCCTGTCGCAGGCGCTGTGCCTCTCGTTGTGCATCGTGGCTGGCCATGCCGCCGCGCAAGACACCCAGGCCAACGCGCCCGCGCAGGGCGCGATGACCACCTTGGACAAGGTCACCGTGGCGGCCACGCGTTACAACGCGACCGACATGCAGATGGCCGCCACCAACACCGTCAATGTGCTCTCGGCCGACGACCTCAAGACCACCGCGGTGCACAACGTGGCCGAAGCGCTGGGGCTGATGCCGGGCGTCAATGTCATCAACACCGGGCAGTCGTATTTCGGCGGCATCGACGGTGCTGCGCGTGGCGAGGGCATGTTCTCCTCGGTACGCGGCCTCAATGCCGAATACAACGTCAACCTGATCAACGGCGTCAACGTCGCGCAAGGCATGCCGTACAGCCGCGGCGTGCAACTGAGCCTGCTGCCGCCCTCCGGCTTGCAGACCATCGTGTTGAACAAGACCTCCACCGCCGACATGGATGGCGATGCGATCGGCGGCACCATCGATTACCGCACCCCCAGCGCGTTCGATTCACCAGACCGCCAGGGCGGCAGCATCACCCTGAGCGGGCGCATGGAAAGCCGCGCGCGTGATTACGGCGATTCCGGGCTGGGCAGTGGTGCCGCCGGCGACTGGCATGCGCGCTTCGGTGCCGATGGTCAGTTCGGTGTGGCCGTAAGTGCGTACTACGACGAGCGCCATTTCGTAAACAGCGAAGTGGCAGGCGCCTCTGCCGCGCGCAGCGATGGCTCATGGGAATTTGCCCGCACCGATGCCAGCGGCGCGCTGGCGGCAGGCACCGATCCGCAGGACGCACTGCAGAGCACCGGCGTGAACATCGGTTATTCGCAAGGCGATACCCGCCGCTACGGTGGCAACGCCGCGTTCGACTGGCGCGTGGACCCCAGCCTGCATCTGTACGCCCGCATGACCTACGCGTTTGCCAAGACCGAACAGAACACCGGCTACACGCAATTTGTGCCGGCCAATGTCAGCTATACGCAGATCGGTGCCAGCGGCGTCTACCAGCCGCAGATCAATCGCGTGGCCGTGCGCTACTGGTACGAAACCAACCCGGAAGAAGCAGACCTGGCCACCATCCAGTTCGGTGCCGAGAAACAGCTGGGGCACTGGACGTTCGCACCGAATGTGTTTTACGGCACCGGCAATAACGATCGCCCGGACCATGTGGAAATCTCCGCGCGCAACGATCAATACAGCTCCACCAACTTTGCCTACGGTGCCAACCGCTTCATCAGCTACGACGGCGACGGCTTCCCGATTCCGTTGCTGACGCCGGCGATGCAGGCGCAGGCCTCGGATGTCGGCAGCTTGTTTGCACGGCGGACGGGGCAGATCTCCAAGCAATACAGCGGCCAGGACAAGGGCGGCGGCAAGCTCGATGTGAGCTACGACTTCGACGACGGCGTGCTGAGCCGGATTGCATTCGGCGTGAAGTATGTGGACAGCTCGCGCAGCTTCACCGACCGTGATTGGACCAACGCCAAGTACACCGATGGCACCTTGCTGCGCGATACCGGCCTGGTGGCGCAGCGCTACGATGCGGTGTACCCGGGCCAGTACGCGCTACCCACGCTGCGGCTGAGCAACGATGCCCTCAATGCCTTGATCGCGCGCACGCTCACGCCGGAGAGTTTCGACAGCTGCGGGCGGCTGGCGGTCAACAATCTCAACTGCAACACCATGCGCGCCACCGAAGCGGTGAGCGCGGCCTATGTGATGGCCACGCTGCGCACCGGCAACTGGGAAATTCTTCCCGGCCTGCGTTTTGAGCACACCAGCATCGACAACACCTTCTGGGCGCAGCCAGCCGCTGTGGGCGGCGTGGAGCAAGCGGGCGCCTTCGCCAACAACCAGACCCGCTACAACGTGGTGCTGCCCAGCGTGTTCGTGAATTACCGCCCCGACGGCGATGGCGCGGTCTATCGCGGCTCGGTGTGGACCAGTTACACGCGCCCGGCCTTCGTGCAACTCGGCGGCGGCCGCTCCACCGATATTTCTGCCGATGGCCAGACCACCATCACCGAAGGCAACCCGGATCTGAAGCCGATCAAGTCGCTCAACGTGGATCTGTCCGGCGAGTGGCAGAACGATGCGGGCGGCCACGCCATGCTGGCCGGCTACTACAAGCGCCTCACCGATTACATCTACGAAAGCGGTTCGGATGCCGCCAACGCTGGCGAGAGTGGAACCGCCAGCACGCGCTTCGTGCGCCCGCAAAACGGTGGCGACGGCCGCGTGCTCGGCATGGAAGCGGCGGTGCGGCAAACCTTCCAGGGCTTGCCGGCACCGTTGGACGGCTTCGGCATCGGTGGCAACGTGACGCGCCAGACCACGCGCGTGGATCTGGGCGAGGAAGGGTTCGCGCACGAGCGCATCCAGAACGCGCCGGACCTGCTCGCCAACGCCGAGGTGTTCTACGAAAAAGGCCCGTGGTCGGTGAATCTGAGTTACCACTATTCCGGCGAATACGTGTCGGTCTACGACTACCTCAATCAGGGCGCGCGTTGGGACAACCTGTGGATCAAGCCGATCACCCGCGTGGACCTGCACGTGGGCTACGCGCCCACCGACCATCTGCGCGTGGACCTGTCCGTGGCCAACCTCACCAAGCAGCACAGCTACTGGGCGCACGTAGGCCACGACAACACGGCCATCTCCGACATCGTCGATTCCGGCATGACCAGCCTGGTGACGGCCAAGTATGTGTTCTGATCCCGCTGCAGTGGTGGCTGCAGAGTTGAAGTCACTACCGACGTTCGCGTGCAGGCCAGCGCGGCCGCGGGCAGCTGCAGCTCTTCTGCGCTGGCAAACGCTCGGCGTGCTGCTGGTTGCCGCGCTGTCGCTGGGCTGTACACCACGGCCGACCCCGGCGGCGTCAGCTGCCAGCGCGACCTTGGAACGGGTGGTGGTGGTGTTCCGGCACGGCGTGCGTGCGCCGCTGCAAGGCGAAGCGGCTGCGGCGCATTACGCCGACGAAGCGTGGCCGCAATGGTCCACGCCAGCGAGCCTGGTCACCCCGCATGGCCGCAAGGCGGTGCAGCTGAGTGGCGAGTATCTGCGGCAGTGGTTGATGCAACAGGCGCTGCTGCCCCGCAATGGCTGCCCGGCGCCGGGCGGCCTGACGGTCTGGGCCAATACCGACCAACGCACCATCGACAGTGGCGCGTTGCTGGCCGACGCCCTGGCGCCCGGCTGCGACGTGCAGGCAGGGCATCGCGCGGTCGGGAGTAACGATCCGTTGTTCCGGCCGATCGAAGCCGGCGCTGTGCCCTTCGATGCGAACGCGGCGGTTGCAGCGATCCAGCGTGAAACCGGCGGCCCAGCCGCCTTGCTGCAGGGGCATGCCGCGGAATTGCAGGCCTTGCAGCAGATCCTGGGCTGCACCAAAACACCTTGTGACTTTGCGCGCATGCCGTCCACCCTGAAGCCTTCGGCGGATGGTCGCGGCCTGGCACTGGGCGGGCCGATCGACCTGACCTCCGGCACCGGTGAAGTACTGCTGCTGCAATACGCCGAAGGCATGCCGCTGTCGCAGGTCGGCTGGGGGCGCGCCACACCCGAGCGCCTGGCGCAGGTGTCGCGCCTGCACGCGCTGCTGTTCGACATCTATGCGCGGCCGCATTACATGGCCTCGCGCTCGGGTGCGCCGCTGGCGCGCGAGGTGCTGCAGCGCTTCGGCGACGCGCAGGCGCCAAAGGTGTCTGTCTTCGTCGGCAGCGACACGCATATCGCGGCGTTGAGCAGTCTGCTGGGCGTGCACTTCCATCTACCCGGTTATGGCGCAGACGATCCACCGCCCGGTGGCGCGTTGGTGCTGGGTTTGTGGCGCACGCCCGACGGCCATCGCAGCGTGCGCGCGCAGTACCTGGCGCAATCGCTGGACCAATTGCGCACATTGGCACCGCTGGATCTGGACCACCCACCGTTGCAGCAGACGTTGGCGTTAGGCGTTTGCGCTGGTGAGCAGCGGATGGCGTGCCCGTTGCCGGCGTTTACGCAGGCGCTGGAGCGGCAGCTGCAGCCCTCGCCGTGAGGTGATGGAGTTGCGTTGGCGGCTTGGTCGCATTTGTGGGGCGATGCTGCGTGGCAGGCATGTTGCAAACGGATGACGCACGCGGTTTTAGCCTCGGCTGCTAACGAGAGCTACTGGTGCGCACATGCATGTTGGCTTTAGGCCTCTTGCGAGATATAGGCCGCGTAGGTGCCTGCACCGACTAACAATGGGCATACCCAGCCCGTTACATGCGCAGCGTCTTTGATGGCGGATGCGCGTGTGCAATCCCCGGTAGCTCCGTGCGCGACGTTGGTCGATACGCGCGGCGCCGCATCCGGGAGCGGACACGCCGTGAATCCGTCCATGGAGGCTCGGTAGCGGCATCCATGCCGCTACACGGTCCCGCTCCCGGATGCGACGCCGCGCTGCCAAGCCGTGCCATGGCTGATCGCACCGCGAACATTTCTTTGATCAAGCGCGACGTGTCCGAATTTCGCTGTTTATCAGGGCGGCATCGACTCGAATTTTTTGCCGGCGAAGGTCGCGCTCCAAACATCGCTACGCCGATACGGAACAGATCGGTCTGCGCCAACAGGCTGGCCGCCATCAGCGCGACATGTGTGGCTGGTGACGCCGCTACGTTGGCGATCGCTTGGAAACCCGGCAACGCCGTTCCTTCCGCCATCGACCACAACCGGCGGTGCTTGTGCGCGTGCCGGCGCGGAACTCTATGCGGCATGGATGCCGCATGGGAGCCTACATGGACGTACTTGCAGCGTGTCCCATGCCGGCACGCGCACAAGCGCCCTCGCTATCCGAAGCCGTCGCACATCACTGCCAGACGTCGCGCGTAAGACTGTGCGGTGTACGGCACGGCAACCGAAGACGGGGCACGCCGCGCCTGCATCGCCACAAGCTCGCCAACGACGTCCATGCCGCCAAAACGCAAATGGGCCGCATCAGCGGCCCATTTGCATTACCAAGCACGCTCCCGAGGGAGCAGCCGGCTTACTTCAGCTTTGCAGCAGCGCGCAGCGCTTCTGCACGGTCGGTCTTTTCCCACGAGAACGACGTTGCGCTGTGCTGCGCGCCGGTGCCGTCGGTGTAGGTGAAGTCCTTCGGCTTGCGGCCGAAGTGACCGTAGGAGGCGGTCTGCTGGTACATCGGGTGAATCAGGTCGAGCATCTGGATGATGCCGAACGGACGCAGGTCGAAGTGCTTGCGGATCAGCTTCTCGATCAGCTCGTCGGCGATCTTGCCGGTACCGAAGGTGGTGACCGAAATCGAGGTCGGTTCGGCCACGCCAATGGCGTAGGAAACCTGCACTTCGCAACGGTCGGCCAGGCCGGCCGCCACGACGTTCTTGGCCACATAGCGCGCCGCATAGGCTGCCGAACGGTCGACCTTGGACGGATCCTTGCCCGAGAACGCGCCGCCGCCGTGACGGGCCCAGCCGCCGTAGGTGTCGACGATGATCTTGCGACCGGTCAGGCCGCAATCGCCCACCGGGCCGCCGATCACGAACTTGCCGGTCGGGTTGATGTGGAACTTGGTGCCCTTGTGCAGCCACTTGGCCGGCAGCACCGGCTTGAGGATTTCCTCGCGCACCGCTTCGATCAGGTCCTTCTGCTTGACGCCCGGATCGTGCTGGGTCGACAGCACCACGGCATCGATCGCGGTGGCAACGCCGTCTTCATAGCGCAGGGTGACCTGCGACTTGGCATCCGGACGCAGCCAGGACAGCGCGGAGTTCTTCTTCTTGCGGATCTTGGCCTGCTGCTCGACCAGGCGGTGCGACAGGTGGATCGCCGCCGGCATGTAGCTGTCGGTCTCGTTGGTGGCATAGCCGAACATCAGGCCCTGGTCGCCGGCACCCTGCTGTTCGGGGTTCTTGCGGTCCACGCCCTGGTTGATGTCCGGGGACTGCTTGCCGATCAGGTTCAGCACACCGCAGGTCTCGCCGTCGAAGCCGACGTCGGAGCTGTTGTAGCCGATATCCAGGATCACCTTGCGGGTCAGCGCTTCCAGGTCGATCCAGGCACTGGTGGTCACTTCGCCGGCAACGATCGCCACACCGGTCTTGACCATCGTCTCGCACGCCACGCGGGCACGCTTGTCCTGGGCCAGGATGGCATCCAGCACTGCGTCGGAGATCTGGTCGGCGATCTTGTCCGGATGGCCTTCGGAGACCGATTCGGAGGTGAACAGGTAGCTGGACATCAGGCTTATATCCCTTAATTCGGATGAAAAGATGGGTGCGGATGATACACGCCCACGGTGACCGTTGCATTGTGCGCCTGAACGGGCATCGGTGGGGTTAAGCCACGTCCATCGGTCGCATCGGCCAGCGCGAGGGTAGGTGATTTGCACCTGCATGCGGGGCCGGTGTCAGACATCCCCGCGTCGGGCTTCGGCGGCACCGCGCAAGCAGGTTCGGCCTGCTAGCATCCGGCGATGGATTCCTTGACCCAGATCGTACTCGGCGGCGCGATTGCCGCAGCCATCGCGCCGGCCGGTCAGCGCCGTGCGGCCTTGCTGGCCGGCGCTGCGCTGGGCACCTTGCCCGACCTCGACTCGCTGGCGCTGCTGCCGCTCACCGACGACCCGGTCACCTTGATGACCGTGCACCGCAGTGTCAGCCATTCGCTGTTCGTGCTGCCGTTGGTGGGCTGGCTCATTTGGTGGCTGTTTCGGCGCTATGGCGACGGCCGCGTGGCCGGTGCGCCCAAGCGTTGGTTCTGGGCGATCCAGCTGGCCTTGATCACCCATCCGCTACTGGATGCCTTCACCGTCTACGGCACCCAGCTGTGGTGGCCGCTGCAGCCGCATCCGGCCATGTGGTCGAGTGTGTTCATCATCGACCCGGCCTACACGCTGTGGCTGCTGCTGGCCTGCGCGGTGGCCTGGTTTGCGCGCGCACGGCCGCTGGCCCAGCGTGCGTTGGTTACCGGGCTGGTGCTGAGCTCGGCCTACCTGGGCTGGTCGCTGCTGGCCAAGCAGCTGGTCGACCAGGAGGCCGACCGCGCGCTCGCTGCGCTGGGGCTGGGCGATGCGCCGCGCTTCTCGGTGCCGATGCCGCTCAATACGCTGCTGTGGCGCGTGGTGGCGATGACCCCGAATGGCTACGTGATTGGCGAGCGTTCGCTGGTGGCCGATAGCGGCCCGATGCAGTTCCGCGGCTTTTCCAGCAACACCCAGGCGCTGGGCGAGGTGGCCGCGTTCGACTCGGTGCGCCGGCTCACCTGGTTCAATCGCGGCTTCATGCGCGCACGGCTGGTCGACGACGACCTGATGCTCAGCGACCTGCGCATGGGCCTGGAGCCGGACTACAACTTCAACTTCGTGGTCGCCCATCGTGATGATGGGCAATGGAAGCCGATCGTGCCGCGCCAGGTCCAGGCGGCGTACCGTGCGCCGGTGGCGCGCGACCAGATCGGCGCGGTGCTGGCACAGATGTGGCACCGCATCTGGCACGCGCCAACCGGCAAGGCGCTGACCGGCGATCTGGATGACAGCGCTGCGCCGGCCTCGGCCAAGGTGCAATAACACCGGTCTCGTAGCACGGTTTCATGCGGCTGCGCGGCGCATGGGCGATGTGCCACGCATGCCGATGCGATCAGGTGTGGTTGCATCTGCGGACAGGTGACGTGCGCTGCGCGCAGTCTCGGCGCGCCGACGGCCAACACGGCCAACTGGCTCAGGCAGCGGCGTGCAGCGTCGGCGGCACGCCGGCAATCAGGGCGTCGAAATAATCGCGGGTCAGCGCGAGTTGCGCCTCGGGTGTTTCGGCGCGATTGACCACTGCGCGGAAGTCCGCACTTTGCGGATGATCCTTCGCATACCACCCCAGATGCTTGCGCGCGATGCGCACGCCCTGCGGCTGCCCGTAGAAGGCGTGCAGCGCTTCCAGATGCCCGAGCAAGGTGTCGCGCATGAAGGCCAGCGATGGCGGCGGCAGCAACGCGCCGGTCGCCAGGTAATGCGCTACCTCGCCAAAGATCCACGGCCGGCCCTGCGCAGCGCGGCCAATCATCACCGCGTCCACGCCGGTATCGCGCAGCACCTGCGCGGCCTTCTGCGGCGAATCGATATCGCCGTTGGCGATCACCGGAATCTGTAGCGCGGCCTTGATCTGCGCGATGGTGGCGTACTCGGCCGTACCGGTGTAATGCTGGTCGCGGGTGCGCCCATGCACGGCCAGCGCGGCGATGCCGCAATCCTGCGCGATGCGTGCGATGGTCGGACCGTTGCGGTGGTCGCAGTCCCAGCCGGTGCGGATCTTCAGCGTCACCGGAACATCCACCGCACGCACCACTGCGCTCAGGATGCGTGCCACCAGGTCTTCATCGCGCATCAGCGCCGAGCCGGCCCAGGCATTGCAGACTTTCTTGGCCGGGCAGCCCATGTTGATGTCGATCAGCTGCGCGCCGTGGTCGACGTTGTAGCGCGCCGCTTCGGCCAGCTGCTCCGGTTCGGTACCGGCGATCTGCACGCTGATCGGATCCGGCTCGCCGGCATGGTCCATACGATGCAACGATTTGCGCGTACCCCAGAACCGCGGATCGGAGATGGTCATCTCCGACACCGCCAGGCCCGCACCCAGCCGCTTGCACAGCAAGCGGAACGGCTTGTCGGTGACGCCCGCCATGGGGGCCAGGATCACCTTGGGGGCGATGGTGTAGGGGCCTATCTGCATGCGGGCATTGTAGCTTGGGGTGGGGAATCGGGAATCGGGAGTCGGGAATGGGGAATCTTTAAAGCGGTGGCGGCCTTCGGCTCTGAGCGATTGCTGTGCGGGGTGTTTGGGTGGTCTCCGCATGCGGGATGGATCGCCGCGATGTGGGGAGGGCTGTGTAGGCCTGACTTCATTGGGAGTTGTAACTCGTCAGAGCGCTTGGTTTTCGGGTCTGCGCGATGTGCGTCGTGTTTAAGCAGGACGGTGTGCCTGTGGCCATGGCGGCCGCTGCGCGGGCGATGGCTGCGTGTGCCGGACTTCAACGCGTCTGTTGAGTTGGCTGCCTTCGTCAGGCCGCGACTTGCGCTTCGCGCTCAACTGCAGCTTCCGATGCAGGCGCTTAAACACAGATGCGCCATAGCGCCCACGCAGTCCTTACTCAAATCGATGTGAGCGGGACATTGATGTGCCTGCCGTTCGCCGCAGTGCCGGCCAGCGCCCTCAACGCAGAAGGCGACCGCATCGCTGCGGTCGCCGTCGTCGTCGTCGTCGCGTAAGCTTGCGGCTCACACCGCCGGTTCGGGCACCATGCGTGGCATCGAGGTCGCCGCGCCTTCCACTTCGGTGGAGCGTGCGGCGTAGCGCGTGGCAAAGCGTACATGGGTGATGAAGCTGGCATTGGGCGAGTGCGCCAGCGAAGCCACCAGCGCGCCGTTGAAGGCATCGCCCGCACCAGTGGTATCCACCGTCTGCGCGCTTTCCGCGCCCACGCGGTAATGCGCCTGGGTGTCGCCGCGCAGCTGTTCTTCCGCGTGCGAAATGAAGGCGCCCACCGCGCCCAGCGTCACCACAACGGTGCCGCCTGGCAGCAGCTTGCGGCACAGCGAATGCAGCGTATTGCCGTCCAGCGCGGCTACATCGTCGGCGTTGATGCGCTCGCCAACGTGGCGGCCGAGCAGCGCGGCGAATTCGGTTTCGTTCGGCGTCAGTACGTCGGAAAGCTTGAGCAGGCTGATCGAGGTCGGCGCGTTGGCCGGCGCGGCGTTGAGCACCGTGAGCACGCCGCATTCGCGTGCCAGCGCCAGCGCCGATTCCACCGTTTCTGCCGGCGATTCCAGCTGCGTCAGCAGCACGCGCGCCGAGGTCACCAGCGGGCGCTGGTTGTCGACAAACCCGGCGCTCAGCACCGAATTGGCGCCGGCACCGATCACGATGGTGTTGCGGCCATGCGCATCGACATAGATGCCGCCGGTGCCGGTGGGCTCATTGCTGGGCTCGGCGATCAGTGCAAACCCATCTTGTGCGGCCAGCGAACGCGCCAGTGCGCCGCCGGCATCGTCGCCCAGCGCGCACAGGAAGTGCGTCTTGGCGCCGGCACGTGCGGCCGCAACCGCCTGGTTGAACCCCTTGCCGCCGGGACCGGTGCTGTAGCGACCGGCGATGGTGGCACCCGGCGCGGGCAGTGCATCACAGCGCCACACGTGATCGACATTGAAGGACCCGACAACGACGACCGAACTCATAAATACCTGCTTGCTTGAATGACTAAGATGACACGTGGCGTGCAGTGATTAGACCGGCACGCCGATGAACCGGCGCCGCCTCACCCGAAGTGCGACAGCACCCCGGCAATGGTAGCGGTCATGAACGTGGCGATCGAACCGCCGAGCACCGCGCGCAGGCCGAACTTGGCCAGATCGTGACGGCGTTCCGGTGCCAGGCCGCCGATCCCGCCGATCTGGATCGCGATCGAGCTGAAGTTGGCGAAGCCGCACAGCGCATAGGTGGCAATCAGCCGGCCTTCCTCGCTCAGGCGCACGCCGGGCACCTGGCCCTTCACGATCTGCGACAGCTCGGTGTAGGCGACGAACTCATTGATCACCACCTTCTGCCCAATCAGCGAACCGACCGTGGTCGCGTCCGCCCACGGCGTGCCGATCACCCAGGCCACCGGTGCGAGCACGTAGCCGAAGATGGTCGACAGGTTGGTCGGGCGGCCCAGCGCGGCGGCCGCGCCGGTGATCTCGCCCAGCCAGGTCAGCGGCGCGTTGATCAGCGCGATCAGCGCAATGAAGGCCAGCAGCATCGCACCAATGTTCAGCGCCAGGCGCAGGCCATCGCCGGCGCCGGCCGCGGCCGCGTCAATGACGTTGCTGGTGGTCTTTTCCACTTCCATCTTGACCGTGCCGCGGGTCAGCGGGGTGCCGGTTTCCGGCACCAGCAGCTTGGCCACCACCAGCGTTGCCGGCGCGGCCATGATGCTGGCAGCCAGCAGATGCTTGGCATAGAACGCCTGCTGCGCCGGGTCGCTGCCACCGAGCATGCCTACGTACGCGGCCAACACGCCGCCGGCGATGTGCGCCATGCCGCCGATCATCATGGTCAGCAGCTCGGACTGGGTCATCTTCGGGATATACGGGCGCACCGTCAGCGGCGCCTCGGTCTGGCCGATGAACACGCTGGCGCACACGCTGGTGGTTTCGGCGCCGGACACGCGCATCACCTTGGTGATCGCCCACGCCATCGCCCGCACGATCACCTGCATCACGCCCAGGTGGTAGAGCACGCCCATCAGCGCAGAGAAAAAGATGATGGTGGGCAATACCTGGAACGCAAAGATGAAGCCGTAGCTGTCGATGTTCATCAGGTTGCCGAAAATGAAGGTGGACCCCTCATTGACGAAGCTCAGCACCTTCACGAACCCCTTGCCCAGCGAGTCGAACACGTCGCGTCCGCCCGGCACCAGCAACACCAGCGCGGCGAACGAGATCTGCAACAACAGACCGGTGGCGACCAGCTTCCAGTCGATCGCACGGCGGTTGGTCGAAAACAGCCAAGTAATGCCGATAAGCACCACCAGACCGAACAGGCCGAACCCGATCCTCCCCAAACCTTCGACCATTCCAATCCCCGGGCTGCTGACGGCAAAACGAGAAGCCTAGAGCAGGGGGTGTCGGTGGGCAAGGCGAGGGGTGTTCAGACGCCGCCGCCGGCCGCAGAGCGTGGCGCATCGGGCAGGGCGATCGCGCCCGGTGCCGCGGTGCCGGCGGCCGTGCGCAAATCGGCCGGTGCGCTGCGGGTGCTGGCGCGTGGCGTGAAGGTGGGGGGGGCGGCGCGCTGATGGCCTTCAGGAGCGCCGGCCGTTCGAGTGAGCGGAGCATGTGCGCAACTGAGCGAAATGCGTTTGAAGCGCCGGGGTGACGCCTGGAAGATGTGGAGGTGGATGCCGGCAGCCGCGCATGCGTGCAACCCGGACCCACAAGCGGGCGGCGTTCGCCTGCGGCCACCAGGCTGCCCACACATTTCGGGCAGCGCTTGGTCTCTGGTGCCTGGCTGGCTCGCCGCCAACCTGCAACGCTGCACCCGATTCCCGATTCCCGATTCCCGATTCCCGATTCCCCAATCCCCAATCCCCAATCCCCAATCCAACGCCATCTCCTACACTGCGCACGCCGGTCCGGGGCGCGGTGCGCCGGAGGCTGCTGGAGTCTGCCAATGCATTACCGTCGTCTGGGATCCACCGGGCTGCAATTGTCGGCCTTGTCGTTCGGTGCCTGGGTCACCTTCGGCAAGCAGATCGGCCGCAGCGAGGCGCGCAACCTGATCGCCGCAGCGTGGGACAACGGGGTCAATTTCTTCGACAACGCCGAGGTCTATGCACGCGGGCGCGCCGAGGAGGTCATGGGCGATGTGATCGGCGACCTGCGGCTGCCGCGCGATGGCTACTGCGTGTCCAGCAAGGTGTTCTTCGGTGCGGTGGGCGACCCGCGGCCCACCCAGCGCGGATTGTCGCGCAAGCACGTCACCGACGCCTGCCATGCCGCGCTGCGCCGGCTGCGGGTGGACTACCTGGACCTGTACTTCTGCCACCGACCCGACCCGGACACCCCGATCCAGGAAACCGTACGCGCCATGGACGCGCTGATCCGCCAGGGCAAGGTGCTGTACTGGGGCACCTCCGAGTGGGGCGCCGAGCAGCTGCGCACTGCACTGGAGATCGCCGCGCGCGAACACCTGCATGCGCCGGCGATGGAGCAGCCGCAGTACAACCTGCTGCACCGCAGCCGCCTGGAGCAGGAATACGCGCCGCTGTGCGAGGCCGGCCTGGGCACCACGATCTGGTCGCCGTTGGCCTCTGGTCTGCTGACCGGCAAGTACAACGCCGGCGTGGATGCCGACAGCCGCCTGGGCCAGCCCGGCAATGCCTGGCTGCAGGACGAAGTGCTGGGCACACCGGAAAGCCGGCGGCTCGAGCGCGCGCGTGCATTCAGCGCCGTGGCGGCCGAGCTGGGGCAGTCGCCGGCGCGGCTTGCGATCGCCTGGTGCCTGCGCAACCCGCATGTGTCCACGGTGATCCTCGGCGCCAGCCGGGTCGCGCAACTGGAAGAAAACCTGGCCGCATTGCAGACCCTGGAGCAGGTGGATGCCGCCGGCTGGGCGCAGGTGGACGCAGCCACGCGTTGAAGCGGCACGGCTGGGACGTCGCAGCGCTTGGTGGCGGTGTTGGGGTCCTGGCCAACGGGTGGTTTGTTTCCGGAACGGCCCGGCCGCTGGCGTCGAGCGCATGGTCCCGCCCAGGCCGGTTTGGACGCACGCACGGCCTGCGCGCGTCCCCAATTCCGCCCGCAGATCCAGCGCTGAGCGGCGGTGTCGGTCAGCTGGTGCGAGCGCTGCGCGCGCCATTAATGGCAAGCAGTCCATCGTTGCCGTAGTGAGCGACCATGACCGCAGGACACCAGGTCCGGCGATAGGGTCTTGCCTGAGCCACTGCCAGCCACGCAGCGGCTCGTTGCCGCAAGCCTGATGCGGCATACGAGATGCGCTTCGCTGCGCACATGCACGCCAGATGCCGAGTTTCGATTGATAATTCCAATCGAAAAACATGACCCAATGCAAAGATCCAGCCATTCAAATGAGAATGGCTCTTGATCAATAAATGAGAATGGTTATTATTTGTCTGGCCAACCGACTGGAGATCCAGATCATGACCGCTCACCCCGTGCTGCTCCGCTCCGAACCGGTCAACCTGCGCGACCGCGCTGCGCCGCGTGCCGTTCCCGCCGAAGACCTCATCAGCAGCGAGGCGCTGCTCAAGGGCCGTCGCGAAGTGCTGATCCAGCACGGCGACCGCATCTATCGCCTGCGCCACACCAGCAACGACAAGTTGATCCTGACCAAGTAAGTCCCGGCGAAGGCCGCGCCTGCGCGCGCCTCCGCCGCCTGCCACGGGCGTTGCCATCGCCGTCCGTGCGTTCTCTCTCCACCCTCGGCCAACGGTCGCGGCGATCGCCGTCTGCGTGGCCGAGGGTTCTCCCAAAGGTTACCGATGATCCGCCTGCATCCGCTGGTGGTTGCGCTGTCACTGGCGCTGCCCGTTGTTCCCCTGTGCGCCATTGCCGCCGAGGCCGGTGCCGGCGCTGCCGCAGCGCGCGACGTGCATGACTTCGACCGTCTGCAGGTCACCGCCACGCGTACCCAGCGCGCCTTGGTGGAGGTGCCGGGCACCGTGGATGTGATCGACCGCGAGCAGTTGGACAACCAGTTGGTGCGCGAGCTCAAGGATCTGTTCCGTTACACGCCCGGCGTGTCGGTCACCAGCACCAGCGGGCGCTTCACCGGTGCCAGCGGCGTGCGCATCCGCGGTCTGGATGGCAACCGCGTGGCGATCCTGGTCGACAACGTGCCGGTGTCGGACACCTTCAATTTCGGCAGTTATCTCAACGCCAACCGCAATTTCGTGGACCTGGAAACGCTCAAGCGGGTCGAGGTGGTGCGTGGCCCGGCCAGTTCGCTGTATGGCTCCGATGCACTGGGCGGTGTGGTGGCCTTCGTGACCAAGGATCCGTCGGATTACCTCAGCGCCGACAAGCACAGCTATGTGGGATTGAAGTTCGGCTACGAAGGCGACTGGAACGGCCTGTTCGCCGGCGCCACCGGCGCATTCGGTGGCGAGCGCTGGAGCAGCATGGTCGCGGTGAGCCATCGCCAGGGCCAGGAAGCGCAGAACCAGGGCGACAACCGCAGCCGCAACTACACCCGCACCGCACCCAATCCGCAGCAGGTCGATGGCCGCAGCGTGCTGGGCAAGCTGGTGTATGCGCCCAACGCGCAGCAGCGCTTCAAGCTCACCGTGGAGGGCAATGAGGACGACGGCCGCATCGAGGCGTTGAGCGGTATCGATGCGCGCAGCCCCAGCGCATCGCAACGCATCCTGTCGCAGGACGGCCGCGACCATCAGACCCGCGCGCGGGTGTCGCTGCGCCACGAACTGGATGCGCTCGATACCGCGCTTGCCGACGACCTGTTCTGGCAGCTCTACCGCCAGGACAGCGCAAGCCTGCAGCGCACCGACGAGTTGCGCGGCAACAACACGCGCCGGCACAACGAACATCACTTCGACCAACGCGTCTACGGCCTGTTGGTCAATGCGCACAAGGCGATCGACACCGGCACGCTGCGGCACGACATCACCTACGGGCTGGAAGGCTCCTGGACCGACACCCGCGAGAAGCGCGATGGGTATTCGCTCAACCTGGCCAACGGTGCGGTGAGCAAGCTGGTGGGGCAGGACCTGTTCCCCGTGCGCGATTTCCCGATGAGCGAGACCACCAAGCTGGGCGTATACGCACAGGACGAAATGCGGCTGCTGGACGGGCGGTTGTCGCTGATTCCCGGCGTGCGCGTGGATTATTTCCGGCTGTCGCCGCGCGTGGATGACATCTTCCGCCAGGACAATCCGGGCGTGGCCGCCGAAACCATCGACGAGCAGCAGGTGTCGCCCAAGTTCGGCGCGGTGTGGCGGTTCTCGGATGCGTGGTCGGCGTATGCCAACTATGCGCACGGGTTTCGCGCGCCGCCGTACAACGACGTCAATATCGGCTTCACCAATCTGCAGGCGCGCTACACCGCCATCGCCAATCCGGACCTGAAATCGGAAACCAGCCGCGGTGGCGAGCTCGGCCTGCGCTTCAATGACACCGTGGGCTACCTCGGGGTCAGCGTGTATTACACCGATTACCGCAACTTCATCGAATCGTATGCACCGGCCGGCGTCAACGCCGAAGGCTTGCTGCTGTTCCAGTCGCGCAACGTGGACGATGTGGTGATCAAGGGTGCCGAGGCGCGTGCCGGTGTCGACCTGGGCGCGCTGGCCGGCTGGCAGGGCTGGTCGGTCAATAGCGCGGTGGCGTATTCGCAAGGCGACAACCTTACCGACGACACGCCGCTCAATTCGGTCGACCCATTGCGCGGCACGCTGGGCGTGGCGTTCGACAGCGAGCGCTGGGGTGCGGAATTGATCGGCACGTTCGTGGCGCGCAAGCGCCGCCCGCAACTGGCCAGCTATTACACGCCTGCCGGTTACGCCACGCTGGACCTGATGGGCCACTGGGAATTCGCACCGGGTGCCAAGGTCACCGCCGGTATCTTCAATCTCGCCGATCGCCGCTATGTCGACTGGAACGCGCTGCCCAACGGCACGCTGGACAGCAGCACGGTGCTTGATCGCTTCACCGGCGCCCGGCGTACCGCCTCGGTCAGCCTCGCCGTGAGCTGGTAGCCGCCATGCCGATCGCCCACTCATTGCCGCTCGCGCATGCGCGCACTGCCCATCGTGCCTTGCCGCAGCCGCGACAGCTGATGGCCCTGGGCACGGTGCTGTGCATCTATCGCCCTTTGCTCGGCGATGAACGCGATGGCTGGCAGCATGCGGTGTCGGCGGCAGCGTTCCGCCAGGTCGACAGCGATGGCCTGCGCGAAAGCATCTGGTTCTTCGATGCTGACGGCAGCAGCTGCTGGCGCCTGTGCCTGCTGCCCGATAGCGATTTTCTGGCCTGGGATCGGCTGGTCTCGCGGTTGCCGACGTTGCCGATCGACGGCCAGGGGCTAGGCGTGGGCGAGCGCCTGTGGCGGCGTCTGGCCGGGCGCATGCGTGGCGACAGCTGGCGGCTGAGCGCGCTGCGGCTGCATGCCGGTAGTAGCCGCGATCGCCCGCTCGGCGCCACGCTGGCCAGCGTCTCTGCGCTCGGCGCGGAAGTGGCCGCACGCCTGGCGCGCGAAGAAGGCATCGACGGCCGCGTGGCGGTGGATGATTGCTGCTGCGCACGCGCCGCCGCCCTGCGCCATGCTGCTGCCAGCGCCAATGCACCGGGCACCGGCAGTGATCCGCAGGCCATGACGGCCTCCTTGTTGCGGCTGCGCCGCTGACGTTCACCCTTTATAGACGAGCCTTCCGATGATCCGAGCGTTTCCCCGTTATCTTGCCGCGGCCTTGGCGCTGTTGCCGCTGGCGGCTGCCGCCGATACCCAGCGTGACCGTGCCAGCATCCTGGCGATGCAGGGCGAGTACGCCGTGGACTTTGCCTTCGACGAGACCGTGCTGCTCAAGCCGGGCTACGAACGCGCCTCGGCGATGCGCAGTGGCGCCAACGAAGTGGTCATCGTGGTGGAGGATTCGCCGCGCAAGGTGGTGCTGCAGCATCTGCTAGTGGACGAGAAAACCAAGCATGTGACCAAGCACTGGCGGCAGGACTGGACCTATGAAGCACCGCAACGTTTCGAGTTCAGTGCCGAACAGACCTGGCAGGTGCGCGCGCTGCCTGCGGCCGTGACACAGGGAGCGTGGACGCAATGCGTGTTCGAAGTCAGCGATGCCCCGCGCTACTGCGGCACTGGCCGTTGGGACTATGCCGAGGGACATCCCACCTGGACCAGCGACCTGAGCTGGCGCCCGTTGCCGCGCCGCGAATACACCAAACGCAGCGACTACAACGCGTTGTCGGTCATCAACCGACACACGCTCACGCCCAACGGCTGGACCCACGAACAGTTCAACACCAAGGTGCTGCGCAAGCCCGATGGCAGCCAGGACGCCATCGCCCGCGAGTTCGGTTTCAACGACTACCGCAAGACCACCGAGGTGGACTTCGCGCCGGCCTATGCGTACTGGAAGGGCACGCAGGGCTACTGGACAAAGGTGCGTGCGCGTTGGGCGAAGTTCCTCGACACACCGCCGGGCCTGCATCTGAAAACCAAGCCGGACGGCATGGCGATGATCATGCCGATGTTCGAACAGGCCGAGACGGTGCAGGGCGGCAAGCGCGCTCCTACGTGCAAGACGGGTTTATTCCCTGAACATCAAGAACGCCGCCACCAGGGTCAGCCCGAACGCGGCCCAGTGATTCCACTGCATCGATGTGGTTCTCACACAGTGGGGTGGAACCAGCGAACTAGGCGTGCATCGCCAACCAGACATGCCGGTATCGTAGGAGCGCGCTCGCGCGCGAAGGGCATTCCCGAGTACGGCCCATCGCGCGCAAGCGCGCTCCTACGTGCAAGACGGGTTTATTCCTTGAACATCAAAAACGCCGCGACCAGGATCAACCCGAACGCGGCCCAGTGGTTCCACTTCAACGACTGGCCCAGGTAGAACGTCGAGAACCCGGCGAACACCAGCAGGGTGATCACTTCCTGCATGCCCTTGAGCTGCGGCGCGGAATACACCGCGCTGCCCAGGCGGTTACCCGGCACCTGCAGGCAGTATTCGAAGAAGGCGATGCCCCAGCTGACCAGGATCGCGATCATCAGCGGCGTGCTCTTGTACTTCAGATGCCCGTACCACGCGAAGGTCATGAAGACGTTGCTGGCGAGCAGCAGCAGGATCGGATACAGGTAGGCGGTGAAGGGCGCGGTAGGCATGACGGCAGGCGGCGGCAGGACGGGGCGGGCAGCATAAGCCAGCCTCGTTAAGCGCACGCGACCATGCCGGCCTGGGCCACAGCAGGGTTCAGCGTTGCATGCCCCAGCGGCGCACCGTCAGTCGTTCGATCGCCTGGAACACAACGCCCTCCACCAGTAGCCCCAACGCGATCACCATGGCCAGGCCGGCGAACACGCGGTCGGTGTACAGCTCGTTGCGGTTCTGGAAGATGTACCAGCCCAGCCCGCCTTGCCCGGATGTGGCACCGAACACCAGCTCGGCGGCGATCAGGGTGCGCCAGGCAAATGCCCAGCCGATCTTCAGCCCGGACAGGATCGCCGGCAGGGCCGCAGGAATCAGCAACTGCACCACGTAGCGCGGGCCGCGCAGGCCGTAGTTGCGGCCAGCCATGCGCAGGGTGTCCGGCACCGCCTGGAACCCGGCGTAGGTGGTCAGCGCCAGCGGCCACAGCACCGAATGCACCAGCACGAACACCAGGCTGCCGGTGCCCAGGCCAAACCACAGCAGCGCCAGCGGCAGCAGCGCGATCGCCGGCAGCGGATTGAACATGGCCGTCAGCGTGCCCAGCAGATCGCGACCCCAGCGCGTGGAGGCGGCCAATGCGGTCAGCACGAAGGCCAGCACCACGCCCACCACGTAGCCTTGTGCCAGCACCCGCAACGAGGTGCCGACCCGGCGCAGCAATTCGCCCGACAGCAGGCCGGTGTAGAACGCCTGCGCGGTCTGCCACGGGCTTGGCAGCATCAGATCGTCGGCCACCACGCGCGCGGCCACGTACCAGGCGGCCACCAGCACCGCCAGCACCAGCGCCTTGCGCAACCAGCCAGGCGCCTGCCAACGCGCCTGTGCATGCACCTGCAGCAGCGCCGGATCCAGCGACTGCAGCGCGACTTCGTATTCCGGCCGCACCGGCGGGGTGGCCGGCAACGCCGTGCTGCGCGTGCTCATGGCAAGGCCTCGCGTTGAAGCACGGCCGGCCTGCGCAGCGGCGCCACCTTGGCATCGTCCAGGGCGGCATCGGGAAGATCGAACAACAGCCGGTGAATGCGCTGCGCGGTCTGCTGGAACGCCACGCTGCCGGCGCTCTGCGGGCCGAACGCATGCGCGTTGAGTTCGGCTCGCACCTGGCCGGGATGCGGCGACAACAGCAGCACGCGGTTGCCCACCACCAATGCTTCCTCGATGGAATGGGTGACGAACAGCAGCGTGAAGCGCAGTTGTTCCCACAACTCCAGCACCTGCTCCTGCATGCGTGCACGGGTGAGCGCATCCAGTGCGGCGAACGGTTCGTCCATCAGCAGCACGCGCGGGCGCATCGCCAGCGCACGTGCAATGGCCACGCGTTGCTTCATGCCGCCGGACAAGGTGTGCGGGTAGGCATCGGCAAAACCGGTCAGTCCCACTTGCGCCAGGCTCTCGTCGGCGCGCTCACGTGCTTCGGCGCGCGATAGGGTGCGGGTGGCGCGCAGGCCGAACACCACGTTCTCGCGCACCGTCTTCCAGGGCGCCAGCTGGTCGAATTCCTGGAACACCACCACCCGGTCCGGCCCCGGCCCGGTGACGGCTGCGCCATCTAGCCGGATCTGGCCTTCGCGCGGCGTCACGAAGCCGGCCACCGCCTTGAGCAAGGTGGATTTGCCGCAGCCCGACGGACCAAGCAGCACGAAGCGATCCGCCGCGTGCACGTCGAAACGCACCCGATGCGTGGCACGGACCACGCGCTGCGCGGAGGCGTATTCCAGGCTGACGTTATCGACCTGCAGCAGTGGCGCGGCGGTGGTCATCACTCAGCTCCCGCCCGCGATCAACGGGTCGTCGAAGAAGTAGTCGCCCACCTTGGCAGGCACCTGCTTGATCGCACCGCTGCGCTGCATGAAGGTGCCCAGCTTTAGCGTGTTTTGCGGCACCACGGTGAATTGCACCTTGGGGTCCTTGAGGATCTGCAGCACCAGCGCGCGGTCGATGCCCGAGCCGTTGCGGCGCAGGAAGATGTCGGCGGCCTGCTCCGGATGCGCGGTGACGTAGCGTGCGGCCTGATCCAGCGCAGCGACAAAGGCGCGATAGGTCTTGGGGTTGTCGCGGCGGAACTTTTCGGTGGCGTACAACACCGTGGCCGACGATGGGCCGCCTTCGATGTCGTAGGAGCTGGTCACGATATGCGCGGCCGGGTTGCGCGCCAGTTCCTGCTCCTGAAACGGCGGGCTGGCGAAGTGCGCGGTGATCTCGGTACGGCCACGAATAATGGCCGCCGCGGCATCCGGATGCGGCAACGCCACCTGCAGCGGATCGAGCTGATGGGTGCCCTTGTCGCCCCAGCGCTGTTGCGAGGCATGCTGCAGGAAGCGCGACTGCACCGACACGCCGGTGGCCGGCACCGCGATGCGGTCCTGTGGCGTGAAGTCGCCGATGCTCTTGATACGCGGATTGTTGCTGATCAGGTAGTACGGAAAGTTGCCCAGCGATGCAACGCCGCGCACGTTCTGGCGGCCACGGGTGCGGTCCCAGATGGTGAACAACGGGCCGACGCCGGCACCGGCAATGTCGATCGACCCGGTGAGCAAGGCATCGTTCACGGCCGCGCCGCCAGACAGCTGCAGGAACTGCACATCGATGTCCACGCCGGCGGCCTTGCCCTGCTGCTCGATGAGCTTCTGGTCTTGCGCCACGTCCAGCAGCAGATACACGATGCCGAATTGCTTGGCGATGCGCAGTTTTCCTTCGGCCTGCGCGTGCGCGCTGTGCAGCAGCGGCAACGCGGCCAGCAGCAGCCAGGCCAGGCGGGGTGTCTTGCGGCGATGGGGGATAGCGTCACCAACAACAGTCAAGCGCATGCGACGCTCCAGTGGGGAAGGGGAGGGAAACGGCGTGCGTGCAGGTCAGAACGGCACGTCGCCTTCGATGGTGGTGCGATTGAGCCGGCGACGCAGATGGTCTGGCGTGCCGGCCGCCAGATGCATCACCGAGCGGTTGTCCCAGAACACCATGTCGTGCGGCTGCCAGCGGTGGCGATACACCAGCGCGTCGCGCGTGCTGTGGTCAAACAGCGCCTGCAGCAACGCGTGGCTTTCGTCGTCCGGCAAGCCGACGATGCGGGTGGTGAAGTGTTCGCTGACAAACAGCGCCTTGCGGCCGGTTTCCGGGTGCGTGCGCACGATCGGATGCTGCACCGGTGTGACTTCGGCAATCTGCTCGGCCGTCAACGCCGGGCGCCACGGGTTGCGCGCACGCAGTTCCTCGTACTTGGCGAGATAACTGTGCTCGGCCTGCCGGCCTTCCACCGCGCGTTTGAGTGTGTCTGGCAGGGTCTGCCAGGCCAGATGCTGATTGGCGAACAAGGTGTCGCCACCCTCGGCCGGAAGCTCCTGCGCGTGCAGCAGCGAGCCCAGGCTAGGCGTTTCCTTGTACGACAGATCCGAGTGCCAGTAATGGCCGGCATCACCAAGCCCGATGGGCTGGCCGTTTTCCTTGATGTTGGACACCACCAGCACTTCCGGATGCCCGCACAGCTGGAAATTGCGCAGCACATGGATCTGCAACGGGCCGAACCGCCGGCTGAATTCGACCTGCTGCGCCGGGGTGATGCGTTGATCGCGGAACACCAGCACGTGGTGGTCCAGGTGCGCGCGGTGAATGCGCGCGAACGTGTCTGCATCCAGTGGCTGCGACAACGCCAGGCCGATGACTTCCGCACCCAGGGGCGCATCGAAGGGCACGATCTGCACGCCGGACGCGTGGCCGCGCGGTATGGGCGCGCGCGCTGCGGATGTGGCACTGGCCATGACGAACACCTCGGAGGCAATGAAGGGCCGCCGGCATGCCGGCGACCAGACACCTCACTCTAGGCAGTCGTTGCCAGGCTGCGAACCAACCATTGGCAACTTCGTCATGCACTGCGGATATATGCAGCGACGGCGGTCCGCCGGGGTGTTACTGCGTGCGTAAGGCCAACGCCGGTGGCGTGGACAAAATGCGCCGCGTCCCGGACCAACCGGCGAGCAGGCTCAGCGCCAGGCCGAACGCGCCGCCAATCAGCAGGCGTGGCCAATCCGGAGTCAGCGCGATCTCGAACGCCTGCTGCCCGACCACTGCACCGATCACCGCTGCGGCCGTGACTGCCAACAGCGCCGCCAGCAGGCCCAACGCACCGAATTCCACCAGCACCGCACCACGCAACTGGCCGCGCCGTGCGCCCAGCGTGCGCAGCACGGCGCTGTCGTAACGGCGTTCGCCTGCGGTGGCCTGCAATGCCGCCAGCAACACCAGCACGCCGGCCAGCAGGCTGAAGCCCATCACCAACTGCACCGCCTGCGCCACCTGATCAATCACCTCGCGCACCCGGCCCAGGATGGCGTCGATATCCAGCACCGAGATGTTCGGGTAATCGCGGCTGAGCGTGGCCAGCTTGGGCGCGTTGCCCGGCGGCAGGTGGAAGCTGGAAATCAGGTTGTACGGTGCATCGCCCACGGCGCCCTGGTTGAGCAGCAGGAAGAAGTTGACCCGGAACGAATCCCAATCGGCCTTGCGGATGCTGGTCACGGTGAAGCTGCGCTGTTGTTCGCCCAGCAACAAGGTGATGCGGTCGCCCAGCTTGAGTTGGTAGCGCTGCGCCCAGCCTTCTTCCACCGAGGCCTCCGGCGCCGTGCTGTCGGCACTCCAAAATTTCCCCTGCAATAACGTGTTTGCCGGCGGAAAGGCATGCCGCCAGGAGAAGTTCACCGGGCGGTTGTCGCCGTCGCCATCGTCCTGCGGATCGCGATCGCCGCGCAGCGGTGGCTTGTCGTTGATCGCCACCAGCCGCCCGGTCGAAAACGGCTCCACCGCTGCACCTTCCACGCCGAGGCTGCGCAAGGTTTGCAGCACCGGTTCGGTCTGCTCGGGCTGGATGTTCATCAGGAAGTAGTTGGGCGTGTCCACCGGCAGGCGGTCGCGCCATTGCCCGAGCAGGCCGGGGCCGACCACGGCCAGCAACAACAGCGCGCACAACGACAGCGAAAGCCCCACCAACTGCACCACGCTCAGCCCCCGGCGCCGGGTCAGCGAGGCCAGGCCCAGCTTCCAGGCGCCGCGCAGGCGGTGCTGAATCGGCCGTAGTGCCGCCAGCAGGCCCAGGCCGAGCAGCATCGCCACCACGGCCAGTGCGGCCAATCCGCCCAATACCCAGCCGGCCAGCACCAGGTTGCCGGTGGCATAGACGGTCAGCGCCAGGGTTGCCGCCAACGCAGCGGCGTAGACCAGCAAGGAGCTCGGCGGCACGGCGGCAAAGCTGCGGTTGAGCACGCGCATTGGCGGCACATTGCGCAGCCGCAACAGCGGCGGCAGCCCGAAGCCCAGCAGCAGCACCAAACCGATGCCCGCGCCCGCCAGGGCCGGGGTGGCCTGCGGCAGTGGCAGCCGGTTCGGGATCAGGCTGCCCAGCGCCTGCACCAGGCCTTCCTGCGCCAGCATGCCCAGGCCGATGCCCACCAGGCAGGCCGGGATCGCGGTCAACAGCAACTGCAGCGACAGCATCGCCAGGATGTCGCGCTGGCGCGCACCCAGGCAGCGCAGCACGGCCACGGTGTCGATGCGGCGCATCGCAAACCGGTTCGCTGCCAGCGCGGTTGCCACGCCCGACAGCAACACCGCCAGCAACGCCGACAGGGCCAGGAAACGGCCCGCCCGGTCGAACGCGGCGCGCATGCCGCGCTGGGTGTCTTCGATGCCGACCAGCCGGTATTCGCTGGCGCGCGGCTTGAGCCAGGCGCGCAGGTCGGCAATGGCTTGCGGCGTACCGGCAAACATCAACCGGTAGGAGGCGCGGCTGCCCGGGCCGAGCAGTCCGGCGCGATCGATATCTGCGCGGTTGACCAGCAACGGCGGCGACAGCTGCATCAGCTCGCCGGAGGCGTCGGGTTCGGCACGCAACACGCCGGTGATGGTGAGATGGCCGGCGCCAAATTCCAGCTGTTCGCCAACGCGCAGACCCAGCGCATCGAGCAGGCGCGGATCGGCATAGGCCTGGCCCGGCGGCGGTGCCGAAGATGCCTGCGCTTGCGTGCCTGCCGCGTCCTTGGATACCAGCAGCTCGCCGCGCAGGGGATACCCGGCGCCGACGCCGCGAATGTTGGCCATCTGGCTGGATTCGCCATGGAACAACACGCTGGGGAAGCTGACCAGGCGGGTGGTCTGCAGCCCGCGCCGCTGCGCTTCGTCGGCAAAGGAGGCGGGAATCTCCTGGCGCCCGGTGACGCCCAGGTCGCCGCCCAGCACTTCGGCTGCGCTGGATGTCAGCGCCAGGGTGACGCGGTCCACCAGCGTGCCCACGGCGGTCATCACCGCCACGCCCAGCACCAGCGCGGCAAAGACGGTCAGCAGGTCGCCGGCCAGGAACTCGCGGCGCACCGCACGTGCGGCCTGTTTGAGGACGTTCATGCCGCCGCGCCGGGCTGCTGCGCGTGCAGGCGCCCGCCATCGATGCGGTAGATGTGGCGGCAGCGCTGCGCCAGGGTCATGTCGTGGGTGACCAGCACCAGCGTGGTCTCGCTGGTGGCATTGAGCGCGAACAGCAGGTCGCTGATCTGCGCGCCGGTGGCCTGGTCCAGGCTGCCGGTGGGCTCATCGGCAAACAGAATGCGCGGCTTGGCCACGAACGCGCGCGCCAGCGCCACGCGTTGCTGCTCGCCGCCGGAGAGCTGGCGTGGGTAATGCCGCGCACGCGCGCTCAGGCCGACCGCCTGCAGCACCTCGCGCACCCGCGCCGGATCTTCGCGCCCGGCCAGTTCCAACGGCAGCGCGATGTTCTCTTCGGCCGTCAGCGCTGGCAGCAGGTGGAAGCTCTGGAATACGAAGCCCACCTCGCGGGCGCGCAGGGCCGCGCGCGCCTCCTCGTCGAGCTGGCCCAGGTCCTGCCCGGCCAGCGCGATGCTGCCGCGGCTGGGCAGGTCCAGCCCGGCGAGCAGGCCGAGCAGGGTGGTCTTGCCTGACCCCGAGGCGCCGACGATGGCGATACTGTCGCCTTCACTGACCGTCAAGCTGATGTTGTCGAGGATGTGGAGTGTTCCCTCCGGTCCGCTGACGGACTTGCCGACCTCGCGGACGTCGATGGCGGTACGGGTGCTGGAGTGGGGGGCCAGACTGTCGATGAGGAATCTCCGAATGCGTGAAAGAACACTGCGGTACAGCGTGATGAGCCTGTGGCTGCTGACACTCTCCCTGCTTGCGCCGGGGATTGCCTCTGCCAAAAGTCCGGCCACTGCCGCGCCGATCCTGGTGGTGGGTGACAGCCTGAGCGCCGCGCACAACATCCCGGTGCAGTCCGGCTGGGTCACCCTGCTGGACCAGCGCCTGAAGCGTGACATGGCGACGCCACCGCCGGTCGTCAATGCCAGCATCAGCGGCGAAACCACCTCCGGCGCCTTGACCCGGCTGCCTGGGCTGCTGCAAAAGCACCGCCCCGGCGTGGTCGTCATCGAGTTGGGTGGCAACGATGCCTTGCGCGGCCTCACGCCGGCCCAGCTCAAGGGCAACCTGGAGAAGATGATCCAGCTCAGCCGTCAGGCGGGCGCGAAGGTCTTGCTGCTGGGCATCGATGTGCCGCCCAACTATGGCCCGGCCTATCGCGAGCGGTTGAAAGCGACCTATGCCGACCTGTCCAAGCAATACCAGACCGCGCTGGTGCCGTTCTTTCTTGAGAAGGTCGCCCTGCAGCCGGGCCTGATGCAGGCCGACGGTCTACACCCCACCGCCGCCGCACAGCCCAAGGTGCTGGAAACGGTCTGGCCAGCACTGCAGCCGCTGCTCAGGCCCTGAGCAAGCGGCCTCGAGCGACCCGAATCCGACGCGAAGTCTTCACGCCATTTCCACCGCCAATCCGGCATGTTTCACAAAGCTGAAGACCGAGGAAAGTCCATGCGTCAGACCAAGGAAACGTCCGGCCTCGTGCTGGTCGTCGAAGACAATCGCAATATCTCAGAAATGATCGGCGAGTACCTGGAAGGCCGCGGCTTCGAGGTCGACTATGCCGTGGACGGACTGGACGGCTACCGTCTGGCCGCCGAAAACAGCTATGACGTGGTGGTGCTGGACCTCATGCTGCCGCGCCTGGACGGTATCGAAGTCTGCCGCCGCCTGCGTAACGACGCACGCAAGTCGACCCCGGTGCTGATGCTGACCGCACGCGACACGTTGGACGACAAGCTCACCGGTCTGGGCTTCGGCGCCGACGACTACCTGACCAAGCCGTTCGCGATCCAGGAACTGGAAGCACGCCTGCGTGCCCTGATCCGTCGCGAGCGCCGCCAGGTGGGTTCGGAAGTGCTCAAGGTCGCCGACCTGGTGCTGGATCCGGTCAGCATGCGCGCCACCCGTGCCGGCACCGAGCTGCAGCTGTCGCCGATCGGTCTGCGCCTGCTGACCATCCTGATGCGCGAATCGCCGCGCGTGGTGACGCGTCAGGAAATCGAACGCGAGATCTGGGGCAACGGCCTGCCGGACTCGGACACCTTGCGCAGCCATCTGTACAACCTGCGCAAGATCATCGACAAGCCGTTCGATCGCCCGCTGCTGCACACCGTGCAGAGCGCTGGCTATCGCATTGCCGACATCGCACAGCCGATGGCCTGATGTCGCTGGCCGGCTGCCGCCTGGCAGCCGGCTGTTCCTCAAGGCGCCCACGCGCCGCTCGTCACCGCGTGCTGCCGGTTGGTTGCACGACGGGCTCACGGAAGTGTTGCCTATACTTCGGCGATCTTCCTGGATGCCGCAATGCCGCACGGGCTCCCGCGAAAAATCCGCATCGCATTTTTGTTGCAGGTCGTCCTGGCGAGCCTGGCGATCATGCTGGGCGGCTATCTGATCTCGCTGGTCATCAAATACAGCCTGGTGCGTACCGTGCTGGCCGACGAGGCCGTGCATTTCTGGCGCATGTACCGCAGCGCACCCGATCATCGCCCGCCCGATACACGTAACATCCGCGGCTATTTCGATCCTGCCGGCCCTGCAAGTGATGATGTGCCGCAGTCGCTGCGTCTGCTGTCGCCCGGCTTCCGTGAAGTGGCCGCCGCCGATGCGCTGGTGTATGTCGACCAGCGCCCGGAAGGGCGGCTGTATCTGGTGTTTCCACGCTCGCGTGCTGCACATCTGACGCTGTGGTTCGGCGTGGTGCCGGCGATCCTGGTGCTGCTGGCGATCTATGGCGTGTCGTGGTTTACCTACCGTCTTTCCAAACAGCTGGTGTCGCCGGTGACCTGGCTGGCGCGCCGCGTGGCGCAGTGGGATCCACGCCAACCCGATGTGGACGAGCTCTCGCCCGAGCGGTTGCCGGTGGAAATGCAGGGCGAGACCCGGCAGCTCGCCGCTGCCTTGCACGAGCTGGGCCGCCGCGTCAGCGACCACGTCGCGCGCGAACGCAACTTCACCCGCGATGCCAGCCATGAATTGCGTACGCCGCTGACGGTGATCCGGGTCGCCAGCGACATGGCCTTAGCCGATGAAGAATTGGCACCGCGCACGCAGCGCAGCCTGCGCCGCATCCAGCGCGCCGGACGCGACATGGAAGCGGTGATCGATGCCTTCCTGATCCTGGCGCGCGAAGCCGAGATCGACCCGCAAAGCGAAAGTTTCGATGCGGCCGAGCTGGCCAGCGAGGAAGTGGACAATGCGCGCGAACTGCTGGGCGACAAGCCGGTCTCACTGCACATGGTGGGCGACCGCAGCCTGCAGATGTTTGCGCCGCCACGGGTGATGCGGGTGGTGCTCAGCAACCTGCTGCGCAATGCCTGTGCCTACACCGACACTGGCAGCATCGAGGTGGAAGTCACCCAGGACCGCATCGTGGTGCGCGATACCGGCATCGGCATGAGCGAGGAGGCGCGTGCGCGTGCGTTCGAGCCGTTCTTCCGCGCCGACCCGACCCGGCCGCAAGGCACCGGACTGGGGCTATCGATCGTGCGCCGGCTGTGCGATCGCTTCGGCTGGCGCATCGAGCTGCATAGCGAGGCGGGCGTCGGTACTTCTGTTGCGGTCGTAGTGGCGTAGGTGGGTCTGACGCTGGTTCGCAGGAAATAGCGGCAAATCTGCTTATCGCTACCGTGTATGCGTCGCTGCAGTGTCTTAGCGAACTCGCTATGGCTACAGTAGAGAGCGAGATGCCCGGGGCACGCATCCTCGCTGTGTCAGCGCCTCAGCCTGAGGAGGGTGCAGGCCTGTGTTGACGGATGAGCATCTCGACAGTGCGACGCACGAAGTAAATGCAGCGCGTTGAGCAATCAGCGGTTGCCGTACGTGGCGCAGGCCTACCTGGCGCGCAGTGCATGCTCTCAACGCCAAATTACGGACCGGACCAGCGAGTCATTCCAGCAACGCCCCTCGCAAGGGGCGCTGCCTGAAGACCAGCGTTACTTGCGCTCCAGCACCGGCGCCACCGCTTTGCGCCAGAGTGCATAACCATTCGGCTTCATGTGCAGCATGTCCTCGCGGAACAGCTCCGGGCGCGGCTTGCCGGTGGCGTCCAGCATCGGCGTATAGATGTCGATGTAGTCGGTCCGCGGCACGTTGGCCAATGCCTGCTTGATCAGCTGGTTGGCGCGCACGATCGCCGGCAGTAGCTGTGCACGCGACGGGCTGGGTTTGATCGACAGGTAGCCAATGCGTGCCTCGGGAAGTGCGGCGCGGATGCGTGTGACGAAAGCCACCACATCGTCGCGCACCTGCTCCGGGCTGCGCCCGCTGTTGAGGTCGTTGTCGCCGGCATACAACACCACCTGGCGCGGCGCGTAGGGAATCACGATGCGGTCGGCGTACCAGGTGCTGTCGCGCACTTCCGATCCGCCAAAGCCACGGTTGATCACCGGTTTACCGGGGAAATCCTGCGCCAGCGTTTCCCAGAAACGGATCGACGAACTGCCGACGAACACGATGCCGTGCTTGGGCGGCGGTTGCTGCGCATCGCTGGCCGCGAAGCGCTGCATGTCCTGTTCCCATGCCGCATTGGAAACCTGTGCCGGTACCTGTGGCGCGGCAGGCGGCGCGGCGGCCTGCAGGGGGCTGGACGCAATGGCGAGTGCGCACAACAGCGCGCGCAAGGGCAGTTGTTTCATCGGGCAGACCTGTCAACGTGGAGCGGACTGCGCATGGTGCGGCAGCGCGGCTGCAGCGGCAAATCCGGGCGCGACTGGCGGCCGGAACCGTCGCGGTGGCAAGATTCGCACTTTCCGCTGCTACGGCCTCCCCATGTCCCTGATCCAATCCTTGTCCTGCACCAGCGTTCGGATGCGCTGACGGATGGCCGATCAACTGGGGCACGTGCCGCGCGGCCCGCGCCGGATGCTCAAGGCGGCGGTCTGGTCGTGGCAGGGTCTGCGTGCCGCGTGGCTGCATGAATCCTCATTCCGCCTGGAAGTCTGCCTGGCCGCGCTGCTGACACCGCTGGCGCTGTGGCTAGGGAATTCGGGGCTGGAACGCATCGCGCTGATTGCGCCATTGCTGATCGTGCTGGCTGCGGAGTTGCTGAACTCGGCCATCGAGGCAGTGATCGAGCGGTATGGCCCGGAACACCACGTGCTGGCCGGGCGCGCCAAAGACATGGGCTCGGCCGCCGTGTTCGTGCTGCTGATCAACGTGTTGCTGTGCTGGGGCCTGATCCTGCTGCCGCGGCTGTTCTGAGTGCGGCAGCGTGGTGGCGGCTGTGAAGCGGCTGGCCGCACCGCATGCCGGGATGTGCATGCCGGCTTGACTGGCGCCGTGGCATGCTCGCGATCCCTTGTCATGGAATCGCCTGCATGCCCGTCCTGATTCGCGCCCTGGTGCTGCTGGTCCTCACCGCCTCGCTGTCCGGCTGCGGCTACAACGCGATCCAGCAGAAGGAAGAAGGCGTCAAAGCGGGGTGGTCGGAGGTGCTCAACCAGTACCAGCGCCGCGCCGATCTGATTCCCAACCTGGTGCGCACCGTGCAGGGCTATGCCCAGCAAGAGCGCCAGGTGCTGACCGAAGTGACCAACGCGCGCGCGCGGGTGGGCCAGATCCAGGTCAATGCCGACGACGAAGCCTCGCTCAAGCGCTTCCAGCAGGCGCAGGGCGAACTGGGCAGTGCGCTGTCGCGCTTGCTGGTGGTCAGCGAAAACTACCCGCAGCTCAAGTCCGACCAATCGTTCCGTGATTTGCAGGTGCAGCTGGAAGGCACCGAAAACCGCATCACCGTGGCGCGCGGCCGCTACATCCAGACCGTGCAGGACTACAACACCTACATCCGCTCGTTCCCGCAGGTGATCACCGCCAAGATCTTCGGTTACCAGCCCAAGCCGAATTTCAGCGTGGAAAACGAGGCGCAGATTTCGCGCGCGCCGGAGGTGAATTTCGGCACGCAGCCGGCACCGCAGCAGCAACCGCAGCCTGCGCAGTAATGCGGCGCAGTGGTGGGCAGCGAGCAGATGGCTGGCCGTCGATGAGGCGGCCGGCCGGTCTTGGCAGTACTTGTGGCGCTTTGGTGGAGGCTAGGGATCGCGTCATCGGTCTGTGCAGTGAAGCCAATGCCCATCGCGCTGTTACGCGACTTCGCAGTGGGCACATCGACGAACGCGCTCGTTCAAACACTGTCACCAGGTCAGCCGCCACGCACGGCTCGCTGTTTCTGTCTCGTTATTGCCCGCGGTGGTATGCGGCCATGTTCGACAGCGCGGCGCCAGGCCTCACGCGCCATGTGCCTGAAAACGTGGCAGTCATTTCGATGGGCAATGCCGCCCTTTGGAGTCTGTAATGCCCCAGCGTCGATATGCCTTGTGGATGCTGTGGCTGCTCTGCGCGCTGCTGCCGGCCACGGTGGTCGCGCAGGATCTCGCCGCCATCCCGCCGTTGCGCTCGCCGGTGGTGGATACCACTGGCACGCTGGATGCCGCCCAACTCCAGCAGCTGGAACAACAGGCGCTGGCCCTGCAGCAACGCAAGGGCGCGCAGTTGCAGATCCTGATTGTGCCGACCACCCAGCCGGAGGCGATCGAGCAATACACCCAGCGCGTGTTCGACCAATGGAAGATTGGCCGCAAGGGCGTGGATGATGGCGTGCTGCTGCTGGTGGCCAAGGACGATCGCCGGGTGAGGATTCAACCGGGCTACGGCCTGGAAGGGGCGATTCCCGACATCGTGGCCAACCGCATCATCCAGGAGTACCTGGCGCCGCGATTCCGCGAGGGCGATTACGGCGGCGGCATCCGTGACGCCACCGCCACGCTGGCCGGGCTGATCGAAGGCGAGGCCTTGCCCGCGCCGGTGAGCGGGCATGCGTCCGATCTGAGCGATAGCGACAGCGGTAGTTGGGTCATGGCGCTGTTTATCGGCGTGTTCGTCGCGTTGATCGCGCGGGTGTTCCTGCGGGCATTGCCGCGGCCGGTGCGCGGAGTGCTAAGCGGTGCAGCGGCCGGCGCGGCCGCGTTGCTGCTGACCTCACTGGTGTTTGCCAGCATCGGCGCGGCGGTCGCCGGATTGGTCGTTGGCCTGGCGTCCGGTTCGGGCGGCCGCTCCATCGGTGGTGGCGGTTGGGGCGGCGGATTTGGTGGTTTCGGTGGTGGCGGGCGCGGCGGTGGCTTTGGCGGCGGCGGGTTCGGTGGCGGCTGGGGCGGGGGTGGTGGGTCGTCGGGAGGCGGTGGCGCCTCGGGGAGCTGGTGATGCGCTGGATCAGACACATGTTTGCGCCCTCGGCGCACCGCAGCTTTCCGCCGCGCAGCATGGACAGTATCGCCGCGGCGATCGCGGCCAGCGAGCAGTTGCATACCGGTCAGGTGATGGTGGCGGTGGAGGCGGATCTGTCGGCGGCGGCGCTCTGGCGCGGTCAGGGCGCTCGCCAACGTGCCGAGCAGGCGTTCGCACAGCTGCGCACCTGGGATACCGAAGCCAACAACGGTGTGCTGATCTATCTGCTATTAGCGGACCATGCCATTGAAGTGGTGGCCGACCGTGGGCTGCGTGTGTTGGTGCCGGACGCGGCCTGGGCCGAGGTCTGCCGGCGCATGCAGCAGTTCCTGCGCGATGGTCAGCATGAGGCCGCGGTGCTGGCGGGAGTGGAGGCGGTGACCGAACTGCTGTGCGCGCATTTCCCGGCCGCTGCCCAGGCCCAGCATGAAGACGAGCTGCCCAATCGGCCGCACGTCCTCGGCTGAGGACGCCGTAGATGTCAGAATAGCGGCCTCGCTCTACGTGATCCGCGGTCCGCATGATCTATCTGCACGCCATCGACCCCATCGCCTTCTCGCTTGGCCCGGTGCAGGTGCACTGGTACGGGTTGATGTATCTGGCCGCGTTCTTTTCCGCCTGGGCCCTGGGCCGCTCGCGCATCCTGCGCGGCCGCCTGCCCGGCGTGGACATGGACGGATTTTCCGACCTGTTGTTCTACGGCATGCTCGGCGTGGTGCTGGGTGGGCGCATCGGCTACATGTTGTTCTATGCCTTCGACACCTTCCTGGCCAACCCGCTGATCCTGTTCAAGGTGTGGGAAGGCGGCATGAGCTTCCACGGCGGGCTGCTGGGCGTGTTGATCGCCTGCGGCCTGTGGACGCGCCGGCACCGCCTGCATTTCTTCGATGTCATGGATTTTGTCGCGCCCCTGGTGCCGTTGGGCCTGGGATTCGGGAGGCTGGGCAATTTTGTCGGCGGCGAGTTGTGGGGCAAGTTCACTCAGGCCGGCTGGGGCGTGATCTTCCCGCATGCGCCGGAGTTGGCTGACTGGTCGCCCGCGCAACTCCAGGCCCAGTACGCGGCCGGCGCGCTGGACCGCTTCGCCCGGCATCCGTCGCAACTGTATGAAGCCGCGCTCGAAGGCGTGGTGATGTTCGTGGTGTTGTGGACCTTCTCGATGAAACCGCGCGCCCGCTATGCGGTGTCGGGGCTGTTCGCGCTGCTGTATGGCGTGTTCCGCTTCATCGTGGAGTTCGTCCGCGTCCCCGACGCACCGCTGGGCTACCTGGCCTTCAACTGGCTGACCATGGGGCAGATCCTGAGCCTGCCGTTGATCGGCGTGGGCCTGGTGCTGCTGGCGCTGTCGCGCCGCGCGCCGGTGCTGCAGCCAGTGGTGCCGACCGCAGCAGGTGTGGAGGCGGCCAAGTGAAGCCGTACCTTGATCTGCTGCAGCACGTGCTCGAGCACGGCGCCGAGAAGTCCGACCGCACCGGCACCGGTACGCGCAGCGTGTTCGGCTGGCAGATGCGCTTCGACCTCAATGCTGGGTTTCCGCTGGTCACCACCAAGAAGCTGCACCTGCGCTCGATCATCCATGAGCTGTTGTGGTTTCTGCAGGGCGATACCAACATCGCGTACCTGAAAGACAACCAGGTCCGCATCTGGGACGAGTGGGCCGATGCCAACGGCGACCTCGGCCCGGTCTACGGCAAGCAGTGGCGGCGCTGGACCGGCCCGGACGGCGTCGAGATCGACCAGATGCAGTGGCTGGTGGACGAGATCAAGCGCAACCCGGACTCGCGCCGGCTGGTGATCAGTGCCTGGAATGTCGGCGAGTTGCCGCAGATGGCCTTGATGCCCTGCCATAGCCTGTTCCAGTTCTACGTGGTGGACGGCAAGCTCAGCTGCCAGCTCTACCAGCGCAGCGGTGACATCTTCCTGGGCGTCCCGTTCAACATCGCCAGCTACGCGTTGCTGACCCACATGGTGGCGCAGGCCACCGGCCTGGGCGTGGGCGACTTCGTGCACACGCTGGGCGATGCGCATCTGTACGCGAACCACTTCGAACAAGCCCGCGAGCAGCTGACGCGCACTCCGCGCGCGTTGCCAACCTTGCGCCTGAACCCGGATGTCACCGACCTGTTCGCGTTCCGTTTCGAGGACATCGCCATTGACGGCTACGACCCGCATCCGGCCATCAAGGCGCCCGTGGCGGTGTGAGCGATGCAGCGCAAGGCCTCGACAGGCGCTGCGCTACGCTGACGCTCTGTTTGAACGGACGTCATTGCCCACATGAAACTCTCGCTCATCGTCGCCTTCGACCGCAACCACGCCATCGGCCGCGACAACGATCTGCCGTGGAAGCTGCCCGATGACCTGAAGCGCTTCAAGGCGCTGACACTGGGCAAGCCGATCCTGATGGGGCGCAAGACTGCGCAGTCACTGGGCCGTGCGCTGCCAGGGCGCCTGAATCTGGTGCTGACGCGTTCTGGGCAAGTGCCCTTCGAGGGCATGCATGCAGTGGCCTCGGTGGACGAGGCGATCGAACGCGCGGCGCAGGACGGTGCGCAGGAGCTGTGCGTGATCGGGGGAGGCGAGGTGTACCGCCTGACCATGGAGCGCGCCGATCTGCTGGCGGTTACCGAAGTGGACACGGCCGTCGAGGGCGCCGATACGCACTTCCCTCCGATCGATCCGGCGGTGTGGGTGCCCGCAGAGCGCAGCGCGCATGCGGCCGACGCGCGGCACGCCTTCGCTTTCAGTTTCGTGGATTACCAGCGCCGCTGATGGGCCCCTGGCGTCGGGCCGGCGGCACCGACGCGTGCACGGGCTCACTCCTGGGGCGCGTCGCCCGGCGCTGCAGCGGGTGCAGCAGCATTGCCACCATTGCCATTGCCATTGCCATTGCCATTGCCGCCACCACGCCCACCGCGTGCGCGTTGCCGGCCCTGGCGTTCGCGCGGGCGACGCGGTGCACGCGGCGCCGTTGCCGGCGCAGTGACCTCGCGACCGGGCACCTGCACCACGCGCAGTTCGTCGGTATCCAGCTGCAAGGCGGTGAGCTTGCCGCCCCACACCGCACCGGTATCGATGGCATGCACGCCCTGGGTGATGGTCAGCCCCAGCGCCGACCAGTGGCCGCAGACGATCTTGAGATCGCGCTCCACCCGCCCCGGCACTTCGAACCAGGGGTACAGGCCCTGGGCCTGGGTGCCAGGTGTGCCCTTGTCGTCGGTGGCGATGCGCCCACGGGGCGTGCAATAGCGCATGCGGGTGAACAGGTTGATGATCGCGCGGCTGCGGTCGTACCCGCTCAGGCCCGGCGACCAGCCCGGCTGATCGCCGTACATGTTGCGCAGCAGCTTGCGATAGCCGCCGCCCTGCAACTGCTGCTCGACTTCGCGCGCATGCTTTTCGGCCATCTGCGTGGTCCACTTGGGCGCCAGCCCGGCATGGATCATCATCCAGCCCAGCTCGCGGTCCACGTGCGCCAGCTTCTGCATGCGCAGCCAGTCGAGCAGTACGTCGCGGTCTTCTGCCAGCACGATGCGCTGCAGGTCCGGATTGACCTTGCGTTGTTCTTCTTCCGAGCGCGCGCCAATCGCCAGCAGCGACAGATCGTGATTGCCAAGCACCACCACGCTATGCGCGCGCAACGAGTGCACCAGGCGCAGCGTTTCCAGCGATTGCCCACCGCGGTTGACCAGATCACCGCAGAACCACAGCGTGTCCTGGGCCGGGTCGAACCGGATCTTTTCCAGCAGCTGTTGGGTGATGTCGTAGCACCCCTGCAGATCGCCAATTGCCCAGACGCTCATCGCGCGTGCTCCCTCAATGCAGCATCCATCAGTGCAGCGTCCTCGGCACGCTCAGCACGAAGGCGGCGATTGGCGCGGTGAATTCGGTGCCATCGTCGGCCACCATGTCGTAGTAACCCTGCATCTGCCCCTGTTCGGTTTCCAGCAGCACACCGGAGGTGTAGTGGAAGGCCTCGCCAGGACGCAACCGCGGCTGCTCGCCGACCACGCCTTCGCCATCCACCTGCTCGGTGCGGCCGTTGGCGTCGGTGATTTTCCAGTGGCGCGCAATCAACCGCGCTGGCACGGCGCCGGCGTTCTGAATGCGAATGCTGTAAGCGAAGGCGTAGCGGCCTTCTTCCGGAGTCGATTGATGGGCGAGGAAGCGTGGTGACACCTCGACCTCGACCCGGTAGCGCGGATCATCTTGCATGGGGAAAGTTTAGAGGGTGTTCTGTACTTTGAGGTGAGTGCGTGCGGTCTGTCTCGCGCCGCATCGGGCGCGGTGATTCAAGCCAGCTCGACATTGGCTAGACGAATGAAATCGGCTACCTCCAGCTGCTCGGCGCGCGCGTCCGGGCGCACCCCGGCGGCCTCGAAATGCGCCGGTTCGCAGACCGTGGACAGGGCATTGCGCAAGGTCTTGCGGCGCTGCCCGAAGCCGGCGCGCACCACATCGGCAAAGCGCTTGCGGTCCTTGATCAACACGCTGGCCGCATCGCGCGGTACCAGCCGTACCACGGCAGAGTCCACCTTGGGCGGCGGGCGAAACGCGCCCGGCGGCACCACGAACAGCGCGGTCACCTCGCAATAGGCCTGCAGCATCACACTCAGCCGCCCATAGACCTTGCTGCCCGGGCCGGCCGCCATACGGTCGACCACTTCCTTTTGCAGCATGAAGTGCATGTCGGCCACTGCGCCGGCATGGTCCAGCGCATGGAACAGGATCGGCGAGGAGATGTTGTAGGGCAGGTTGCCGACCAGCCGGATCGGGGTGCCATCGGCCACTGCGGTGAAGTCTACGGCGAGCACGTCGCGGTGGATGATCTGCAGCTGGCCGATCGGTGCAGCGGCGTCGGTCAGCGGCGCAATCAAATCGCGGTCGAACTCGATCACGGTCAATGCGCCGTGCTTGCGCAGCAGCGGAAAGGTGATCGCGCCCTGGCCGGGGCCGATTTCGACCAGATGCTGGCCGGGGCGCGGGTCCACTGCCTGGACGATCCGGTCGATGTAATACCGGTCGGCAAGAAAGTGTTGGCCGAGCGACTTCTTGGCCGGTGCGCTGAAAGAGGAATTCATGTGCAGAGTTTAACGGAGCGCGGGCATGCCCGCGGCACGCGCCTGGTGCGCCCACGGACACGCTGATTGATTTGGCGCTGTTGGCCTTGGACGGGTACTGATTTGCGCCGCTGCGGGTGAGCGCCAGGCAGCATCCGTGCGACAGACGCGCCACCCAGCTAGTGGCTGATGCAGGAAGGCGCAGTGCTAATTGGCTTGGAGGATGCGAGCGTCTGTTGGGCACATCGCCACTCCGATGCGGTAGGGCGCGGTGTGCCCACCCTGCGTGCGGCGTTTGCGACACGCTAAAGTAGAGCGCGGCTCTGCCCGACATTCAGTGCATCACGTTCCGCACAAGTGGCCGCGCGGTAAAGGCCGCTGACGGAAATCACCTTGAACATGCCGGCGATGCCTCGCCTGCAAACGCAAATGACTCTCGGCCCTAATGCCACCTTGACCTCAGACCGGAGTGGCACAGCAACAAACGCATGGCTGGTGGTATCGGTGAAGCGCGTTCCCGACCCGGCGGCGTTCGCTCACGTGCTGAACCGGGTCTGCCGCTGCGCGGCCCCGATCTTTCGAATCAGCTGCGTCCAGCCAGGCGTGCGCACAGCGCCGTCGCGGCGAGCAGGCTGGAGGGATCGGCCACCCCGCGCCCGGCCAGTTCCAGCGCGGTACCGTGATCGACCGCCACGCGTGGGTAGGGCAGGCCGAGGGTGATGTTCACCGCCTGCTCGAATCCGCTGTACTTGAGCACCGGCAGCCCCTGGTCGTGATACATCGCCACCACCGCATCGAAGCCGGTGAGCTTCTGCGGCAGGAAGGCGGTGTCGGCCGGCAGCGGGCCGATCAGCTGCATGCCTTCGCTACGCAATTGATCGAGCACCGGAATGATGACGTCCAATTCTTCGCGGCCGAGCAGCCCGTCTTCGCCAGCATGCGGGTTGAGACCGAGCACGGCGATGCGCGGATGTTCCAGGCCGAAGTCCCGTTGCATGGCAGCGGCGGTGATACGCAGGCAGCGCGCCAGCGCCTCGGCGGTGATCGCCTCCGGCACTGCGCGCAGTGGCAAGTGAGTGGTCACCAGTGCCACCCGCACGATGCTATTGGCCAGCATCATCACCACCGGGCAGCCGGCCTGTGCGGCAAGCAACTCGGTGGTGCCGGTGTAGGCAATGCCGCCAGCGTTGATCACGGCCTTGTGCACCGGGCCGGTGACGATGCCCTGCAGCTTGCCAGACAGGCAGTCGCCTGCCGCTCCCAGCAAGCCGGCAATCACTGCGGCCGCATTGGCGGGATCGGGCGTGCCGAAGCGAGTAGGGGCGGCCTGACGGACCGGATGCAGCGGCAGATCGCCGGGCAGGCGTGCGGGCTGGTCGGGATCGAGCAGGCGGACAGACAAACACAGCGCCTTGGCGGCGCTGTGCAGGGTGTCAGGATCGGCGTAAGCGATCAGATGGGCATCCGAGCGCGGCTGCTGGGCGAGCCGGATACACAGTTCCGGCCCGATCCCGGCCGGCTCGCCTGGCACCAGCGCGAGCGAGGGGACCATCGGCTTAGCGCGTCGGCTGGGCCGGCGGCGGCGTCGGTGCGGCGGGTGCAGCCGCTGGTGCGGGCGCTGCGGTGGCATCGGCATCGGCGCGGTCGCCGGTGCGGAAGCTCACAAACGCCTCGCCACGCAGTTCCTGCAGGTAGCGGTTGTACTCTTCTTCCAGCTTGCGACGACCGATCGTCTCGCGGATCTGGGCGCGCTGGTTTTCCGTGCTGACATCGGTCTGACGTGTACCAACACGCTGCACGATGTGCCAGCCGGCCTGAGTACGGAACGGCTCGGACACCGCGCCATCGGTCAGACCTTCAACCTGCTTGCCGAAGTCCGGGCCGAACGCATCGGCCGGGAACCAGCCCAGGTCACCACCCTGGCCGCGGCTGTTGGTGTCCTCGGAGGACTCCTTCGCCGTTGCCTGGAAATCAGCGCCGCCCACGATGCGCGCACGCAGCGTGTCGATCTTCGCCTTGGCCTGCGCCTCGGTCTGGTTGTCGCCGATACGCACCAGGATGTGCCGTGCGTTGTACTCAGTGACGACCTTCTTCTCGCCGCCGGCATTGGCGTCGCGCATTTCCACCAGCTTGAGTAACTGGAAACCGCTGGGGCCACGCAGCGGCCCGGCAACCTGGCCAGGCTGCATGTCGCGGATCAGTTGGGCGAATGCATTGGGAATCTCGTCCAGGCTGCGCCAGCCCAGGTCGCCACCTTCCAGTGCATTCGGGCTATCCGAATAACGCACCGCAGCTGCGGAGAAGTCCAGCTCGCCCTTGTCGATCAAGGCCTTGACGCCATCGACCTTCTTTTGACCGGTGGCAATCTGTTCGGCCGTGGCGCCTTCCGGCAGGCCGACCAGGATATGCGCCAGGTGGTACTGGCTACCGGTCGTGGCCTGCTGGGCCAGTGCGGTGTCCACTTCGCCTTCGCTCACGCTGATGCGGCTCTGCGCAAAGCTCTGGCGCAGGCGCTGCACGATGATTTCATCGCGCACCGAGGCGCGGAAATCGGCGTAGCCCATGCCGTCGGCCGCCAGCTTCTGGCGCAGACCGTCCACGGAGGTGCCGTTCTGCTGGGCGATGCTGGCGATGGCGCGGTTCAGTTCCTCGTCGCTGACGCGGATACCGCTGCCTTCTGCGCGACCGACCTGCAACTTGACTAGCACCAGGCGCTCGAGCACCTGCCGCTGCAGGACGTCGTCCGGCGGCAGCTGGTTGTCGCGGCCGGCGTATTGCGACTTGACGTTGCGCACAGCGCGATCAAGCTCGCTCTGCAGCACCACGTCTTCATCCACGATGGCAGCGATGCGATCCAGCGGCTGGGATTGCTGTGCCGAGGCCAGCGGCGAGACCGTGCTGGTGATCACCAGCAGCGAGGCGAGGAGTACAGAGAAAGGCTTGGTCATGGAATCAAGTTCGGATCGTAATCGTCCGGATTAGTCGTGGTGTTGCTGGGCGGGACCAGGTAGAGGTCGTCGCGGTAATAGCCGAGAATAGCACGGCGCAAAGTGCGGTCCGTGTTCTGGCCAAACGAGCTCAGGCCCTTGAGCACGAACTCAAACTGGATGGAGTTGTCCATCTCGCCATCGCGGTTGCGCACGAACCGGCGCACCAGGGCGCGCACCGCCAGGCAGCAGCTGTCCCATTGCACGCCGCCGATCATTTCCAGCGGCTGGTGGTCCAGCAGCGAGTAGTAATACCGACCGACCGCACTCCAGGTGGGATTGATCGGATACAGGAAGGAGAAGTCGGCCTGTTCGAGCTGGTCAGTATTGTCAGTGGGATTGCGACGGTAGCGGTACGCCAGGTTGATGATGCCGTCGTTGTTGAGCAGGTAGCGCGTGCGCAGGCTGGCCAGATCTTCCTTGCGCGAGTTGGGGTTCCACTGGTAGGTGGCGCCCATCGACCAGCGGTCGTTGATCATGTAGTTGGCATCGGCCACCCAGGCGGACTTGCCCTGTTCAATGGTCTGCTCGCTGCCAGCGGCGGCATTTGTACTGTTGTTGATGGTGACCCGTGAGTCGTTGAAATACAGGATCTGGCCTGCGCTCAACGAGAGTTTTTCGCGGCCATCGTCCTGGCGCAACCAACGCGAAGTCACTGCCAGGGTCAGCTGGTTGGCGTCGTTCTGTCGGTCGGCACCGGTATAGCGCGTGTCGCGGAATAGCTGGCCATAGCTGAAGGTGAACGGGCGTGTGTCGAACACCGGCAGGTCGGTCTGTTCGCGGTACGGCACATACAGGTAGTAAGCGCGCGGCTCCAGGGTATTGAGGTACTTGGTGTCGAACAGCGTGGTTTCGCGGTCGAAGTACAGACCGGCGTCAACCGAGGCGATGGGCAGGCTGCGGGTTGGCGAGCGGTTGCCGGTCAACGGAAGCGTGTTGGCCAGCTTGTCGTCGAGTTGGTAGGCGGTGTAACGCCACGCCACCGTTGGTGTCAGAAACCAGGCGGCGCCAGACAACGGCATCGAAATATAGGGCTTTACATCCAGGCGCGAGCCGCCAGCGTAATCGCGGTTGACGATGTTGGTGCGAACGTAGTCGTCGCCATTGTTATCGTTGCCGTTATCGGTGTTCGGTCTCCGGATCACTTGGTAAGAATCGTCATGCGTGAAGCGGACGGCTTCTGCATAGATGCCCGCCTCGAAAATTCCAAACGGCTTTTCCCAGGTGAAATAAGCGCGTGGCTGACGGTTGTACGGCAGCGCGGTCTCATCCAGCGTGTAATCGGTGAGCTGCCAGCGGTCGGCCATCACGCCCGCGGTCCAGTTCTCGCCGGTGCCGTAAATGCCGACGGTGCTCTGCAAGCTCGAGGCCGAGCCCATGCCGTTCAAACGGCTGGTGAAGTCCTCGACATAACGCGTGTCGCTGACCCAAGAGATGCTGGCGCGTGCTTGCCAATACTTATTGACGTTGTGGTAGCCGCTGTAGAACACGCTGCCGCGGTCTTTCTTGCGTAAGTCGTCGTTAGGCAGGTAATTGCCGGTGATCTCACCGCGGCCGCCGTCATACAGATAACGGAACTCGGTACCGAACATGAAACCACGCTTGCTCATATAGCGCGGCAGCAAGGTGGCATCGTAATTCGGTGCCAGATTCAGGTAGATCGGCTGCAGATAGTCGAAGCCGTTACGGCCAGACAGGCCGAACTGCGGGAACAGCAAACCGGTCTGGCGGCGGTCGTCGATCGGGAACTTGAACCACGGGAAATACAGCACCGGCACCTTGCCGATCTGCAGTACGGCGTTGCGCGCGGTGCCGAACCCTTCGTCGTTGTCGACATCGATTTCGGGAGCGCGCACGCGCCAAATCGGCTGCGACGGGTCGCAGGTGGTGTAAGTGGAGCGGTGCATCTGCCCGACCTGGCCCTGCAGGTCCACCGATTCGGCACCGCCGTTGCCGCGCCGGTCCACCAGCTGATACTGGATGTTGGTGACCTTGTGGCTGTCGGTGTCCTGGTTGCCCTCGGCGCGGTCGGCGACCATGCGGAAGGAAGTGTCCTGGTAGCGGACATTGCCCTCGGCGATGTAATTGCCGGTCTCGGTGTCCATGCGCAGGTTGTCGGCGCCCAGGAACTGGTCGCCGCGCTTGAGCGCGACGTTGCCTTGGTACTGCGGGGTGGTGCTGGTGCCGGAAAGCTGGTCACCTTCGATGTCGGTGGGCAACTGCTGGCGCATTTCTGCGGCCTTGGGATCGGCGGCGGGCGCGCCGTCAAAGCCTGGCAGCGGGTCCACGGCCGGGCACAGTCCCCAGTTCAACGGCTTGTCGGCAGCCATTGCCGGCAGGCAAATGGCAATGCTCAAGGGCAGGGGCAGCAGGCGGAGAGCTCGGCGCACGCGTGAAGTTCAACCAGTAAAATGGCGGCTAGCTTGCCGTATAGCCCGCATAGGGGCAATGAAGAGTCCCCGCGGAAGGGGGGCGAGGTTCATCGCCATGGCAGCCGGGCACCGCGCTGGCGCCGCCGGATTCATCGCAGTGCGCCGACGTGAGCCACGCTGCTTTCGCGCAGCGCCTGCAGGTCGTAGCCACCTTCCAGCATCGACACCACCCGGCCGCGCGCATGCCGGTTGGCCAGTGCGCGGAGCGCAGCGGTCAGCCAGGCAAAGTCGTCGGCGTCGAGCATGAGATCGGCCAACGGGTCGCGCAGATGCGCGTCGAAGCCGGCGGAAATCAGGATCAGTTGCGGGCGGAAGGCGTCGATCAGCGGCAGCATCTCGTCTTCCCACACATTGCGAAAGCGCAGGCCGTCGCTACCGGGAGGCAGTAGCAGGTTGTGGATGTTGCCGATGCCGCGCTCATGCACACCGCCCGAGTGCGGGTACAAGCCCGACTGGTGGGTGCTGAGGTATTGCACGGTTGGGTCGCGTTCGAAGATCGCCTGGGTCCCATTACCGTGGTGGACATCGAAATCCACCACCGTAATGCGCTCCAGCCCGTGCCGGTCGCGGGCGTGCGCGGCGGCCACGGCGATGTTGTTGAACAGGCAAAAGCCCATCGAGACCTGGCCGGTGGCGTGATGGCCGGGCGGGCGCACCGCGCAGAAGGCCGTGCCTGCGCCGTCCTGCATCACCGCATCCACCGCCGCAATGCCAGCCCCGGCCGCACGCAGCGCGGCGGCGCGCGAGCCCGGCGACATCAAGGTATCCACGTCTAGCTGGTGGTAGCCCTGGAAATTGGTCTCCAGTACCGCGTCGACCTGTTCGCGCTCGTGCACCCGGCACAGGTCGCCGAGCTTGGCCAGCGGCGCTTCGCGCCAGTCGAGGTCGGTAAACGCTGCGCGCAGGGCCTCGACCACGGCGGTCAGCCGTGCGGGGCTTTCGGGATGCTCGGGGCCGGCGTCGTGGCCCAGGCAGGCGGGATGGGTGAAGACCAACATGGGAGCAATCTAGCCTGTCCGCGCGGTGATGCGCATGGTCAGCCGCGCCGGCGGTCATGCCGCCACAGCACTTCCTGCTGCCCATCGGCGCGTGCCAGCACACGGGCGAGCACGAACAGCAGGTCCGACAAGCGGTTGAGATAGCCGATCGCCTCGCTGCGCACCGGCTCCTGCCGCGACAGCGCGACGGTTTCGCGTTCGGCGCGGCGCACGATGGTGCGCGCCAGATGGCAGCGCGCGGCAGCTTCGCCCCCGGCTGGCAGGATGAATTCCTTCAGCGCGGGCAGGTTGTCATTGAAATGGTCCAACTGCCGTTCCAGCGCGGCGATGTCGTCGGCGTCGATGGCCGCATGGCCCGGGATGCACAACTCGCCGCCCAGGTCGAACAACTGGTGCTGCACGGTGGTCAGCAGGGCGGCGACAGGTTCAGGCACGTTGGGTGCGGCCAGCAGCACGCCGATTGCCGAATTGGCCTCGTCGACAGTGCCGTAGGCGTTGACGCGCAGCGCATCCTTGCCGGTGCGGCTGCCGTCGCCGAGGCCGGTACTGCCGTCGTCGCCGGTGCGCGTATAGATGCGGGAGAGCCGGTTGCCCATCTCAGCCGGCCTGCGCCTGGCCGTGTGGGCTGGTCAGGCGCTCTGCAACCACCTGGATCACCGCTGCGGCGGCAACGTAGAGCGCTGCGCTGCGCAGGTAGGGCCACAGCCAGTCGGTGTAGTTTTTGAACCAGCCGGCGAGGGTTGGCTCGGCCACGCTGGCGCTGATCCAGTAGAAGCTGCCCTGGGCGATCAGTTGGCACAGCGCCACCGAGATCAGCAGCGCGGGCACCAGCTTGGCCAGCGCGCTCCACTGCGCGCCGTGGTAGTGCCGACGCAGCCATGTGCCGCCGGCCCACAGCGCGAAGTACGCCGGGATCAGGCACCAGTAGGCCGGCGAGACGCAGTAGTGCGCCCAGAAGCTCATGCCCTGCTGGGTGATCACCAGCCAGTCGATCGCCACCGCCAACCCCATCAGCAACGGGAAGGCCAGTTTGGTGCGCGCCGCAAGGTGGAATCCGCCCAGGAAGAACACGGCCCAGGAGGCGTCCGGGACCTGCCCGAAATGATGGATGCGCGTGGCCGCCATCAGGACGGCGAGCAGGCTCAGGACCAAGGTGTCGTGCGAACGAGGCGTCATGCGCGGAAGTGGCCGGATTGCAGACTCGCGAGTGTAGCGTGGAACTCGGCATGCCCGCGCCCGGGCGAGCGTGCAGTCGCCACCTGCGGGACTACCGGTCTAGGGCATGGGCGAGGGTATCGGCAGCAGACGCGGCAACGTGTCCCACCCCCGGGGCGGCAACGGGCCAGGGTCGAAGGCTTATCATGTGCCGATGACACACGCACATGACGTTTTGATCGTTGGCGGCGGGCTGGTGGGCTCGAGCCTGACCATTGCGCTGGACCGCATCGGCCTGGATGTGGGGCTGGTGGAGGCGACGCCGGCCGGCGCACCCCCGGCGGTGTTCGATCAACGCAACCTCAGTTTCGCCGCGGCCACCGTCAACGCGCTCGGCGCGCTCGGTGTGATGGCCAAGCTGCGCACCGCGCCGGGCCCGATCCGGCGCATCCATGTGAGCCGTGCCGGCGATTTTGGCCGGGTGCAGCTGGACGCCGCCGACTACGGGCGCGACAGCTTCGGGCAGGTGGTGGTGGCACGGGATTTCGGCGAGGCCCTGCAAGCGCGCCTGGACGAATTGCGTAGCTTGCAGCGGTACCGGCCTGCGCGCTGCATCGGCGTGGAACCGGTGCAGGACGGCTATCGCGCGGTGCGCCTGGCCACCGCCGACGGCGAGCAGCTGGTGCGTGCGCGGCTGGTGGTCGGCGCCGATGGCAGCCATAGCGCGGTGCGCGAACTGCTGCATATCGGCACCGAACAACACGATTTCCTGCAGACCTTGTTCGTAGCACGCGTGCGCGCCTCACGCCCGCCCGATGGCACGGCCTGGGAGCGCTTCGGCGAGCATGGGCCGACCGCGCTGTTGCCGCGTGGCGACCGTCATTACGGTGCAATCCACTGTGTGGCGCGGGCCGAGGCCGAGACGGTTGCAGCGCTCGATGAGGCTGGCTGGCTGGCGCGGCTGCAACGCGCCGCCGGTTGGCGTGCGGGGCGTTTTGTTGCCAGTGGCGAACGCAGTGCGTACCCGCTGGTGCAGATCTTGGCCAACACCGTAGTGGCCGAGCGCGTGGTGCTGCTGGGCAACGCGGCGCAGACGCTGCACCCGATCGGCGCGCAAGGCTTCAACCTGGGTCTGCGCGATGCGCTCACGCTGGCCGAACTGATCGAACCCGACCGCAGCGATGCCGGCGCAGCGCCGTTGCTGGCGGAGTATCTTGCGCGGCGGCGGGTGGATCGCGACCACACCATCGGTTTTTCCAGCGGCTTGGCACGGCTCACCGGCAACCCGGCGCCGCTGCTACGCCCGTTGCGCAGCCTGGGGCTGCTGGCCGCCTCGCAGGCGGCACCGCTGCAATCGATGCTGGTCGGTGGGGCGATGGGATTCCGCGGGGATGTGCCGCAGCTGTGCCGGAGCCAGGCATGAGCCGGCGCTCGGGGCGTGATGCCGTGATCGTCGGCGGCGGCGTGGTCGGTGCGGCGTGCGCACTGGCGCTGGCCGATGCCGGCCTGCAGGTCGCGTTGGTGGAGGGCCGCGAGCCACCGCGCTGGCGTGCCGATTCTGCGGACCTGCGCGTCTACGCATTTGCCGCCGACAACGCCACGCTGCTGGAGCGCCTTGGCGTGTGGAAGGACGTGCGCGGCGCGCGCGTGCAGCCGTATCGCCGCATGCGGGTGTGGGATGCCGGCGGTGGCGGTGAACTGCGCTTCGATGCAGATACGCTGGGTCGCGAACAGTTGGGTTGGATCGTCGAAAACGATCTGCTGGTCGATCGCCTGTGGGCGGCCGTGCATGCCCGGGGCATTGCGCTGCATTGCCCGGCGCGCGTGGTCGAGCTGGACCAGGATGCCACCGGCGTGCGCCTACGCCTGGATGACGGCAGCCGGCTGGAAGCCGCGGTGGCGATCGCCGCCGACGGTGCGTCTTCCACGCTGCGCGAGTTGGCTGGCCTGCCGGTCGCGCGTCACGCTTATGCGCAGCGCGGCGTGGTCGCCTTCGTAGACACCGAACACGCACATCAGGCCACGGCCTGGCAGCGCTTTTTGACCACCGGCCCGCTGGCCTTCCTGCCGTTCGCCGATGGCCGCAGTTCGATCGTGTGGACCTTGCCCGATGCCGACGCCGAGCGCGTGCTGGGTCTGGACGATGCTGCGTTTTCGCGCGAGCTGACCCAGGCGTTTGCCGGCCGTCTAGGCGCGGTGAAGGTGAGTTCGCCGCGCGCGGCGTTCCCGCTGCAGCGCCAACTGGTGCAGCAGTACGTCAGCGGCCGCGTCCTGACCCTGGGCGATGCCGCGCACGTGGTGCATCCGCTGGCCGGTCAGGGCGTGAATCTGGGATTGCGCGATGTCGCGGCGTTGAGCACGTTGGCGCACGACGCTCTGGCGCGTCGCGCCGACTGGGCCGCGCCGCACCGGCTGCAACGCTGGGCGCGCACGCGTCGCAGCGAAAATACCGTCGCTGCGTATGGGTTCGACGCCATCAACCGCGTGTTCTCCAACGACGAGATGCATCTGACCCTGCTGCGCGGCTCGGTGCTGGGGGCGGCGGGCAAGCTGCCGCCGTTGGTGGACCTGCTGTGGAAGCGCGCGTCCGGCAACGCGTAGGCGTACTGCGCTGACGGTTTGCTGGCCGCTATGTTCCAGCGCTAATAGCGAAGGCTGCAGTTTCCATACGACGGATACGCCTGGGCTGGCTACAGTCGGGCCATGACCTCCGCCGTTCCCGCACAACTCACCCCGCCGCTGCTCCTGCTGAGCGGGCTGCTGTGTGATGCCAGCATCTGGGACGCGCAACGCGCAGCGCTGGCGGACATCGCCGAAGTGCACGTGCTCGATTTTCCCGGCATCGACAGCGTGCAGCAGATGGCTGCACAGACATTGGCCGCCGCGCCAGACCAGTTTGCGCTGGCCGGTCATTCGATGGGCGGCCGGGTGGCGCTGGAGATCGTGCGCCAGGCGCCGGAGCGCGTGCAGCGTCTGGCGCTGCTGGACACCGGCGTGCATCCGGCGCACGCGCAGGAGCACGCGCAGCGTGGTGCGCTGGTGGAGCTTGCGCGCCGTGACGGCATGCAGGTGCTGGCCCGGCAGTGGCTGCCGCCGATGCTGCACCCCGACCGCCACGACGATGCCGAACTGATGGACGCACTGGTGGCCATGGTCATGCGGCAGACCCCGCACAGCTATGCCGCCCAGGTGACCGCGCTACTGAACCGGCCCGATGCCGCGCCTGTGCTGGCGCAGGTGCAGTGTCCAACGCTGCTCGGCGTTGGCCGGCAAGACAGCTGGAGTCCGCTGGAACGCCACCAGGACATGGCGCGGCAGATCCCGCACGCGCAGTTGGTGGTGTTCGAACACAGCGGGCATATGACGCCGGTGGAAGCGCCTGCTGCGGTCAGCGCCGCGCTGCGCGATTGGCTGGCTGCATGACCGCCGTCTCCCCGTTCGACGGCAGACCCATCGGCTCGCCAATGCACGTGCGCTGACGTCAGCGTCGCCCGCCGCGTTCTTCATCAGTACCACCATTGCCAGTGAGGCCACCGCGTGTCCCCAGACGCTTCGATCACCGTTGCCTGCGAACAGCTGATCCGCCGCTTCGCCTTGCACAACGATCGCCATGAACATGACGCGCTGGCTGCGTTGTTCACCGCCGATGGCGTGTTTGCACGGCCGAGCGCGCCAGATGCGCCCGTGCATGGGCGTGAGGCGATTCGCGAGGCATTCCGTGCACGTGCGCCGCGCAGTACCTGCCATCTCATGCTCAATACCCTGGTCAGCGTGCACTCGGACGCATTGGCCCATGCGCATAGCTATGTGGTCCTGTACAGCGCACCACAGGCCACCACGCCGCCGCCGTGGACCGCACAGGCGCCGGCATTGATTGGCACGTTCGACGATGTGCTGGTGCGCCAGGACGGGCATTGGCTGTTCAAGCAACGCCTCGGCGCATTGCTGGTGCGTGTGGAAGCGCACTAGACACCTACCACCGCTGTTCACCGATGCCGCCGACGAACCCAGGCGGCAGTGCACCACCGCTCCTCCCCCCTGTCGCGTTGCCTCAATCGCCCATCCTTATCGGAGAATCGCCTAGTGGAACGCGCATGCTTGTCTGTTGGTCGTCGTCCTTCATCGTCCCGGTCGCGCCGCCAGCATGCGGGCAGGCTGGCCCTCTTGCTCGGCACGCTGGCACCGGCGGTCGCCCTTGCGCAGGCAGCGCCCGACACAGTGGCCATGCCGCAGGGCATCAACCTGGGCGGCACCAGTTTCATGGATGGCTTCGGCTCCACCACGCCTGGCTGGACGGTGCTGGAATACCTGCGCTACTACGATCTGGATGCGATCAAGAATGCGCGCGGGGATAACTCGCCTGCGTTTCGCGACCCGCAGGTCGGGGTCAGCGCGTTGCTGACCCAGTTGATCTACGTGACCCCGTATTCGCTGGGGCGCGGCTCGCTAAGCTTCAACACCATCATCCCGCTGGTGAATTACGACACCTCGTTCGCAGCCGACAGCCCGGTGCGGTTGCGCAGCAATGGGTTTGGCATGGGCGATATTTCGTTCGGTCCGGCGCTGCAGATGCCGCCGGTCATGCGGGATGGGCGTGTGTTCTTCTTTCAGCGCTTTGCGCTGGATCTGTTCGCACCGGTCGGTAAGTTTGATCGCGACATCGCCATCAACCAGGGCACCGGTTTCTGGTCGATCGCACCGCACTGGGCATTCACGGTGCAGCCCACTGATAACTGGGAAATCAGTGCGCGCATCAACTATCTCTACAATTTCCGCACCGATCGCGCCGGTGGCGTGCCACCCATCCCGGGCTTCCGGTTTCGCAACGGCCAGGCTGGCGATGCGGTCTGGGTCAACTTCGCCAGCTCGGTGAAAGTGAGCGAGCAACTGCGCGTGGGTGTGAACGGCTATTTCCTGCAGCAGCTCAAAGACAATCGGACCAACGGCGAGCGCGTGGCCGACAGCAAGCGCATGCAGCTTTATCTGGGGCCTGGGCTGTCCTGGCGCGTGGATGCAAAGAACCTGTTCAACCTCAATCTGTACATCCCGCTGGACGTGGAGAATTCGGTCGCAGGCAACAGCGTGAACCTGATGTACGTGCATTCGTTGTAGCGTGCGCAACGGCGTGCATGTGGGCGCAGGGCCGGCATGCACGTGACGTGGCGTGCAGGAGTGGCGCAACTCGCGCTGCGCGCCTGCGCAACGAAAGGGTGGAGACGCGCGTGAGTGTTGACGCAGGCTAGTTTCGCGGTTTGGCTGCGCTGCAAACGTAGCCAAACCGCAGCTCACATCCCCATGCTGTGGCGTTGCGTGTTGGCATGCTCGCGGAACAATAGTTCGGCGCGCGCGCCATCGCGTTGCTCGATGGCGGTGACGATCGCGCCGTGCTGGCGGTGGCCGTAGAACAGATCGTCGTAGGCGAGCGTCGGCGAGCGTTGCCCAAACACCACGTTGGTGGGGCTGACAAACGGCACCAGCGTGCAGCGGTCCACGGTCTCGGTCAGGATCGGTTTGTCGGCCGCCATCACGATCATGCGGTGGAACCGCGCGTTCATGTCTCCGTAGGCCAGCTCGTCGCTGGCATCCAGGGTGCGCTTGGCCAGGATGCGGTCACCCTCGTCCAGGCAGCCATGCAGTGCGGCGAGCAGGGTGGCGGAGGCGCCTTGTTCGGCCACCGCCCGCGCGGCCATGCCTTCCATCAGCGCCCGGACCGCCAGCGCGTCCAGGCTCTCCTGCTGGCTGAAGCGGCGCACCGCGTAGCCGCGGTTGCCCGCCTGCACCAGCAAACCCTCCTGGCAGAGCGCAGGCAGTGCCTGACGGATGGGGGTGCGGGAAATGGCCAGGCGCTCGGCCAGGGCCGCCTCGGTGATGCGCTCGCCTGGCGCAAAGGTGCCGCACAGGATCAGTTCGCGTAGCTGCTGGACCGCTTGCAATCGGTGGTTGTTCGCCATGGGCTCCATTCTCTCGCGCCTAGCCGTGCTGCCTGCCCGCCCGAGTGGCAAAACTCGATGCAGCCCGCACAAAAACCTTGCGGATGAGGTCGCTTGATGGCAATTTGGATCCCAAGGATACCGTTTCGGGGCAAAGCCGTCCCGGTTGATTGAGTTTGGGATCCCAAGCGGCACCGATCCCACCCACATTGACGCGCGCTGTTCCGCATGACGCGGTCCGGCCGCTCGCCTCGCAGGAGTGCAGCATGGCAAGCATCATTGGCGGGATCGGCACCTCGCACGTGCCCACCATCGGCGTGGCCTACGACAAGGGCAAACAGCAGGATCCACTGTGGAAGCCGTTGTTCGATGGCTACACGCCGGTGGCCAACTGGCTGGCCGAGCAGCAGCCGGACGTGCTGGTGTTCTTCTACAACGACCATTGCACGACGTTCTTCTTTGACCTGTATCCGACCTTCGCACTGGGCGTCGGTGAGCGTTTCCCCATCGCCGACGAGGGCGCCGGCTTGCGGGACTTGCCGCCCATCCGGGGCGACGTCAAGCTGCAGGCCCACATCGCCGAATGCCTGGTCAACGACGAATTCGATCTGACCGTATTCCAGGACAAGCCCATCGACCACGGCTGCGCCGCGCCGCTGCCGCTGCTGTGGCCGCACGTGCCCGACTGGCCCGGCACGGTGGTGCCGATCGCCATCAATGTCCTGCAGTACCCGCTGCCGACTGCGCGCCGTTGCTACCGCCTGGGCCAGGCGCTGCGGCGGGCGATCGAGTCGTATCCGGAAGATCTCAAGGTGGTGGTGGTGGGGACCGGCGGGTTGTCGCACCAGATCCATGGCGAGCGGACCGGCTTCAACAACACCGAGTGGGACATGGAGTTTCTGGACCGCTTCCAGCACGCACCGGAAACGCTGACCGACCTGACGCATACCGACTACGTCCGCCTGGGCGGCGCGGAAAGCGTGGAGCAGATCATGTGGCTGGCGATGCGTGGCGCGATGGGCGGGCCGATCCGCAAGCTGCACCAGAACTATTACCTGATGACCACCACCGCGATGACCGTGGTGCTGTACGAGCCCGGCGAAGAACGCGCCGATGCCCCGCGCTCTGCCGACTGGCTTGGGCACGCAAACGCGAATGCAGCCTGAGGATTGGACATGAATCCACAAGTGCAAGGCATGGACCAACTCGGCGGCACCTATGTGTTCGATCTGCGCACCAGCAATCGCGCGCTGCGGATCAACCGCTTTTTCTGGCACATGATTCGCGCGCCGTGGCGCGACCGCTTCCTGCAGGATGCCGAGGCGTTGATGCAGGAGGCCGACCTCAGCGAGCAGGAAAAAGAGCTGATCCGCGCACGCGATTGGCTGGGGTTGGTGCAGTACGGCGCCAACTTCTTCGTGATCGAAAAGTTCGCCCGGGTGGTGCGCATGACCAACCTGCAGGTCTACGCCATCATGCGCGGCGAGACCTTTGAAGCCTTCATGCAGACGCGACGCGTACCCGATGCGCGCTGATCCCAGCTCACGCACGTCCAGGGCACGCGATTGCGCAGCCCTTCTTGCTTTTCCCTACTGAAGGTCGTCCCCATGACCATGTCCTCCGTGTTCTTCGAACACCGCATCAAGGTCCGGCATCTGCGCGTCATCGAAGCGCTGGACCGGCAAAAGAGCCTGCTGCGCGCATCGCGCGTGCTCAATGTCACCCAGCCTGCGCTGACGCGTGCATTGCAGGAGATCGAAGAGATCGTCGGTGCACCGCTGTTCGAGCGCCACTCGCGCGGGGTTCGTCCCAATGCGATGGGCGAGGTGCTGGTACAGACTGCGCACGTGGTGCTAGGCCAATTGCGGCGCGCGCAGGATACGTTCGAAGGGCTGCTGCAGGACGACGCGCTCACCATCACCGTCGGCGCGCTGCCCGTGGCCGCCAGCGGGCTGCTGCCTGCCGTGCTGGCGGCGCTGTACCGCGCCGAGCCCACGTTGCGCGTGCGCCTGCTGCATGGGCGCACTGACGAGCTGCTGCCCAAGCTGGCCGGCAACGAGATCGATCTGGTGGTCGGGCGCCTGTATCCGTTGGCGCGCTACGACGCGTTGGTGCGCAAGGTGCTGTATCAGGACCCGATCGCCCTGGTGGCGCGCAGCGACCACCCGCTGTTCGCCGATGGCCAGGTGCGTATCGCCGAGGCCGCGGCGTATCGCCAGGTGCTGCCGACCCTGAGCCAGCATGTCGAGCGCGATGTGGCGCAGGTGATGCGCGAGCACGGGCTGGCCACGCGCGATCAGCTGCGTTCCAGCTCGGCCAGCTTTACCCGCGAGATCCTGCTCGGCACCGATTGCATCGCGGTAATGCCCAGCATGATGGTCTCCGGCGATATCGCACGTGGCGAGCTACGTGCGTTTCAGCTGCAGCAGCCGTCGCAGGCGCGCGCCGGTGGCGTGATCTACCGCGACAGCGGCGCAATCCTCAAGCCGGGCGTGCGGCTGTTGATGCGTGAGCTGGAGCGTCAGCTGAAGACCATGGCCGAGCAGGGCGCGGTGTGGGTCGATGACCAGGCCGGTGAATACGACGTGCTGATGGATGCGTCTGCGTAGCTGAGGGTTGCTGTGCGCGCGTGATGCTGGGTGGTTGAACGGGATGGCTGGGCACGCCCGTGTTGGGTGCCGGTCTCCGTTCGATCGCGCTCGTGTCCGTCGCGGTCGTGTCCGTGTATCTGCTGCAGAGCTGTCCGGAAGTGGTGTTACACAGTGGTGAGCCAGCGTGCGGCTCGCTGCGCCGGTTGAGCGCAGCTGCGTCTTCTCTTTGGATCTATGCGTCTTGTTGCGTCGCGTACCGTGCATGCGTGGGTAGTGCGGAATGATAAGAACGAAGCGGGCCGCAATACGCGCGCCCGCCTGTTCGATGGCCCGCTGGCCCGCTGGCCTGCATCAGGCATCCTTCGCCAAAGCATCCTTCAGGCGCGCTTTTTGCAGTTTGCCCGTCGCAGTGCGCGGCAGCGCCTCGACTACGCGCAGGTGCTTGGGTACCTTGTACTTGGCCAGGCGTTCGCTCAGATAGCTGCGAATCCGCTCCAGGTCTGGGGTTTCACTGGCCGGCACGATTGCCAGATAGCCCACTTCTCCCCATTGCGCGTCGGCCATGCCGACCACGGCGCACTCGCGGATTTCTGGATGGTCGGCCAGCACGGCTTCGATCTCTGCGGGATACACATTTTCACCCCCGGAAATGAACATGTCTTTCTTGCGGTCGACTACCCAGAAGAACCCATCGGCATCGCGTCGGACGATGTCGCCGGTGCGGAACCAGCCCGCGCCATCACGCATCTCGGCAGTGGCCTGCGGGTCGCGCCAGTAGCCGGGGCTGAGGTTGGGCCCGCGCAACAGCAATTCGCCCGGCGTGCCCACCGCGCAGTCGTTGCCCTCGTTGTCCACGACCCGCGTCTGCACGGTGGGTGATGAGATTCCCGCAGCACCGAGCTTGCTGCGTATCACCTCGCAATCGACCGACATGCCGAACACGGTGCCGGCTTCGCTCATGCCGAAGCCGCAGACCATCGGGATGCCATCCTCCAGCCAGCCCAGCAGGTCCTCGCTGGCGTGCGGCGCGCCGCCGCTGACCAATGCGGTGAGATGACGGAGCGCTGCAGGATCGAAGCCTGGCTGGCTGCGGAAGGCCTGCATCATCTGTGGCACGCCGACGTAATGGGTGATGCCCAGTGCCGGGTTGCCCAGCCAGCCCAGCGTGCGTTTGGGCTCGAAGCCATTGGACACCTGGATCGAGCCGCCCATTGCCAGCACCGGGCGCACGTTGGTGGCCAGGCCGATGATGTGAAACATCGGTGCCTCGCACAGAAAACTGCTGTGCGCTTCCACCCGCGTGGTGACGCCGAAGTTGTGCGCGACCTGTTGCAGGTTATGCTCGCTCAACATCACGCCCTTGGGCTGGCCGGAGGTTCCGGAAGTGAACAGAATCAGGCTGACCCGATCGGGCGGAATGTAGGGTGTTTCGGCAGGCGCGAGATCCTTGGCGCTGTCGATGAAGTGTGCGAAGTCTTCCACCTGCGCGCGTCCGGCAGCAACATCGTCGCCCAGCAGTAGGTGAGGCTCTGCACGTTGCAACAAGGCATCCAGCTCGGTGCCACTCAGCCGCCAGTTGAGCGGCACATAGATGGCACCAACCCGCGCACAGGCAAAATGCAGCGCAACCTGCCAGACCGAATTGCGCGCCAGCACCGCAACTCGGTCGCCGTCGACACAGCCGCGTGTCTGCAGCACGGCAGCCAGGCGACCGATCAGGTCGTCCAGTTCGGCGTAGGTCCATTCCTGTTGCAGCAATAGGTCGCGGGCAGCAAGCCGCTGCGGTGTGAGACGGGCATGGAACGAGATCGAGTCGGTCGGCATGGTCATGGCGCTGTCTTCCGGTACGGATGGGGGAGTGACGGGCGTGAGTGCGACGGAGGTGACAAGAAGGTTCAAGTGCATGCATCTGTATGTAGTGCGCATTCACCACAGCATTGGCAAGCAACCTGCAGCAGCGAGCGCAACGCGACGCATGGCGCAGCGCGCTGCGCGCTGCGCATGTTGGCAACGTGATCGGTGTTACACGCTGTTGACTGCGTTAAACGTTATTAGCCGAGATAGATGGTTTTGGTTTCGAGGAATCCGTGCAGGCCTTCGATGCCACCTTCGCGGCCGATGCCGGAGTGTTTGACACCACCGAACGGCATCTCGATATCCACCCACATGCCGTTGATCGAATGGCTGCCGCTCCGCACGCGTCGTGCAATCGCGTAGGCGCGTTCGGGATCGTCGCTGTAGACGGTGCCATGCAGGCCGTAATCGCTGGCGTTGACTTTGGCGATCAGATCTTCTTCGTTGTGGTAGTCGATAAAACTTACGACGGGGCCGAAGATTTCTTCGCGGGCAATGGTCATCTCCGGCGTCACACCTGCAAACACGGTCGGCTCAAGAAAGAAACCGCGTGGCAAGTGCGCTGGCCGCCCACCGCCCATGACCAGCTTGGCGCCTTCGGCGCTGCCCTGGGCGATGTAGCCCTGCACACGTTCCAACTGGCGGCCGAGTGCCAGCGGGCCCATGCCCGTGTCGGCGGCAAACGGGTCGCCGAGTTTGAGCGTGGCCAGCGCCGAGCAATACGCTTGCAGGATGGCCTCGCGCCGATGCGCGGGGACCAGTACGCGGGTGAGCGCGAAACACACCTGGCCGGTGATCGGCATCGAGTAGGGCACCAGGCTAGGCAGCACTTTCTCGATGTCGGCATCCTCCAGCACGATCGCCGCCGACTTGCCGCCCAGCTCCAGACCGACGCGCGCCAGGCGCTCGGCGCAGGCCACACCGATCGATCGCCCTGCCTGGGTGGAGCCGGTGAAACTCACCTTGTCCACCGAAGGGTGCCGGATCAGCTGTTCACCCACCTCGCGCCCGGCCGGTAGCAGATTGAACACGCCATCCGGCAGTCCGGCGGCGCTGATGCATTCGGCCAGAATATAGGCGTCGATCGGCGTTTCCGGAGACGGCTTGGCAACCACGGTGCAGCCGGCCGCCAGCGCGGCGGCGACCTTGTAGCAGAGCAGCACCAACGGCGCGTTCCACGGCGTGATGGCGACGACCACGCCGACCGGTTCCTGCACCACATGCACGCGTCCGCCACTGGAGCGCGTGCGTGGCTCGACGAACGGGTGGGTGGTGATCAGATCGCCGTAGTAGTCGAACAGATCCGGCGCCTGCTTGGAGGCGCGCCGGCTGAAACCGATGGTGGCGCCGACCTGCGCGGTCCATGCATCTGCCAGTTCCGGCATGCGCGCCCGCAAGTGGTCGGCAATGCGCTTGAGTGCGGCGCCGCGTTCTGGCGGCGGCAGCTGCGGCCAGGGGCCACTATCGAATGCTCTGCGCGCCGCGGCAACCGCGGCCTCGGTGTCAGCATGCGATGGTTCGGTGTAGCGCAGTAGGCGTTCTTCGGTGTGCGGCGCGATGACATCCAGCGTCTGGTTGCCGGTGCTGGCGCGCCACTGGCCATCGATGAACAGTCCCAACGGTCCACGCGCGGCGATGCCACGCAGGGTCGCGGCTAAGGCTTCCATACTCCCTCCTCGGTGCAGAAAACCACTGGCGGCAGCGATGGGTGGCACGTGCGTTGCACGGGCCGCTCACGCGCCGAAGGCGTTGCTCAGTTGGTGCCGGCGTCCGGCTCGTACGCGCCCAGACCGGGCTTGTAACGCTTTTCGTCGATGAACTGACGGATGCCTTCCTTGCGCGCGTTGTTGTCGAACGAGTTGGCCGCTTCCTGCATGCGCACCAGATAGTCTTCGGCCTCGTCGTAAGTCATGGTGCCGACGCGACGCACGGCGTCCTTGGCATATTTCAGTGCCACCGGGTTTTTCTTGAGCAGCAACTCGGCCACTTCGCGCGTGCGTGCTTCCAGCCGTTCCAGCGGCACGCTTTCGTTGACCAGGCGCCATTCGGCGGCCTTCTTGCCGTCGACCAGTTCGCCGGTGAGCGTCATCCACATTGCATCTCGCATGGAGAGCAATTCCACCGCCACCTTGGTGACGCCGCCGCCGGGCAGGATGCCCCAGTTGATTTCCGACAGGCCGAATTGCGCCTCGTCGGCGGCGATGGCCAGGTCGCAGGCGAACAACGGGCCAAAGCCGCCGCCGAAACACCACCCGTTGACCATGGCGATGGTGGGTTTTTGATACCAGCGCAGCCGGCGGAACCAGCCATAGGATTCGCGTTGCGATCGGCGCACGCCGCGCAGGCCTTGTGCTTCGGTCTCGCGAAAGTATTCCTTCAGGTCCATGCCGGCCGACCACGCGGTGCCTTCGCCGCCGAGCACCAGCACGCCGACGTTGTCGTCGAATTCCAGCTCGTCCAGCACGTCCAGCATGCGGCGATTGAGCGCCGGGCTCATCGCGTTGCGCTTGTCCGGCCGCGCAAACTTCACCCACGCAATGCGGTTTTCCACATGCACCGATACCACGTCATGCTCGTTCAAGCGGCCTCTCCTATCAGTGAGGGATGTAGCGGATCAGAGTGATTCGGCCAGCGCGTCTTCGGCGTCTGCCGGTTGCAGGACAGTGCTGGCGTTCAATTTGCACAGCAGGCGCAACAGGGTCTGGCGTTCGCCAGCCTGCAGATCGCTGCAGGTGCGGTCGGTGGCGCGCGCCAGGCACCCCTGCGCGGTCACAAGCGTCTGTTCGCCCATCGGCGTGAGATAGAGCCCCTTGCTGCGCCGGTCACGGCCAGCCAGGCGTTCGATTAGGCCCTGCTCGGCGAGCGCGTTGGCGATCTTCATGCCGGCGGCGCGATTGACCAGCAGGCGTTGGCCAAGTTCGGTCTGATCGCAACCGGGTTGGTCGCGGATGTGGATCAGTGCGGTGACCCGCGCCGGGGTGAGATGCAGTTCGGCCAGCTCCTGCCGCGCGGCATGCCCGGAAGCCAGGGCAGCCAGTTGCAGTTGATAGCCAAGGTCGGCGGCAAGGGCCAGGCGAGCGGTCATCGGGGTGTCCAGATTGTATCCAATAAATACAATCTAGCCGACCCAAGCGGACCCTGCAATAGGCAAAGACGGCCGCTGCATGAACGACTGTGCGCGTGGCCGTGCGGCGGCGCGCACGGCCGCTGCGCAAGGAGCGCGGGGCAGTTACTGGATCAGCCAGCCAGCCAGCTGTTCGCGGCTGAGAGTGCCGCTGTGGCGCGTATCGAGTGCGTCGAATTCATCGGCCAGTGCCGGGTTGGCCTGCGCCTCGGCGCGGCTGATGCGGCCGTCGCCATCGGTGTCCATCGCCTGGAAATCGATGCGGTAACTGCCCACCACGCTGGTGGGCTGGATGGAGCGCACGATCACGCTGGATTCGCCACGCGGGCGCTCCAGCTGCGCCTGGTGGGTCACTTCGCCGCTGGCCAGCGGCTGGGTACGGATGGCGCTAGGCACATCGATCAACGGCATGCTGCTGGCGGGCGTGGGCGCCTGCTGGCTCCAGGCAGTGCCGCTGGCGAGCAGCAGCAAAAAACAGGTAACGGTACGGAGCGTGGTCATCAGATCCCCCTGATGTGGAACAGCCGGCAAGCCTAGCGCCGATGGCGGGCGGCTGCGAGTCATTCCTGGTGCGGCCAGTCGTCAGGCGCGCTGTATTCCTGTGGTGGACGCGGCATCCGCATGCGTGTTGAGCGTGTGCAGCCATGCGGTGGTGCCTGGTTGTCGCAACGAAGAACCGCCGACCAACGCATCGACGTTACAGGATCGTGCGGACCTGCAACGCCGTACGTGCACTCAACCAGGAATGAAGGGGAACACGATCTTCAGCAACCCTTTCAAGCCGCCTTCGGCGGTGCTGGCCACCGCCTTGGCGCCCAGGCTGTTGAGCGCGCGCCGCACATCTTCCCAGCGCACCTGCGTGATGTCCTTTTTCAGCAGGTCGGACACTTCTTCGGCGGTAGGCGTGAGCTTTTGCAGTTCGCGCACGGTGGCCTGCGGGTCCGGCTGCAGATAGCCCCAGCGTTCGGCGATCTTCAACAGCGTGTCGAAGCGCACCGCCACCACTTCACGATTGCGCTCGTACACCGGCAGCGCGCCGACATCCAGGATGGCCTGCTCGAACTGCTGTGCATCATCGGGGTGTTCGATGCGCACGGCCAGAAACCCTTCCTTGCGGCTGCGTTCGCTGACATGTTTTGCGCCCGAGCGCAGATTGTCTTCGGTGAGTACGTTGGCCACGATGCGCTGCATGGCCGCGTCGCCTTCTTCGGGCACCAACGCGCGCCAGCGTGCGTAGCCATCGCGACGCAGGGCCTTCACTTTGGCCGAGGTCACCCGCAACTGCAGTGCGACCGCGGCATTGGAGCTGTTGCGGGAGATCGCGCCGTCGCGCTCCAGCAACACGAAGATCAACAATTCCAGATCGCGCTTGGTGAGCGATTGGAAGCCTTGCAGCAAGGTCAGGCGCAGGAATTCGCTGCCAAAGGCGGCCGCGTCCTTCAGTTCGATCGGTTGCATGAGGAGTCCTCCACAGGTGACATGCAGCATGCCAAGACGCCGTTGCGTGGCCTGAGAACCGCTGCGACGTGGGCAGCAGTTTCAGCGTCCGGTTTCGCGGCCGGGGCGGTCGGACCTGAACGTTTCAACTGCGCCGCGGTCCTGCAGCGTGACGAACACCTGCTTGCCGTCGGTGCCGCCAAACGCCACGTTGCTGGCCTTGCGGCCCTTGAGCGCGATGGTGCGTAGCAGCTTGCCCTGCGGCGACACCACTGCGATCTGGCCGGCGTCGTAGCGGCCGATGTAGAGATTGCCGTCGGCATCGCAGCGCATGCCGTCCAGGCCGAAATCGGGGAATTCGATCAATACGCGCTTGTTGCGCAGGCCGCCGTCCACGCGGTCGTAGACCCACACCTTGCGCGCCATGCTCTCGTTGACGTACAGGTGCTTGCCATCCGGGCTCACATCCAGGCCATTGGGCGTGGTCATGCCGTCTTCGAGCAGTTGCACGGCGCCATCGCGGCTGACCTGCCACAGGCGGCCGCTGTTGTCGGTCCAGTTGGGATCGCTGGTGTAGAAGCTGCCATCGGGGGCGAGCGCAAGATCGTTGGGGCCGTTGGAGGCGGGCAGCGCGGCGAACGTGCTCACCGCGCGCGTGCGCAGATCCACGCGCAGAATCTTGCGGCCAAGCGTGTCGGCCACGAACATCGCGCCATCGCGGAAACGGATGCCATTGCCGCGGCTGCCTTCGGGCAAGGTCAGGAAAACCTCGGCCTTGGCACTGCCATCGGCGTGCAGCGTGATGCGGCCGATGGTGCCGTCCTTGTCGAGATTCACCGCGTAGATCGCACCGTCCGGCCCGGCGGCCGGGCCCTCTGCATTGCTCGTAAAGGCCCCATCGCCGATCAGGTCGCGTGCAACGAAGGGCGCATCGGCCGCGATGGCGAGCGAACTGGACAAGACAAGCGCAAACGGCAACAAGCGAACACAGGCGGCAGCGATCATGCGACAGGCTCCGAGAGGGTGCGCCGCAGTGTGCCAGAACGTGCGTTGCAACCATGGCGGTGATCGCCGCCGATCAAGTAAGGTGCGCGAGCAGTATTGGCCTAGTCTTGCGAGGGAGGTTTGCATGTCTGTGGAATCCGTAACGCGTCGCCGCTTGCTTGCCGCCTTCGGCGGTGCAGGCATCCTGCTCGGTGCACCTGCCTGGGCATTGCCGAAAAAAGCGCCAGGAAAACCGCTCAATGTCGCGCTTGCCGGGCTGGGTAGTTATGCCAGCGAACAGCTCGCACCGGGCCTGGCCTTGACCAAGCACTGCAGGCTCGCCGGCATCGTGACCGGTACGCCGTCGAAGATTCCGCAGTGGCAATCCAAGTACAAGATTCCCGATCGCAACGTCTATAACTACGAGAATTTCGACCAGATCGCCGATAACGGCGACATCGACGTGGTCTACATCGTCACGCCCACCCATCTGCATGCGCCGCTGACATTGCGCGCGGCCGCGGCCGGCAAGCACGTATGGTGCGAAAAGCCGATGGCAATGAACGCAGGCGAGTGCGAGGCGATGATCGCTGCATGCAAACGCAACAAGGTGGCGTTGACCATTGGCTATCGCATGCAGCACGAGCCCAACACACGGCGCCTGATTGCGATGGCCAGCGAGAAGCCGTTTGGAGCCATGCAGCGCGTGCGTGCCGAAGCCGGCTACAACGGCTATCACGATGCGACCAAGGCGGACCGGCCGTGGCGCCTGCGTTCGCAATTCGGTGGCGGCGCGATGTACGACATGGGCGTGTATCCGCTCAATGCCGCGCGCTATACGGTGGGTGCCGAGCCGGTGGCCGTGACTGCCAAGCGCTGGACCGATCGCCCGGAGCTGTTCGACGAAGTCGACGAGCATATGGATTTCACGCTGGAATTTCCCAATTCCGTACGTGCCGCATGCAAGACCAGCTTCGGTGCCAACATGAATGTGCTGCGTGCCGAGTGCGAACGTGGCTGGTACGAGTTGTCGCCGTTTCAGGCCTACCAGGGCGTCACCGGCAAGGCCAGCGATGGGCGCGTGTTCGACGCCAAGGTGCCGCACCAACAGGCACTGCAAATGGACGAAGATGCCTTGGCCATCCTCAACGGCACGCCGCTACGTGCACCGGGCGAAGAGGGCCTGCGCGACATCCGCATCGTGGATGCGATCTACCGCTCTGCGCGCGAGGGCAGCAAGCGCATCATGCTGTAACCGCAGCCCGCTCTTTTGGTCGACGGAGCGGCCGCCTAAATCAAGCGAGCAGGCTGGCGCAAACCAGCCTGCAGCGATGCATGCAGTGCGAATAAGCATGTGGCAGCACTACCAGGCGATGACCGAAAGCGCGACCGCCCGCCGAAAAATATCAACTGCGCGCGAGGGAAACGTCACGCTTGGTCAGCGAGTGCTCGCCAGCGAGTAGCAATAACGCCACCAGTCCCCGCTCTTACGATTCCCCAATCCCGATTCCTAATTCCCAGCGCCTAGCCCCGCATCGCCAGCACCGTGATTTCCTCACGGTCGTGATAGAGCTGCTTGGCTCGCACGGTCAGTGATTTCTCGGCTTGCTGCTCGAACAGGTCCAGGCACAGTCGGGTCTCGTCCCAGCGTTTTTTCATTGGCAACTTGAGATTGAAGATGGTGTGGCGGCACCAGCCTTCGCGCACCCAGGTGGCCATGCGTTCGGCCACGCGGCGCGGCTGCTCGACCATGTCGCAGACCATCCAGTCCAACGGTTGCGCGGGCTTCCACTGAAAGCCATCGGCGCGCAGATGTTCGACCAGGCCGGTGGCCAGCACGTGCTCGCGTAGCGGGCCGTTGTCGACACTGGTCACGTGCACGTGCTGGCGGGTGAGCACCCAGGTCCAGCCGCCCGGTGCGGCGCCCAGATCGGCGGCGCGCATGCCGGGTTTGACCAGCTGTTCGCGTTCTTCCGGGGTCAGCAGCGTGAGCAGTGCTTCGTCGAGCTTGAGTGCCGAGCGCGATGGCGCCTCCGGCAGCAATTTCAGGCGCGGAATGCCGAGCGGCCAGGGCGCGCTGTCGCTGCTGTCGGCCACTGCCAGCAATGCGTGGTCGCCATCCAGGAAACAGATGTGCAGGCGCGGCAGGCGCGCTTGCGGTTTGTCGGTCAGCAGGCCGGCCTTGCGCAGCGCCGGACGCAGCGCATTCCCGAAGCTGCGGGCCAGGCCGGCCAGTGGTTTGCCGGCGTCCGAATCCGGATGCTCCACCCACAGATCGCCAAAGCGTGGTTGGCCGTCCAGCGCCGCCAGGATCGGGGTGATGCGGTCCTTGGGATCGAGGCCTTTGAGTTCGGCGAGCACCACCAGTTTCTGGCGCGCGAAGATCAGCTCGCGCCACTGCAGCCTGGCGGCCAGCTGCGCGGCCTCGTCGCAGACAAACAGCACATAGCCATCGTTACGCTGCGTGCGCGCATAGCCGGCAATGCCGACAAACGCTGCGCGGGCGCTGAGTTCGGCGGCCAGTTCCGGCTCGAAGCCCTGCCGGCAATAGCACAGCAGCCCGCTCATCGCAGTGCCTGCCGTGGGAGGTCAATAATGATCACCGCCACCCTCGCCATAGCTGCGCAGCACCGCGCAGGCCTGTTCGCGCTGCACATCGCGCACCACCTCGATCCCGCGACGGGTCAGCTCGCCCACCCAGTCGGCCGGCAACGGGCCTTCGTCGAATTCGGTCAAGGCCATCACGTCTTCGGCGCGTGCGCCGATCAGCAGGCGGTCGATGCCGGCCCACACGGTGGCGCCGTAGCACTGGCAGCACGGCTGCGCGGAGGTGGCCAGCGTCACCGGCGATAGCACGTCGTTCAACCGCGGCGTCTGCAGGCGCTGCTGGGCCAGCATGTAGGCCATGTTTTCCGCGTGTGCCAGCGAAGTGTTTTGTGGCACCACGCGGTTCACCGCCGCGGCGATGATGCGGTCGTCGGGCCCGAACACCACTGCGCCGAAGGGCCCGCCGCTGCGTGCTTCCACGTTCATTCGCGACAGATCGATCGCCAGCGCCACTTTCTCGGCGTCGCCAGGATAGGCGCGGCTGGCGTCCACATGGTCGTGGATCCAGGCGGGCAGGGTGAGGTGAACTTGCGCGTAGAGCATCACTGGACCGGTGCAGGAGAGGAATCGGGGCGGCGCAGTGTATCGGTCTGTGCATCGCTTGCGGCACATTGGCCGGAAACGCACTGGCAGGCACTGATCTCGCGGAAGCCGCACACACTCATCGTGCCGCTGGCCTGACATTGCGCCACCACGCCCTTGGGGTCGGTGGCGCTGTTGACGTTGACGCATGCGGGAAACGCGCCGCAACAGTTGCCCACGTCTTTCACCGTGCAATCGGCATCGGTGCGGCAGGTGGTGTTGACCTGGATGCGCTTGATGGGTGAGGCCGATGCGGGCGGTGTGGCCGCTTCGGTGGGCGCGGGAGCAACACAGCCAATCAGCAAGGCCTGCGCGATCAGCAGCACGGTGCTCAGGAGCCAGGAATGGGGACGGGGCATGCGGGCGTCCTGCAAGGGGCGGAGGACTGCCATGGTAGCCCTCCTGCCCACGCAGCACGCCGCTGTGGCCGGTCAGCGGCTTAGCGTGATCGAATCGGCGGTTTCTTGCTGGACCACGATCCCGGTGCCGGCGATGGCCTGGCGCACTGCCTGGCGGATGCTCACCTGGCCGTGCACCGCATTGACCGGCACTGCATCGAAGGAGCGGTCGGTGGGCGGCGAAAACTGAATCGCGCAGCGGGTGGCGTGGGCCAGCTGCTGCATGGTTTCGTCCAGCCGTGCCGGCGGGATGTCGTAGTTCGGCGGCACTGCAACCACATCGCAGGGGCCGCTGGGCGGCGTGCTCGCCTGTGGGCCAGCGGGCTGGGTTGTGCAGGCGCCCAGGCCAAGCATCAGGCAAGCCAACGCGCTGCGTAGGGGTGGGGAAAGGTGCATGGGCATTCCGTGGGGGCGATGCCGCAGGGTAGGCGCCTGCTGTGGTGCGAGCGGTGAGTCAGTTCGTTTCGCCATGCAGCGCTGCGCACCACAGCACGCCCACCAGCAGGCAGGCAATGGCGGCCAGCTCCAGCCCGGTGGGCAGGCGCGCTTCCCAGGCAAAGCCGTACAGCAGCGCGAACACCGTTTCGAACACGATCATCTGGCCGACCAGGGTCAGCGGCAGCAGCCGGCTGGCGCGGTTCCACAGGCCATTGCCGATCACCGAGGCGAGCACCGCCAGTACCAATGCAATGGCCCAGAAGCGTGCCCAGTCGAGCGGTGCATGCGCGGTGGTATTGAGCAATGTGAGCGGGGCCAATAGCAGCGCCAGTGCCCCGGTGACCACGCCGGTCAGCAGCGACCAGTCCTGGCTGGACAGGTCGGCGCGGCGTCGCAGCCAGCGAGCATTGCCGATGGAATACACCGACCAGCTGATCAACGCGCCCACCGCGCACAACAGCCCGGCCACGCGGGTGCCCAGATCCGACGCTTGCGCGCCGCCGTCGCGCTGCAAGGTGTCCACCGCCACCAGCGCCACGCCTGCCACGCACAGCACGCACGGCGCGGCCAGGCGCCGTAATCCCACCGCACCGGCGGCGCGCGTGCCGATCACCGTGACTACCACCGGCAGCAGGCCGATGATCAGCGCGGTGGCCGCACCACCGGCCCATTGCACGGCGCTGCCGAGCAGCACGTAGTAGATCAGGTTGCCCAGCAGGCTCAGGCGCACCAGCGCCCACCACTCGGCGCGGCCCAGCCGGGCGGCGGTGCGCCGCGCGCGCGGCGCCAGCACCAATGCGGCCACTGCGCCATAGGCCAGGTAGCGCGACAACGCCAGTTGCAACGGCGAAAACGCCGCCAGCAACTGTGGTGCCAAAAACACCAACCCCCACAACGCGCCGGCGCCCATGCCACTGGCCACGCCTGCCATCAGCCGCTCACGCATCGCACGCCTCCTTCCAGGCGTGCAGCATGCCGCGTGTGTGCAGGGGCGGCTTGACCCGGGCTCTTGTGCGGCGTTCAGCCTGGCCGCCGCTGTGTGCGGGGATCACACCGCCCACGGCATGCCGCTCAGCGAGTGCCGGCATGGGGCTGGCGTCGATACGCCGCCGGCGTCATGCCCAGGGTGCGGCGCATCGCACGCGTCAGTGCGGTCTGGTCCGACCAGCCATGCGCCAGTGCCAGCTGCGCGATCGGCACATCGGTATGCGCCAGCTGCAGGCAGACGCGCTGCAGGCGTAGCGCGCCCAGCCATTGCTGCGGCGTTTGTTCGAAGGTGTCGCGAAACAGCGCGTGTACGCGGCCTGCGCCCACGCCCAGGTACGCGGCCATGCGCTGCACCGGCCAGGGCTCGGCGTGTGTTGCGGTGATCGTGTCGCACAGCTGCTGCAGGCGCTGCAGTGGTGCTGGGTCGCCGCGCAAGGCGTGCAGCAGCGGCGGCAGACAATGGCCACGCAGCAGCGCGGGTACGGCATCGCGCGTGCGGCAGTGCTGGTCGATGAAGTTGGCAATGGCCAGCAGGCGCGGCGTGGTGGCCACAAATGGCCGCTGTTGCAGCTGCTCCACGCGATGGGCGCCCACGTCAGCGACGCTGCATTCCAGGATCAGAAAACGGTTGTCGTCGTGCGCGGTCTGATCGTGATCGGTGTGCGGTGCGATGACCACCGCCTGCCGGTGATCGACGCGCCCGCCGCGTCCACCGACCTCGATCTCCAACGTGCCGCGAATCGGCAGCACCACCTGCACATGGGCGTGGCGGTGGCGATACCCGTCACGCCCGTACCGGCGCAGGTGCAGGGCGCCATCGCTCATTGCAGCAGGGCCGCGCCGTTGCGAGCAGCGGCGCGGTGGAGCCTCACTTGGCCCAGGTGTCGCGCAAGGTCACGCTGCGGTTGAAGACCGGCGTGGCGGCACTGTGGTCGCGGCGGTCGGCCACGAAATAGCCGGTGCGCTCGAACTGAAACGCCTGCTCGGGCGCGGCCTGCGCCGCCGACGGTTCCACATAGCCGCGCACGCTGCGCTTGGACTCGGGGTTGAGGTAGTCGCGGTAGGTTTTGCCTTCGGACTCGTCGTCGGGCTTTTCTACCGAGAACAGACGGTCGTACAGGCGGATTTCCGCCTCCACCGCGTGCACCGCACTGACCCAATGGATGGTGCCCTTGACCTTGCGATTGGAACCGATCATGCCCGGGCGCGATTCCGGATCCAGCCAGCCGCGCAGCTCCACGATCTCGCCGGCGGCGTCCTTGATCACTTCATCCACGCGCGCAATGCCCGCGCCGCGCAGACGGATTTCGCCGCCGGGCACCAGCCGCTTCCAGCCCTTGGGCGGCACTTCGGCAAAATCCTCGCGCTCGATCCACAGCTCGCGCGCGAACGGGATGTCACGGGTGCCGAAGCTCTCGTCCTTGGGGTGATTGGAAAACTGCAGTGTCTCGGTGTGGCCCTCGGGCAAGTTGGTCAGCACCAGCTTGAGCGGGTCGATCACGGCCATGCGCCGCGCCGCTGCCGCGTCCAGGTCTTCGCGCAGGCAGCCTTCCAGCACCGAGAAATCGATCACCGAGTTCTGTTTGCTGATGCCCACGCGGTCCACAAACAGGCGCATCGCTGCCGGTGTATAGCCGCGCCGGCGCAGGCCCTGCAGCGTGTACATGCGCGGGTCGTCCCAGCCGTCCACCAGCTGTTCTTCCACCAGCGCGGTGAGCTTGCGCTTGCTCATCACGGTGTAGTTGATGTTCAGGCGCGAGAACTCGATCTGGCGCGGCTTGGCGGCTTCCTTCGGGTAGCCCTTGCCCAGCAGCGGCGCCAGCAGCTCGGGATGGCCGCTCAGATCCACCTTGTCCACGCACCAGTCGTACAACGGGCGATGGTCTTCGAATTCCAGCGTGCACAGCGAATGGGTGATGCCTTCCACCGCATCGCCCAGCGAATGCGCGAAGTCGTACATTGGGTAGATCGGCCAGGCGTTGCCGGTGTTCTGGTGTTCGACGTGCTTGATGCGGTACAACGCCGGGTCGCGCAGATTGATGTTGCCGCTGGCCATATCGATCTTGGCGCGCAGCGTGCGCGCGCCATCGGGGAATTCGCCGGCCCGCATGCGCCGGAACAGGTCCAGGTTTTCGTCAACGCTGCGCTCGCGGAATGGCGAGTTGCGGCCCGGCTCGGTCAGCGTGCCGCGGTATTCGCGCACCTGCTCGGCCGAGAGGTCGCAGACGAACGCATGGCCGTCGCGGATCAGCTTTTCCGCCGCCAGGTAATACACCTCGAAGTAATCGGAGGCGTGCCGCAACTGCGCCCACTCAAAGCCCAGCCAGCGCACGTCGTCCTGGATGGCGACCACAAACTCGGGGTCTTCCTTGGCCGGGTTGGTGTCGTCCAGGCGCAGGTTGCACAGCCCGCCGAACTCGGCCGCCAGGCCGAAGTCCAGGCAGATCGCCTTGGCATGGCCGATATGCAGGTAGCCATTGGGCTCGGGCGGGAAGCGGGTGCGGATGGCCGTGTGCTTGCCGCTGGCCAGGTCCTCGCGAACGATCTGGCGGATGAAGTCTTTCTTCTCCGCCGGGGCGGTGGCGTCGGTGGCTGGAATCTCGGACATGCGGGGCATCGGTATCGGATAAACCGCAAGTTTAGGCGGTGGCACCGGTTTAGGGGTAGGCGCGGCGCACGTGGCGGCCTGGTGGCACGTGCGGGGCAGTGCCAGAGCGCACTGGAACCTGCGGCGGCCAGGGCCGGCGCGCAACCGGTTCATGGGGCCTGCCATCGGCCGCTGGCCGGCATCGCGCCCGACGCGTACGCTGCGCGCACTCCTTCGAGCGAGCTGCGCAATGTCACTGCCCCGCCTGGTGATCGGCGACAAGACCCTGTCCTCCTGGTCGTTGCGGCCGTGGCTGTTGCTGCGGCATTTCCAGGTGCCGTTCGAAGAAGTCGCCTTGCCGTTGAACACGCCCGAATTCCAGGCCCGTATCGCCGGCTATTCGCCGACCCGGCTGGTGCCGGTGCTGTGGGATGGCACGCTGCATGTGTGGGATTCGCTGGCGATCTGCGAATACGTCAACGAGCGCTGGCTTGACGGCCGCGGCTGGCCGGCCGACCCGGCAGTGCGCGCGCAGGCCCGCGCCGCCGCCGCCGAAATGCACGGTGGCTTTGCCGCGCTGCGCAGCCAGCTGCCGATGGATCTGGCGCGTGTGCCCGCGCCCGCCCACTGGGATGCCGCCGCCGAGCGCGACATCGCGCGCATCCAGGCGCTGTGGGCCAGCCTGCGTGCCGAACACGGGCAGGGTGGTGCGTTCCTGTGCGGCGACTTCGGCATCGTCGATGCGATGTTCGCGCCGGTGGCATTGCGCTTTGCCAGCTACGGTGTGCCGCTGTTCGAAGCCGCCGGCGACTATCTGGCCGCGCTCGACAGCCTGCCGGCACTGCGCGAGTGGAAGCTGGATGCCGAACGCGAACGGCTGGGGCGCGGCTGAGCATGCAGATCGCCTATCGAGCCAGCCACATCATCGACGCCCATCTGGCCAAGCACGCGCTGGAAGATGCGGGCATCACCGCCTTCGTGTTCGGCGAATCGCTGCTGGGCGGTGCGGGCGAACTGCCGGCCTTCGGCGTGTTGCAGGTCTGCGTGGCAGACATGCATCTGAGCCAGGCGCAGGCGGTGCTGGCCGAGATCGGCCTGTGCGGCGAGGTCACGCGCGCGCTGTAACGGTGCGCGGCCCCCTGCGTTTGTCTGTGCTGCGCGTAGACATGCACCCGGGCGCGATGAGGTTTCCCAGGCAACGCCGGTCGCGCCCAGGTGCGCTCCGACGACGATCGCGAACGCAACAATAGGGGCGCGATTACTCCGGTTGACGCCAGCCCGGCGGCGCGGCATCGGGCGAGGCCAATGCCCGCAGGCGTTTGAACAACACCGTGGTTTCGGCCACGTTCCACACCCGCAACGCCACCTCGAAGGTGTCCAACGGCTTGGTCAGGAAGTCCTTGGCACCCAACCCGAGCGCGCGATGGCGGGCGCTGCGGCTGGGGTCTGCGGTGAGCACGATCACCGGCAGGAACTGCCCCGGGTCGGACAGGCGCGCCAGCTGCTCCAGCAACGCATAGCCGTCCAGTTCCGGCATCTTCAGATCCAGCAGGATCAGGTCCGGCGCGAATGCCGACACCAGGCCCATGACCCGTTGCGGGTCGGTGGTGGCGACCACCTGCTGGAAGCCTTCGCGTTGCAGCAGGTCTTCGAGCAGCCGCACATTGGCCGGCTCGTCGTCGACGATGAGGATGCGGGAGGCGAGGATGTCGTCGCGTGTCATGCCAGTAGCCTGTCGATCACGGCGAAGAATTCCGCCACATCGAGCGGTTTGGTCAGATAGGCGCGCACGCCCTGGTTGCCCACGCGCGCCAGCGTGGCAGAGGTCGCGTCGGCGCTGATCACCACCACCGGCACCGCGGCAGTAGCCGGCTGCGCCTGCAGGTCGCGCAGCAGTTCTTCGCCATTGCCATCGCTCAGGTGCAGGTCGAGCAGGATCAGGTCCGGCACCTCGTGCTGCAGCAGCGCACGCGCCTGCGCCAGGCTGGCCGCTTCCAGCAGCTGCCACTGCGGCCGCCGTTCGGTGAGCGTGCGGATCAGCGCCTGGTTGGAGGGGTTGTCTTCGATGCTCAGCAGGCGGCAGACACCGCTGCCAGCGTTGCTGGGCGGCAGCAGCGTGCGCGCAGGTTCGGCGCTCTGCGGCTCGCCTTGCGGCAGGGAAATCCAGAAACGCGCGCCGTCACGGCTGCTGTCCACGCCGATCTGCCCGCCCATGGCCTCGATCAGGCGCTTGCTCAGCGCCAGCCCCAGCCCGGTGCCTTCCACGGCCGAGCGTTCCGCGCCCAGCCGCTCAAACGGGGTGAACAGCCGTTCGATCTGCGCCGCCGTGAGCCCGGCGCCCTGGTCGGCAACCACGATGCGTACCTGATCGCCATCCGGCTGCGCGCTCACCTGTACCTGGCCGCCGGTGCGATTGAACTTGACCGCATTCGACAACAGGTTGAGCAGCACCTGGCGCAGGCGCTGCGCATCTGCGCGCACCGTCCAAGGGCCATCGATGGCGGGCGGCTGCAGGCTGATGCCGTGCTTGTCGGCGTCCGGCGCGATCAGGCCCAGTGCCTCGTGCACGGCGGCGCGTACCGCGATTGGTTCGGGGCTGAGATCCAGTTGATCGGCTTCGATGCGCGCGATGTCCAGCAGCTCGGTGATCAGGCCGAGCAGGTGCCGGCCGGCGCCCAGGATGTGCTGCAGGTGACGGCGGTGGCCCGGTTCGGGCAAATCCATCTCCAGAACCTGCGCATAGCCCAGGATGGCGTTGAGCGGGGTGCGCAGTTCATGGCTGCTGCGCGAGAGGAATTCGGTCTTCGCGCGGTTGGCGGTCTCGGCCTCGCGGCGGGCCAGTTGTGCTTCGTTGGCGCGTGCGGCCAGCAGTTCGCTGGCCTGTGCCAGGCGTTGGCCGACCTGCCCGAGTTCATCGCCGGCACGCGGCTGCGCGGCCAGCGGCAGCCCTTCACCGAGCCGGTCGGCATTGGCCGCCAGCGTACGCAGGCGCCCGGACAAGGCCGAGGCGAACCACGCCACCGCGAACACCGCGCCCAGGCCGCCGAGCATCGCCGCGCTCAGGGTGATGATGAGATTGCGCTGGCGCAGCCCCTGCGCCTTGGCGGTGCGTACCTGCAATTGCGCGGTTTCGTAATTGCGCAGTTCGCGCAATTCAGCGCGCAGGATGTCGAGTTTGTACTTGCCATCCCACAATTGGCGGATCTCTTCCTCGCGGCTCAGATCCGGTGCGAGCAGGCGGCGCCAGCCCTGCATCTTTTCGGCGAACAACGGCTTGATGCGCGCAAAACGCTGCGCCTGCACCGGGTCGGTAATGCGTTGCGACAGCCGCTCGGCCACGCGTTGCAGGCGCGGCTCCGCGTCGCGGTACGGGGTGAGGAATTCATCGCGGCGCACCAGCCGATACCCGCGCACACCGGCGGCGGTTTCGGCCAGCAGCGCGTGCGCTTCGTACAGATCGCTCAGCACTTCCAGGGTCTGCCGCACATCGTTTTCGGCGGCGATGTTCTGCCGCTCCACGCTGTAGATCGCCATCAAGGCCACGGCCAGCAGCAGCAGCGGCAGGGTGACCACCGCCAGGCTCTTGCGGGTGATCGGCCAATCGTTCCATCGCACCGCCAGAGCATTCATTGCGCAAGTCCTGCGTGGACCGCGTACACCGCGGCCTGGGTGCGATCTTTTACCTCAAGTTTCTGCAGGATTCGCTCGACGTGCACTTTGACCGTGCCGGGAGAAATCCCCAGTTCAGCTGCCAGCGTCGCGTTGGTGAGCCCGCGCGGCAGCAGCGAGAGCACCTGTTTTTCGCGCTTGCTCAGGGCACTCAGGCGGTCGTCCTGCACCGCTTTGCGCCGCCGCGTGGCGACCGGCTTGGCTGGCTCGGCGACTATCGCCGGCAACAACAGCGCAAAGGCCTGCAATGCCTGCAGGTCGTCGCTGCCCGGCGCCAGGCGGCCGTCGTTCCAGGCCACGCACACCATGCCCAGGGTGGTGCCGAGCAGCTGGATCGGCAGCCTTGCATCACGCGCTTCGGGTGGGCGAGGCGGCATCAGCCAGGCGGCTTCATGGCTGTCACCAGGGGCGCTGGCGCCGGGCGGCAGGGCGCGGCCCCTGCTGGCAAACACCTGCGCGCGTGGCCCGCGCTGCGCCAGCACCGCGCCATCTTCCAGCCCCAGCAGCAACAGCACGCGGCCCAGCACCGCATCGCAAGCCTGTTCTGGCGTACTGGCGCTGCGCAGCGCCGCGCTGGCCTCCTGCAGCGCCTGCCAGCGTGCGCTGTCGGAGGCGTCGCGGCGTAGCGCCAGGCGCCAATCGCCTGCATTGGTTGGGGTTTCCATATCCGAGCTCTAGGCCGATCAGCATATTTGAGTATATGCCACCCGGCAGAATTGTTGGGCTCGCTGGATTTCGATACTGGGCTCGCCCACTGAGGCAACCCCCATCACTCAACGGAGATACCCCATGCGTCGCACCCTGTTCTCTCTGGTTCTGGCTCTGGCTGCCACCCCGGCGCTGGCTGGCGGCGTGATGCACTACACCGACAAGGCCGCGCTGCCCGCCGATGGCGAAGCGCGCGAAGTGGCTGCGCTGTTCGACACCTGGAACGCGGCCCTGGCCACCGGCAACCCGCACAAGGTGGCCGACCTGTACGCCCCGGACGGCGTGCTATTGCCGACGGTCTCCAACGAAGTACGCGCCTCGCGCGAGCAGATCGAAAACTACTTCGAGATGTTCCTGACCAAAAAGCCGAAGGGCGTCATCAACTACCGCACCGTGCGCCTGCTCGATGACGACAGCGCGGTGGACGCGGGTGTGTACACCTTCACGCTCACCGACAAGAGCGGCAAGAAGAGCGATGTACAGGCCCGCTACACCTTCGTGTACGAAAAGCGCGATGGCAAGTGGCTGATCATCAACCACCACAGCTCGGCCATGCCGGAAGTGGATACCGCCACCGCCACCGCTGCGGTCACCAAGGCGAAGTGAGGTGCAATCGCCGGGAGCGGCTTGAAAGCCGCTCCCACTGGCGCCATCCAGCAGGCAACCCTCAAACACGCGGGAGTTGCACCATGTTGGGAATCGGCGCCTTCAAACAACGCATGCCACGGCCCGGCGAAGCACTACCGGGACGCACCCAGGCGTTGCCCCTGCACAACACGCACCTGATCAACGGCCACCCGTTGCGTGGTGAGTTCACCGGCCTGGCCCAGGTGCAATTCGGGCTCGGCTGCTTCTGGGGCGCGGAACGCAAGTTCTGGAACGTGCCTGGGGTCTACACCACGGCGGTGGGTTACGCCGGCGGCGAAACACCGAACGCGACGTATTCGGAGGTGTGCTCAGGGCAGACCGGCCATACCGAGGCGGTGCTGGTGGTGTACGACGCGCAGGCGGTGTCGTTCGAACAATTGCTGCGCACGTTCTGGGAAAGCCACGATCCAACCCAGGGCATGCAGCAGGGCAACGATGTCGGTACGCAATACCGCTCGGCGATCTACTGCAGCACGCAAGCGCAATACGACGCGGCCATTGCCAGCCGCGATGCCTACCAGCAGCAGTTGACCGCAGCCGGTTATGGCGACATCACCACGGAGATCCGTTACCCGGCGCCCACGTTCTATTACGCCGAAGACGATCACCAGCAGTATCTCGCCAAGCACCCCAATGGCTATTGCGGGCTTGGCGGAACGGGAGTGAGCTGCCCGATCGGGCTGGATGCCTGAGCGGAAAGGCGAGGCCGGATCCAAGCGCTGCCATGTGATCGTGGCGTGCCGATGGCCATAGTGACCGGCAGCGTTTTCACGATCAGGCAGCGCATGGGAGTGCATGCCAGGCAACTTGCAATGGCTACGCCGGAGACGGCGTGGCCATCTTTTTGTGTGCCAGTTGCGGTGGCCGACCTGCGGTGGGACGCTGGTTGCGTGCTGGTGTATGCGGCCGGCTGCAAGGCGCGTGCGTCACGCACTGGCGTCGGGTGCGTGGACGCAGGTCGGTAACGCCACTAAAGGTAGTCGCAGTGGCCTGGTACCAGCTGATGGCAAGCCTCCAGCACGCGAGCAGCAACTACGTTTCCACAGCGTTCTGGGATGCCGTCACTGAATGCGCACTTCTCGCACATGCGTGGCACGAACCACCCCAGCCGTGGAAGGCGCATTTCTCGCTGATTGGCGAGCCGCCCCCACAAGCTCGGTGCCGGCATATCGCAGAAGGGCGTGTCCTGTTACGTCAACAGCCGCTGCTGCTAGACGAATTCGCCCGAGAACATGCCGCGCAGTTGTGCCAACAGCTCGGTGCGCTCCGGATGCAGGGTGCGCATGCAGGTCACCGCAAACCCCACCGGGCTGGTGCCGGGCGCGGTGATCACGCCGTCGGCGCTGACCACTTTCTCGTGCCGGTAATGCGCAGCGCCGGCGTACGGCACCACGTGCTCCTGCAAGAACGCCAGCGAATTGCTGGTGTGCGGCCGCTCGTCGAGCAGACCCGCATACGCCAGTGCGATGGTGGCTCCGCAGATGGCCGCAATCGGGCGCTGCTGTTGCACGCGTTCGCATAGCACGCCGCTCAGCCCGGGAATCTCACCGGCTTGCCAGCGCTCGCTGCCTGGCAGGATCCACAGATCGGCGTCCAGCGGTGCCAGATCCGAGAGCGCAAATTCCGGCGTGATGCGCAAGCCGCCGATCGAGTGCACCGGCTGTCCGTCGATGCTGGCGATGGCGACCTGGTCGCCTAACCACTCGCGCGCCGCAGGCAGGACCACGCCGATTTCCCAGTCGGCGACACCGTCGACCATCACCACTGCGATGTTTGCCATTGTCCGTTTCGTCCGTTGAGGAATCCGGATTCTAGGCAGCGGCCCGTCAGATGTTGTGAGCGTGTTGTCGAAACAGCAACGCGCCGGTTGCTGGGGTTCTGCGCCGCCGGGTCGGCACGCGCCAGGAGGCTTACGCGCTATTGGTAGATCGCGCTGGGCTGCAGGTCATCGATCGGCGGCGGTCTGTGCGCGATACGAATCAGCCGCTAGTGCCACAAACAAAAACGCCTGCGGGCCATGCCGCAGGCGTTGGAGGTGACGCAACAACGGGAACGATCAGCCGGCGAGCTTGTCGGCGATGGTCTTGCGCAGTGCTTCCAGGTCCTTGGCGAAGGTGTCGATGCCGCTGGCCAGCTTCTCGGTGGCCATGTCGTCAGCGGCCAAGTCGGTGGCGAAGCTGTCGCTGTTGATCGGCGTGATGGCCGTATTGTCCGCATTCAACGGCGACAGCTTGCGCGGCAGGTCGCCGTGGTCGGCGTCAAGCTTCTCCAGCAGGTCCGGCGAGATGGTCAGGCGGTCGCAGCCGGCCAGCGCCTCGATCTGTGCAGTGGAGCGGAACGAGGCGCCCATTACCACAGTGGAGGAGCCGCGGCGCTTGAACTCGTCGTAGACACCGCGCACGAACACCACGCCCGGATCTTCGTCGATGCTGGCCGGGGTCTGGCCCTTGGCAACAAAGAAATCCAGGATGCGGCCGACAAACGGCGAGATCAGGAACACACCGGCCTCGGCACAGGCCAGCGCCTGCGAGCGGTTGAAGATCAGCGTCAGGTTGCAGTCGATGCCTTCCTGCTGCAGTTGGCGCGCGGCTTCGATGCCTTCCCAGGTGGCGGCGATCTTGATCAGGATCTTGTCCTTGGACACGCCACGCTCGGCGTACATCGCGATGAACTTGCGTGCCTTGGCGATGGTGGCCTGGGTGTCGTGCGCCAGGTCCGCGTCCACTTCGGTGGACACGCGGCCGGGTACCAGTTCCGACAACATGGTGCCCACGCCGACGGTCAGGCGATCGGCCACTTCGTTGATGGTGCTGTTGCGGTCTTCGCCACCGTGCGCACGGCCCCAGGCCAGCTCGCGCTCGATCAGGTCGGCATACACCGGCAGATCCAGGGCTTTCTTGACCAGGGTGGGATTGGTGGTGCAATCGACCGGCTTGAGCCGCTTGATCGCGTCGTAGTCGCCCGTATCGGCAACGACAACGGACAGGTCACGCAGTTGGGCAAGCTTGGAGGGGGATGCAGTCATGCGGGTTCTCTCGAATCGTGGAACGGGTCGGGGATAGGACGCAGCGCGTTACGTTAGCGCGCTCAGCGACGGAAGTCGCCCGCCGCTTCGGGCTGGTCGTGCACGGCGGTCACGCGCAAGCGCAGGTCGCGTCCGCCGGGTGCGCGCCAATCGATGGACTGGCCGACCGACAGGCCGAGCAAGGCGGTGCCCACCGGCGCCAGCACCGAGATGCGGCTGTGTTGGACATCGGCTTCGTGCGGGTACACGAGGGTGAGCGTGTGACGTTCGCCATGCAGCTCGTCTTCGCATTCGATGCGTGAGTGCATGGTGACGACATCGCCGGGAATCTGTTCGGGCGGCACGACGCGTGCGCGGCCCAGTTCGTCGGCCAGCGCAGCGGCGGCCGGATGGTTGTTCAACGCGGAAGACTCGAGCATCGCTTCAAGGCGGGCGAGGTCGTGGCTGGACACCAGAATGGATGGTGGCAAGCCGCTGTGGTGTTGCGAGGTCATGGCAATCTCCTGACAAGGGCAGCGGACGCACGGTGCGCCCTCCAACAACAGGTGAGGGCGGCGCGGCGTGACCACAATGCAGGCGGGCACATCGCACCGGTCACGCGTTGCCAGTAGGCGCCGGCATCAGCGGTAAAGAGTGGACAAGCAAAAGGCGACCTGCGTGCCGCCTTCGTCCATTGTCGACAAGATTGCGTTGTGAAGCGACCGCGGCAGTGCGCGGCCTTCAGGCGGCGACAGCTTTCGGGCCGCTTGCCGGCTGGTCCAGCGTAAACAGGCTGTCCGGCAATTCCTTGAAGATCTGCGAAAGCTGCTCCAGGAACGCCGTCATTGCCGAGCTGCGCCGCCACGCCATGGCGATGCGCCGGTTGGGCTGCTTGTCTTCGCGGAAGCGGATCAGGCGGATGTTTTCCGAGCGTGCCACCGGCGGCTTGACCGCCAGCATCGGCAGCAGGGTGACGCCGACATTGGCCGCCACCATCTGGCGCAGGGTTTCCAGGCTGGTGGCCTGGAATTCGGACTTTTCCAGCGCGCCGGCAAGATGGCACACGTCCAGCGCCTGTTCGCGCAGGCAGTGGCCGTCTTCGAGCAGCAACAGGCGCTGCTCGGAGAGATCGTCCAGCGTCATGCTGTCGTGCCGTGACAGCGGGTGGCCTTCCGGCACCGCCAGCACGAAGGGTTCTTCGAACAGGAATTCGGCATGCAATTGCTCGTCCTGCAGGGGCAGGGCCAGCAGTGCGGCGTCCATACGGCCTTCGCGCAACTGGTGGATGAGCTGGTCGCTTTTTTCTTCGATCAACAGCAGCTCCAGGCGCGGAAAACGCTCGCGGATGCGTGGCACCACATGCGGCAGCAGATACGGCGCCAGGGTGGGGAAGATGCCCAGGCGCACGGTGCCCGCTTCCGGGTCCTGGCTGCGGCGGGCGGCTTCCTTCATCTGTTCCACTTCGGCCACGATGCTGCGCGCGCGCATGGCGGCTTCGCGGCCTGCCGGGGTGAGCATCACCTTGCGCGGCGCGCGTTCGACCAGCGGCACACCGAGCTCGTCTTCCAGCTTCTTGATCTGGGTGGACAAGGTGGGCTGGCTCACGAAACAGGCGGTGGCGGCACGGCCAAAGTGCTTGTGGTCGGCCAGGGCTACCAGGTATTTCAGGTCACGCAGATTCATGTGCAGCAGCCCTCGTGGCTGTGACGTGGAACGGACTGGACCAACCGCAGCTTAGCGCCCGGGCGGGCCGGGCGCTGGCTGAGCTCACGCTTACGCAGCCTGGGCCACGTCGGCGCTGACCGGTGCGCTGGAGCGAATCAGGTAATCGAACGCGCTCAGTGCAGCCTTGGAACCTTCGCCCATCGCGATCACGATCTGCTTGTACGGCACCGTGGTCGCATCGCCGGCCGCGAACACGCCCGGCACATTGGTCTGGCCGCGGTCGTCGACGATGATCTCGCCGCGCGGGGACAACTCCACCGTGCCACGCAGGAACTCGGTGTTGGGCAGCAGGCCGATCTGCACGAACACACCTTCCAGGTCGATGTGCTGCGTATCGCCGCCGGTGCGGTCCTTGTAGACCAGGCCGGTGACCTTCTGACCATCGCCCAGCACTTCGGTGGTCTGCGCGCTGGTGATGATGCGCACGTTGTGCAGGCTGCGCAGCTTGCGCTGCAGCACTTCGTCGGCGCGCAGCTTGTCGTCGAATTCCACCAACGTGACATGCGCCACGATGCCGGCCAGATCGATCGCCGCTTCCACGCCTGAATTGCCGCCACCGATCACCGCCACGCGCTTGCCCTTGAACAGCGGGCCATCGCAATGCGGGCAGTAGGCCACGCCCTTGTTCTTGTACTGGTCTTCGCCCGGCACATTCATCTGCCTCCAGCGCGCGCCGGTGGACAGGATCACGGTCTTGCTCTTGAGCGATGCGCCATTGGCTAGCTTGATTTCGACCAGGCCATCGGCACCGGCCGGGATCAGCTGCTCGGCACGCTGCAGATTCATGATGTCCACGTCGTACTGGCGCACGTGCTGCTCAAGCGCGGCAGCCATCTTCGGGCCTTCGGTTTCCGGCACCGAGATGAAGTTTTCGATCGACATCGTGTCCAGTACCTGACCACCGAAACGCTCTGCAGCCACGCCGGTGCGGATGCCCTTGCGTGCGGCATAGACCGCTGCTGCCGAGCCGGCCGGGCCACCGCCGACCACCAACACGTCGAAGGCGTCCTTGGCGGCGATCTTGGCGGCATCGCGCTTGGCTGCATTGGTGTCGAGCTTGGCGACGATCTGCTCCAGCGTCATGCGGCCCTGGTCGAACAGTTCACCGTTCAAGTACACGGTGGGCACCGACATGATCTGGCGGGTTTCCACCTCGTCCTGGAACAGCGCGCCATCGATGGCCACGTGCTTGATGCGCGGGTTCAGCACCGCGGCCAGGTTCAGCGCCTGCACCACGTCCGGGCAGTTCTGGCACGACAGCGAGAAATAGGTTTCGAACTGGTAGTCGCCATCCAGATGCTGCACCTGCTCGATCAGCTCGGCAGTGGCCTTGGAAGGGTGGCCGCCGACCTGCAGCAGCGCCAGCACCAGCGAGGTGAATTCGTGCCCCATCGGCAGGCCGGCAAAGCGCACCGAAATGTCCTGGCCCGGCGTGGTCAGCGCGAACGAGGGCTTGCGCTGATTGTCGTCGCGGTGCACGTCCAGGCTGATCTTGTCCGAGAGCAGCACCAGATCCTCGAGCAGCTCGAGCATCTCGCGCGCCTTGGGGGTGTCGTCGATCGAGGCATGGATCTGGATCGGCCGCGTGACCCGTTCCAGGTAGGCGGTCAGCTGGGTCTTGAGGTTGGCATCCAACATGGAAAACTCCTGGGAATGGGCAAGGGGAGGGCAGGGCGTCGCTGCGCATGCGCAGGTCGCCTGGGGAGGAAGGGGATGAACCGCAGCCGGCGCGAAGGCGGGGTGCGTGCTGGCGGTGGCTGGCGGGCAGCCCGGCACCGGCTCCGGTTCACCCCCGGCCCGGAAACCGGGCCAGGGATGTGAGGCGGCTTAGATCTTGCCGACCAGGTCCAGCGACGGAGCCAAGGTCTTGGCGCCTTCCTTCCACTTGGCCGGGCAGACCTGGCCAGGATTGTTGGCCACGAACTGTGCCGCGGTCAGCTTGCGCAGCGTCTCGGTGACGTCGCGGGCGATGGAGTTGTCGTGGATTTCCAGGGTCTTGATCACGCCTTCCGGGTTGATGATGAAGGTGCCGCGCAGGGCAAGGCCTTCTTCCTCAATGTGCACGCCGAACGCGCGGGTCAGCTTGTGGGCCGGATCGCCGATCAGCGGGAACTGCGCCTTGCCCACGGCCGGGGAGGTTTCGTGCCACACCTTGTGCGAGAAGTGCGTGTCGGTGGTGACGATGTACACCTCGGCGCCGGCCTTCTGGAACGCGGCGTAGTTGTCAGCGGCGTCTTCCACTTCGGTCGGGCAGTTGAAGGTGAAGGCGGCCGGCATGAAGATCAGCACCGACCACTTGCCCTTCAGGCTTGCTTCGGTGACCTCAATGAAGTTGCCGTTGTGGTACGCGTTCGCCTTGAAGGGCTGGACCTGGGTGTTGATGAGAGACATTGAGTTTCCTCTTGCGGTGAAAGGGGTTGGGGGACGGAACAGGCGCCATGGTAGGCAGGATCAATAGATATCTCAAATCGATTGATGGAATTACATAGATAGTCTGCGGCTATCAAAACGCCAGGCTGGCTCTGGCGTGCGCACCTGCGGCCATCCCCGATAATGGTCGGCCGATGTTTCGCACAAGTGAAGTTGCTGCATGTCTGAGGCTCCCGCCGTCATGTCCGCCGAACAGCTGCTGCGTGAGGCCGCCACCCGCATTGCGCGCAGCGACGCCGAGCCCTTGCTGCTGCATGCGCTTGGGCGCGACCGCGCCTGGTTGTTCGCGCATGGGCGCGATCCGGTGCCGGCTGAGCAGGCGCAGCGCTTCGGCGCGCTGGTGGAGCGAAGGCAGCAGGGAGAGCCGGTGGCCTACCTGACCGGCTCGCGCGGGTTCTGGACCCTGGACCTGGCGGTCTCCACCGCCACGCTGATCCCGCGCGCCGATACCGAAACGCTGGTGGAGCTGGCGCTGGAACGCCTGGAGCTGACTGCCGGCGTCCGGGTGGCCGATCTGGGCACCGGCAGCGGCGCGATTGCGCTGGCGATTGCCAGCGAGCGGCCGCACGCGCAGTTGGTCGCCACCGATGCCAGTGCCGACGCCCTGGCCATTGCCCGGCACAACGCGCACGCGCATGGGCTGCACAACGTGGAGTGCCGCCTGGGCCACTGGCTGCAACCGCTGGCCGGCGAGCGGTTCGATCTGATCGCCAGCAATCCGCCCTACATCGCCGCTGCGGACCCGCATCTGCAGCAGGGCGATCTGCGCTACGAGCCCGCGAGCGCGCTGGCCTCCGGCAGCGACGGCCTGGATGACATCCGTCTGATCGTGGCCGACGCGCCGGCCCATCTACTGGCAGGCGGCTGGCTGCTGCTTGAGCACGGCTGGGACCAGGGCGAGGCGGTGGCAGCGCTATTGTCCGCGCGTGGATTTGCGGCGGTGGCGAGCCACCAGGACCTGGAGCAGCGCGACCGCGTCACGCTGGGGCAGTGGCCGCAGGCTGCGGGGTGATCCCGGCGCATGCGGCAGCGGTTCGGTCTGGACTGTCCAGCAAGCAACTGCCTGAAGGACGGATTCCACACAAGGCTGTGTGCCTGCGCGCAGCGCCATGTCCCTGCGCATCGCCGCGCGGCGTGCCTCTGGCGGCAGCCGATACAATGCGGCCTTTCCCGCAGGACCGACGCATGCGCACGCTCTATCCCGAGATCACGCCCTTCGACCAGGGCACCCTCCAGGTCGACGACCGCCACACCCTCTACTTCGAACAATGCGGTAACCCGCAGGGCAAGCCGGTGGTGATGCTGCATGGCGGCCCGGGCGGCGGCTGCAATACCAAGATGCGGCGGTTCCATGACCCGGCCAAGTACCGCATCGTGTTGTTCGACCAGCGTGGCGCCGGCCGCTCCACGCCGCATGCCGATCTCACCGACAACACCACCTGGGATCTGGTCGCCGACATCGAACGGCTGCGTGCGCATCTGGGGATCGAGCGCTGGCAGGTGTTTGGCGGCAGCTGGGGCTCGACCCTGGCGCTGACGTACGCGCAGACCCATCCGCAGCAGGTCACCGAGCTGGTGCTGCGCGGCATCTTCCTACTGCGCCGCTGGGAGCTGGAGTGGTTCTACCAGGAAGGCGCGAGCCGGCTGTTCCCGGATGCGTGGGAGCACTACATCGCCGCGATTCCCGCAGAGGAACGGCACGACCTGATCTCCGCCTTCCATCGCCGCCTCACCAGCACCGATGAAGCCACCCGCCTGGCCGCCGCCAAGGCGTGGAGCGTGTGGGAAGGCGCCACCAGCTTCCTGCATGTGGACGAGGATTTCGTCACCGGGCATGAGGACGCGCATTTCGCGCTGGCCTTCGCACGTATCGAGAACCACTACTTCGTCAACGGCGGCTTCTTCGATGCCGAAGACAAGCTGCTGCGCGACGCGCACCGCATCGCCGATATTCCCGGCGTGATCGTGCAGGGGCGCTACGACGTGGTGTGCCCGATGCAGAGCGCGTGGGAGCTGCACAAGGCGTGGCCGAAGGCCGAGTTGAAGATCAGCCCGGCGGCCGGGCACTCGGCCTTCGAGCCGGAGACTGTGGACGCGCTGGTGCGTGCGACCGACAGCTTCGCCTGAGAAGGCGCGCGGTGAGCGGCCGGTATATCCGGCCGCTGGCCAAGTTGCAGCAGTAGCTGCGTTGCAGAATGCAACGCGCCAATGCAATGCGATGCAATGCGCCAATGCAACGACCAACTTACGTAGGAGCGCGCTTGCGCGCGATGAAGCGTTACCGATAACGCCCCATCGCGCGCAAGCGCGCTCCTACGTCGCTTTCAGCCCGGCAAACCATCGCGGCATTTCGCTCAACAAATGAGCTCAACAAACCAGCGCGGTACTTAGCCCAGCAAACCCTCCGCCAGCGGCGGCAACAGCCGCGCCAGCCGCTGTGCCCAGGCGGCCTGGCCGGCGGCGTCGCTGATCAGGTCCTGGCGGATTTCCAGCTCCACATGCGGCAGGCCGCGGCCTTCGCCGTACACCGGGATCGCGTAGTCGGTGGCATCGCTCACCGCATACGGCTGGTTGTCGCCCACCACCAGATCAGGTTCCGCGCGCAAAGCCTGCAGCAGCCGATGCGCCAGGCGCGTGTCGCGGTTGTACAGCACGCCCGCATGCCAGGGCCGTGCGATCCCGGCCATCGCCGGGGTGAAGCTGTGCATCGAGACCAGCAGCGTCGGCTGGGCGCGTGCTGCGCGTGCGTCCAGTTCGGCGGCAATGCGCGCGTGGTACGGCGCAAAGATGGCGTCGATACGTTGCTGGCGCGCGCTGGCGGTCAGCCCGGCATTGCCGGGAATCGGCGTGCTGTCGCTGACCTCCGGCATCAGGCTGGCGGCAGTGTGCGGGCGGTTGCAGTCGATCACCAGCCGCGAATAGGTCTGGCTGATCGCAAACGCATCCAGCTGCTCGGCCAACCGGCGCGTGACCTCGGCAATGCCGATGTCCCAGCCGATATGCCGGTCGAGTTCGTGCTGCGGCAGGCCGAGCTTGTGCAAGCGCGCCGGCACGCGTTGCCCGGCGTGATCGGCGATCAACAACCACGGCGATGCGCCTTGTGCGTTGTGCACCGTGAACGGCGCGGGGTCATCCGTGCCGAGCAGCGGGGCGGCCACCTCAACCACGCGGCGTGCCATCCAGTGCGTGGTCGACCAGGTACAGGCCGGCCCACAACTTCGGATCCATCTGGTAGCCCTCGGCCATCTTCTGCACCAGCCACGCGCCCACCTGCGCGCGCGGGATTTCATGCACGGTGATGTCTTCGCTGGCATCGCCGCCGCCTGCGCCGACCTTGCGCAAGCCGGTGGCGCGCACGAAGGCGATCTTCTCGCTGCTGGCGCCGGCCGAGGTCGGCCCGATCATCAGCACTTCGGCATGGTCGGCGGTCCAGCCGGTTTCTTCTTCCAGCTCGCGGATCGCCGATAGCTCGATGGATTCGTCGGCATGGATATCGCCCACCAGCCCGGCGGGCATTTCGATGGTGCGCGCCTGCAACGGCACGCGGAATTGTTCGACGAACAGCATTGCATCGTCCGGCGTCACTGCCACGATGATCGCGGCCAGCCCGCCGGCATGTACGCGCTCGGAATATTCCCAGGTGCCGCGCACCACCATGCGCTGGTACTTGCCTTCGTAGACCACGGTGGGCGGAGTGTCGTGTCGATTCATGGGAAGGGACCTTGGGACAGGGAAGCGGGAGGTGGCGGCAGCACGGCGCCGCCACTGGCGGCCAGCAGGCGCCGGCGCGTGAGCGGGCCAAAGCGCAGGCTGTCGCACAGGCCGGTCAGCATGTCGGTATCGGCGGGCGTGCGCGTGAAGCCGGACTCGGTGAGTTCCAGCGGCGCATCGAGCGCGATAGTGGTGAGCTGACGCCACAGCAAGGCGTGCTCGCGCTGTTCGCGCAACCGCAGCGCCATTTGCGCGGCGCCGCGCAAGCGCAGGAACGGTAACTCGTCCAGCCGTTCGAGCAGGGCATCCAGGCTGCCGAAGTGCGCCAGCAGCACCGCTGCGGACTTGGCGCCGATGCCGGTGATGCCGGGGATGTTGTCGATCGCATCGCCGCACAGCGCCAGGTAGTCGGCCATCTGGTGCGCGTGCACGCCATGGCGTGCCTTCACCCCGTCCATGCCCCAGCGCACATTGCGCGCGTAGTCCCACTGTTCGTCATGTTCGAACAACAGCTGCGACAAATCCTTGTCGGCCGAGACGATGATGCCGCGCAGGCCCTGTGCACGCGCGCTGTGCAGCGCGCTGCCAATCAAGTCGTCGGCTTCGTATTCGCGATGGGCCAGCACGCTCAGCCCCAATGCCGCGCACAGTGCCTTGCAATGCGCGAACTGGCGACGCAGTGCGTCCGGCGCGGGCTCGCGGTTGCCCTTGTAAGCAGGGTAGATCGCATGCCGGAAACAACTGTCCAGCGCTTCGTCGAACGCGATGGTGATGTGCTGCGGGCGCTCGCGTTCGAGCAGATCCAGCAGGAAGCGGGCAAAGCCATGCACCGCGTTGGTGGGCCAGCCCTGCGCGTCCTGGAACTCGTCCGGGATCGAATGCCAGGCGCGGAACACGTACAGGCTGGCATCAACCAGATACAGCGGTACCGGGCGCGGCGTCTGCAGCGCCGCGGCAAGCGGCGCGGTGGCAAGCGGGGGCGCGGGCGTGGTCACGGCGTCCAGTCGCGCAGCAGCGCGCGCGGGTCGGGGCGCTCGCGCTCGGGCACCTGCATGCGCGGTGTGCCGATGTGGATGAAGCCGACCACGCGCTCGTGTTCGCCCAACCCCAGGTACCCGGCTACCGCCGGGTCGTAGGCCATCCAGGCGGTCAGCCATTGCGCACCGAAGCCATGCGCCTGCGCGGCCTGCAGCAGCGCAAAGCAGACGCAGCCTGCGGTCATCAACTGTTCCTGCTCGGGCACCTTGTGCTCCGGCTGCAGCGTGGCGATAACCGTAATTACCAGCGGCGCCTGGCTGAAGCGTTCGCGGTCCTTTTGCACGGCCGCTGGCGGCGTCAGCGGATCGCCTGCCAGGGTGCGTTCGGCCAGGAATTCGCCCAGCGCCTGCCGTGCATCGCCGGCGATGCGCAGGAAGCGGAACGGCACCAGCTTGCCGTGGTCGGGCACGCGCACCGCCGAGGTGAGCATGCGTAACAAGGTGGCCTCGTCCGGGCCGGGCTCGCCGAGTTGTTTGGAGGGAACCGAGCGGCGGGCGTCCAGCGCCTGGAGCGAATACGGTGCGTGCATAATTCCGGATCAGGGCGGGGGTGCTCGATTATAGACGGGCCCTTCCCAACGCCCGTTGCACCATGGCCGGCCGGGCGCTGTCCGCCTGCCATGGCAGATCCTTCTTCATGCGTGCCCTTCGCGTCGTCCGATGACCCAGTTCCTGCCCACCGATGCGCTTCCCAGCCGCAACCCGCAACTGTTGGACCAGGTGCGCGAGGTGGTGCTCGTGCCGCTGGCTGACGCCTTCCTGGACGTGCAGGACGTACTGGCCGAGTCGCTGTTCCGGCTGGCGGCCGATGCCGGCCCGGCGCAGAACGATTTCATGGAAGCGATCAAGGCGTTGCGCCAGCAACGTGAGCCGATCACCGCGCGCTTCCGTGGGCATCTGGCGCAGGCCTGGCAAGGTCTGGAATCCGGGCGCCCGCTGTCGGCCGACCGCACCCTGGCGCGCGGCGGCGCGGGCCTGAGCCTGCTGCCCGAACAGGACCTGGAGGTGCGCCTGGCGGTGCGCAACCTGGCGGGCGCCCTGCAACACCAGTGGCGCCCGGAGCTGATGCGGCTCAACCGCTACCTGGGCTTCATTGCCGGCGGGCTGCGCATCGACGGCGACAGCAATCCGTTTGGCCCCGAGCACCTGGGCGTGGCGCTGTACGAAGCCTTTCAGGGCGTGACCATGGCGCCGAAGGTGCATCTGGCGGTGATCAAACTGTGCGAGCAGCAGTTGATGGACCGCGTCGGCACACGCTACGGCGAACTCGAACAGGCGCTGGCACAGGTGGCGCGCCTGCGCGACCTGCCACACGCACGCAGCCGCCGGCGCGGAATTCCGCGCCAGGGCGAGACAGAGGGCGAAGACAGCGGCGATGCGCCGGACTGGATCGCACGCTTCTTCGCCGACTGGTCCGGCGGCCAGAGTGCGCTGGTCGGAGTGGAGGTCATCGACGTGCATCTGCGCACCGGCCGCGACGTGCTGCCGGCCGGGCTGCATCAGTTGCTGCAGCATGCGCGCCGGCAACGTGAGCCTAGCCAGGCAACTGTCTCCACCGAGCAACGGTTGCTGTCGCCGCGCGAAGTGGTCTCGGCCCTGTCATTGCTGCAGACCATGCCCAAGGCCGGCTTCGAGGCCATCGACGGGCTGCAGCTGGGTCTGGCGCGCGGGCTGCGCCAACAAGTGATGCGTGCGGCGTCGTCGTTGGGCGTGGACCCGGCCACCGCCCGGCTCAATCCCGACGACGAAGACGCGCTGGACCTGGTGGCGCTGTTGTTCGAAGCGATCCTGGTGCAGAGCCATCTGTCCGACTGGCAGCGCGCCTTGCTGGGGCATCTGATGGTGCCGATGGCCAAGATGGCCATGCTCGACGGCCGCCTGTTCGTGCGCGATGGCCACCCGGCGCGGCGCCTGCTCAACCTGTTGGTGGAGGCCTGCGACGGCAACGGTGGCGAAACCTCGGCCGAGCAGGCGTTGCTGGCGCAGGTGCAGGCCGCGGTGGACGAGGTGGTGCGCGATTTCGACGAGCACCCGGCAGTGTTTCTGTCGCTGGAGGCCGAGTTCGGCGCCAGCTACGAGCAATACCGGCGCCGGGTGGAAATCGCCGAGCGCCGTGCCAACGAACTGCAGCGCGCCGAAGAACGCCGCGAGCGTGCGCGCGGCGTCGCCGCACAGGCGTTGGCTGAGCGGCTGGCGCGTGGCGCGCTGCCGCCGGTGGTGGAACATTTTCTCAGCCGCGTCTGGCACCCGGCGGTGCAGCAGGGGGCGTTGCGCGGCGATGGCGCCGGCCCGCTGCTCGAAGAGGCGCTGGCGCTCGGCGACGCGGTGCTGGCGCAGCTGAGCCAGGCCGGCGGCGGCGAAGCGCTGGAGCCGTACCGCGCGGCACTGCTGCAGGCGTTTGCCCAGGCCGGGCTGGCCCAGCGCGAAGCCGAGCAGGCGCTGCAGGAACTGCAGCACGCGCTGGTGGCCGGGCAGGGCGCGGCCGCGCCGATCCTGGCGACCTTGCGGGTCGGCGCCAGCCCCGCCGATGCGGTGGCCGAGCCGCTGACCCCGATGCTGGACGCCTCCGCCGAGGTGGAATTTGACCGCGTCACCGCCGATTACTTCCGCAGGTTGCCGCTGGGAACCTGCCTGGACTTCATCGACCGCGCCGGGCGTGTACAGCCGGGCAAGCTGTCCTGGATCAGCCCGATCTCCGGGCGGCTGATGTTCGTCAACCGCCGTGGCGGGCGCTTGTGCGTGTCCTCGCCCGAAGAACTGGCCATGATGGTCTGGCTGGACCGGCTGCGCCTGCACCGCGAGGACGATGCCTTCTACAGCGCGATGCAAGGGGTGGTGGACCGCCTGGACGGTTCCGGCGCCGCGCATGCTTAACCTTGGCCGCCGCCCGGCCGATTCTGGCAAGCTCCACTGCAGTGCAGGGGCTACGATGTCCGACTGCCATGCAAACCCAGGGCGGTCACGAGTAAAGTGAGAACTTCGTCACATTTATCGCGCATACGAACCGCCTACCATGCGAGGGCGGAATTTGGGGCCGCGTCTGTTTTTCCTCGTTCGAGAATTTTCACGCCTGCAAAGGCGGGGAGCCTTTGCGCATGACCTTCCAGCCCAGTCCGTCGGGACACCCGGGCCGTGACCAACGCTTGCTCGATCAGGCGCACGCTGTCTTCGTGCCGCCGATCGCGCAGGTATTTGCAGCTGCAGTGGCACATTTCGATGATGTCCTGTTCGACCGCGCCGAATCCGCGGGCGCGTCACAGTTGCTGTTTCTCGATGGCATGCGCGAACTGCGCCGCAAGCGCGACGAGGTCTGCGCACAATTCCGCCAGCAGCTCGAGGCCGGTTGGCAGGCCTTGCTGCAAGGCACGCCGCTGTCGGCGGAGGTGGTGCTGGCCGGCGACATGGGCACCGGCCCGCTGAGCCTGGTGCCCGAGCACGTGCTGGAATCGCGGCTGGCGGTGCGCAACCTGGCCACCGTGCTGCTGCGGGATTTCAAGCAGGTGCTGGCGCGCATCGATCGTCGCCTGGGCTGGATCGCTGGCGGCCTGGAGCTGGTGGCCGATACCAACCCGGTGGGCCCCGAGCATCTGGGCGTAGCCATCCACGAAGCCTTTGCCACCTGCGACCTGGCGCCGGAAGTGCGCTTGGTGCTGATCAAACTGTGCGAGCGCGACCTGGCCGAGCCGATCGGCAAGCTCTACGCCCGCCTGGACGAGACCCTGGCCAAGGCCGGGGTGATGCCCGAGATTTCCCAGCCCAAGCGTGCGCCGCCGCGCATGCAGCCGCGCGATCAGGCGCAGGGCGAACGCAGCGCCGCCGACGGCCAGGGGTTTGATGGCGAGGCCGCTGGCGAAGACCCCAACGAGCAGTACGCGCCGGCCTGGGCCAACCGGTTTCTGGATCGCTGGGCGCATAGCCGCGGGCGCATGCAGGCGGCCGCGCAGCGCGGCAGTGCCGATGGCCATGCGGGCGGAGACGGCGACGCCGATCACCCGGGCGGCAGCCAGGGCATGCTGCTCGATGCGCTGCACGAGCTGCTGCAGCAGACCCGCAACGTGCGTGAAAACGCCGCATCCGCTGCATCCGTGGCGGTGGGGCAGCAACGCCCGCTGAGCCAGCGCGAGATGATGTCGGTGCTGTCGCTGCTGCAGGCCACGCCGAGTGCCACGCTGCAGGCGGCGATCGGTGACGACAATGAATCGCTTGCGCAGCGTCTGAAAAACGAAGTGCTCAACAGCGCCACGCGTCTGGGCGTGGACCCGGCCACCGCAAAGCTGGATCCGATGGACGAGGATGCGATCGACCTGGTCGGCATGCTGTTCGACGTGATGCTGGACGAGCGCGACCTGGAAAACCGCTCGCGCGAGATGATCGGCCGGCTGGTGGTGCCCTTCGTCAAGGTTGCGCTGCTGGACCGCAAGATGTTCGTGCAGAAGACCCATCCGGCGCGGCGCCTGCTCAATTCGCTGGCCGAGGCTTGCGAAGGCAACAACGGCGACAGCGCTGCCGAGCGCGTACTGATGGGCAAGGTCGAAGAAATCGTCGACCGCCTGGTGGCCGAATTCAACGAGAATCTGGCGATCTTCCTGACCCTGGAAGAAGAATTCCGCGACTTCCTGTCGCAGCACCGGCGCCGGGTGGAAATTGCCGAACGCCGCGCTACCGAAACCCAGCGTGGCCAGGAAAAACTGGAACTGGCGCGCGCCCGCGCGCTGTCGGAACTGGAGCAGCGCGTGCAGGCCGGCGCGCCATTGCCCAAGGCGGTGGAAGATTTCCTGCGCCAGCCGTGGCTGCATCACCTGACCATGGCGATCCTGCGCGACGGCGACGAAGGTCCGGGAACCGTCGAGGCGCTGGCAATGGCGGACGGCGTGCTGGAGGAACTGGCCGAGGCGCGCCGCCACATCATCGGCAAGCCATGGCTACAGGCCTGGCAGCCGGCGTTGCACCGCGTGTTTGCCAGCGTGGGATTGCATGGCGATGCCGTGGTGGTGGCGATCACCGCGCTGCATGACACCTTGCAGGCCATTGCCGAGGCGCGGCCGGAGCTGGAAAAGGCCTTGCCGGAGTTGCCGCAGGTGAACCTGCCACCGCCGGCGGCCGAGAGCGTCAGCGTGGTGCTGGGCGCGGAGGCCGTGGCACAGAGCATCGACAGCGCCGATGCGGAGCGGTTCCGCGCGATGGACATCGGCACCTGGCTGGATTTCGTCGACAAGGACGGCAAGGTGCAAGCGGGCAAGCTGTCGTGGGTGAGCCCGATCTCCTCGCGGCTGCTGTTCGTCAACCGGCGTGGCGTGCGCTTCTGCGTCGCTTCTCCGGAAGAATTGGCGGTAATGGTGCGGCTGGGGCGGCTGCGCGAGCACATCAACGACGGCGCGTTCGACAGCGCGATGCAGGGCGTGATCGATCGCCTGGATCCGCTCAACAACGGCACCGTGCACTAAGAGCAGCGATCAAAACGACTGCGCAGCCGCCAGGCGGGCGCGGCCGATGCTAGGAATCCTCAGGTACTGGCGGACACTCCGGTTCCTCCGCGCCGTTCGCACCCACCTGACGATTACTCGCGCCGTTGTGTTCGCTGCTCTACGCACACCCGCACGGTCGCCATGACCGTGCAGCATGCGCGGCGACCTGTTGCCGGCCTCAGCGAGACGCCGGGCCGATGAAGTGCAGTGCCTGATCGATCACCGAGGCGTGATCGACCATGCGGTTGTGGCCCAGGCCCTCGGTACTGACCAGCTGCGCGCCCGGCCATAATGCTGCAAAGCGCGCACCTTCTTCCCACGGCGTTTCGCGGTCGCGGCGGTCGTGGATGATCAGCGCGGGGCGATCGAAGTGCGGCAGACGTTCGCTGGCATCGAAGTCGGCGAAGCGCTTGCCGGTGAGCTCGGACAGCCACTGTTCGAACGGTGCGAACGTGCGTGCGGCGATGCCGGCGGCGGCAAACTGGCGTTCCGCGCTTTTGGCCGGGGTGAGCAGTGGCGCGATCAGCACATAGCGCGCCGGTCGCCAGCTGGCTTCATCGGCGAACACCACCGACGAGGCGCCCATCGAATGGCCGATGAAGGCCGCCGGCCGACCGAAATGGCGGCCGATGTGGCGCAGCACCTCGACAAAGTGCGGGAAATTGCTGAGATGGCCGCTGCTGGCGCCGTGGCCGGCCTGATCGAAGGCCACCACGGCATACCCCAGCGCCTGCAGGCGCGGCACCCAGGCGGCAAAGCGCAGTCCGAAACTGGACCAGCCATGCGAGAGCAGCACGTACGGATGCTCGGCCGGGTCGCCCCAGCAATAGACAGTCACGTCCGTGTCGGCGATGCGCAGGGTGTGGCGGGCCGTGTCCGGCAGGCTGGCGAGCGCGGCAGCGGCATGGCGGCGCGTTGCGGGCAACGGCGTCACGAAACGCTTGGCCAGATAGCGGCCGGTGGGGCCGGGTGCGAGCCGGCTGGTGGTGGCCAGGGCGGTGCGGAGCAGGCGAAGACGCAGGGGGGGACGGGACGGGCGCATGTAAGAAGTCCGGAAGGGAGGGCATCCAGCCAGGCGGTGCCGAGAAGTCGGTATGGCCGAGTCTGCCTGCTGCATCTTGTCACCGTCAAGATTGAGTGGTTCACTGCCCTGGTCTCATGATGAGAGCCGCGAGAGAAACGCATGCCACATGCGCGCGCCAGACGAGAATTGCCCCATGAGGACCGCACCGTGAGCGCTATCACCACCCCGCCAGACGCGCCCGGCACGTATCACCACGGTGATCTGCCCGCTGCACTGCGTCGGGCCGCGTGGGAGATCGTGGCCGAGTCTGGCGCCCGCGCGCTGACCTTGCGCGCTTGCGCCCGCCGCGCCGGCGTGTCGCATGCCGCACCGGCGCACCACTTCGGCTCGCTCAATGGCCTGGTGGCGGAAATGGTGGCCGACGGCTACGAGCGCATGGTCGCGCGCATCGTGGCCACCCAGCAGGACGTGAGCGACCCGGTGATGGGTTGCGGGCTGGGCTACATCCGCTTTGCGATCGAATTTCCACAGCATTTCCGGCTGATGCTCAGTCTGGATCTGCGCGCACATCCGTTGCCGCGCCTGGCGCAGGCCAGCGAGGCGGCGCGCGCTTGCCTGCGCAATGCCTTGTCGACCGCCTGGTGTGCGCAGCACGGCAGCCCCCCGCCGGCCGAGCTGCTGCAGCAGCGCACCTTGCTGGCCTGGAGCGCGGCGCATGGGTATGCCGCGTTGGCGATCGACCACCCTGCGCAGTCGGTGCCGCTGTTCCCGCCAGAGCTGATCTTCGCGCCGCTGATCCCGGCGCTGCTGGCACCCTGACTGCAGGCTGGCTGTTCTTCATGGCGGCGAGTCTGGCGTAGTGACGTACGCAGCAATCGGGCGTCGCCTTGCACCTGGGCGCTGTGCTTGATAGTTGGCGGCAACCGGCAATTAGCGGCTGGGAAGCGCAGGCGGTGATCAGCGGACAGCAGGCAAAAAGTAGCAGGCAGCTGGTAGCAATCAGAAACAGCGATCAGCAAACATCAAGCAGCAAAAATAGGCAGTCGCAGTGAGTCACCACAGGCAGCTAGCGAGAGTGGTGTGTCGCAAGGTAGTACCGGAGTGGGAGGCTGCGCGCGGCGGATGCAATGTTTGACGCAGGGATCGTGCTCGTCGCGTCGTTTGACGACAGCCGATGTCGCAGCGATCGCCAGGCGAGCAACGCGGGGATCAACTTGATTTAGAGCGGCTAACAAAACGTATCGAGCAGCCGTCAGGTGGGTGCGGACGGCGCGGAGGAACCGGAGTGTACGCGGGTACATGCCGATTCCGAGCACCGGCCGCGCCCGTCTGGCGGCTGCGCAGTCGTTTTGATAGCTGCTCTTAATGCAATAGGCCGCCGGCACACGCTAAGTGCGATACCGCACTGCAGGTGGCGACTGCTCGCTCGCCAGATTTCCGATCGTGTTGGCGCAGTGCTCATGCAGGCATTGCGCGAAGCGTTTTCTGCGGATGTTTCTTGCAGCACGACTTGCCACGAACGTGCGCGGCAAGAGGCGATGCACATGGGGCGGCAACGACGATTCTCTCGATGCGCGTCTTTGGATCGAGCATCCACAGCGCGTACTTAGCTGCGGTTGCTCTGCCTGGCGAGGCGATGACGCTGCAGCAGGACGGGCCGGACGCCTTCGCGATGGACGGTGCAGGTGCAGCGTCTCCGGGTTCCGATACCGCCAGCCCAGCGAACGCTTACGCGCACGCGCCAACGCGGCGCATGCGCTCAATCATCGACCGGCGGATGCGCGCGGAGCCAGGCGCTGCGCTCGGCCGGGCTCATTTTCTGCCAGCGCTGCTGCAGTTCGTTGCGCTGTTGCGGGCTGAGCGTGCGCATGCGCTCGAACAGGGCCTTGGCCTCGCGGCGCTGCTCGGGGCTCATGTTGCGGAAGCGGTCCATCCCGGCCTTGGCCTGCTTGCGTTGTTCCGGGGTCATGTCCAGCCAGCGGCGTGCGTGCCGGAACATGCGTGGGCGCTCGTCCGGCGCGTCGTTCCAGCGCTCGCGCAGTGCGTCGATCAAGACCTGGCGTTGCTGCGCGCTCAACGTGTCCCATTCGGGCATCGGCATCTCGGCGCCGCGCGGGCCGGGCCCATCGTGCGGTGGCGGCCCCGAAGGCGGGCCGGGTGGGCGGTCCTGTGCCCACAGCGCCGCGCAAGGCGAGACGCACAGCAACAGGGTCAACAGCAGGCGCGTGGTGCGGGTCATCGTGCTCATTCCATGGCCAGGGCGGTATCGGAGCCGAGCCAGACGAACAGGTCCGGGTTCTGGGTCAGCAGGTCATCGGTGTCGGTGCTCGTGGCGGCTGGCGTAGTGGTCGCCACCTGCGTGGTCGTGGTTGCCGGTGCTTGCTCGGTGGGACGCAACTGCACCCCGATGCCTACCGCCAGCAGCGCCGAGCACGCGGTGGCCAGCAGCCAGTGCAGGCGCCGCGAACGCTGGGCGGTGGCCGCATGGCGTGCCTGGCGCAGCTTGGCCAGTGTCTCCGGCGGCAAGGTGGTGAGCGCGGTGGCATGCAGCCGGCGCATCTGCGCATCGAACTGGGCCGGGTCGTGGGAGCGGTTCACAGGAAATCCTCGAACTGTTTTTGCAAGGCGTCGCGCGCACGCGACAGATGGGTTTTGACCGAGCCTTCCGAGCAGCCCATCGCTTTGGCGGTGGTGGCCACGTCCAGGTCTTCGAGCACGCGCAGCGTGAAGGCTTCGCGCTGGCGTGCCGGCAATGTGCGTAGCGCTTCAACCAGGCGTTGATAGGCCTCTTGCTGCTGCTGTTCGCCGGCCGGGCCGATGCCCGGATCGAGCCAGTCGATGCTGCCCTCGTCGTCGGCACGTTCGTTCGGGGCCCAGAACTTCAGCCGGAAGCTGCGCCGCCGCTGCAGGTCGATGATGCGGCTGCGCAGGATGCTCCAGAACAACGGGGTCCATTCTTCGGCAGGACGATCGCGATAACCGAGTAGCCGCACCATGGCGTCCTGCACCGCGTCCAGCGCGTCCTCGCGGTGGCGCAGGCCGGCCTCGGCAAAGCGGAACGCGCGCGGCCCGATCCCGGACAGGAACGCGTCCAGCGAGACAGGCGCCGCCGTTGCCGGTGCAGCAGGTTGCGGATCGAAAGGGGTTCCCACCAGCACAGCGTAGCTTCCGCGAAGACGATATGCCGTCAACGCACGGGCAGCCATCGGGTTGACACGCGATGACACGGGCAGCGCACGGCAGGGAAGGTGAGCAAGAATCGCGGCGGGCGGGATGCCTGCCGCGAAGCGCCCGAGGCCTAATGTGCGTATCACCGCGGAGGACTAAGCGCGCCGAAACAAGTGGCAGCAATTGGCCGAACTGGGGCCTGATCTGTCTGCTTCGCAAACAAGCCAAAGAGACGGCCACCGGTCCTTTCAAGCGGTAGGCACCAACGCCTGCGGGTCCGAGCGAACCATCACAGCCCACACTGCCAGCACACCGCACGCGGGCACGGGGAACCGCAGCTAGCGGCTAGCCCACCAGCCCAGTCCCAGCGCAGCCACATAGCAGGCCAGGTCGAACCCGGTATTGGCCAGCTGCATTAGGGTCCAGGCCAGGCCGGCGCCCATCTTCAGCGACGAGGTCCACGGATCCAGGCCAAGTGCGCCGCCCAGCTGTGCCGACGCGATGCCCCAGTTGGCCGCCACGATGAGCGCCACGGTCGACACCAGGGTGATGCCCACGCGCAGCGGGCCAGCCGGCAAGGTGCCCAGGCGCAGCATCCAGGCCACTTCCAGCGCGACCAGCACTGCCATCCAGCCGGATTGATGGCCCAGGGCCAGCGCGACGAGGATCCAGGCGATGAGGGCGGTGACGCATCCCAGCAGCAGGAGCGGGGGCCAGAGCCAGTGAGCGGTTCTGGCGGGCGCAGAGGTGGGCGGCATTGGAACTCCTGACAGTGCGCACATGATAGAGCGCGTGCCGCCGTTGCGGTGTGCAGCGCTGGCGGATGGAATGCAGCGTCGTCCGTGCTGCACGCCGCAATCGGCAGCCTGCCCGCCGTGGTCGGCTAGAATGGCCGACTTGCGCGCTCCCGACGCGGCCCCATATCCAGCCCATGTATTCCCGTAGCAGCGAACCCGTCCAGTTCGAACGCGATTGCGATGCCGTCATGGTGCCGCAGGGCGATTCGGTGACCCTGCCCGCAGGCAGTTACGGCTATATCACCCAGGCGCTGGGTGGCAGCTATACCGTCTTCGTCGAAGGCAACCTGTTCCGTATTGCCGGCAAGGACGGCGATGCGATCGGCAAGGAGGCCCCACCGGGGCTGGAACTGCCGGAGAACGCCAGCGACGAGGAAGTGGAAGCGCTGGTGTGGCAGCAGCTGCGCACCTGCTTCGACCCGGAGATTCCGTTCAACATCGTGGATCTGGGCCTGGTCTACGAGGCGGTGGTGAGCCATCGCGAAGAAGACAACCAGCGCCGGGTGGACGTCAAGATGACCCTCACCGCGCCCGGTTGCGGCATGGGCGAGATCCTGGTCGACGACGTGCGCAGCAAGGTGGAAATGATCCCGACCATTGCCGAGGCCGACGTGGAGTTGGTCTTCGACCCGCCGTGGGGCCGGCATATGATGTCCGAAGCGGCCCGTCTCGAGACCGGCATGCTCTGACCATCAGGCGCCATGTCTTGCACGTGGCGCCGCGTCTTTCCTTCCGCTCTACAGGAATCTCTCGGTGTCCGTGTCCTTCGCTTCCACCCGCTCCCCGTCGCCGCGCAGCGCCGACGAACTATCCGTGATCCTGGCTGCGCCGGGGTTCGGCCTGCATTTCACCGACCACATGGTCGCCATTTCCTGGACCAACGAGCTCGGTTGGCACGACGCGCAGGTGCGTGCCTACGGCCCGCTGCAGCTGGATCCGGCCGCCTCGGTGCTGCATTACGGCCAGGAGATCTTCGAAGGCATCAAGGCCTACCGGCATGCCGATGGCTCGATCTGGACCTTCCGCCCGCAGGCCAATGGCGAGCGCCTGCAGCGCTCGGCGCGCCGCCTGGCGCTGCCAGAACTGCCGGTGGACCTGTTCGTCGAATCGCTGCGCCAGCTGGTGGCGGTGGATGCCGGCTGGGTGCCGTCGGCGCCGGAAACCAGCCTGTATTTCCGCCCGTTCATGATCGCCGACGAGGCGTTCCTGGGCGTGCGCGCGGCGCACAAGGCCTCGTACTACGTCATCGCCAGCCCGGCCGGCCCGTATTTCGCCAAGGGCGTGGCGCCGGTGTCGATCTGGTTGTCCACCGAGTACGCACGTGCAGCCAAGGGCGGCACCGGCGCGGCCAAGTGCGGCGGCAACTACGCCGCCTCGCTGCTGCCGCAGCAGAAAGCCTACGCGCAAGGCTGCTCGCAGGTGCTGTTCCTGGACCCGGTGGAAGGCAAGTACATCGAGGAACTGGGCGGCATGAACGTATTCCTGGTCTACAAGGACGGCACGCTGGTGACCCCGGAGCTGTCCGGCAGCATCCTGGAAGGCATCACCCGCGACAGCATCCTGCAACTGGCCCGCGACCGCGGCATGCAGGTGGTGGAGCGCAAGGTGTCCATCGACGAGTGGAAGGACGGCGTGGCCTCCGGCGAGATCAGCGAGGTGTTCGCCTGCGGCACGGCGGCCGTGGTCACCCCGATCGGCGAGCTGAAGGGCGATGGCTTTGCGGTCGGCGACCTGTCTGCACCGGCGGGCGAGGTGACGATGTCGCTGCGCCAGGAGCTGACCGACATCCAGTACGGGCGCGTGCCGGACCGCCACGGTTGGCTGGTGCGTCTGTCCTAAGCCAACACGTCAAGCCAAATCAGGGCCCCTGCGCGTCAGCGCGGGGGCCTTTTTTTTGCGCGCAGTGCAGCACGTGCGTGTCATTTGGTGTCGCTACATGTCATCGCGAGACTGAACGGTGCCGTACGGTGTCACAAATCTGATATTTAATTTTTTGAAAGTGCGAAGTTCTTATTGTCCAGTTCGGTTGCAGTGCGGTAGGTTCGCTGAACGGATCGATAACAGGGGCGATCCGGGGACCTCGGCGCTGACCTACGGAAGGCGGCGCCGGATAACACCGCTCCGGCGGTTCTCTTTGATATGGAAGGGAATTCGATGTCGACTGCGTCTCTCCGCAAGCGTACTGGCTCGCTCACCATCCTGGGCGCGTCCGCCCTGACCTCGCTGCTGCTCGCGAGGCCGGCCTTTGCCGGCGAGGTCTACCTGGATGGCCTGGCCACCGCACAGACCCATCAGAAATTCATCGTGACCTACAAGGATGGCAGCACCGCGCTGGCCAGCCCGTCCGCGTTGACCACCTCGCTGCGCACTGCTGCGCGCGCGGTGCCGGCCAAAGCCGGCAAGGCGCTTGGTCTGAACTCGGTGCGCCGCCTGGCGTTGGGGCCGGAACTGGTTAGGGCAGACCGCGCCCTGGACCGCGCCGAGGCCGAAACCCTGATGCGGCAATTGGCCGCTGATCCCAACGTGCAGAGCGTTGAAGTCGACCAGATCCTGCATGCCACGCTTACCCCCAACGACACCCGGTTGTCCGAGCAGTGGGCGTTCGGCACCACCAACGCCGGCCTGAACATCCGCCCGGCCTGGGACAAGGCCACCGGCAGCGGCACGGTCGTGGCGGTGATTGATACCGGCATCACCAGTCATGCCGACCTCAACGCCAACATCCTCGCGGGCTACGACTTCATCAGCGATGCAACCACCGCACGCGACGGCAACGGCCGTGATAGCAATGCCGCCGACGAAGGCGACTGGTACGCCGCCAACGAATGCGGCGCCGGCATTCCCGCCGCCAGCTCGAGCTGGCACGGCACCCATGTGGCCGGCACGGTCGCGGCAGTGACCAACAACAGCACCGGCGTGGCCGGCACCGCCTACGGCGCCAAGGTCGTACCGGTGCGCGTGCTCGGCAAGTGCGGTGGGTCGCTGTCGGATATCGCCGACGCCATCGTCTGGGCCTCCGGCGGCACCGTCAGCGGCATCCCGGCCAATGCCAACCCGGCCGAGGTGATCAACATGTCGCTCGGCGGCGGCGGTAGCTGCTCGACCACCATGCAGAACGCCATCAACGGTGCGGTGTCGCGCGGCACCACGGTGGTGGTCGCGGCCGGTAACGATGCATCCAACGTGTCCGGTTCGCTGCCGGCCAACTGCGCCAACGTGATTGCGGTGGCCGCCACCACCTCGGCGGGCGCGAAGGCCAGCTATTCCAACTTCGGCACCGGTATCGATGTGTCGGCACCCGGCTCGGCCATCCTGTCCACGCTCAACAGCGGCACCACCACGCCGGGTAGCGCCAGCTATGCGTCCTACAACGGCACCTCGATGGCGTCGCCGCATGTGGCCGGCGTGGTCGCGCTGGTGCAGTCGGTCGCCCCGACCGCGCTGACGCCAGCGGCGGTGGAAACCTTGTTGAAGAACACCGCGCGTGCATTGCCGGGCGCCTGCTCGGGCGGCTGCGGTGCCGGCATCGTCAACGCCGATGCCGCGGTCACTGCGGCCATCAATGGCGGGAGCGGCGGCGGTGGCGGTGGTGGAAACACCTTGACCAACGGCACTCCGGTGACCGGCCTGGGCGCGGCAACCGGCGCGGAATTGAACTACACCATCACCGTGCCGGCCGGCAGCGGCACCTTGACGGTGACCACCAGCGGCGGCAGCGGCGATGCCGACCTGTACGTGCGCGCCGGCAGTGCACCGACCGACTCGGCCTACACCTGCCGCCCATACCGCAGCGGCAATGCCGAGACCTGCACCATCACCGCACCGTCCGGAACGTATTACGTGCGGCTGAAGGCCTACAGCACGTTCTCCGGCGTCACCTTGCGCGCCAGCTACTAACCGCGCGTCACGCGCGCCCCGGCACTGCGCCAGGGCGCGCTCCTCATCTGCAATCCACTCCCACGCCTACCGATTCGGCAGGCGCTGGGGATGTGTTGCCGCGTGGCCGGGACGGACACCGGTCAGTCGTTTCGACAGGCACCTGCCTGTGCACTTCCAGACCTGCCATCGCAGCGCGCGACGGGGTCCGGCCATCACGCCGCATCCGCGGCACCTCATCACTGAAAGGAACGATCGATGTCCAATGTGTCGCAACGTCGTGCGCCTACGCGCGCGCTGGTAGTCCTGGGTGTGTCCGCGCTGACCTCGCTGCTGGCGGTGCCGGCCTTCGCCGGGCAGGTGAATCTGTCCGGGCTGGATTCGCAGCCGACGCTGGATCGCTTCATCGTCAAATACCGCGACGGCAGCAGTGCGTCGGTGAGCCCGACCTCGATGCGCGCCTCGCTCAATTCTGTTGCCACTGCGGTGCCGGCACGCGCCGGCCGCGCGCTGGGCCTGAACCACGTGCGTCGCACCGCGCTGGGCTCCGAAGTGCTCAAGACCGACCGCGGTCTTGACCGCGCCGAAGCCGAGACGCTGATGCGCCGCATCGCCGCCGACCCGAGCGTGGAATATGTGGAAATCGACCAGATCATGTACCCGACGCTGACCCCGAACGACACGCGTCTATCCGAGCAGTGGGGCTTCGGCACCACCGCATCGGGCATCAACGTGCGTCCGGCCTGGGACACCGCCACCGGTACCGGCGTGGTGGTCGCAGTGATCGACACTGGCATCACCAGCCATCCGGACCTCAACGCCAACGTGCTGCCCGGCTACGACTTCATCAGCGATGCGGCGCGTGCGCGCGACAACAACGGCCGTGACAGCAACGCGGCCGACCAGGGCGACTGGCGCGCGGCCAACCAGTGCGGTACCGGCGTGGCAGCGGCCAACTCCAGCTGGCATGGCACGCATGTGGCCGGCACGATTGCCGCGGTCACCAACAACAGCACCGGCGTGGCCGGCACCGCGTTCAATGCGCGCATCGTGCCGATCCGCGCGCTGGGCCTGTGCGGCGGCACCACCTCGGACATCGCCGATGCGATCGTCTGGGCCTCCGGCGGCACCGTCAGCGGCGTGCCGGCCAATGCCAACCCGGCCGAAGTGATCAATATGTCGCTCGGCGGCAACGGCGCCTGCTCGAGCACCTACCAGAACGCCATCAACGGCGCGGTGTCGCGCGGCACCACGGTGGTGGTGGCAGCGGGCAACAGCAATGCCAACGTGGCCAACTTCACCCCGGCCAGCTGCGCCAATGTGATCTCGGTGGCCTCGATCACCTCGGCCGGCGCGCGTTCGAGCTTCTCCAACTTCGGCACCACCATCGATATCTCCGGCCCAGGCTCGGCGATCCTGTCCACGCTCAACAGCGGCACCACCACCCCGGGCAGCGCCAGCTACGCGTCCTACAACGGCACCTCGATGGCGGCGCCGCACGTGGCCGGCGTGGTCGCGCTGGTGCAGTCGGCAGCGTCGCGTCCGTTGACCCCGGCGGCGGTGGAAACGCTGTTGAAGAACACTGCGCGGCCGTTGCCGGGCGCCTGTTCGGGCGGTTGCGGTGCCGGCATCGTCAACGCAGCCGGCGCGGTCAGCCAGACGCCGTAACGCGACGCCGTAACGCGTATTTCCCCAGCGGACGCCGGCCACAGTGCCGGCGTCTGTCAGAGCGCTCCCGACGCTGCTGTCAGTGCCTGTCTCTCTCTCTTGTGCCCCGCCCAGGCGGGGCTTTTTTGTGGGCGCACTGCATGGGGCCGTGACGTGCGCCAGGGGCGGCTGAACGAACGCAAGTGGGCGGATGCTGCCTGGCTTCAGCGGCATTCGGGTTCGCCGATAGCCTCGTCACGTGGGGGCTGCGTCATGCACTGCCCGCGCATCCGACGCGGCATTGCAGTCCCTGCGCTGCGCGTCATCCGAGTACCGATGTCCTGGGGAGGGCGATTCATGAGGCAGTCAACGGTTGGCGCATTGCGTTACGCGGCGTGTGTGTGTGCGATGGCGTGTGTGTTTCAGGTATCGGCCGGCGAGGTCAACCTGCAGGGGCTGGCATCGGGCTCGAGCCACCAGCGTTTCATCGTCAGCTACAAGGACCGCGTAGGCAGCACCCGCGCGACCGGGCTGTTGGCTCCGTGGGGCGAGATCGCCCGCGCCGTCCCCAAGCGGCAAGGGCGCGCGCTGGGCTTGTCGGCCACGCGGCGGCTCAGTGCCGGCCCGATGCTGCTGGTGGCCGATCGGCGCCTGGACCGGGTCGACTCGGAAAGCCTGATGCGCCGGCTTGCCGCCGACCCGACCGTCAAGCGGGTGGAAGTGGACGTGCTGATGCGGCCGCTGCTGGTGCCCAATGACCCCGGCCTGCCACAGCAATGGGCGATGGGAACCACCACCGCCAGCCTCAATGTCCGCCCGGCCTGGGACCGCACCACCGGCAAGGGCATCGTGGTGGCGGTGATCGATACCGGCATCACCGCGCATCCGGACCTGGCCGCCAACGTGTTGCCCGGCTACGACTTCATCACCGACCCCACCGTCGCAGGCGACGGCAACGGGCGTGACAACAACGCAGCCGATCAGGGCGATTGGTCTGCGGCCAACGCTTGCGGTGCGGGCGCGTCGGCGTCCAATTCCAGCTGGCATGGCACCCACGTCGCCGGCATCGTTGCCGCGGTTGGCAACAACGCGGCCGGTGTGGTCGGCACCGCCTTTAACGCCAAATTGTTGCCGTTGCGCGTGCTCGGCAAGTGCGGTGGCTATATGTCCGATATCGCCGATGCCATCGTGTGGGCGTCTGGCGGCAAGGTGACCGGCGTACCGGCCAATCCGAATCCCGCCACAGTGATCAACCTGTCGCTCGGCGGCTACGGCAGCTGCTCGACGATCATCGGCAATGCCATCACCGGCGCGGTCACGCGCGGCACCGCCGTGGTAGTGGCGGCCGGCAACAGCAATATGGATGTGGCCACCAGCATGCCGGCCAATTGCGCGAACGTGATTGCGGTGGCGGCAACCACTTCGGCCGGCGCCAAGGCCAGCTTCTCCAACTTCGGCAAGGGCGTGGACATTGCGGCGCCCGGCCAGGCGATCATTTCCACGCTCAATAGCGGCACCACGGTTCCAGCCAATCCGGCCTACGCGGTGTATAGCGGCACCTCGATGGCGGCGCCGCACGTGGCCGGCGTGGTGGCGTTGATGCAGTCGGTGGCACTCAACCCGCTGACGCCGGCAACGGTGGAGGCGCTGCTGAAGAGCAGTGCACGCCCATTGCCGGTGGCGTGCGCTCCCGGCTGCGGTGCGGGCCTGGTCAATGCCGATGGCGCGGTGGCGGCGGTGATCAATGCCACGCTGCTGACCAGTAATGCAGTACGCACTGGCCTGAGCGCGGCGATCGGCGATTCGCTGTATTACCAGGTCAAGGTGCCGGCAGGCACGCGCTCGCTCAAGGTCGCGCTCAGCGGCGGCAGCGGCAATGCCGACCTGTCACTGCGCGCCAATGCACTGCCCACCGATGCCGCCTTTGGCTGCCGCAGCATGCTGGTCGGCAACACCGAAACCTGCACACTGACCGCACCTGCGGCAGGCACCTATTACGTGCGACTGAAAGGAACGCTGGCGTTCTCCGCTGTCAACCTGGTGGCGACGTACTGACAGCCAGGGCAGCCGCCTGGCGGTGCTAGGCAGTGACGCGCTGGCGCCTCAGGCAAGGTGCCAGCGCGTTTCTATGTATGGCGGACGCAAGGCTGGCTTACCTGCGTTATTGCGGGCGTGGCAGGCTCACTCGCAGAGCGGGTAAGCGCGCGCGCCGAGGACGTGCACAATCTCGGCGCCGGCCAGTTCCAGCAGCAGGCCACGCTGGCCGGCGTTGATCCACAGCGCAGGTGCGTCGAGCACGCTGGATTCGATCAGCACCGGCGCGGGCCGCTGCTGCCCGAGCGGGCTGATGCCACCCACCTTGTAGCCGGTGCGGCGTTCGGCATCGGCCACCTCCATCATGCGCGCGGACTTACCGCCGCAGGCGCTGGCAAGGGCCTTCAACGACAACCGGCGGTCGCACGGGATCACCACGCAGATCGCGTGCTCGTCCACCCAGGTCATCAGGGTCTTGAGCACCTGGTGCGGCGGCAGTTGCAGCGCCTGCGCAGCTTGCAGGCCCTTGGCGTCGGCATCGGCCTGGTACTGATAAGGATGCAGCACATAGGCCACGCCGGCCGCATCCAGTGCACGGGTTGCGCGGGTGGCCTTGCTCATCGCTTAGACCGGTTCGAACCGGTTGGCGGCCACGTTCTTGCGCACCGTTTCCGGGTTCCAGATCCTTCCGTTCATGGCGATGTAGACGCCGGCCGGCAGCGTCTGGACGGCCCCGACCGCGCAGCCGATGTTGAACTCGGCATCGGAGCCGCGAAAGCGCGCCGGATTGAGTGCGCCGGTCATCACGATGGTCTTGTCGGCGATCGACTGCAGCACCTTGCCGGTTTCCACCATCGAATCGGTGCCGTGGGTGATCAGCACCTGCCGGGCGGGCTGCGCCTGGATGGTGGCGCGGATCAGCTCGCGGTCTTCCTGGGTGATGTGCAACGAATCCTTGCGGATGATCGGGATGACCGTGAAGCGGAAGGTGACGCCCAGTTCCTTGAGGATCTGGCCGATCTGCGGGTCGCCGATCTGGTAGTCCGATTTGTCGTCGAAGTAGATCTTGTCGATCGTGCCACCGGTGGTGACGATCAGGAGGTCTTCCATTGCTGCGGGTCCTGTAGGGCCGGCGCGGTGCAAGGCCGCGCGAGGGCCGCCATGATACGGCGCTGGCGCCAGCGGTGCAGGCGATGGCCTGGCCGGGCAGGGCGCATTCCGATGTATGGCGCGGCAGCGTGAGGCGTGGTGCACTGCCGCAGCGGTGACGCGTGCGCGTGCGTCACCGCACGCACTCCTTGCTGCGCCATCCATTCGCTGCATGACAGTGCCGCGTTCTGGGATGCCATGCCCATTCAAGTGTCATCGGCCACGTGCACACTCCACACGCTGTTTCACTGGTCGCGATCGCTTTGTTGCGCGGCCGTGCGAGGCAGCAATGCCAACGCGCTGTGCAATGGCTGCCTGTGCGCGCACGGCCGTCGATGCGTTGGGTTGGCACCTTCGTTCAATTCTGGAGATGACGCATGAAGCCTTCCGTGTTGCTGCGTGCCGTATTGCCGTTGATAGGGTTGTGCCTTACCGCCACTGCCGCTGCGCAAACCGTCACGGTCAACCCGAACCAGACGTACCAGACGGTGCGCGGATTCGGCGGGATGAATGGTGCGGGATGGATCAACGATCTGACCCCCGCGCAGGTGGATCTTGCCTATGGCAGCGGCAACGGACAGATCGGCCTATCGATCCTGCGCATGCGCATCGACCCCTCCAGCAGTGGCTGGAGCCTGCAGGTTCCCACCGCCGCGCGCGTGCGCGCGCTGGGTGGCATATTGTTTGCCACGCCGTGGTCGCCGCCCGCGTACATGAAGTCCAACAACAGCCTGGTCAAGGGCGGCAAGTTGTTGTCGACCTCGTATGCCGCCTACACCACGCATCTGCTGGATTTCGCCAACTACCTCTCGGCGCGCAATGCGCCGCTGTACGCGATCTCGCTGCAGAACGAGCCGGATTGGCATCCAGACTATGAATCCGCAGACTGGAATGGCAGCGACTTCGTCAACTATCTCAACGCCGAAGGCGGCAAGTTCGGCGCGTTGAAGGTGATCGTGGGCGAATCGGTTGGCTTCACCTTTTCCATCACCGACCCGGTGCTCAACAACGCCAAGGCCAGCCAGGCCACGTCCATCGTCGCCGGACATCTGTACGGCGCGCAGCCAAAGGATTACGCACTGGCGCGCAGCAAGGGCAAGCAGGTCTGGATGACCGAGCACTACACCGATACCAGCGATGGCAATGCGTGGCCGTCGGCGTTGGGCGTTGCGAGCGAGCTGCATCAGAGCATGGTCGCCAACTACAACGCCTACATCTGGTGGTACATCCGCCGCAGTTACGGGTTGATCAGCGAAGGTGGTTCGGTCAGCAAGCGCGGGTATGTGATGTCGCAGTTCGCGCGGTTTGTGCGGCCAGGGTCGGTCCGGATCGGTGCCACCGAGCATCCGTATGCGGACGTGTCCACCACGGCGTACCGCACGCCGGACAACAAGATCGTGGTGGTGGCGGTCAACACCGGCACCGCCCACCAGCGGCTGGATCTGACCGTGCCGGCCGGCGCGGCCACGCAGTTCGTCAAATACACCACCTCATCCAGCCTCAACGCCGGCTATGCCGGTGCGTACACGGTGAGCGGCGGCAAGACCTCGCTGTATATCGACCCGCAGAGCATCGCCACGCTGGTAGGGCAGTGACAGGCGGCGCTGCGGTGAAGGAGGGCAGGCAATGAGTACGCTGCCCACGGCAATGACCTCGCTGTGACGGTGTGAGTCCACGGCCAGTGGAGCGGGCAGTTCGTCCGCCCCACTGGCCGCCTGCGCAACCCGCGTTAGCGCGACGCGCGGCGCTTGCCGAACCGCGCGGCCACGCCATGGCCGCTGACCAGCGTCACCACCAGCAGGGCCAGCAGCAATTCCAGCCAGGCCAGCCCACGTACGCCGGGGGCGCTCCAGGCGGCCATGATGCCGTGGCTGAACCAGCCCAGCGCGAACACGCCGGCCCAGAAGCGCGCACGCGCGCTGCGCACGGCGCCCATGGCCATCAGCAGCGGCGGCAGCGCGAACACCAGCAACGCGGCCACGCGGTGGCGGTCATCGTGAAACCACACCACGAACAACGCCGACAGGGCCAGCAAGGCGGCGGTGAGCAGCCAGTGCGCGGCGCGCCGGCTCACGGGGTTGCCAGCCGCCGGGCGATATCGGCCACGCGCCGGCCCAGGGCGCGTGCCAGCACGGCTTCCTCGTCGCTGGGCTGCGGGTCGCCGCCCGCACCGGAGACATGGCTGGCGCCATACGGCGTGCCGCCGCTGGTGGTGTGGCTGAGGGCTGTTTCGGTAAACGGGATGCCGACGATCAGGCAGCCGTGGTGCAGCAGTGGCAGGTGCATCGACAGCAGCGTGGATTCCTGGCCGCCGTGCATTGAGGCGGTGGATGTGAACACCGCCGCCGGTTTGCCGGCCAGGGTGCCGTTGGCCCATTCGGCGCCCAGGCTGTCGAGGAAGTGCTTCATCGGCGCGGCCATGTTGCCGAAGCGCGTCGGGCTGCCGAGCAGCACGCCGGCGCATTCGGCCAGATCCGCAGCGTCCACATACGGCGCGCCTTCGTCGGGCACCGGCGGGGCGCTGGTCTGGGTGACCGCCGCCACCGGCGGGACCGTGCGCAGCCGCGCGCTCATGCCGGGCACTTCGCCAATGCCGCGCGCGATCTGCCGCGCCAGCCGCGCCACCGAACCGCCACGGCTGTAGTACAGCACCAGAATTTCCGTCATCGCGCATCTGCCGCCTGTGTGAGGTGGCCGCAGTATCGGCGATGGCGTGGCCTGGCTGCACGCCGCAGGTGCGGCAAGGCCGCGATGACGACGCTTCGGTTACCCTTGCCCGATGTCGCGTGTGAACACCATGCATCAGTGGAAGGAACGCCTGCGGGACCGTGCACGCACGGCCAGCTTCGGTCGTTTTCTGTGGCGCCGTTTCCTGGACGACCGGCTGTTCCAGGCGGCCGCGTCGTTGGCCTACACCACGGTGTTTGCGCTGGTGCCGCTGGCGATCGTGGTGTTTGGCGTGTTGTCGGCGTTTCCGGCATTCAACGAGTGGAAGGACGCGCTCACCGACTTCATCTTCAACAACTTCGTGCCGGGCGCGGCGCGCTCGGTGCAGAACTACCTCAACCGGTCGCTTGAAGATCTGGGCAAGTTCACCGTAGCCGGCATGGTGGCGCTGGTGGCCTCGTTGCTGATCACCCTGCACAGCATCGAGCAGACCTTCAACAGTATCTGGCGCGTGGCCGCGGCCCGGCCCAAGGTGACGCGCTTTCTGATCTATTGGACGGTGCTGACGCTGGGCACGATGCTGGCGGCCGCGTCGATGGCCATGGCTGCGTATGTGTTCGCGCTGCCGCTGTTCCGCACCACCGAAGGCCAGTGGCTGGCCGAATTCGCCTGGCGGCTGGCACCGATGGCGGTGGAGTTCGTCTGCATCGTGCTGATCTACCGCGTGGTGCCGCAGCATGTGGTGCGGCTGCGGCATGCCCTGCCGGGCGCGCTGCTGGCGGTGATTCTGATGGAAATCGTCAAGTGGGGCTTCGGCTTTTACCTGGGCAATTTCCAGACCTATCAGCGCATCTATGGCGCATTGTCGGCGCTGCCGATCCTGCTGCTGTGGATCTACCTGAGCTGGGTGTCGGTGTTGCTGGGCGCGTCGCTGGCCTCGTCGATGTCAGCGTTCCGCTATCAGCCCGAAGCGATGCGGCTGCCGCCAGGATTCGAGATCTACGGCCTGCTGCGCCTGCTCGGGCGCTTCCGCCAGGCCCGCCTGCACGGCAACGGGCTGGACGAAGACCGCATCCTGGCGCTGGAGCCCATGCTCACCGACACCTTGATGCAGGAGCTGCTGTGCGAGCTCAAACGTATCCGCCTGCTGCGCCGTGACGAGCGCGGCAACTGGCTGCTGGCGCGCGATCTGGACGTGGTGCCGCTGGCCGAGCTGTACGAAAGCTGCCAGTTGCGGGTGCCGGTTGAAGACCGTCCCTTGCCGTGCCGCGACGACCCCTATGGCCAGGCCGCCGCCGCTGCGCTGGAACAATTGCGTCAACCGCTGCGCAGCGTGCTGGCGCAGCCGGTCGGCGACCTCTATACCCACCTTCCGGGAGATCCCCCATGACCCTGCGTTCGTTGACGCGCGGTGCCTGCGCGCTGCTGTTGCCGTTGGTCCTGCTCACCGCCTGCAAGCCCGCCGGCGAGGGCACATCGACCACGGCGTCACCGGCGCCCACGCCCGCCAATCAGGCGCCGGCGACTCCACCGGGCGGCACTGACCCGGCCGCTGCGTCCACCACTAGTTCGGTGGTGCAGAAGACCGCTGAGATGCCCACCTTGTCGCTGCCCACCGTATCCGGCGAGACCTACGACCTGGCTGCGCACCGCGGCAAGTGGGTGGTGGTGAACTTCTGGGCCACCTGGTGTGCGCCGTGCCTGAAGGAAATGCCCGAGCTGTCGGCGCTGCATACCATGCGCGACTCCATCGAAGTGGTCGGCCTGGCCTACGAGGACATCACCACCGCCGACATGCAGTCCTTCCTCAAGGATCACCCGGTGTCGTATCCGGTGGCCATCCTGGACCCGTACCAGCCGCCGCAGGACTTCGCCACCCCGCGCGGGCTGCCGATGACCTACCTGATCGGCCCTGACGGCAAGGTGGCCAAGCAGTTCCTCGGCCCGGTCACCGCGCGCGACATCGAGACTGCAGTGGGCATCACCGGCAAGGCCGGCTGATGCAGGCGGCACGCTTCATCGTCACCGGCGTCGTGCAGGGCGTGTTCTTCCGCGCCTCCACGCGCGAGCGGGCGCTGGCGCTGCAACTGCGCGGACATGCGCGCAACCAGGCAGACGGCAGCGTGGAAGTTGTTGCCGCCGGTTCTGCTGCAGCACTGGAGGCACTTGAACACTGGCTCTGGCAGGGCTCGCCAGCGAGCAAGGTCGCGTCTGTCACGCGCACGCCATGCGCGATTCCGACGACTGAAGCATTTGTAACCGGCTAGCCAAAAGTTGCCTGAGCAGGGCAACAGACTTGCGTTTCCTCGCCGATAACCTGGATGTCCACGCGATCAGGCGTGCAGGGGAAATGTATGGCAGCTCCATCTCAAGACCAGAACAGTGGGCGCGACCTGCCCGAACCTCGCAGTGCATCGGCGCAGCTGGCGCCGTGGCTGTATCTGGGCGCGCTGCTGGGCAGCGGCTGGCTGTTGTTCCTGCACCCGGCCACGCGGGTGTTGCGCCCTGAGCAGGCCGCCGCCAGCTGGTTGCTGGCCTGGGTCTTCGCGGGCATCGTGCTGGGTGCGGTGCTGTGGAGCCTGCGCCTGGCGCGGCGCGGCCTGGGCGAACCGTCAGCCAGCTATCCGTTGTCTGCCCGTCTTCCCGATTCCTGGGCCGATGCCTACGCCGCGCTGTTGCGGCCAGCCACGGCAGCACCACTCGCCCCGGCCAAGCCTGATCCGGCCAACGCGCTGCGTGGCGCCGCCTGGCACCGCTTCGGCGGCGGCATGCTCAACGTCGACGCCTTCGATCCGAACGACGCCACCCGCGCGCCATGGGATGCGCTGGACAGCCAGGCCTGCATTGCGCGCCTGGACGAGCTGCGCCCCGCCTGGCAAAACGCCAGCGCCAACCGCGCGCAGCAGCAGGAACGCCGTTATTGGCTGGATGTGGTGCTGTCGCTGCTCGATCACGGCGTGATGCGCCCGCTGCAGGACGGCTATCTGCCCGACACCGCCGCGCTGCGGACCGAACGCCTGTTGCTGGGCGCCGACGCCGGCCCGCTGGTGCTGGCCGACGTGCCGGCCCTGTTCGCCCGCCGCCTGGCGCTGGCCATCGAGGCCATGCCTTCGCCGCAGCGCGACGGTGCGCTCGCGCAATGGCAGCTGTTGCAGCAGCTGCATGCCCTGATCGCCGAAAGCCGCGTGCTGGACGAGCGCTCGCAGGTGATCCAGGTGCTCGCCTGGAACCCGGATGTGGACCTGGACCAGGTGGAAGTGGCTTACATCCTGGCCGCCGAATACCGCCAGGGCATGCGCGACTGGCTACGTCGCGCGGCCACGGTACGCCTGCCCGACACCGCGCTGCGCCTGGACGAAGTGCTGTTGGCGTCCTGCAGCCCGCTCGGGCCGCAGACCGACGATGTCGACTACATCGAGGCCATGCGCCCGTTGCACCGCGGCTTCATGCAGTTGTTCGCCCAGCGCCTGAGCCAGTTGGTGGTGCAGGCCGAGCAGGTCGAAGGCCAGGCGGGTGTGCATCCGTTGCCGCGCGCCACCGCCGCCAGCGACGAAGTCTCTCAAGACTGGCCGGCGTAATCGTCGATCGGGGTCAGCACGCCGTAGTGCTCCTTGTGCAGCTTGCCGTCCAGTGGCGGCAGCGGCAGCAGCTCCTGCGGCACCGAGGTATCCGGCAGCCGGTCCAGCAGATCACGGATCAGGCTCAGCCGCCCGCGCTTCTGGTCATTGAAATCCACCAGCGTCCACGGCGCTTGCGCGGTGTGGGTGGCCTGCAGCATGCGTTCGCGCGCGGCGGTGTAGTCGTCGTACTTGGCGCGTGACTGCAGGTCCACTGGCGACAGTTTCCAGCCCTTGAGCGGATCTGCGTGGCGCTCGGCAAAGCGTTCTTCCTGCTCGGCCTGATCCACGCACAGCCAGTACTTGAACAGCAGGATGCCGTCGTCTACCAGCAATTGTTCGAAGCGCGGTGCCTGCTCCAGAAACGCCTGGTACTGCGCATCGGTGCAATAGCCCATCACGCGCTCCACGCCGGCGCGGTTGTACCAGCTGCGATCCATCAGCACCAACTCGCCGGCCGCCGGCAGATGCGTCACGTAACGCTGGAAATACCACTGCGTGCTTTCGCGATCGCTGGGCTTGGGCAACGCCACCACCCGGCATTGGCGCGGATTGAGATGGCTGGCGATGGTTTGAATCACGCCACCCTTGCCGGCGGTGTCGCGGCCTTCCACCAGCACCAGCGCGCGCTGGTTGGTGTGCTGCAGCCAGCGTGCCATGCCGACCAGTTCCAGCTGCAGCGGTTCCAGCAGTTTCTTGTAGGCCTTGCGTTTGAGGTGCGACATGCGCGTTCCGCCAGCGATGGAGCGCGCAGGCTATTCGCTCAGCCGTGGACGCAGTGTCGCCAGGTTGCAGGGCTTGGTGCGCGCATCCAGCTGCGCACGCACGATCTGTTCCCACGCGGTGCGGCAGGCCGAAGTGGAACCGGGCAGGCAGAACACGAAGCTGTGGTTGGCCAGGCCGGCAAACGCGCGTGACTGCAGCGACGAGGTGCCGATTTCCGCAACGCTGATGGCGCGGAACATCTCGCCAAAGCCCGGCATCAGCTTGTCCAGCAGCGGGGTGATCGCCTCGGGCGTGGAATCGCGCCCGGTGAAGCCGGTGCCACCGGTCACCAGGATGCCGTCCACCTGCGCATCGGCGATCCAGGCAGAGACAATTGCGCGCATGCGATAGCGATCGTCCGGGCACAACGCACGCGCATGCAGTACGTGGCCCTCGTGGGTGAGCGCGTCGACCAGATAATCGCCGGAGCGGTCATCGGCCAGGGTGCGGCTGTCGGACACCGTCAGTACGCACAGGTGCAAGGGAATGAAGTCGAGATTGGAAGGCATGCCGCCAGCCTAGCGAGCCTGGACGGCCGGGTACAGCACCACGGCGTGAAGCCGCACAACGTCAGTCGCAGTCGAGGATCCGCTGATACTGGCAATTAGCAACTGACAGTTCGTGGCAAATCGATAAGCCGCTCTCCCTGGGGGGAGAAGGCACAGCTTGCTCGCCACTGGTGTGCGTGCCGCCGAGCGCCCACGCCGCAAGGTTGGACGCCCCTCTCCCTCCTGAAGAGGGACTGGGGTGAGGGTACGGCGAAGCAAGACGCTAGCTTCGGTGAGGGGGCGGCAGCGCGGCCGGGGATCGGCTCCTCGGCTCGGTCAGACATCCTGTCTGACTCGCCGCCGCGGCACATCCCCGTGCCGCTCTCCGCCAATCCCCGGCCATGCTGCCGCCTCGGCACTTCATTACGGTGACTTGGAGGAGTTTGAACGCGATAGTGAGGAAGTTGTCTGGAGCCCCTCTCCCGCTGGGACGAGGACGCACAGCTTGCGCGCCATGGGCGCGCGTGCCTTGGAGCGCCCGCGCCGCAAGCGCGGGCCGGGGCGTGGAGCGGGGGTTGGGGGTGAGGGTACGGCGGAAGACAGCCATCTATTTGAAAGCAAAAAAACCCGCGCTAGATTCCCAACCAACCATGACGCCGCGCGAGTGCCTGCGACAACGCACCAAAATCATCCGCAAACCCGTCCATATGAAACACCCCGGACGCACGGCGCAGCACATCCACCCGCGCACGCAACGCACCCAGCGCCGCCGGATCACTCGCCAACGCCACCGCCTTGGCAACAAACGCGGCGTCGTCCACCACATTCATCTCATTCAACCCAAGATGATGATTCAAGCTGCCAGCGACCCGCGCAGCAAACGTCTCCCCAGGCGTCGTCAATACCGGGCAACCCACCCATAGCGCGTCCGAGGCCGTGGTGTGCGCGTTGTAAGGATGCGTATCCAGAAACAGATCCGCATGCCGGTAGCGCGCCAGGTACTGCGGATGCGGCAACTTCGGCATGAACACCAGGCGCTGCGCGTCAACGCCTTGCGCCTGTGCGAATGCACGCAGACGCGCATCGGCCTCGCCCGGCCCGGACAGCAGCCACAGCACGCTATCAGGCACTGCGCGCAGCACGGCCAGCATGCGCGCCATGCTGCGCGGGTTGAGTTTGTAGCTGTTGTTGAAGCAGCACAGCACCACGCCCTGCGCGGGCAAGCCGCACTGCGTACGCGAAGGCGGTTCGGCAACTACGCGCGAGGTGTCCGACGGCTGAAATGCACCTTGCAAGCGCAACACGTGCTCGCTGTAGAACGGCTCCAGCGACGGCGGCAGCGCGAACGCATCGCCCAGCACGTAATCCATCCACGGCGCGCCCGAGGTGCCCGGATACGCCAGCCAGTTGACCTGCACCGGCGCCGGGCGCAACGCGAACACTTCCGGGCGCCCGCCGCCGCCCCAGCCACGCAGGTCGAACAACAGATCGATGCCGTGGTGGCGGATGTGCTGCGCGGTGGCCAGATGCCCGAGCGCGGTGACGTCGTGCAAGGTGCTGGCCTGCGCCAGTCGCGTCCGCAGCGTGCTGCCATCGTCATCGCTTGTCGCAAACAGATGCACCTGCAGGTCCGGCTGGCGCCGCTGCAGCGCTTCGAACAAGGCTACGGTCAGCAAGCCGGTGGGATGCGCGCCAAAGCCATTGGAGACGAAGCCCACTCGTAGCGGGCCCTTGCTGCGCACGCGCGTTGGCGCAAGCGGCCGCACGCTGGCGGCGATCGCTTGCGCACGCGTGCGCGCACAGGCCAGTTGCTCGGCGGCGCTGGCGTCCTCGCTGAGGAACGCGAACGGCTCCACCGCACCAGCGCCCTGCGCCACGGCGGCGCGCACCTGCGCGGAGAGCACATCCAGCGCGCGCCAGTCACACAGCCGGCGCCGCCAGTTGAGCAGCTGCGCGGTGATGTACGGCTCCTCCGGCAACAACTGATGCGCACGCGTGTACGCGGCAGCAGCGGCTTCGGCCTGGCCGGCATCTTCCAGCGCATGCCCAAGCCACAACGCAATACCGGGGTGTTCGGGTGCAGCATCGGAGGCTTGCTGCAGCAGTACGGCGGCCTCGGCATGGCGCTGTTGCGCCCAGCGCACGCGGCCCAGCCGCGCCACCCCCTCCGGATGACCAGGCTGCAGGGCGAGGCCGCGCTGTACCGCCATCTCGCCGGCCGCCGTATCGCCCATACCCAGCTCCGCGTCGGCCAGCATCAGCCAGGCCACGAAATCCTGCGGGCGATGGCGCACGGCCGCGCGCAGCTGCAACAGCTCGCGCGGGCCGTCGGCGGTCACGTGCCCTCGCTCAGTCGCGCCAGTTCGTCGGCCTGATGCTCGTGCAGCAAACGTGCGATCAAGGCATCCAGATCACCTTCGATGATGTTGGGCAGGTCGTACAAGGTCAGCCCTTCGACGCGGTGGTCGGTAATGCGGCCCTGCGGAAAGCTGTAGGTGCGGATGCGTTGGCTGCGGTCGCCGCTGCCTACCTGCAACTTGCGCGTCTGCGCCTCGGCGGCGGCGGCCTTGCTGCGTTCTGCTTCCACCAATTGCGCCTTCAGGCGCTTCATCGCCTTGTCGCGGTTGGCGTGCTGGCTGCGTTCGGTCTGGCATTCCACCACCACGCCGCTGGGCACGTGGGTGATGCGGATCGCCGATTCGGTCTTGTTGACGTGCTGCCCGCCGGCGCCGGACGAGCGGAACGTATCCACCTTCAGGTCGGCCGGATTGATCACGATCTCTTCCACGTCATCGGCTTCGGGGATGATCGCCACGGTCGCGGCCGAGGTGTGGATGCGGCCCTGCGATTCAGTGGCCGGCACGCGTTGCACGCGGTGGGTGCCGGACTCGAATTTCAGCCGCGAATACGCGCCGCGCCCGACCACCCGCGCCACCACTTCCTTGTAGCCGCCGTGCTCGCCGGGGCTGTCGGATTCGATCTCCACCTTCCAGCCCTGGCGCTCGGCGTAGCGTGCGTACATGCGGAACAGATCGCCGGCGAAAATCGCCGCTTCGTCGCCGCCGGTGCCGGCACGCACCTCCAGGAACAGGTTGCCTTCATCGCGCGGGTCGCGCGGCACCAGCAGCAGCGCCAGTTGCGCGTCCAGTTCGTCCAGGCGCGCCTGTGCGGCGAGGATTTCTTCCTCAGCCAGCTCGCGCATTTCCGGATCGTTGCGCATCGCCTCTGCGGCGCTCAGATCGGCCTTGGCGCGCGCTTCCTCCTGCATGGCCAGCGCCACCGGTTCCAGCTGCGACAGTTCGCGCGACAGGCTGCGGAACTTGTCGTTGTTGCTGACCACCTCCGGATCGGAGAGCAGGTGTTGCAGTTCTTCGCGGCGCTCGGCCAGCGCTTCGAGCTTACGGCGCAGGGTCGGCGTCATCAGTCCTCACGATCGGGGTAGCTACAGGGGGATGGCGGTAACCGGGTTTCTCGGGAAACAGCCGGTCGGCCGCGCTGGTCAGGTCGAGGTCGTTGTTGAGCGCGGCATCGCGCAGTGCGGCGGTTGGCGGATGCAGCAGGCGGTTGGTCAAGGCATGCGCCAACTGTTCCAGCACTTCATCGGCCGGCTTGCCGTTGTTCAATTGCTGCCGCGCCTTGGCCAGCAGTTCGTCGCGGGTGCTGTCGCCGAAGGCACGCAGCCGCTTCAGCGGCGCCTGGCGTTCGTTGGCCTGTAGCGTTTCCACATAGCGCGCCACTTGCAGGTCGATGATGGCTTCGGCCTGGTCGGCCGCCTCGCGGCGACTGCGGCGGTTGTCTTCCACCGCGCGTTCCAGGTCGTCCACCGTGTACAGGTAGGCGTCGCTCAGCTCGGCCACCGAGGCCTCGATATCGCGTGGCACCGCCAGGTCGAACAGCAGCATCGGCTTGCGCTTGCGCGTGCGCAGCGCCTGTTCCACCTGCACCCGGGTTACCACCGGCTCGCGCGCGGCGGTGGCGGAAAACACCACGTCGGCCTCGGCCAAGTGGCGATCCAGCTCGGTTAGCGGCAGCGCCACGCCGCCGTGCTGGGTCGCCAGCGTCTGCGCGTGGGCCAGGGTGCGATTGGCGATCAACAGCCGCCGCACGCGGCCTTCGCTCAGATGCTTGGCCGCCAGTTCGATGGTCTCGCCGGCGCCCACCAGCAGCACCGTCGATTCATTCAGGCGTGCGAACGATTCCTGCGCCAGCCGCACCGCGGTGGAGGCCACCGACACCGGGTTGGCGCCCACGCGGGTGTCGGTGCGTGCGCGCTTGGCCACCGAAAAGGTCTGCTGGAATAGCCGGTCCAGGCCACTGCCCAGCGCGCCGTGCGCGCGTGCCACCGCCCAGGCGTCCTTCACCTGGCCCAGGATCTGCGGCTCGCCGAGCACCATTGAGTCCAGCCCGGTGGCCACGCGGAACAGGTGGCGCACTGCCTCGGCGTCGTGGTGCTGGTACAGATAGCCGCTCAACCCGGGCGCGTGCGTGTCCAGCCAGGCCACCAGCGTCTGCGGGTCGTCGGCCATCGCATACAGCTCGGTGCGGTTGCAGGTGGACAGCAGCGCGGCCTCGCGCACCTGCGGCAGGGTGCGCAACGAATCGAGCGCGCGCGGTAACGCGTCACCCGCGAACGCCGCGCGTTCGCGCAGGTCCACGGGTGCGGTCTGGTGATTCAGTCCGAGCACCCACAACGTCATTGTTCAGTTGCTTGCGATAAGCTGCTGGCCATTCAGGGCCCCATTTTACGGCCCGGTTGCCCCCGATGCCTGTACCGATTCGCATCCTGAGTGTTCTTTTGCTGGCCACAGTGTCGACCAGCGCCATCGCAGCACCGAAAAAAGCACCGCCCGCCCCCCCGGCAGCCACTGCCGGCAGCGCCTCGCTGGAGCCGGTCCTGGCGGGCGAATTCGCCTTGCAGGCCGGGCAGTTGGACGAAGCTGCGCGCGCTTACCTGGATGCCGCCAAGGCCGAAGCCGGCGACGCCGGGCTAGCCGAGCGGGCCGCCCGCATCGCCATGCTGGCCAACGATGACGCACGCGCCATAGAGGCCCTGGCCCTGTGGCGTGCCCGTGCGCCGTCGTCGCTGGCAATGCGTAGCACTGAAGCCTCGCTGGCCTTGCGCCGCAACGATCTGCGCACCGCACGCCGCGACCTGCTCGGCCTGCTCAAGGAAACCGACCCGCGCGGCTGGCGCTTCGCGCTGATCGCCCTGGCCAACGGCGGGCGCGAGCCCGACGCTTCGGCCGATGTGCTCGAAGACCTGGTCAAGGCCGGCGCCATTCCCAATCAGATCGAGGCCTGGCAGGAGTTCGGCCGCCTCGCGCTGCGGATGGAGCGCCCGGCGCTGGCCAAGCGCATCGTCGACGAGGTGGTGCGCCGCTTCCCCGAAGAGCCGCGCGTGGCCTTGCTGCACGCCACCCAGTTGCAGCAGGAAGGCAAGAACGACGAAGCGCTGGCGCTGCTGAAGAATGTCGAGCCGCAGGCGGTGAAGGACTCCGAACTGCGCGGCGCGCTGGCGTTCGCCTATGACGCGATGGGCCAGACCGAAGCGGCGGCGCGGGTGCTGTCCACCGGCCCGCAAGACACCCAGACCTACGGGCTGCGTGCCTCGATGCTGGCCAAAGAGAAGGACAACACCGCGCTGGCCGCGCTGTACGACGAGCTCAAGGGCAACGCCACCAAGCCCGATCCGGATCGCCGCCTGTTGCTGGGCAAGATCGCCGAATTCCTCAAGCGCTACGACGAGGCAGTGGAGTGGTACCGCGGCGTTCCCGGTGGCCCGCAGCTGAGCGAAGCGCGCCTGCGCGCGGCCAGCGCCTTGTACGAACTCGGCCGCAAGCCCGAAGCGCTCAAGGAAGCCCGTGCCCTGCAGGGCGATGCCAGTGCCGACGACGACGCCCGTCGCGACGCCTACGTGCTTGAGGCCGAGCTGCACCAGCGCGCCGACGATGCACCGGGCGAACTGGACGCCTTTGCCCGCGGGCTGGCGGCCTACCCGGACGACGGTGCGTTGCTGTACGCGCGTGGCCTGGCCTGGGAACGCCGCGACGATGTGCCGCGTGCCGAGGCCGATCTGCGCAAGATCCTGGTCGCAGAGCCGGAAAACGTCGCCGCGCTGAATGCGCTCGGCTACACCCTGGCCGACCGCACCACCCGCTACAAGGAAGCGCTGGCGCTGATTGATCGCGCGCGCACGGCCGCGCCGGACAACCCGGCCATCGTCGACAGCTACGGCTGGGTGCTCTACCGCATGGGCCGCACCAAGGAAGCGCTGGTGCAGCTGCGTCGCGCCTGGGCCCTGGTCAAGGATCCGGAAATCGCCGCGCACGTGGGTGAAGTGCTGTGGGTCAGCGGCAAGCAGGACGAAGCGCGGCGCTACTTCGACGAAGCACGCCGGCTCGACCCGGACAACCGCGCGCTGCAGCGTGCGGTGGAGAAGTTCGGTCTATGAGTCAGGTGATCAGGACGCTGGCCCTCACCGGGCTGGCGCTGGCCGGCCTGTCGGGGTGCGTCAGCGTGCCGCGCGGGCAGGGCGGTGCGGCGCCGGCGGTGGTCGGGCAGGTAAGCGAATCTGCGCGGCAGGCTGAAACCGCTCGCCAGGCCTGGCTGCAGGCACATCCGGCATGGTCGTTTCAGGGCCGGGTGGCGATCAGCAAAGGCCGCGATGGCGGCAGTGGCCGTCTCGATTGGCAGCAGGATGGCCCGCGCTACCACGTGCAATTGAGTGCGCCGGTGACCCGGCAGAGCTGGGTGCTGACCGGCGACACCACCACGGGCGCAGGTCGCCTGGAAGGTCTAGATGGCGGGCCGCGCGCGGGCGCCGATGCGGAGCAGGTGCTGCTGGAGGCCACCGGCTGGACCATTCCCGTCAATCAGATGCCCGATTGGGTACGCGCCCTGCGCATCGCCGACGCCGGCGCTGCGCGCGTGGACCTGGACGAACACGGCCGGCCGCGCACAGTGCAGCAGGACGGTTGGACCATCGATTTCCTCGAATGGACGCCCGCCAGCGCAGCCCAGCCCGAACTGCCGCGCCGGATCGAAGCGCGCAAGGGCGACGCCAAGGTGCGCCTGCTGGTCGACCAATGGACGCTCTCGCCCTGATGTCTGCGTTGAACCCTGCCTGGTCGGCCTGGCCTGCGCCGGCCAAGCTCAACTTGTTCCTGCAAATCGTCGGGCGCCGCGCCGATGGCTATCACCTGCTGCAGACCGTGTTCCGCCTGCTCGACTGGGGGGACACCGTTCATGTTCGTTTGCGCACCGATGGCCGGATCCAGCGCATTGGCGCCAGCCTGCCGGGCGTCGCCGAAGACGACGATCTCATGGTGCGTGCGGCGCGCGCGCTACAAATTCATGCCGGCACCGCGCTCGGGGCCGAGCTGCGGGTCGACAAGCGCATCCCCGCCGGCGGTGGCTTCGGTGGCGGCTCCTCGGATGCCGCCACCGTGCTGGTGGCCCTGAATGCCTTGTGGGGCCTGGGCTTGCCGGTCGACGCCCTGGCCGAACTGGGCCTGCGCCTGGGCGCTGATGTGCCGGTATTCGTGCGTGGGCACAACGCCTGGGCCGAAGGTGTGGGCGAAAAATTGACCCCGATCAGCCTGCCGCAGGCGGCCTACGTGCTGGTCGACCCCGGTATTCATGTGCCTACGCCGGTGCTGTTTCAATCACAGGAATTGACGCGGGATGCTGCGCCCGCGAAAATAGCGGACTTCGCTTCCGGTTCTCTGCTCGACAATGCGTTCGAGCCGGTCCTGCGGCGCCGGGAACCTGCCATCGAGGCCGTGTTCCAGGCGCTTTCCAGGATCGGAACGCCACGTTTGACAGGGTCGGGGAGCGGTTGTTTCGTCGAATTCGCCACGCGCGCTGCTGCAGAGCGGGCCGTGGCGCAGTTGCCGGGCAACCTGCGGGCGTGGGTCGTGGAGGGTGCAGCGCACTCGCCATTGCTCGACGCACTGGACGCGATACAGGTTTGATGCAGGGGCGTCGCCAAGAGGCCCAAGGCACCAGGTTTTGATCCTGGCATTCGTAGGTTCGAATCCTACCGCCCCTGCCAGTTGTTGAGAATTGATGCAGATCCCTCTGCACGCGCCGTACCTGCAGATCCCTCTGCAATCGCCCGCGCATCTTCATGCGGGAGTGAGGGAAAGCATGTGCGGATCCAAAAAAAGCCTGGCTTGGCGCGCAGTTGTCCCGCTCCGCCATCGACCCGCACGCTCTTTGCCGCCGCCCGAGAGATCTCATGCAAGACCAACGTAATCTGCTGGTGTTCTCCGGCAATGCCAATAAACCGCTTGCCCAAAGCATCTGCAAGGAGCTGGGCGTGCGCATGGGCAAGGCGCTGGTCACGCGCTTCTCCGATGGTGAAGTGCAGGTGGAGATCGAAGAGAGCGTGCGCCGGCAGGAAGTGTTCGTCATCCAGCCGACCTGTGCGCCCAGCGCCGAGAACCTGATGGAACTACTGGTGCTGATCGACGCGCTCAAGCGCGCCAGCGCCGCGTCCGTCACCGCGGTGATCCCGTATTTCGGGTATTCGCGCCAGGACCGCCGCATGCGCTCCTCGCGCGTGCCGATCACCGCCAAGGTCGCCGCCAAGATGATCTGCGCGATGGAGGCCGACCGGGTGTTGACGGTCGACCTGCATGCCGACCAGATCCAGGGCTTCTTCGATGTGCCGGTCGACAACGTGTACGCCTCGCCGCTGTTGCTGGCCGACATCTGGCGCGCCTACGGCACCGACAACCTGATCGTGGTCTCGCCGGACGTGGGCGGTGTGGTGCGCGCGCGCGCAGTCGCAAAGCGCCTGGACGATGCGGACCTGGCCATCATCGACAAGCGTCGCCCGCGCGCCAACGTCGCCACGGTGATGAACATCATCGGTGACGTGCAGGGCAAGACCTGCGTGCTGGTGGATGACCTGGTCGATACCGCCGGCACCCTGTGCGCGGCCGCTGCGGCACTCAAGCAGCGCGGTGCGCTCAAGGTCGTGGCCTACATCACCCACCCGGTGCTGTCCGGCCCGGCGGTGGACAACATCAACAATTCGCAGCTCGACGAGCTGGTGGTCACCGACACGATCCCGCTGAGCGCTGCGGCACGCACGTGCCCTAAGATTCGCCAGCTGAGCGTGGCCGAACTGCTGGCCGAGACCATCCGCCGCATCGCCTTCGGCGAGTCGGTCAGCTCGCTCTACGTCGACTGACAAGTTCTTCGGCAGCCGGATGTCCGGGTGCCGCAATCCGTCTCTCCTGGTCGCGGGGGAGACGCTTCATCGCCGCGAGGCGGTGTTCCAACTAGGTAGTGAAATCCAATGGCAAAGACTCATGAAATCAAGGTCGAGCGCCGCGCAGACGAGGGGAAGGGTGCGAGCCGCCGCCTGCGTCACGCTGGCGTCATTCCGGCCATCGTTTATGGTGGCGAACTCGAGCCGGTCAGCATCCAGCTCAACCACGAGCAGATCTGGCTTGCGCAGCAGAACGAGTGGTTCTACTCGTCGATCCTCGACCTGAACCTCAATGGCGACGTGCAGCAGGTACTGCTGCGTGACATGCAGCGCCATCCGTTCAAGCAGCTGATCATGCACATCGACTTCCAGCGCGTCAGTGCCAACGAGAAGCTCAGCGCTTCGGTGCCGCTGCACTTCATCAACGAAGCAAGCTCGCCGGCTGGCAAGTCGAGCGAAGTGGTCGTGACCCATGAGCTCAACGAAGTCCAGGTGGTCTGCTTGCCGAAGGACCTGCCGGAGTTCATCGAGATCGATCTGAGCACGCTGGAAGTGGGCACCGTGATCCACTTGTCGGAAATCACCCTGCCGGCCGGCGTGGAGATTCCCGAGCTGAAGCTGGGCAAGGAACACGACGTGGCAGTGGTCATCGCCAAGCACGGTCAGGTGGAAGCCGACGACGTGGCTGACGAAGCCGCTGAAGGCGACGCCAAGTAATCGGCTGGCCGGTGCTGCGTCACTGCGCAGCACCGGCTCCGGTCTACCGTATGTCTGCATTACGTCTGATCGTCGGGCTGGGCAATCCCGGTCCCGAACACGCGCAAACCCGGCACAACGCCGGGTTTCGTTTCGTCGATGCGCTCGCCGAGCGCACCGGCGCACGGTGGGGCCTGGACAGCAAGCTGTTCGGCGAAACAGCCAAGGCCGAGATCGCCGGCCACACGGTGTGGTTGCTCAAACCCGCCACTTTCATGAACCTAAGTGGCAAGTCGATTACTGCTGCGCTGCGGTTCTGGAAGATCGAGCCGGAGCAGCTACTGGTTGCGCATGACGAGCTGGACCTGGCGCCGGGCACGGCGCGGCTCAAGTTCGACGGCGGCCATGGCGGCCAGAATGGCCTGCGTGACACCATCCGTCTGCTCGGGCATGGCAAGTTCCACCGGCTGCGGGTCGGCATCGGTCATCCTGGTCACAAGGACCGCGTGGTGCCCTGGGTGCTGGGGCGTGCCGGGCGCGACGACGACATGGCGATAGGCGAGGCAGTGGATGCGGCCATCGATGCGCTGCCGCTGGCACTGGACGGTAATTTCAACGAGGCGATGAAGCGGTTGCACACCCCAAAAAAATAGAGAATGGGGAATGGGGAATGGTAGGAGTGCTGCTCTGCTATTCCCCATTCCCGATTCTCCATTCACTGGACAACCCATGGGTATCAAATGCGGCATCGTCGGCCTGCCCAACGTCGGCAAGTCGACCCTGTTCAATGCCTTGACCAAGGCCGGCATCGCCGCGGCCAATTTTCCGTTCTGCACGATCGAGCCCAACGTGGGCGTGGTGCCGGTGCCGGATCCACGTCTGAATGAGCTGGCCGAGATCGTCAAGCCGCAGAAGCTGATTCCGACCGCGGTCGAGTTCGTCGATATCGCTGGCCTGGTGGCAGGTGCGGCAAGCGGCGAAGGGCTGGGCAACAAGTTCTTGGCGCACATCCGCGAGGTCGATGCGATCACCCACGTGGTGCGTTGCTTCGAGCATGCCGACATCATCCACGTGAACAACAAGGTCGACCCGATCGCCGATATCGAAACCATCGATACCGAGCTGGCGCTGGCCGACCTGGATAGCGTGGAAAAAGCCCTGAATCGTGCCGAGCGCAGTGCCAAGGGTGGCGATAAGGAAGCGGCAGCACGCAAGCCGGTGCTGGCCAAGTTGCAGGCGGCACTTGCCGACGGCAAGGCAGGGCGCTCCGCTGGTCTGGACGAGGAAGAGAAGGCGCTGGTGCGCGATCTGTTCCTGCTCACGCTCAAGCCGGTGATGTACATCTGCAACGTGCTCGAAGACGGGTTCGAGAACAATGCGCACCTGGATGCCGTGCGTGCGCATGCCGCCGCCGAAGGCGCCGAGGTGGTACCGGTTTCCGCTGCGATCGAAGAAGAGTTGTCCCAGCTCGACGATGCCGACCGCGACACCTTCCTGGCCGATCTCGGTCTCGACGAGCCTGGCCTGAATCGCGTCATTCGCGCCGCCTACAAGTTGCTTGGGCTGCAGACCTACTTCACCGCAGGCGTCAAGGAAGTGCGTGCTTGGACGGTCAAGGCCGGTTCCACTGCGCCGCAGGCCGCTGCCGTGATCCATACCGACTTCGAGAAGGGCTTCATTCGCGCCGAAACGATCGCCTTCGATGACTTCATCAAGTATCGCGGCGAATCCGGTGCGCGCGACGCGGGTCGGCTACGTCTGGAAGGCAAGGAATACCGCGTCAAGGAAGGCGACGTGCTGCATTTCCGCTTCAACGTCTGAGTCGATGCGCGCGGCCCGGAGGGGTGCGCGCCATCGTCGGTGAAATTGCTCCAAATTTTTGTTGACACCGCATGCGTCCCACAACAAAATAACGGGCTGCTTCACCCCGAACCGATTTCGCCTTAACGCGCACCGGTCCGGTAGTAAAAGCTGGAGGGATACCCAAGCGGCCAACGGGGGCAGACTGTAAATCTGCTGGCTTACGCCTTCGGTGGTTCGAATCCACCTCCCTCCACCAGTTTCACGTTGTGGCATGCAGTTCCCGGCGCGGGAGTAGTTCAACGGTAGAACCTCAGCCTTCCAAGCTGATGGTGCGGGTTCGATTCCCGTCTCCCGCTCCATTGAACGCAAATGCATGGCATAATGCAAAACTCGCTCACGTAGCTCAGTCGGTAGAGCACCTCCTTGGTAAGGAGGAGGTCGAAGGTTCGATTCCTTTCGTGAGCACCATTACTCAATCGTCTTCAACTCCAAACGATTACCGAGAACTTGCAACCATGGCAAAAGCTAAATTCGAGCGCACCAAGCCGCACGTGAACGTCGGCACGATCGGTCACGTCGACCATGGTAAGACCACGTTGACCGCAGCGCTGACCAAGATCGGCGCCGAGCGTTTCGGTGGCGAGTTCAAGGCATACGACGCGATCGACGCGGCGCCGGAAGAGAAGGCGCGTGGTATCACGATCTCGACCGCGCACGTGGAATACGAGTCCCCGAACCGTCACTACGCGCACGTCGATTGCCCCGGGCACGCCGACTACGTCAAGAACATGATCACCGGTGCTGCGCAGATGGACGGCGCGATCCTGGTGTGTTCGGCTGCTGACGGCCCGATGCCGCAGACCCGTGAGCACATCCTGCTCTCGCGTCAGGTCG
>NZ_JARVTF010000002.1:0-157982 GCF_030208825.1 Xanthomonas sp. LMC-A-07
TCGGGAGTCGGGAGTCGGGAGTCGGGAGTCGGGAGTCGGGAGTCGGGAGTCGGGACGAGCGACGGGCCGAGCGACGGGCCGAGCAAAGGCAGGGCGATCGGATCGTTATTATCGAATTGGCTGATACCGCTGTACCCGAACATATCTGACCAGTGCGCTTACCGATTCAAAAGCGCCGTTGCACTGACCAAAAAAATCACGCTCGCTGCGCAACGCGCGATGGTGCCAATCGCGTGGTCATTACAGTCGAATGGACCATCAAAGCGAACGCGTAAGACTCACCCTGCGCCTACCCAGCCCGCAGTACACAGCGCCAACCGACTCAGCCGACGAAGTGCTGGTAGCCGCGTTGCGGCGGTTGCCATGGGTTGCCGCTGGCGTCGTGGACCACCACGCCGGGCGCGGCGACGATGCACCCGATGCGCGTGGCGGCCACTTGCGCGAATTCCAGTGCCTGCAGCACCGCATCGCGATGCTGCACGGCAGCGGTGAAGCACAGTTCGTAATCGTCGCCGCCGCCCAGTTGCCACGCGCTGTACTGCGTGGCGGTGACGCCGGCGGTGGATGGCATCTGCGGCAAGGCAGCCAGCGCAAGTTCCGCGCCCACGTCGCTGCGTTCGCACAAATGCCCCAGATCGGCCAACAGGCCATCGGACACATCGATGCAGGCATGGGCAAGCCCGCGTAGTCGCAGTCCGGCCTGTACGCGTGGCTGCGGGCGCAGCAGGCGCTGTCGCCACTGCTCCTGCACGGCGTCAGTGGCGGGCACCGTCACGTCCAGGTCGCCGGCCTGCCACAGCGACAACGCCGCCGCCGCCTCGCCCAGCGCACCGGTCACCCAGATGTCGTCGCCGACGCGTGCGCCATCGCGGCGCAACGCCGCGCCTGGTGGCAGGCTGCCAATCGCGGTGACCGCGCACGACAACGGCCCGCGCGTGGTGTCGCCACCGACCAGGGCAATGCCGTGCAGATCGGCCAGCGCAAAAAACCCATCGGCGAACGCATCCACCCACGCCGCATCGTCGTGCGGCAACGACAGCGACAAGGTGCACCAGCGCGGCTGCGCGCCCATCGCGGCCAGATCGGAAAGATTGACCGCCAGCGTTTTCCAGCCGAGGTCGGCGGCGCGTGTCTCCAGCGGGAAATGCACGCCGGCATTGAGCGTATCGGCGGTGATCGCCAACTGCTCGCCCGCCGGCGGCTGCAGCAGCGCCGCATCGTCGCCGATGCCCAACGGCACATCGGCCCGCGCAGCAATGCGGGCACGCAGGCGGGCGATCAAATCGAATTCGGGCATGGGGACGGGAATCGGGAGAAGGGAATCGGGAATCGCAAAGGCGCGTCAGGAGATGTCAGAAACGTCGCTCTTCCGATTCTCCATTCCCGACTCCCCATTCCAGCGGCGCCTCACGCGCCGCTGGCGCCCGACTCCATCTTGCGCCACTCCACGGCTGCGCGGTCCAGCACGCCATTGACATAGGTGTGGCCGTGTTCGGAACCAAAACGCTTGGCGGTTTCGATCGCTTCGTTGATCACCACGCGGTACGGCACGTCCTGGCGATACAGCAGCTCGTAGGCGGCCAGGCGCAGCACGGCGCGCTCGATCGCATCGACTTCTTCCACGCCACGGTCCAGGTACGGCGTCAGCGCGGTATCCAGCTCATTGCGGTTGCTGAGCACGCCTTCCACCAGGCTTTCGAAGTAGGCCAGATCGGCCACTTCATGCGCCTGCTCGTGGGCAAACTGCGCGATCACCTGCTTGGCGAACCCACCGGCGATCTGCCAGGCGTACACCGCCTGCAAGGCGCGGCGGCGTGCGCGCGAGCGCAGCACCGGGTCGATGCCGTCACGACGTCCGTGGCGGGCGTGTCCACCGGGCTTGCTCATGGCAACAGCTCCATCAAATTGACCAGTTCCAGTGCGGCCAGGGCGCATTCTTCGCCCTTGTTGCCGTGGCTGCCGCCGGCGCGTGCCTCGGCATCTTCCACGCGCTCGACCGCCAGCACGCCGTTGAGCACCGGCACGCCGGTCTGCAACTGCACGCTCATCAGGCCTTCGGCGCACAGGTCGGCGACGTGTTCGTAATGGCGGGTATCGCCACGGATGACGCAGCCCAGCGCGATGATCGCCGCATGCTGGCCGCCCTGGGCGACGCGGTTGGCGGCCATCGGGATTTCCCAGGCGCCGGGCACGCGCACCACGTCGATGGCGTCTTCGCCGATGCCGTTGCCGGCCAGGCTCTGACGCGCACCGGTCACCAGGGCGTCGGTGATACGGGCATTCCAGCGGCTGGCGATGATCACAAAGCGCGCGGTGGTGGGGCGAAGATCGCCTTCGTAGTGGGTCATGCGGGTCGGCAACTCGAGGGGGCGGGAAGTTTAACAGCAGCCGGGCAATGCGCCCGGTCTGCACGCCACGGCCGGGCCCGCCTGCGCAGGCCTGGCCGTGGCGGCCGCCGGCTCAGGGCGCGGCAGCCACGCGCGGGGCGGCGCCCGGATGGCATTCCAGAAACTCCACCACCTCCAGGCCGAAGCCGGCCAGGCCGACCTGCCGCCGCGGCGTACCCAGCACGCGCAGCTTGCCCAGGCCCAGGTCGGCCAGGATCTGCGCGCCGGCACCGTTGCGGCGCCACTGGCTCACATCCTTGGCGTTGGCGGCCACCTCCGGCTGTTGGCGCAGGCGCGCCAGCAGCGATTCGCTGTCGCGCGGGGCCGACAGCACCACCATCACGCCCTGTCCTTCGGCGGCAATCGCGCGCAGCGCATCGGTGGCGGCCACGCCGAAATCATCGCGCTGCCAATGCAGCAGGTCGGCCAGCGGGTTTTCCACCTGCACGCGGACCAGAGTTGGCGTGGTCGGATCCGGGGTGCCACGCACCAGCGCGAAATGCAGGTCGTGCGCAATGCGGTCGCGGTAGGTCACCAGATGGAACGGCCCGAATTCGGTTTCGATCTCACGTTCATCCACGCGCTCGACGGTGTGCTCGTTGGCCAGCCGGTAGGCGATCAGATCGGCGATCGAGCCCATCTTCAGCCCATGCTCGCGCGCGAACACTTCCAGCTGCGGGCGGCGCGCCATGCTGCCGTCGGGGTTGAGCACTTCCACCAGTACACCGGCCGGTTCCAGCCCGGCCAGCATCGGCAGATCGCTGGCCGCCTCGGTGTGCCCGGCGCGCGTCAGCACGCCACCCGGCTGCGCAATCAGCGGGAAAATGTGCCCCGGCTGGCTGAGATCGTGCGGCTTGGCATCCGGCCGCACCGCGGTGCGCACGGTATGCGCGCGATCGTAGGCGGAAATCCCGGTGGTGACCCCTTCGGCCGCCTCGATGCTGACGGTGAAGTTGGTATGGAACTGCGCGGTGTTGTTGCGCACCATCGGTGCCAGACCGAGCTGCGTGCAGCGCTCGCGGGTCAGCGACAGACACACCAGGCCACGTGCGTGGGTGACCATGAAGTTGATGTCCGACGGCTTGACCAACTCGGCCGCCATGATCAGATCGCCTTCGTTTTCGCGGTCTTCGTCATCGACGATCACCACCATGCGGCCGGCGCGCAGTTCTTCGATCAATTCGGGGACAGGCGCGAAATTCATGCCGCACCTCGCGTGCCAAGCAGGCGTTCGACGTAGCGCGCCACCAGGTCGATCTCCAGATTCACCGCCGCGCCCACCGCCGTTTCGGAAAACGCGGTATTGGCCACGGTATGCGGAATCAACGCGACCTCGAACCCGGCATCGTCCACTTCGTTGACGGTGAGGCTGACGCCGTCGACGCAGATCGAGCCCTTCTTGGCGACATACCGCAGCACCTGCGGCGGCGCCGCAAAGCGCCAACGCTGCGCGCGTGCATCGCCATGCACCGATTGCACCTGGCCCAGGCCATCCACATGCCCGCTGACCAGGTGGCCACCCAGCCGATCGGTGGGCCGCATCGCGCGTTCCAGGTTCAACACCGCGCCTTCCTGCAAGCTGCCCAGCGTGGTCAGCGACAGGGTTTCGGTGGACGCATCGGCCTGGAAACTGGCCGCATCGAACGCAATCACGGTCAGGCAGACGCCGTTGACCGCGATGCTTTCACCGAGCTGCACCGCCTCGAACGGCAGGCTGCCAGTGGCGAAGGTAAAACGTACATCGCCGCCCTGCGGCTGGCGCGCGGCCAGGCGGCCAACGCCTTCAATAATGCCGGTGAACATCAGCACGCTCCTGTGGGCAATGGCCGCAAGGCGCACGTAGAGCGCTGGACTGGCGTGCGATGGCACGCTGGATGACGCATGGTGGACATAGCCGTTTCTCGCAAAAAAGTTGAGCGAAAAACGCCGCAAGGCAAACAGGCGCGCGCGCAGCCGCATGGGCTGCGCGTTGGCCGTCTTCTTTCATCCGGACTATACCGTCGGCCCCGGCATCGCACCGGATCTGCTGACCTTCACCGCCGGGCTCTCAGCGAGAGATCGGCAGCGAAGCGCTCGCGGGCTCACACGCTTGCGCATGCATACCGCCGGTGGGGAATCGCACCCCGCCCTGAAGACGTTCGTAAGTACCGGCGAACCGGCGCGTCAATTCTACAGGGCGGCTTCCGGCGATAGCTGACTGCCGAGACATGCCTGGCAGGACGCTGCGTCATGTCGGGAAATTCCCCATAGCCAGAATCGTGAAGGTTTTGTTAAAGTGCGCGCCGCGGCGGGAGACGTCGCTATTTTCGCCCCGCAACGGGACGAAGACACGGACATCAATTCGGAGAGAAACACCCCATGCGTAACACCCTGATTCTGGCCGCCCTGCTGGCAGCCGCACCGTTTGCCGCCTCGGCCGAAGGCCTGAGCTATTCCTACGTGGAAGGTGGCTGGAACCGCACCGAGATCGGCGTCAACGGCGAATCCGACGACATCGACGGCGGCTACGTTCGCGGGTCCTGGCAGATTGCACAGCCGGTGTATGTGTTCGGCGGCTATGAGCGTGCCAACAAGGACTTCAACCTCGGCGGCGGCTTCGTGCTCGAAGGCACCCTGCAGCAGGCCACCCTGGGTATCGGTTACCGCCAGGAAATGACCGAGCGCGTCGACTTCACCGCCGACATCAGCGTGCTGCGCACCAAGGTCGAATCCGACCTGCGCCTGCGTGGCCGCTCGCTCGACGACTCGTCGGACTCGAGCAACCTCGGCTTCGCCAACCTGGGCCTGCGCGGCAAGCCCTCGCCGCGGACCGAAGCCTGGATCAAGGCCGGCTATATCGATGGCAGCGACGTGGACGAAGGCGAGTTCGTCGGCACCCTCGGTGGCCAGGTGAACTTCACCCCCACCTGGGGCCTGGTCGGCGAAGTCCAGTTCATCGACGACGCCAACCAGTACAAGGTCGGCGTGCGCGCAAGCTTCTGATCCAGCGCGCTCAAGATAAAAAAGGCCCCGCATGCGGGGCCTTTTTTTATGCGGCGTCAAACGCACCGCACAGTAACTACACAGTCGCAACCGGCGCATAGCGCAATCGCAGATCCTGGCCAATGAGGCGGACATCGAGCAGCTGCAATGCATGCCGCTGCGCCATGGTGTCGATGCCGAGCCCAGCAAGCAGCGGCCGCGCCGTCTCACCCAGCAGCACCGGCGCCATGTAGACCAACAGCTCATCGACCAGGCCGGCCTGCAGCAGTGACCCACTCAACGTGGCACCGGCTTCCACGTGCACCTCGTTGATACCGCGCTCGGCCAGCGATGCCAGCACCGCGGCCAGATCGAAGCGGCCCGCATGCATGGGCGTCGCGGCAAACTCCGCGCCGTCCAACGCCGGCGCCGTGACATCGGCGCCGTGCAGATACAAGGTGGGCGCATCGCCCTGGCGAATATTGGCGCACGCCAGCGTGCGCAAGCCGGCATCGAGCACCACCCGCAGCGGCGGCACGCACGGCGTGTGCTCGCCCAGCCGCACCGTCATCGATGGGTCATCGGCCAGCACCGTGCCGGCACCGGTCAGGATCGCGCCGGCACGTGCGCGCCAGTGCTGCACATCCGCGCGCGCATCGGCGCCGGTGATCCACTTCGATTCGCCGCTGGCCATCGCGGTGCGCCCATCCAGGCTGGCACCGAGTTTGACCCGCACCCAGGGGCGGCCACGCTCCACGCGCGACAGAAAGCCCTGGTTGAGCGCGCGTGCCTGCGCTTCCATCACCCCGCTGTGCACCTGGATCCCGGCATCGCACAGCAAGGTGAAGCCACCACCGTTGACCTGCGGAAACGGGTCCGCCATTGCCGCGACCACGCGTGTGACGCCGGCCGCGATCAAGGCCAGCGCGCACGGCGGCGTGCGCCCGTAATGCGCGCAGGGCTCCAGGGTCACATACGCCGTTGCACCCCGCGCCTGTTCGCCCGCCGCACGCAGCGCGAACACTTCTGCATGCGGGCCGCCGGCACGCTGATGAAACCCCTCGCCCACGCACGCGCCATCGCGCACGATCACGCAGCCCACCATCGGATTGGGGCGGGTGGTATACGCGCCGCGCTCGGCCAGGCGCAGTGCCTGTGCCATCCAGCGGTGGTCGTCTGCGCTCACGCTCACCGCACTACTGCCGGTTCGATCTGCATCACCACGATCTGCAGTGGCCCCAGCAACAATTCGGCATGCGCCTGCCAGCCCAGGCGCTGGTAGTACGGCACCAGTGCGGGCTGGCAGTACAGATACAACGCCGCCACGCCCAGATGCGCGGCGGCCTGCACGCAATGCGTCACCAGTGCCTCACCGATGCCCTGCCCGCGCGCCTGCGGCTGCACGTACAGCGACGCCAGCCACGGCGACCATTGCCGAATGCGCGCATCGTCGTTCTCCAGCAGGCTCACCGAGCCGAGCCACTGCGTGTCATCCAGTGCCACCCACGTGGTGGGAATCACCCCGTCGCGGTCGTGGCTCTGCAGTTCTTCCAATGCCTGATCAAAATTCCAGTCCGGCAGCAAGGCGCCGAAGGCCTGGAGATGTGCCTGCGCGATGACGGGCAGGAGATCCGGCGTGTCAGCCACGCACGCGATGCGCATCACGCTCAACGCTTGCCGGGCTTGCCGGCGCGTTCCAGGGCTGCTTCCAGCAACGGCAGCTGCTCGCTGCCGACCGGGAGTTCGCGTTCGAGCTTTTCGATCTCTTCGCGGAAGTCGGCCACGTCCTGAAAACTGCGGTACACCGAGGCGAAGCGCACATAGCCGACATGGTCGAGCTTGCGCAGCTCGACCATCACGTATTCGCCTACCCGCAGCGAGCCGACTTCGCGCTCGCCGGACATCCGCAGCTGGTGCACCACCGCACGCACCGCCGCCTCGATCTGTTCTTCGGACACCGGGCGCTTTTGCAGCGCGCGGTCGAAGCTGGTGCGCAGTTTGCGCGCATCGAACGCCTCGCGCCCGCCATCGCTCTTGACCACCGTCGGCAGCTTCAGCTCGATGGTTTCCAGGGTGCTGAAACGCTCGCCGCACGCCTCGCATTCGCGACGCCGACGGATCGTCGTCCCGTCTTCGGACACGCGCGAATCGATCACGCGGGTGTCATTGTGCTGGCAGAAGGGGCAATGCATCAGGGCGCCGGGATTGGGGAGTGGGGATTAGGGATTGGCAACAGCAGGAGCAAGGACGCGCTTGTCGCGCATCCCCAATCCCGAATCACCAATCCCGGTACCTCAGCCATACACCGGATATTTCTTGCACTGCGCGGTCACTGCATCGCGCACCTTGGCCAGCACGGCGTCGTCGGCCGGGGCGTCCAGCACGTCGGCGATCCAGTTGGCCAGGTCCACGCAGTCCTGTTCCTGGTAACCGCGGGTGGTGATGGCCGGGGTGCCCAGGCGCAGGCCCGAGGTGACGAACGGCGAGCGCGGGTCGTTGGGCACCGAGTTCTTGTTGACGGTGATATGTGCCTTGCCGAGCGCGGCTTCTGCGTCCTTGCCCGAGACATCGCGGCCGATCATGTCCACCAGCATCAGGTGGTTCTCGGTGCCGCCGGAGACGATCTTGTAGCCGCGCGCGATCAGCGTGTTCGCCATCGCCTGCGCGTTCTTGACCACCTGCTGCTGGTAGGTCTTGAACTCCGGCTCCAGTGCTTCCTTGAACGCAACCGCCTTGGCCGCGATCACGTGCATCAGCGGGCCACCCTGGATGCCGGGGAACACGATCGACTGCAGCTTCTTGACCAGGTCCTCGCCCGCGCCCTTGGCCAGGATGATGCCGCCGCGCGGGCCGCGCAGGGTCTTGTGCGTGGTCGAGGTGACCACGTGCGCATGGTCCATCGGGCTGGGGTACACGCCGGCGGCCACCAGGCCGGCCACGTGCGCCATGTCCACGAACAGATACGCACCGACGCTGTCGGCAATGGCGCGGAAGCGCGCCCAGTCGATCTTCTGCGAATACGCCGAGAAGCCGGCAATGACCATCTTCGGCTTGTGCTCGGTGGCCAGGCGTTGCACCTCGTCGTAATCGATCAGGCCCTGCTCGTTCACGCCGTACTGCACGGCGTTGAACAGCTTGCCCGAGGCATTGACCTTGGCGCCGTGGGTGAGGTGGCCGCCATGGGCCAGGCTCATGCCCAGGATGGTGTCGCCCGGCTGCAGCAGCGCGAGGTACACCGCCTGGTTGGCCTGCGAGCCACTGTGCGGCTGCACATTGGCATAGTCCGCACCGAATACCTGTTTGATGCGGTCGATGGCCAATTGCTCGGCAATGTCGACGAACTCGCAACCGCCGTAGTAGCGCTTGCCTGGGTAGCCTTCGGCGTACTTGTTGGTCAGCTGGCTGCCCTGGGCTTCCATCACCAGCGGGCTGCAGTAGTTCTCGCTGGCGATCAGCTCGACGTGATCCTCCTGGCGGCCGGCTTCAGCGGCAATGGCCTTGGCCAGTTCGGGGTCGTAGGTTTCCAGTCGGACGTCGCGCGAGAACATGCAGAAGCTCCGGGGGCAGCTGTGGCCAGTAAGACCGCCGATTGTAAGCCTCCGGGGAACGGGTGACCAATCGACCAGGCTGGCCTTGCGACGCAGCACACCGGGCCCGGGGAACGTGACCCACAAACGCCATGGGCGCACCGAAGTGCGCCCATGTGCAATGCCGGTTGGCCTGACCGGGCTGCCCGGTCAGGCGCTGCGAGCTAGGGGCTCAGTTGTTGAGCACCAGATCGGCGATCACACCGGTTGCGATCGCCACCAGCAGGAAGTTGCCGGTGTTGTCGCGCTGCCAGCGATAGCCGTACGGCGGGCGACGCAGGTGGTGACGGTCGTAATCGTTGATCACGTACACCGGGCCGTTGTAGTAGCCGCCACGCACATAGCGCGGGCCGCCGTAATAGGCCGGGCGGACGGGCTGGTAGGTGTAGACGCGGCGATCGTTGTAGCGGTCGCGGTAGCGCGCGTCCTGGTAACCCTCGCGGTAGCCGTTGCTGTAGACGCGGCGGTCCTGGCGCCACTCGCGGCGGTCATCGCGGCGACGGTGGTCGTCCCAGCGCTGCTGGGCCTGCCAGTTGCGGTTGTCGTGACGGTCGTAGTCGCGCCGATGGTCGCGGTCGCGGTCATGCCCACGGCGGTCGTGGTCGCGGTCCCAGTCCCCGGCAAATGCGGCCGGTGCAGCGAAGCCCAGCGCCAAGATGGAGGAAAGCACAACGGTGACGATGCGTTTGCGGTTCATGGGATTGCTCCTGTGTGCGATGTCGCAATTGCATTAAGAGGCCGCCCGGCTTAACGCTTTCTTGCTGGAATCGGTTACGAAAACGCCCATTCAGGTGGAAAGTAAGCTGCCGTTTAGCCGCATCTGTGGTCCGGCGGGGGTGAACACTTGCCGGTATAATCGGCGCAATCCCTTTTCCGCTGCCTCCGGCCTCGGCCGGCGGGCTGCCTGCGTCCACGGAGTCCCCATGTCGCAATACATTTACACCATGAACCGCGTCAGCAAGGTGGTCCCGCCCAAGCGGCAGATCATCAAGGACATCTCGCTGAGCTTTTTTCCCGGCGCCAAGATCGGCCTGCTCGGCCTGAACGGCGCCGGCAAATCCACGGTGCTGAAGATCATGGCCGGCGTGGATACCGACTTCGAGGGCGAAGCCCGCCCGCAGGCCGGCATCAAGGTCGGCTACCTGGCCCAGGAGCCGCAGCTCAACCCGGAGCACACCGTGCGCGAGGCGGTGGAAGAAGGCGTGGGCGACGTGTTGCAGGCCCAGGCCGCGCTGGACGCGGTCTATCTGGCGTATGCCGAAGAAGGCGCCGATTTCGATGCGCTGGCCAAGGAACAGGAGCGCCTGGAGGCCATCCTGGCCGCTGGCGATGCACACACCCTGGAAAACCAATTGGACGTGGCCGCCGATGCGCTGCGCCTACCGCCGTGGGACGCCATCGTCGGCAAGTTGTCCGGTGGTGAAAAGCGCCGCGTGGCGCTGTGCCGCCTGTTGCTGCAGAAGCCGGACATGCTGTTGCTCGACGAACCGACCAACCACTTGGACGCCGAGTCGGTGGAGTGGCTGGAGCAGTTCCTGGCGCGCTACACCGGCACCGTGGTGGCGGTCACGCATGATCGCTACTTCCTCGACAACGCTGCCGAGTGGATCCTGGAACTGGACCGCGGCCGCGGCATTCCGTGGAAGGGCAACTACACCGAGTGGCTGACCCAGAAGGACGAGCGCCTCAAGCAGGAAGACAACCAGGAAAAGTCACGCCAGAAGGCGATCCAGAAGGAACTGGAATGGTCGCGGCAGAACGCCAAGGGTGGCCGCACCAAGGGCAAGGCGCGTCTGGCCCGCCTGGAAGAACTGCAGTCGGTGGATTACCAGCGCCGCAACGAGACCAATGAAATCTTCATCCCGCCGGGCGAGCGCCTGGGCAACTCGGTGATGGAGTTCAAGAACGTCTCCAAGAAGTTCGGCGACCGCCTGCTGATCGACAACTTGTCGATGATCGTGCCGCCGGGCGCCATCGTGGGCATCATCGGCCCCAACGGTGCCGGTAAGTCGACCCTGTTCAAGATGATCACCGGTGCGGAAAAGCCGGATTCGGGCGAGATCGTGATGGGCCCGACCGTGCAGCTCTCGTACGTGGACCAGAGCCGCGACAAGCTCGAGGGCAACCACAACGTGTTTCAGGAAATCGCTGGCGGCCTGGACATCCTCAACATCAATGGCGTGGAAATCCAGTCGCGCGCCTACATCGGCCGCTTCAACTTCAAGGGGCAGGACCAGCAGAAGATGGTCGGCTCGCTGTCCGGTGGTGAGCGTGGCCGCCTGCACATGGCCAAGACCCTGCTGCAGGGTGGCAACGTGCTGCTGCTCGACGAACCGTCCAACGACCTGGACATCGAAACCTTGCGTGCGTTGGAAGACGCGTTGCTGGAGTTCCCGGGCAACACCTTCGTGATCTCGCATGACCGTTGGTTCCTCGACCGTATCGCCACGCACATCCTGTCGTTCGAAGGCGAGTCGCACGTGGAGTTCTTCCAGGGCAACTACCGCGAGTACGAAGAAGACAAGCGTCGCCGCATGGGCGATGACGCCGGTCCCAAGCGTCTGCGTTTCAAGGCGTTGAAGTAAGCCATCCACGGCGCCCGGATGAGGGCGCTGTCATGAGGCTGGATGAAAAAAGGGCGCCTTGAGGGCGCCCTTTTCTTATGCGCGTTGCGCCGCGACGCGTGGGCTGCGGGCGTCGCGCTACAGGTCGTAGGACAACACGTCTTCGAAGCCGAAGGTGTCGAAGTTTTCGATGCGCGAGGGATACAGGCGGCCAACCAGATGGTCGTATTCGTGCTGCACCACGCGTGCATGGAAGCCTTCGGCCTCGCGCTCGATGGGGGTGCCGTCCGGGGCAAAGCCGGAATAGCGGATGACGCGGTGGCGGGGAATGACCGCGCGCAGGCCGGGGATCGACAGGCACCCTTCCCAGCCGTTTTCCATCTCATCGGACAGCGGTTCGATCTGCACGTTGGCCAAGGCGGTGCGTGGCACTGCCGGTGCTTCGGGATAGCGCTCGCTGGCCTCGAAACCGAACACCATCAATTGCAGGTCCACCGCGATCTGCGGTGCGGCCAGCCCGACGCCGCGCGCGGCGTCCATGGTTTCAAACATATCGGCCACCAACGCGTGCAGCTCGTCACTGCCCAGATTGGTGACCGGCGGCGCCACGCGCAGCAGGCGCTTGTCGCCCATGCGGATAATTTCGCGAATCATGCGGGTGCTCCAATCAACGATGCGCCGATGGTAGAGCGTGGCGCGTGGTGTGAGGTGAGCAAACCTAGCCCGACAGACCCACGCCAGCCAGCACCGATGCGCAGTGGCTGCGCTACTGCAGAACCGGAACGGCTCGGGGAGGCGCGAGCCCTGCGTTGGCGGGCGCGTGGCGGCGCCGTTGCGCACGCGGCCACGACCACGACCACGTCACTGTTATCGGCAGGCGGGTGGTGCTGGGTCATAGCGCGTTGCCCGCATGACCTCACTGACTAACGCGGCGCCCGGCCTCGTCGAGCACATGTTCGCCGTCTTCCTTGATGAAGCCGCTGGTCGCCGCCGGCAGCAGCTCCAGCACCTGCTCGGACGGCCGACACAGGCGCACTCCGCGATCGGTGCGCACGAACGGGCGGTTGATCAGGATCGGATGCGCCAGCATCGCGCTCAGCAGGGCGGCATCGTCCAGCGTGGGGTCATCCAGCCCGAGTTCCAGATAGGGCGTGCCCTTCTGGCGAAGCGCATCGCGCACCGACAGGCCGGCCTCGGCAATCAGTGCCTGCAAGGTCGCGCGCGTTGGTGGGTCACGCAGGTACTCGATGATCTGCGGTTCGATGCCGACATGGCGGATCAAGGCCAGCGTGTTGCGCGAGGTGCCGCAGGCAGGGTTGTGATAGATGACGGCGTGCATGGGTAACCTGAGGGCGTCACGCCGATGGCGTGGATGACGGGAGGCCAATGGTAGTGGCGTGCACATTGCAGCACGAGCGGTCTCAGCGCCTGCCATCGAAACGCGAAACGCAAACCCTCTGCCGCGCCTAATCAAGCGATTAGCGCTGTGCTGCAGGCGCGGCGATGTGGCAACTGCGGTGTACGCGACGTAGGCACCTGCCTCCCACCACGTCCGCGTGCGAGCTGCGCATCCGCGCGGCGCGCGGTGACTACAACTCTTTACGAAACCACTCCGTCCCGCAATCTGATGGCGATGGCAGCGCGAGTTCGCGCCGACCAACCTCCATCGCATCCGATGGCGTGTGCGATGTCGCTCCGTCTGTCTGCGCAATGCCACCGCCAACTCCCGGCAACAGCTGCGACGCGGCATCGCCGTCTGCCGTACGCCCTTCAGGTCAGAGCCGTCGAAAACGCGGAAGCCAACACCTGTGTGGACACGACAACGCTAAGCACCCGCACCTCGTGCGCCAGTTAGCCCTCTTCACCTGCCGTACGCAATCCGATCGCATCCCTCGGAGATCGGAACAGGCAGAGCACTCAGGTCGACGTAGCATCCCGCGCACAAGGCAAGCGCAGATATGACTATTTCAGGCAATTGCTTCGCATTCAGGGGCCCATGTGTCAAAAAGTTGACACGCATCACGGATTCATGATTCAGTCATGAAGAGACTGGAAATGAAGGATTCCACCGAGCGCCGGTGTCAGTGCGGCGTATTTCCCCTGTTGGACCCAAGGAAACCCCAACGATGATGAGCTTTCGCAAGCCCGGATGGATGCTGTCCGGTGTGTTGTGTCTTGCCTGCCTGCCGGCACTTGCCGCAGCCCAGGATGCGGGAACCAGCAGCTCCAAGGTCGGTATCGACCCGGTCACCGGCAAGCTGCGTGCGCTGACCGCCGAAGAAAGCGCCGCGCTGGACCGGCAGGCCGCCGCAGCCCCGGCTGCGCGCAGCGCCCAACGCAGTGCAGTCCCGCAGACCGAGGCGGCCGCCCTGGCCACCGAGCGTCGCCTGCCCAACGGCACCATCGCGCGCAAGTTGCCGGCCACCCAGATGAGCTCCCTGGTTGCGACCCGGCAGGCCGATGGCCGCCTGGTGATCGAGCACAGCGAGGACGCCACCACCCAACCTGCCCACGCCGAGCACGGAGCGCTGCCGCATGAATAAGCCCCTGTTGCTGTTGTCCCTGGGCATCGCCGCCGCGCTGTCGCCGCTGCACGCCTCCGCCGCCAATGTCACCCTGATCAATGGCGATGCCGGCACCAATGTCGGCTTGAACGACCCCACCGCTGCCGCGCCGCTGGGTGGCAACCCGGGCCGGTCGGTGGGTGAGCAGCGACGCATCGCCTACCAGTACGCCATGGACATGTGGGGCGCGGTGCTGCAGAGCAGTGTCGAGATCAAGGTGTATGCCTCGTTCGCGCGGCTGACCTGTACCGCCACCGGCGGCACCCTGGGCCAGGCCGGCCCGAACTGGATCGTCAACAACTTCCCCGGTGCCAAGGCCAATACCTTGTACCCATCCGCGCTGGGCGATGCGATCGCCGGGCAGGATCTGGTGCCCGACCCGGCCGATCCGGCCGACGTGTTCTCGCAATTCAACGGCGACCTGGGCAAGGACGACTGCCTGGCCGGGTCGGGCTGGTACCTGGGCCTGGACGGCAAGACGCCGGAAGGCCAGATCAACTTCCTTAACGTGGTGATGCACGAGATCGGCCATGGGCTGGGCGCGGCGGGCTTCCTCAACAAGACCACCGGTGTGCTCGGCTCGGGCTCCGGCCTGACCGACGTCTATACCGCGCAGGCCTTCGACAACGTGCAGAACAAGCGTTTCGACGACCCCACCATGACCAATGCGCTGCGTGCCGAAGCCATGCGCACGCCCGGGCGGACGGTGTGGGCCGGTACGCGCGTCAACCGCGAGGCGGCGTTGATCCTGGATCCGCGCACGCTGCTGCAGGTGAGCGCGCCCGCCGGTGCGGCCGGCAAGTTCGAAGTGGGCTTTGCCAGCTTCGGGCCGCTGGCCAGCGCCGGCAATTTCCCGGCGCGTTCGGTGGTGACGGTGGATGACGGCGTGGCCGCTGCCTCGGCCAGCGACGGTTGCGAAACCCCGTTCGTCAATGCGGCGGCCGTGGCCGGCAAGGTGGCCTTGATCGACCGCGGCACCTGCGCCTTCGCCATCAAGGTCAAGAACGCCCAGCTCAATGGCGCGGTGGGCGTGATCGTGGCCAACAACGCGGCCGGCGTGCAGACGATGGGCAATGCCGCACCGCCGATCACCGACATCACCATCCCGGCGATCATGGTCTCGCAAGCCGATGGCGCGCGCCTGAAGGGCAGCGCTGCGGTGGTGGCAGGGCTGTACGAGGACCCGGAACTGCTGCAGGGCACCGACAGCCAGGGCCGCACGCGCTTGTACGCCCCCAGCGTGGTGGCCGGCGGCTCGACCTTCTCGCACTTCGATACCGACCTGCAGCCGAATGCGCTGATGGAACCGTTCGATACGCCGGAAGTGCAGGCGCAGCTCAACATCGACCTGACCCCGGCGATGTTTGCCGATATCGGCTGGACGGTGAATCGCGGCCTCACCAAGCTGGGCAGCTGCAGCACGCTGGTGCCGACGGTGGAAACCGGCGGGTTGATTCCCGGCGCCAACATCCAGGCCGAGAGCAGCCTGTGCAAGACGCAGAACGCAGGCAACCGCCTGGGTTACCTGACCTGCATGGACGAGCACGTGCGTGGGCTGCAGGACCAGGGCGCGATCAGCCGCCTGCAGCAGGCGTCGGTGTTCGTGTGTGCCACCAAGGTGCGCCCGTAACCCGGACGCACGGCGGTCAGTCACGGTGTGACCGGAACGGCGCCGCAAGGCGCCGTTCTTCATTGCCGTTGCAGACCAGGTGTGCAGCGTGCCCGGCGCGCACACGCGTCACCGCGCACCTTGCGCGCTGCACTGCGTTGGCTCAGTGATCCGCCGCGTACGGCGAGGTCAGCACCTGCGGTGCCCGGCCCAGCGCGGAACCCAGCCGATCCAGCACGAAACGCAGATAGAGATTGCTGCTGAACTGGTTGTAGTCGCGCGCGTTGTTGAAGGTCATGCGCCCGCCCAGGAACAACTGCGGTGCCACCTGCCATTCGGCCGCGCCACTGAGGTTGTAGGACACGCCGGTGCGGCTTTCGCCCGCGTACACCGGGTCGGTATAGCGGTTGACCAGGCCCAGTAACACCGCGACCGAGGCGGCATCGTAGGCGGCCTGCTGCAAGGTGGGATCTGTGGGGAAATACGGCGTGGCTTCGGTGGTGAAATGCTGCACGCCGATGCTGGCGTCCACCTTCCAGTTCACCGTCTGCCCGGCGCTGCGGCCGCTCCAGTGCACCGGGAATCCCAGGTCCACATAGTCCTGCGGGCTGAAGTAGCCACCGTGGCCGTAGGTGAAACCGCTGAGGTTCTTGTCGTACTGCATGGCAGTCAGATTGACGCCGGCGGTGAGCGATTGGTTCTGGGTTTCCAGCGCATGCACGTAGAAGCCCAGGTCGACCTGGCGGTGGTCGTTGTCGGCCACGTTGTTGCCAACCAACCGGTGCGCGGCCAGATTGGCATAACCACCGAGCAGGCCGTTGTCGGCGGTGGCCGAGACCGACACGCCATTGCTGGTCACCCCGCCCCATTCGCGCCCGCTGCGCCCATCCTGCGCACCGGCGAAGGACAACACGCTGTCGGTGACCGCACGCCGCGAGGCTTCGGCCGACCAGTTGACGGTGTCGCCGATCTCGCCGCGGTAGCCAACGCCGCCGATGATGTTCTGCTCCTGAAACCCAATCGGCGTGCTGCCTACATCCGCGCTGAAACCGCCGTTGCGATAACGCACGCCCACGCCCACGCCGGTGTCGTCCTGACTCAGGCGGCGAGCGCCGTTACCGTTCGCGGCCATGCTGTTCAAGGTGTCGGCCAGGGTGGTGGGTGTCTGCTGCGCGGCGGCGCTGCTGCCAGCCAGCGCCTGCAACGCGGCCGCATCGCCAGCGGCAAGCTGTTGGCTGATGGCGGTGTTGGTGAGAATGTCGCGCGCTAGCTGGGCGATCGGCGTGTTGGATGCGTTGATGCTGAGCAGATACGCCGGCAACGGTTCGTTGGCCAGCGCAGCCACCGCGGCAGCGGTGCTGTTGTTGTTTTCGGTGAGCAGTTCGCCGAACAAACCGGTGTTCAAGGCATAGCGTCGCAAACGCTCGCGGGTGGCGACGGTGTCGCCTTCGGTGGCGATTAACTGATACACCGACGAGCCCACCAGCGTATCGATCGCACTGCGGTCGGCGGCCAAGGCATCGTTGACGGCGGCTTGCGGGCCACTGCCGAAGCGGCTGGCGGTGGCGTATTCGGTGCCGAGCGTGCCGGCATCCACTACCGTGGGGGTGAGCGTGACGCCGAGCTTGCCCTCGCCCACCGAGAACTCGGCCTGCACCGGCATTTCGATGTCGTCCAGCCGGCCCAGGCCGTCTTCGCCATCGCGCGAGCGATAGAGCGCGCCGCCGGCCAGGTTGTCGCTGTTTTCCGATTGCACGGCGCGCAATTCGTCGAGCACGCTGTTGCCCGTCGTGCCAGCCGGCAGGGCCTGCCCGCGTGCGCCGCCAACCCGTGGTGCCTGCGTCGGCGCCATTGCATAGGCGTCGTTGCGGGACGGCGCTGCGGGCGCTGCATACGCCTCCCTACGGGTGGGCAGCCGGCTGCGCTGATTGGCCATCGGCAACGGTGCTGGGCCGGCACTGGCGCTGACCGGCGGTGGCAGATCGTCGCCGCTGCCGCCATCGATGCTGGCTGGCACAGTGCTGGCGTAACGCGCAGGTACTTGGGGCATGGCCACTGCCTGCGCGCTGTCGTAACTGGCCGCGGCCGCGTCGAGGCGGTCGGACAGCACTGCCGGCGAGCTGCGCATGCCACCGGTAATGCCGGAGAACGGATTGAGCGGGCGCCCGGCCGAAGCAACGGCGGCGCTGCCGTGTGCCGCGGGCAGGCCGTTATCCAACTGGCCGGCCTGGCGCTGCTGCGCGGCCAGCGAGGCGCGGAAATATTGCTCGGCCTTGCGGTTCTTGCCGGCGCTGCGATAGACGCGGCCAGCGGCAGCCAGCACTTCCGGCGACTCCGGCGCCTGTGCCAGCGCGCGTTGCAGATAGGTCTCGGCGTTGGCCAGATCCGACTGCGCAGCGGCGCTGTTGGCGGCGGCGGTGAGGACGTCCAGATCGTTGGGATGACGCTGCAGCAGCTGTTGATACAGCGCCAGCGCCTGGCGCTGGTCACCGGCGGCGGCATACAGGCGCGCCAGTGCGGCCTGCGCATCGCGGTTGTCCGGCTGCTGCGCCAGCACCGGCGACAACGCGTCGTAGGCGCCTTCCAGATTGCCCAGCTCACGCAAGGCATCGACCTGCCGCAGCGTGTAGGCGCTGCGCAGCGTGCGATACCGGCGCACCTGCTCCGGCGTCATGGTGATGGCCTGCAGCTGGCGCAGCACCGCCGAGAGTTCGGCGTCCTGATGCGCACGCAGCAGCACGCCGGCGTACTGCAGGCGGTCTTCGGTACTCGGGTTGGCACCGGTGACCAGGCGCTGGGCCAGGGTCAATGCTCGCGGGGTGTTGCCGGCATCGGCGTGCGCACCGGCCAGCGCGGCCAGCAGTTGCGGGTCGTCGAGCTGGTTGCCGAGCGCGGTTTCAGTGCGCGCCAGCAATTGTTGCGCTTCGCCCGCCCGCCCTTGCGCGACCAGCAAACGTGCCTGGCGCGCCTGCAGTTCGATCCAGGCGGTGTTGCGCAGCTGAGTCATCTCAGGCGTGCGCGCCGCGCTCGGAATACGCTCCAGGCTGGCGTAGGCGCTCTGCCAGTCGCCTGTTTCCTGGGCGAGCAAGGCATTGGCATGCAGCGCTTCGGGCTGGTCGCCATGCACGGCGAGCAAGCCGTCCATCACGCTGCGCGCCTGGTCCGGGCGCCCGGCCTGTTGGTACAGGCGGGCCAGGTCCAGACGGATCCACGGATCACCGGGGCGCTCGACCATCGCCGCTTCCAGTTCCGCTTGCGCGCTGACGGTGTCGCCGGCTTCCAGCGATTGGCGCGCGCGGGCGCGTTGCACGTTGGAGCGCAGCAATGCTTCGCCACCGGACTTGGCGCGCTCGGCCGCCGGCAGCCGGTTGAACAATGCACTGGCTTCCTGCATGCGGCCCTGGCGGCTGTATAGCCCCACCAGGCCCTGCAAGGCGCCGGTGTTGTCGGCATCGCGCGACAAGGCCTTGCGATAGCTGGCCTCGGCCGCCACCGGGTCGCTGGCCGCCTGCAGGCCACCCAGTGCGACATGCCCGGCCGGCTCGTTGGGCAGCAGCTGGATCGATTGCTCCACCAGTTGCCGCGCCTGGGCCAGATCACCGCGCACACGCGCGGCCTCGGCTTGCTGCATCTGTTGCCAATAGCGCGCGCTGTCGTAGGCGCTCTGCCATTTGCCGTTGCCGGCGGCGGCCGGGCGCAGCAGTTCCTGCGCTTCGGCAAAGCGCTGCTGCCGCAGGCGCACCGAGCCCAGGCCGCCCAACGCGTCGGGGTCACGCGCACGCGCGCGCAGCACCTGGGTGAAGCGTTGTTCGGCCGCACTCAGATTGCCGGCGCTGAGCGCGCGAAAGCCCTCGCCCAGCAGCACGCCGTTGGGATCGGCCGGAGCGGCAGTTGCGGCCGTGCGCTGCTCGCGCAACTGGCCCAGTTTTGTGGTGACTTCCGCATCGTTGGGCGTGCCGGCCAGAAAGGCCTGATACAACGGCGCATCGGCGGCGCTGGCGTTGAGCCACAGCAGCGCCTGGCGCCAGCTGTTGCGTGCAGGCCCGCCGACATCGGCACGCTGCGCCAGCGCGCGCAATTGCGCGATGCCCTCGCGCCGGGTGGGCTCGCGGTAGGTCAGCACCTGCGCCAGTGCCAGCTGCACCGACGCATTGGCCGGCTCGCTGGATTGCAGTGCGCGCAACCCGTTGCGTGCGCGCTCCCAGCCGGTCGGTGTGCCGGCCAGCGACTGGTAATACTCCAACGCAAGCGTTGGCGGCGGCGGCTTGCCGGCGAAGGCGGCTTCGTAACTGCGCGCCGCTTCTACATAACGCCCGGCGGTGGCGGCGCGGCGGGCATTGCGCAGATTCGGATCTTCGCCGGCATTGGCGTTGCCGCGGGCACCGATCGCCACGCGCAGGCGCTGCACCTGCGGCGATTGCGGATGGGCCGCTTCCAGCTGCTGCAGGCGCTTGCGCGCTTCGGACTGGCGGCCCTGCGCCAGGTCGATCTGGGCCAGGCCGAGCAGCGCGTCGGCTTGGTCCGGGTCGATGCCGAGCAGCTTTTTCCAGGTATCGGCGGCCAGATCGTCGCGGCCCTGGTCGTGCCAGTAATTGCCCTGGCTGACCAGTTGCTGGGTGGCGCTGGTTTGCGCATGCACCGGCGCGGCGAGCAGGCACAGGTCGATCACACCGGCGAGGTAAAGCGGTCTCAGGTTCTTGCGGAGCATGCAGGGGTTCTCCAGGCGGGCAGCAGGCGCCCGTCTGCGGCAAAGCGGTAGCGGTTCTCGAGCCAGCCCTGTCCAAACAGGGCCAGCGTGCGTTCGTAATACGGCAGCGCGGCGGCCGCCGGTTGTGCAGCGGCCGGCAGGCGTTGTGCCTGCGCCTTGAGCAGCGCCGGCTGGCGCAGCGCGCTCAGGTACGGCAGCAGCGCGGCGGAAAATCCGACCGGTGCCGCGCCAGTGCCGACACCGCGCGTGGTGTCGATCTTTTCGGCGAAGTTGCCTTGCGCGGCGAGCAGGTCCATCGGCCCGGACAGGTCCTGCAGCAGTTTGGTGCGCAGCGGCTCGCCGGCGTCGAGCATGCCGGCCCACAGATACACGCGGATGGCGTCGTAGCTGCCCACGTTGCCGCGCTGGGGATCGGGGCTGAAGGCCTTGCCGTCCCACACCGTCCAGTCCGGCGCCAGACCCACCGGCGCGCTGTCGCGCAGCACGCGCGTGGCGTTGAGCGCGATTATTGCCCATGGGCCCTTGGGGTCGGCATTGGCGCAGCGGCGCAGCACCTGCAGCGGCAAGTAGCTGGGGTTGAGCGTCCAGCGCCCCGGCGCGGTGAATCCGGTGCGCCCAGGCAGCAGCATCGGCCCCAGCCCCGGCAGGTTGGCCACTTCCTGCGCGCGGATCAGCTGCAGCACCTGTTGACCGGCCTTGGTGTAGCCAGGCCGGTTCCACAGGCGGCCGGCTTCCAGCAACGCGTAGGCGATCCACAACTCGCCATCGCTGGCGGTATTGGGGTCGAGCACGCGCCAATCGCCGCTGCTGTCGCGGCCCCACAGCCAGGCCGGCAGATTCAGATCGGGGCGGCCAGCGCACAGGTTGTGCCGGGTCCAGCCCAGCACCTTGTCGAACAGCACCGCGTCGTTGTTCACCAGCGCGAAGAACAGCGCGTACGACTGGCCTTCGGAGGTGGAGCGCTGGTCGGGATTGAGAAAGTCCACCACCCGGCCGTCGGGCTGGATGTGCTTGGCGACGAACGCATCCCACAGCGGCCACGCCCCGCACTGCAGCGGCGCAGCAAGCACGCCGGCCGGCAACACCGCGGCCAGCCCGCTCAACGCACCGGCACGCAGCAGGCTGCGGCGCGTCATCGGCGTGGGCTGGTCGCGGCTGCTCATGCGCTGCGGCCTTCGTTGAGCCGTTCGGCGGTGTGCCGGCGCAGCAGCACGCGGCCAGCCAGCGCCATCAGCAAGGCCAGCAGGATCACCGTCACTGCCAGCCACACCGGGTGATGCGAGAAATACCAGCGCAACCAGGTCGGCAGCGGCAGATGGCCCACGTAATAGGTCTGGTTGCCGACCAGGCTGGTGACTTTCTTCTGCTGCAACACCACCACGCTGCCCTGGAAATCCTTGAGCAGCGCCGGGTCGAACCAGGCATCGAACAGCCGGCTCATATTCGTCGGGTCTTCGGTCTGGAATGCGACCACGCTGCGGCCGGATTTCAACGGCGATTCGAAGCCCATCAGCAGCACGTCATCGGGCTGCGGCTGCAGTGCGATTTCCGCGGTGGTCGGCAGATCGGTGCGGCGCGCGTCGAACGACAGGAAGCGCGGTAGCGTGTCGAACAACCAGTCGGTCAGGCGGAAGCGGGTGGACTGCCCGTCCTGGCCCACCGGCAGGTTGGCGCGCCACTGCTTGAACAACGGCTGCGAATTGGCGCCGCCGAGCAGCAGCAGATCGCGGTCGGCATGCTGTTGCACCGCGCTGGGCGCGATGATCTGCGCGTGCAGCGCTGGATATCCGGTGGACGCGCCGAAGCGCCCGAGCAGGGTCAGCACATTGCTCAGGTCCTGGTCGCCCGGGTTATTGGGCAGCACGATCGCCGATTCGGACAGATCGGCCAGGCGCGTGAACGGGTAGCCGGCGTTGGCGAACGCCGCCAGGTTTGGCATCGCCATGTAGTGGTGGAACCCGCTCAGATCGATGGTGGAATCCGCATCGATGGCGCCGGACACGTCCGGGAAGCTGTTCTTGCACTCCTCGCCTTGCGGGCGATCGAAAAAGAAGTGGAAACGCAGTTGGCTATTGGCCGAGAACGCGCCCACCGGCAGCGTCAAGCGCTGGTTCACCGGCATCGCGCCGCGCGTGCCCAGGCTGTTCCACCACCGCATCGGGGTGGACTCGGCATACGGCAGGCCGGTCAGTGGCAACGTGGTGACGAACGATTCGTTGATGCTGACGTTGAGCGCGGACTTGTTGTCGACGTCCGGCACCGTGTAGCGGTACTTCAAGTCGATCGGAATCCCGTCGCGCTCCCACACGAACAGGTCCGGCGGCAGCTGCAGGCCGACCCGGATCAGGTCCGGGTGATAGCCGGTGACGTTGAGTGCGCTCGGCTGGGTGACCAGATCGCCAAAACGCACCGGGCGATCGCTGAAAACCCACTTGGGCGCGTCGTAGGGCGCGCGAGGCGCCGGTGCGCTGAGCTCGCCGATACGCGCCACCGCGCCGGTCAGCGGAGCACGCAACGCCAGCGCGGTGGCCGCACGTTGTAAATCCTCCGCGTTACGGCCCAGCACCAGCAGCAATTTGCCGTTGGGATCGGTCGGGTTGACCACCACGGCCACGGTGGGGCCGCGGATGTCGGCCACGCCGCTGTCGGCAGTAGCAAATTGCGGCGGCAAGGTGGCCGGCGTGGCGAATACCACGGCGTTGCCGGTGGCCGGCAGCGCAGCGGTGGAGGCCGCGAAGGTCGCGCCGCGGTAGCCGGCCAACGTGCCGAACCACGACGCCACCGTGCCGGCCGCCTGCAGCGTGGCCATGTCCGGCTGCTGCGGAAAATAGAACGGCAGTTCCAGGCGGCGGGTGTCGCGCACATCGAAGAACGGCACCGGCAGCAGCGCCAGGTTATTGGCCAGCGCCAGCGGCGTGGTGGTCAACGACAAGGTGGTGGCCGCATCCACGTTCGCCCACAGGCTACTGTGGTCCGGGTCCTCGCACTCGCGCGTGTAATGGCCGATCAGCTGCAGGTTGAGCTGGTTGTAATCGGTGACCAGGCGCGGGTCGATCGGCAGGTCCGTCGAGAGCAATTTGCCGGCATTGGCCTTGTCGGTGGGCAAGGTGCCCACGGTGACGCCGTTGATGGTGACCTTCAGATGCGACAGGTCTGGCAGCAACGATGGCGAGTAGCTGTATTTCAGATTGAGGGTGGCGGCGGTGACGATCTCATCGCTGCGCACGCTGAAGGGCACGCCGGCGCTGCCCTGCACGCCGCGCAAGGTGATTTCGTAGTCGATACCCAGCTCACGCAGCGTGGAGGCGCGCGTGCTGCCGGCCACCGGCGCGCTGGGCACCGGCATGGTCGTTGCGTCGGCAGCAGCCTGCTCGGCGGGCATCGCGGCGGGCGCTTCGGCGGGCGCGGGTTGTTGCGCCTGGGCCAGGCCCGCCAGCAAGGTCAGCGCACAGGTCAACATCGCCGGAGAAATTCGCATCAGCCGCTTCTTTGCAAAGGAAAGGGAAACACCACGCGCCACGTTCACGACTCCAGATCCACCGGGCGCGACGGGCGAAAGCCCTGCCGCGCGCTGTCCACGATATGACCGCCCAGGCGCCCGAAGCCGCGCGCGCTGGCGGCCAGCACCTGACCCATCGAGCGCCAGAACGAATCACGGTCGTGCTGGCCCCATTGCGACAGCCAGATGTCGGCACGCGCGAAGGTGGACGCCACCAGCCAGCGTTCCTGCTCCATCGACATCTGCGTGAACTGGATGCTGACCTGGCCGTCGCGGTCCTGCCGCACCACGGCTGGCAGGGTCTGTTCGAGGCCGCGATGGCTCAGGCCCACCTGCACCGCCAGGCCGGGCTCGATCGGCTGCGGCTGCGCCAGCTTGATCGCCATGCCGCCGGTGGAAAAATTCACCGAGCGGCAGGCCAGCGCGCTGCCGTCGGGCAGGTACAGATTCACCGGGATATCCAGCGGCACGCGATGCGCGCTGCGCACCTGCCGCGTCTCGCTGGCGGTGGCGATGGTCGCGCCCAGCAGCACCATGTTGTAGAGCGTCCAGGCCAGGTTGAACCAGATGGTCTGCTGCTCGCCGGTGCCGCCCACATAGATCAGCCGCAGCACGCCGGCCACCACGCCCACTACGTTGAGCAGCAGCAAAAATAGATAGGGCTTTGCGATCTGCGCATCGAAATAACTGCGCGCTACCAGCCCCCCCTTGGGTGTCACGTTGAACTTGCCCAACTTCGGATTGAGCAACGCCACCAGCGTCGGGCGGAAGATGTACCAGGCCAGCGTGGTCTCGTAGACCTCGTTCCACAGCAGGTGGCGGAACCGGCTTTGCACGCGCAGGTTGGTGAGGTTGGCCTGCAGGATGTGCGGCAAGGCGTAGGCCAGGATCATCAACGCCGAGGCCTGGATCACATGCGCGCCGAAGAACAGATACGCCAGCGGCGCGGTGAGATAGATGATGCGCGGCAACCCGTAGAAGAAGTGCAGCATCGCGTTGAGGTAGCACAGCCGTTGCGAGAGCTTGAGCCCGCGGCCAAGCAAGGGATTGTCGATGCGCGCGATCTGCGCCATGCCACGTGCCCAGCGGATGCGCTGCGCCACGTGCCCGGACAGACTTTCGGTCGCCAGCCCGGCGGCCTGCGGCACGGCCAGGTACGCGGTGCGGTAGCCACGGCGCTGCAGCTTGAGTGCGGTGTGCGCATCTTCGGTGACGGTTTCCACCGCTACGCCGCCCACTTCTTCCAGCGCGGTGCGCTTGATCACCGCGCACGAGCCGCAGAAAAACGTGGCATTCCACTGGTCGTTACCGTCCTGCAGCAGGCCGTAGAACAGCTCGCCTTCGTTGGGCACCTTGCCGTGCGTATCGAGGTTGCGTTCGAACGGATCCGGCGAGAAGAAATAGTGCGGCATCTGCACCAGTGCCAGCTTGGTGTCGCGCAGGAACCAGCCCATCGCCACCTGCAGGAACGAGCGGGTGGGAATGTGGTCGCAATCGAAGATGGCCACGTATTCGCCGCTGCACTTCTTCAGCGCCGCATTGATGTTGCCGGCCTTGGCGTGCGCGTTGTTGGTGCGGGTGACGTAGTTGATGCCGACCTCGGCGCAGAACGCGCGGAACTCGTCGCGGCGGCCGTCATCGAGCAGATGGATGGTGATTTTTTCGGCCGGCCAATCGATCACGCTGGCAGCCAGCACGGTGGTGCGCACCACCGACAACGGCTCGTTGTAGGTGGGGATGAACACATCCACGCTCGGCCACAGGCTCTGGTCGGCGGGCAGCGGCACCGGCTTGCGATTGAGCGGCCACAGCACCTGGAAATAGCCCAGCACCAGGATCACGAACGCGTACAACTCGGCCCCGAGCAGGCCCAGGCCGAGGATGAAATCCACCGCGCTGCCCACGCCCATGGTCTGGGTCGTGCGCCACCAGATGTAGCGGCACGACACCGCCAGCGACATGCCCATCATCATCAGGATGACCACGCGCCCGCCGCGGTTGCGCACCGCCAGGGCCACGCCGAACAGCACGCCGGAAAACACCAGCTGCTGGGTGACATCCATCGGCACCGCCACCACGAACACCAGCAGCAGCGCGCCCAGCAGCCACAGCGACCAGGTCGCCAGGGTGGGCAACGGTGAGCCGGAACGGAGGCTGGCAGCGGTCATCGAAACGTCCTTGAGATATTCGGCAAAACGGAAAGACCAGTGCCAGGGCGCTGGTGGCAACACGCACGCACAGGCGCGATCAACGCGAACGCAGGCGCTTGAGCGGGCTGCTGTGTGTCGCGGCGGGCGCATCGGTTTGCAGCAGACGCTCGAACAGCTGCTGCAGCGGTGTTCCCGCCTGCACCGGCACGGCGCGCACGGCCGGCGCGTCGGGCTGGCGCAGCTTGCGCAACGGCGCCACGGCATCGGCATGCGGTGCCTCGGGGGCCATGACGGCCGGCACGGCACTCAGTGCGGCCGGTGCCACGTGCATCACGGGCGTCTGCGCGATTGCCGGTGTCGCGGCCGGGGTGGCCGTTGTGGCGGGTGCAGCGGCCTTTGTTGCATCGACATCGCTGGCGGCGGCAGTGCCGGCGGCGGCGCGTGGTGCCAGCTGGGTGTAGGCGAAGTCGTGATACCCCTCGCTCGCCTGCCCGCCCAGACGCGCAAACAGGCCCGACACATCGTCGTGTCCGGCCGGTGTCTTGGTGGTCTTGTTCTTCATCGCAGTCCCCTTGCCTAGTCGCACATGCTCAAGCGGTCCGCGCCAGCACCAGGCGGCGCAGGTCGACCGTCTCGCCCGCGGTGCGCTGCACCGTCAGGCCTGCCAGCATCCCCAAATGCTGGAACCACGCGTCGTACGCGCCCTGCAGAAATCCATCGCCCCAGTCGGCGCCGTCCAGCGCCACGCTGAGCGGTGCACCGGTGTGCTGGATCAGCACATGGTCGGCCTGTTCTTCAAGCGCGCACTGCCCCCAGTCGTAGCTGTCCCACACCTGGTTGGCGGCCTGCTCCACCGCTTCCAGCGTGGCGCACGGCGCCAGCGGATGCGCGCGCGCAAACCGCTGGCCGATCCGCGCCATCAGCAGGGCCAGATCTGCGTCCGGCAACTCGGCAGCGAATTCCTCGGCCATCGCACGCACAAAGCCCAGCCACTGCCGGGAGCAGCTGCGGGTGCGGTAAAGCGACAGTGGATCGAGTGCAGTCATCGGCGGACGTCGCGGGAAGGAGGCCGTACATCAACACCGCCCGCTTCAGAAGTGAATCGGGCGTGATGCCAATGTTAACGACTCCTCACAGCCGAGTGAGCGCTGCGTCGCACTTTTTCGGCCATTCCCTGACAGCAGTGCCCGAGCTCCCGACACCACCTGCCGCTACACGTCAGTCACTGACGCGCTGGGTCACCCGCTTCCGGCATCGGCGGCAGGCCGAACACATCGCGCAGGTAGCGCAGGTAGCCCAGGTCTTCGCACATGCTCTTGCCCGGCGAATCGCTGAGCTTGGCCACCGGCTGCCCATTGCAGCGGATCATCTTGATGACGATCTGCAAGGGCGTCGGGCCCAGGTCGTTGGTCAGGCTGGTGCCCACGCCGAACGCCAGCCGGCAGCGCGGGCTGAAGTGCTCGTACAGCCGCATCACCTTGTCGATGTTCAGCCCGTCGCTGAAGACCAGCACCTTTGTGCGCGGATCTACGCGATGCGCTTCCAGATGCGCGATCACCCGCTCGCCCCAGTCGAACGGGTCGCCGGAATCGTGGCGCATGCCGTCGAACAGCTTGCAGAAATACAGGTCGAAGTCGCGCAGGAACGCGTCCAGGCCCACCACATCCGACAGCGCAATGCCCAGGTCGCCGCGGTATTCACGCGCCCACGAGTCCAGCGCCGCCACCTGCGAATCCCGCAGCCGCGGGCCCAGCGCCTGGAACGCCTGCAGGTATTCGTGCGCCATGGTGCCCAGTGGGGTCAGCCCGTACTGCTTGGCGAAAAACACATTACTGGTGCCGACGAATTGTTCGCCCAAACCATCGCGCAGCAGCGGCAGCAGTTCGCCATGCCATTGCCGCGAATAGCGGCGGCGCGTGCCGTAATCGGCGATCTTGCAACCGGCCGGCATGCTGCGCAGGCTGCGTACCTTCTCGCGCAGGCGGCTGCGGCCTTCCTCGAAATCCGGCTCGGAGGTGTTGCGGAACCACACCTCGTTGATGATCGCCAGCAGCGGCACTTCGAACAGGATGGTGTGCAACCAGGGCCCGCGGATGGTCAGCTCGATCTCGCCCGGGTGGGCGGCCGAGGCGGCCAGGGTCAGGTATTTGCGGTCCAGGTGGAACAACGCGAGAAAGTCGGCGAAGTCCGGCTTGATGAAGCGCAGGCTGCGCAGGTAGTCCACCTCGTCCTCGCGCAGCCGCAGCCGGCACAGCGCGTCGATCTCACGCGAGATCTCGTCGATGAACTGCGCCAGATCCACGCCGGGTGTGCGGCACTTGAAGCGGTAGTCCACCTGCGCGGCCGGGTGCTGATGCAGCACCGCCTGCATCATGGTGAACTTGTACAGATCGGTGTCGAGCAGCGAATGAATGATCATGCTGCCGGATTATGCCCGCAGCGGCTGTGCGGGTGCGTGTCGTGGCATTGAGACACCGGGGAGCGCCGGCAGTGTTCCCCGCCGCAGCCGAACGCAACAGCGGGCGTACACGGCGCTGCATCCGTCAGGCCGTTCAAGCGGGCTCAGGGCGTACAGGACGCGGATTTGCGATCACGCCGAGGGCTGCGGGCGACGCGTTGCGAGCAGCCGCGAGGTGGCTCGGGACGCACTGTCCATGGGCTCCGAAGTTGCAGCGCCTGCCCGGTGGGCTGTTGTTTGAGGATCGCCTGACGCGGTGACCGACTCAGCTAACGGGATCGCGACGACGGAACTCCGCGCGCATCTCGACTACGTGTGCGCCGACCTTGCAGTGCGGTCATCGACTGACCATGGACGCAGCACACCGCGAGTATCCTGATGCCAGCACATCGACTCGCCTGCTTGGAGCGACTAACAACGCGTAGCGAGCAATCGGCAGGTGGTTGCGGACGGCGCACAGGAACCGGAGTGTTCGGGGGGTACATACCGATTCCGAACACCGGTCGCTCTCGCTGGCCACCGCGCACTCGTTTCGATAGCGGCGCTCAGTCCGCCAGCACCTGTTGCGCCGGCTTGCTTTGCACGGTGAAGTCGCTATCCCCGGGACCGCCGGCCTTGGGGTCGGTGTACCAGCACCATAGCGCGATGCCTTCCACGCCATGCGCCTGCAACACCGCACGCCACTGTTGCAGCACCTGCAGTTGCAGTTTTGTATCGACCGCCGCGGTGCGCTGTTCCGGGCTCTCCCACGGCGCCGCCAGGCTGCCGCGTGCCGAACGCAGCCCCAGCTCGGCCACCCACACCGGCTTACCGACGCGCTTGCCCAGGTCCTGCAGGCGCTGCGCGGCGGCCTCCATCTCCGGCCGCCGCTTGGCCGCCGCTTCAGACAGACGCGGATACAGACTGGTGCCCACCGCATCGAACAGCGACCAGTAACGGAACGTCTCCGCATGCTCCATGCCGTCGGCCACGTACAGCAGCTTGCCACCATAGACCGCACGCACGGCCGCCACCAAGGCCGGCCATTGCGGTGCGTCCTGCAATTGGCGCAGCTCGGTGCCGATCACCAGCGCCTCGGCGTGCTCGTCTTCGGCAAGCTGCGCCAGCGGCAGCAGCGCGCGCTGGTAGGCGGCAAACCATGCTGCCTGATCGGCCGGCGCAGCATCGCCGGCCCAATGCCCCGGAATCCACAGATGCACCTTGAGCGTGGGCTGCAGCCCGGCCGCGTGGCTTTGCCGCAACGCTGCGCGCATCGCGGCCAGGCTGCTGTCGCTGCCCAGCACCGGGTCGTTGGACTGCGGCGCTGCCTGCCACACGAAGGCCACCAACAAGGCCTTGCTCGCACCGGTGTCGGCGAGCGCATTCAACGATTGCGCTGCCGCGTCGCTTTGCCACGGCGCGTTGGCCGACACCTTGACGTTGGCGCCCATCCAGGTCGGCACGGCCTGGCATCCAGTGGCGAACACGCACAACCCCATCAATAACGTTGCGTTTAGAAAGCGCTTGAACATGCTGCAGAAACCTGATTCGACGAAAGCGCCTTCTGCTGAGTGCAGGTTGTAGGGCTTGAGGTTGTAGTGTTCTCGGCAGCCATCGGCGCCAGCGCAGACGCACCTCCAGCCAGCACCGCAGCGCCGGCTTCGGGCTGGGCAGCATGCGCTGCCACAGCAGACTGCCCGTCCGTCATCGGCAGCGCCGCGATCGCGGTCACCACGATCGGCTCGCCCTGCGCCTGTGCCTGTTCAGCCGATGGCGCCTGCATCCAGCGGCCCCAGCCCTGCGGCTGCACCCACGCCGCACCAAGCACGCCCAACAGCAGCAGGCCGGCGGCCTGGCCACGTTGATCGGCACGCAGCGCGCGCAGCAACAATGCGGCCGGCACCCACAGCAGCAGCAAGGCATCGAAGCCGGCCCAGCCGAACGCGAACGACAGCGCCGCCGCGCAGATCACCGTGCCCGCACTGGCGAGCACGCCGCGCGCCAACACGCCGCTGCGGCTGCGCATCACCAACGCCAGCAGTGGGAAACACGCCACGGCCGCCACACCCCAACGCAGCGCCGGCAGCCAACCGTCGGCATGCGCCTGCAGCGGCAACGGCAGCGGGTGCGCACCGGCGGCGATGCTGGACAACGTCGGCCACGGCGCATTGAACATGGTCAGATTGATGTAGGCCCACATGCCGACCAGGAACACGAACGGTAGGTAGCACACCAGATAAAACGATCCCGGCGCCTTGCGCAGCATCTGCGGCGGAATCACCAGCAGCAGCCAGGGCGCGACCATCGTCGACAGCGCCAGGGTCTGCAGATCCAGGCACAACAGGATGCACAGCCAGCCGGCAATACGCAGGTAAGTGAAGGCTTCCACCGGCGCCTGCAGGCGGCGTAGCGTGCGGCACAACCCGTAGAACGCAAGCAGGCCAACCGCCTGGCTGCCACCGGCGGCAATCGGCAGCAGGAATAGCGGGTTGCAGCCCACCAGCAAGGTCAATCCGCTGGCCCAGCCGCGCCCGAACACGCCGGCCAGATCGCGCCACAGCAACGACAGGAACAGCGCATTGGCGGCCACCGCCACGAACGGCCACACCTGGAACGGCAGGTTCCAGCGGTGCGCAGCGACATCGATCAGCCAGGTCAGCAAGCCGGTCGCCGGCAACCCCACCGTGGGCGCCACCGCAGGTGCCGCGCTGCCCAGCGACTGCACCAGCAACGGCTGGCTCAGCAGCGACAACGCCACCACCGCCACCAGGAACGCCGGCAGCCCGCTGTCGCGGCGCGCGGCGCCCGGCTCACTCTTCGAGTGCGGCGCGGCGCTCTTGTTCGGAATGCTTGCTGATGCCATGCGTGGTCTTCTCCCAATAGAACGGATTGCGGATCAACTGCCACAGACCCTTGTAGGCCGCGATCGACTGCAGCAACCAATAGAACGGCACCGTCAGCGCATACGGCGCGAGCTTGAAGTAGTCGCGCTTGAACGCGGCCACCAGCGTGATGTAGATGAAAAACCCATTGGCGAGCAGCAGATTGATCAGCGAGACCGCGGCCAGCCACGGCGGGAAGATGCGGTCGAACGCCGAGGTCCCGGTCAGCAGCCACGCCGCGTACAGCACCCACAGCACCGGCACGCCCAGCGCGGTGAAAAAGCCGCCGCCGATGAAGAACTGAAAGCCCCAGAACCCCTTGAACCCGGTGCTGCGGTACAGATGAACCGGGTCGCGCATGTGCACCAGCCAGGTCTGCATGTAGCCCTTGAGCCAGCGCGAACGCTGCCGGATCCAGTTGGGGATGCTGACGTTGGCTTCTTCGAACGTGGTGGAATTGACCACGTTGACGCGGTAGCCGTTCTGGATCAGCCGCACGCCCAGGTCGGCGTCTTCGGTGACGTTGTACGGATCCCACGCGCGCACCTGGCGCAACACGTCCAGCCGGAAGTGATTGGAGGTGCCACCCAGCGGAATCGGAATGCGCAGGTATTCCAGCGCCGGCAGGTAGAAGTCGAACCAGAGCGTGTACTCCAGCGTGAACATCCGCGTCAGCCAGTTTTCGTCGGCGTTGTAGTAGTTCAAGCGCGCCTGGATGCACACCACGTCTTTTTCCGCCTTGCGGAACGCAGCCACCACGCGCTTGAGCTGATCCGGCTCGGGCTTGTCTTCGGCGTCGTAGATGGTGAGCAGTTCGCCGCGCGCAAAATGCAGAGCGTAGTTGCAGGCCTTGGGCTTGGTCTTGGGCTGCGACGGCGGCACCCGGATGATTTCGAAGAACGCTTCCAGGCCGAGTTTCTTGGCCGCTTCGATGGTGTCGAAATCGTCGGCTTCCAGCACCAGTTTCACGTCGAGCTTGCTGATCGGGTAATCCAGCTTGCGCAGCGCGTTGGCCAGGATCGGCAGGACTTCCGGCTCCTTGTACATCGGCACCAGCACGGTATAGACCGGCAGATCGTCATCGCGCAGCGCAGCCACTTCGTCTTCGGTGACCTTGATGTCGATGCGGTGGCGCGAGCCGAACCACACCAGCAGCAACTTCAGGCCGAAGGTTGCGAGAAAGCCCAGCGCCACCAGCACATTGATGGTGATCAGCGTGATGATGGGGAACGCCGCGATCGCCGCCACCAGCACCGCGGCAATCGCCCACAAGGTGAACTTCTGCCCGCGGGTGACCACCTGGCGTGCGGAATACGTAGGCGCGTGTGCGGCCAGCAGGTTCAGCGCATTGTCGGTGAGCTGCTCGTCGGCGTAGCGCTGCAGGCTCCAGATGATGTCGAACTTGGCAGTGCCGACGAAGCGCACTTGCGCCCCGTAATGCTCGCGCGCCCAGGCGAACAGCGCCGGGTCCGGGTCGGCCACGGCCAGCACCAGCACACCGTCCTCGCGCCGCCACGGCAGGATCAGGCGCTGCGCATACACATCCAGGTCGGTGGCGGTGAGCAGCTCGGGGTCCGGCGGCTGTTGCACCAGGTCGACAAACTGCAGCCCGAAGTGCGCGGCCACGATGGCGTAGAACCGCTGCGCCGGCACGCCGCGCTGGGCCAGGATCACATCGCCCAGGCGCGAATTCCAGCGTTGCTGCAAGGCAAGCGCGGCGCGCAGTTGCTCGTCGGTGATGACGCCGGCAGACACCAGCGAACGCCCCAACAAGCCGCGTTCGCGGCCGATATCCGGCGCCCGTCCCAGCGCGTCCATTTCGCAGGTGACCGTCATTGTCGGCCCTACCCTAGAACCGCCACCAGGCGGCCACGAATGGCCCGCCGGCAGCACCGGTATTGCGGCCCATCACTGGCTGCTGGTAGCCCACCTGCCACTGGCTACCGCCGGGGGCGGTATACAGCGTGGACAGCTGCAGCTTGGTGAGGTCGTAGTTGGTGCCGGTGGCAACGTAGCCGGTGTCGCCCGGCCCGCTGATCACGGTTGCATCGTTACGGCCATTGCCCAGGCCCTGGATCACGTTGAGCTCGCCCAGCAGCAACCAGCTCGGGGTCAGGCTCAGGCCGGTGGAGGCATCCACGCGCACTTCGTCCGAGGCCGCGCTGCCGCGCAGGCGCACTGCGCCGCCCAGATCCACGTAGCCGTTGTGTCCGCCCAGCGTGTAACCACGGCCGCGGCTGTAGCGCAGCTCCAGGCCGTAGTCACCCAGGCCCAGCGCCGGATCGCGCGCCGGATTGTTGGGCTGATAGGTCTTGCTGCGGCCATACGCAGGAATGCTGACCAACGCCTGCACCGAGCTGCGCCAGACATCGTCCTGCGCGCTGGGCAGCGCGTAACGCAGCCCGATTTCCTGGTCGGCGAAGCCGGTGGTGCTGCGCCGAGCGCGGCCGGGCGCGCCGTTGACCAGCTCGTCGTTGTTGAAGCCGACTTCGGTGAAATAGAAATTGCCGATCACGCTGAGCTGATCGGTCAGACCATGCTCGACGTAAACATTGAGCTGGTCCTGGCGGCTGCGACCGCTGTTGTCGAAATCGCCACGGTGATGGGCGTCATCGAACCAGCCGGTGCCATCGCTATGCAGCGCCTTGACTATCACCAGGGTGTCGCCTTGCGGCTGGGTCCAGGCGCCGGCCATGGCGGTGTCGGGCAGCGCGGCGATCAGGCAACCCGCTGCAAGCAACGACATGGCCGCCCGCTGGATGGGACGCCGTTGGGGCTGGCTGCACGCTGGCGCCCGCTCAACCGAGCCGGACAGTGAAGGGGTGGCACATGACTGACGTACCCGCGAGCGCGGGTCGTTCTGTAGGGACATTGCAGATTTCCTGGTGGGGGACCCGGAAGGGACAGGAAGCAATCGACTTTGATCACATTTCTAAGAGAAACGTATCACAGTTCCAGACACTATCGCATCACGGATTTATCACAAATTTAACGCGGCGAACTCAGCGTTGGCGTAGCAGCCGGGGCATCTGTGCCGCCGCATGGGTCCAGATCGCCGCCCAGACCCCAAGCCGCACCAGCAGCCCGCGTTGCGCGGACTCAAACTTGCAAAAATACCGCCACAGACCGCGGTGCTTGTGCCATTCCACAAAAAACGGGCGTGAACGGCTGGAGACCCCACGCACGTGCACCACCTGCAGGTCATTGGCCACCGCCACCAGTGCGCCGGCCTGGCGCGCACGCCGGCACAGGTCCAGGTCCTCGGCATGCAGGCGGTAGCCGCCGTCCCAGCCATCCAGGCGGTCGAACAGGCTGCGCTGCATCAACATCAGGGCACCGGAGATGGCGTCCACCGATTGCAGCGCCAGCGCCGGGTCCACAGGCACGGCCAGCTGGGCGGCGGCGCGCGGCGCACGCAGCATGGCGGCAAAGTCCGGGTCACGCCGGCGTACCGCGGCGTCGGGCTGGCCGTGTTCGTCCACCTGCTCCACCCCCAGCAACACCGCGGCATGGCCGCCAGCGCGCTCGCACAGCCGGCGCAGCGTGTCATGTTCGACCATCAGGTCGGGGTTGATGAAGACCAGCCACGGCGCCTGCGAGTCGCGTGCGCCCTGGTTGCAGGCGGTGGCGAAGCCGGGGTTGTCCGGGTTGGCGATGAACTGCACGCGCGGATCGGCCAGGGCATGCCGCTGCACCACATCCAGGGTGTCGTCGCTGGAGGCGTTGTCGACCACGCGGATCTCGCTGACGCCCTCGGCCGCGCGCAGCCGCGCCAGGCACGCGTCGATCGTGCTGCTGCTCTGGTAGGTGACAACGACGGCGGCGATCGAGAGGGAAGTCATCCGGCGATTATCCCGTGCCGCGCGCCCGCAGCGCCATCGCCGCAGCGGCCGGGTGCATGGCGGTCGGCAAACGCAGGGGGCATACTGCGCGCCCGGAACCGCCATGCGGTCTTCCGTGGACGCCGCCCTGCGGCGCACCTCCCACTTTTCAGCTTCGAGATGACGGCCAGCGACCCCACGGTTTCGCGCTGCCCTTTCACTCCCTGCGTCGCGGCCGCCTGATGGCGCCTGCGCTGCAACGACGGCCTGGCAGCGCCGTCTTGGATCTTGCCGGCATGCACGCCGGGCCCCGACGATCGGCCCCACCCTCCTGGTCTATACCAACCCCGCACGCAAAACCGCGCGCGGTTGCCGGCGGGCAGCCATGAACGGACCGCATCACGTCCATGGCATGGGCCTGGAACTGGCCTTGCCGGATTGGCCGGTGCTGCGCGCCGACGAGATCCACCATGTGCTGCAGCGGTTCGCAGGCAGCGTCGGCACTGAAGCCGTGCGCTGGCATAGCGCGCGCCCGTTCTCTGCGGCGGCGTGCGTGGACACGGCGGCCGGCATGGTCATCGTCAAACGGCATCACCACAGGGTGCGCACGGTGGAGACGCTGCGGCAGGAGCATGCCTTCATGGCGCATCTGCGCTGGGCTGGCGCGCCGGTGGTCGAAGTCCTGCACGACGCACAAGGCCGCACTGCGCTGGCCGAGGCGGAGTGGGTCTACGAAGTGCAACGCGTGGGCCGCGGCCAGGACGTGTATCGCGACGCCTTGTCGTGGACGCCGTTCTGCAACGTTGTGCATGCGTTCGCGGCCGGCGCCGCGCTGGCACGCCTGCATATGTGCGCGCAGGGATTTGACGCGCCACCGCGCCAGACCAGTGTGCTGGTGGCCAATCTGGCGTTGTTCACCCAGGAGGACCCGCTCCACGCCTTGGAACAGGCGCTGGCATCGCGTCCCGCGTTGGCGGCCGATCTACGTCATCGGCCATGGCGCGCCGACATCGCCACCCACCTGCTGCCCTGGCATGCGCAGGCCTGGCCGTTGCTCACGGCGCCGGGTGCGCTGCCCCCGTTGTGGACGCACGGCGACTGGCACGCCTCCAATCTGTTGTGGGACACCGACGCGGGCCACACGGAGGTCAGCGCGGTGTTCGACTTTGGCCTGTGCGATCGCAGTTTCGCGTTGTTCGATCTGGCCACGGCGATCGAACGCAATCTGATTCCATGGCTGAACCTGGACACCGCGCAGCGCGCCGAGCCGCAGCTGGAACAGCTCGACGCCTTGCTGGACGGCTACGCGCAGCACTGCCCGCTGGATGCGGCGCAACTGCGCCTGCTCGCGGCGTTGCTGCCGATCGTGCATGCCGATTTTGCGCTCAGCGAGATCGGCTACTTCGCCGGCATCACCCGTTCGGCCGACAACGCCGACATCGCCTATCACCGTTATCTGCTCGGCCACGCGGACTGGTTTGCCAGCCCCGAGGGTCGGCGCCTGCGCGAGCATCTGCACGCGCGTGCGCGCCGGCTGCGCTGAGCGTCTTTCACCCTTTCTTCGAGTCTTGCGCATGTACGCACCCTGCCCTTCCTTGCTGTCTCGTCGTCCGCTCGCCTTGGCGCTGGCGCTGTGCATCACCACGCCTGCGCTGGCCCAGCAACAACCGGACGGTGCGGCCGTCCAACTGGATGCGGTCAACGTGCGTGGTGAGCGCGCCGATGCCGCCACCACGCTGAGCGGCTTTGGTACTACGTCGCTGCTGGATGCGCCGGCATCGATTGCGGTGATCGAGCGCCAGCAACTGCTCGACCGCCAGGCGCGCGTGCTCAGCGAGGTATTGCGCGCCGATGCCTCGGCCGGAGATGCGTATGCGCCGATCGGTTATTACGAAAACTTCGTGCTGCGCGGCTACTCGCTCAACGCCGCCAACAGCTACCGCATCAACGGGCTGAGCGCGGTGGGTGAGCAATCGATCGCGCTGGAGAACAAGCAACAGGTGCAGATCCTCAAGGGACTGGCCGGGCTGCAATCCGGGGTCAACGAACCGGCGGGGCTGATCGACTACCGCACCAAGCGCCCCGAACATGTGCGTAGCGTGACCCTGGGGACCGACGAACAAGGCTCGCGCTACATCGCGGCCGATCTGGGCGACTGGTTCGATGCCGATCGCACGCTGGGCGTGCGCGTGAATGCCGCGCGCGAAGATTTCCGCAGCTATGTCGACCATGCCGATGGCTACCGCAATTTTCTGTCGCTGGCCGGCGACTGGAAACCCACCGCGCAATCGCTGCTGCAGCTGGATGTGGAATACCAGCATCGGCAGCAGCGCTCGGTACCCGGGTATCAGCTGCTGGGCGGCACGCAGGTGCCGCGCAACATCGACGTGCATCGCCTGCTCGGGTATCAGCCGTGGTCGCGGCCGGTGGAGATGGATTCGCTCAACGCGCAGCTGCGCTATGCCTACCAGTTCAACGAGGTGTGGCGCGCCAGTGTGGAAGCGTCGCGCAGCCGCTCAACCATCAACGATTTCTCCGCGTTTGCCTGGGGCTGCTATGGCGCGGCCAGCTGCGCGGACATCGCCACGCCCAATTTTTTCAGTGCGCAGGGCGAATACGACGTTTACGACTACCGCAGCCCGGACGACACCCGCGTGCACGACCAGCTGCGCGCCAGCCTGGACGGCCGCGTGACCACCGGCGCGCTGGACCATCAGCTGAGCATCGGTGCCGATTGGTTGCGCCGGACCATCGACCGCTACGGGTCGGTCAATGAGTTCGTCGGCAGCGGCAGCATCGATCGCGACCCGGAGGTCTTCGCGCAGACCGATGTCGCGCTGGACCCGAAACAGCGCCGCCTGGACAGCCGCCAGCGCGCCGTAGTGCTGGCCGACCGGATCGGCCTGGGCGCGCAATGGGAATTGGCGCTCGGTGCCCGCTACGTGCGCCTGGACGAGCGCGCCTTCGACCGCGATGGCGTGCTGGAACGCCGCACCCGCAAGGACGCGTTGCTGCCGCAGGCGGCACTGCTGTTCAAACCGCAGCAGCAGGTCACCGTGTATGCGAGCTACGCCAAGAGCCTGGCTGCCGGTGGCACCGCACCGTGGTTCGCCGACAACGCCGATGAAATCCTGCCGCCGACCAATGCCTATCAGCTGGAAACCGGCGCGAAATGGCAGCTGCAGGGCGTGCGCCTGGGCGCCGCCGTCTTCGATATCCGCCAGGCCTATCAGTTCACCCAGCCGCAGGCCGACGGTGGCCTGCTGTACGTGCAGCAGGGGCGGCTGCACAACCGTGGCCTGGAGCTGTCTGCCGATGGCGCGGCGACCGAGCAACTGCATCTGTTTGCCAGCGTGGCGGCGATTCGCGCGCGTGCCGAAGACACCGGCATCGCCGCCTACGAAGGCCACCAGGCCATCAATGTGCCCAAGCTGCGCGCCAGCGTGCAGGCCGACTACCGCGTGCCCGGCATCGACGGCCTGGCACTACTGGCGGGCGTGCAATACAGCGGCCGCAAGTTTGCCGACCGCCTCGGCGGCGCCAGCGTTCCGGCCTATGCGGTGGCCAACCTGGGCACGCGTTACGCCACCACGCTGGGCGGGCTGGCCACCACCTGGCGCTTGAACGTGGATAACGTGTTCGACAAACGCTACTGGCGCGATGCGGGCGAATACCAGGGCGATGCCTATCTCTTCCCCGGCGCACCGCGCACCGCCCGGCTGACCGTGCAGGTGGATTTCTAACCCGCAATCGCTGCGCTGCGCCGTGTGTAGCGGCGCAGCGCATGAACCTGCAGCGCGTCTGCAGGCTCAGCGATCACGTGCAGCGCCATGACGGCACCCGCACCACCGTGCACGTGCAGCTGATCGGCAGCAAACACACAGCGTCCTGCATACCGTCCACCCACATCGCATTTCCCCTCCAGGCCACCATGTCCTTGCTCGAATCCATCGCCGTTGTAATCAACCTGCTCGGCGTCTGGCTCACGGCGCGGCGCATTCGCTGGTGCTGGCCGGTGGGCATCGTGGCCGTGGCGCTCTACGCCTGGCTGTTCTACCAATGGAAGCTGTATTCGGACATGTTGCTGCAGGGCGTGTACGTGCTGACGCAGTTATATGGGTGGTGGCAGTGGCAGCGCGGCACTGTACTGGAGACGCGCATCCGCCCGCTGCCAATGCCGCAACGTGAGCTGTGGCTGTCATTGGGTCTTGGCGCCGGCTTCGCTGCCGCGTTGGGCGCCTACATGCACCACCGCACCGATGCTGCGTTGCCGTGGCTGGACGCGGCGCTCGCCAGCTTCAGCCTGGTGGCCAGCGTGTGGGCCGCGCGCAGGCGCATCGCCAACTGGATGCTGTGGATCGTGCTGGATTGCGTGTATGTGGGCGTGTTCGTCAGCAAGGCGCTGTACCCCACCGCCCTGCTCTACGCCGGCTTCGTGGGCCTTGCCGTGTATGGCTGGCACAGCTGGAACACCCAACGGCAGCGCACCCCGGTTAACGCGCAGTGACCTGATACAGGTTTGCGGCCGCATTCTTCATTACCATCGGTGCACTCGTCTTTTCGGTCATCTCCCCGCACATGCTGTGTGTCACCCGTCGGCGGATTGCCGCATGAACGTCTCCCGCCAGTCCACCATCACCGATGCCATCAGCGCGCAGATCGCTGCGGGCGAATGGGGCCCGGACCAGCGCCTGCCGGTGGAGCGCGCGTTGGCCGAGCGTTTCGGCTGCACGCGCATCACCCTGCGTGAAGCCCTGCAGCAACTCGAAGCCGAAGGCCGCATCTACCGCGAGAATCGGCGTGGCTGGTTCGTCAGCGCACCGCGCGTGCGCTACGACCCCACCAGCATCGCCGGTTTCATGCAGTACGTGGCCGCGCAAGGGCGCAAACCACGCACCGAGCTGCTGAGCGCCACCCTGCAGCCAGCCGGCGCGGTGTATGCCGCCGCGCTGCGCCTGCACCGCCTGCAAGAGCCGGTGTTCGTGCTGCAGCGGCGGCGCTGGATCGATCGCCGTGCGGTGCTGCTGGAAACCAACGTGGTGCTCGCCGCCTGGGCACCCGGGCTGCTCGCCCATGATCTGGCCGGCTCACTGTCGAGCGTGTTCAACCAGAAACTGGGCCTGTTCCTGAGCCGCAGCCAGTTGTCGATGCATCCGGCCGGCCTGGATGCGGCGCAGGCAATCCTGCTGCAGTCCACCACCGGCACGCCGTGCTTTCGGCTGCAGCGGGTGAGCTTCGCCGAAGACGGCAGCGCGGTGGAACTGGATATCGAATCCTGGCGCCACGATGCGCTGGATGTGGTGGTGCGGACCGAGGCGCCGACGCATTCGGCGCTGTAGCGCCGGGAATCGGGAATCGGGAATCGGGGATCGGGGATCGGGGATCGATGATGAGCATTGCGCGCTGTGCTCTTCGTTGCGTTCGCGAGCCTCAACGCGGCGGACAATGCGTCGCGAACGTTTGAGGGTGCAGCACGCTAGAAAAGCGGTTTATCGCGTATTGAATGGCCGCTGCGCTGCGCCTGTCTCGCCACTGCAAAGACGTTCTTGTCAGTGGCTTTTATGCATTCGGTCGCGACTCCCGCCCTGCACACCGGGCAGACTCGGTCGCGATCGAGCTACGCGTCGAACAAGGTGCGCTGCGGGTCCGGCGGCGGCAGGTCGGCCAGCAGGTGCGTCAGCTGCTCGCGGTGCGCACGCAGCGGATCGTGCATCAGGAAGTTGGCCAGGCGCGCATGCCAGGCGGGCCATCGCGTGGCCAGTGCGTCCATGTCGCCATCGGCCGGGCGGCCTTCGTGCGGGGAAGCCACGAACGCGGTGTCGCACAGCACGTTGCGCCAACCCAACCCGGCCATGCGCAGGCTCAGATCGGTCAGCGCGGCGTACCACGAGCCATAACTGCTGGCATCCAGCCCGCCGGCCTTGCGACGTGCGCTGCCGCGCAATAGTACTGCATGGCCGGCGGCCGACGGCAATTCCGGATGCAGCGGCGGCATCGCCGCGCAGGCGGCGGCCAGGCGTTCGGGTGCTTCCGGCAGTGGATTGATCTCGCCCAACCGTGGCCAGGCACAGGCCTCGCCGGCATTGCTCCACGGGGTGGCGGTGGCAATCGCGGCATCGCGCGCAAAACAGGCCTGCAGTTGCCGCAGCCAGCCCGGCAATGGGCGCGCATCGATGCCGAGCACCACCACGTCGGCCTCGCCACAGGCGGCGAGCATTTCATCCAGATGCGCCACCTCGCCCAGCATGCGCTGGCGGCGAGTGTGGTGCGCCTGCAGCTGCGTGCGCGCCAGCCAGTGTTCGATCACTGCGCGCCCGCGTGGGCCGGCCTGCGCGTCGTCGGCCAGCCACACCCGCGTGCCTGCAGGCGTGGCGGCATCCAAAGCACCAAGACACGCATCCAGCGCCTCGTCGTCGGTGCCGACTGGCACCAGTACGACAGGCAACGCCGCACTCATTGCGGCTTCTGGCTGGGTTTCAGCGGCTCCATCACCTTGAACTTCTGACCGTATTCGTCGGTGAGATTGCGCGCTTCCTGCGGGTTGCGCACGATCGATGGAGTGATCAGCACGATGACTTCGCGGCGGGTGTTGCTCTTTCCCTTGGTACCAAAAAGCGCACCAACAACTGGCAATTTACTGAGGAACGGCACGCCATCGCTGGTGTCGGTGGTCGTGTCATCGATCAGACCCGCAAGCATGATGGTGTCGCCGCTCTGCACAGCAGCTTCGGTTTTGACGCGGCGTGTATTGATATCGACGTTACAAGCGGCCGCATTGACCGTTGCAGTTGCCGACGTACATGCCGCCGGCCGATCACCCGGGCTGCTGACTTCCTGGACGATATCCAAGAAGACCATGCCGTCCTTGGTGACGCGTGGGCGCACCTTGAGGATCACACCGGTGTCGATGTACTGCACCGAGGAAAAGCTGCTGTCGCTACCAAGCCCCGTATTGATCGAGGTGGAATTGATGGCGATCCGCGAGCCGACATTCAGTGTCGCCTCGGCGTTGTTGCGAACAAACACCGATGGCGTCTGCAGCAGCCGTACATTCGTAACTCGATCTAATGCCGTGATGATGGCAGCAGCATTTTTACCAAGAAACGTCCAACCCAAACCATTGCTAGTAACGCTTCCAGCGATGTCACCCCAGATATTGCGACCCGCCGCATTAGCGAGACCCGCACCAACGCCAATACCAGTGGCATTTGTTAGAGCAGTCGCTGGATCACGCGATGCATTAACTGCGTTCTCAAAGTACCAATTGACGCCGTAACTAAGATCACCAGTCAAATTCACCTCAGCCACCTGCGCTTCGATATGCACCTGCATCGGCATCACATCGAGCTTTTCGATGACGTCGCGGATCGAGCTCCACGATTGCGGGGTGGCGCGCACCAGCAAGGTGTTGGTTTCGGCCACCGCAGAAACACCGACCTTGTCGCCTTCCACTTCCAGCGTGACCGCACCATTGCCGTTGCTGCGCGGCGACAGTTGCAGGCTGCCGTTCCCCAGGCCACCGCTACTGCCACTGCTGCCACCACCGACCCCGCTGCTACCGCCGAAGCTGCCGCCTCCACCGCTGCTGTCGCCGTTTTCGCCAATGCTGCCACCGGTCATGCCGGAGCTGCCGCCCATGCTGCTGTCGCGATTGCCCAGCGCCCCGCCCAGCACGCTGGTTTCCGAGCCCGGTGCCAGCGAGGCGTTGGAATCGCCACCCTGGCCACGCCCGCCGCCGAACACTTCCGACAGGCGATCGGCCAGGTCCTTGGCCTTGATGTATTTCAGCTCATACGAAAACAGGCGCACGCCGCCACCGGCGCTGTCGATGCGGTCCAGCCACTGCTGGATCTGGTCCAGATAGCGCGGCTGCGGAGTGATCACCAGCACCGCGTTGGCGTTTTCCAGCGGCATGAAACGGAACATGCCGGCACTGGGCGTCTTGCTCTGTTCGCCGAAGACCTTTTCCAGATCGGCGCTGACCTTTTCGGCCTTGCCGGACTGGATCGGGAACACGCCCACCGACATGCCCGACAACCAGTCCACGTCGAAGATCTGCACGGTGCGCAGATAGTTTTCCAACTCGGCGCGGGTGCCGCCCAGGGTGATCACGTTGCGCGAGGCATCGGTACCGACGATGGCGTTCGGGCGCGCGTACGGCTCCAGCACCTTCTTCATTTCGCTGGCGGAGATGTACTTCAGCGGCACCACGCGCACCTCGAAGCCGCGCGCGGCCGATGGCGAGGCCGTGCTGGGCGCGACCGTGCCGGCCAGCGCCTGGTCGGCCGGCACGATGTTGTAGCGGCCACCGCTGAACACCATGCGCGCGTTGTTCCAGCCCAGCACCATCTCCAGCAGGTTCAGCGCCTGCGCGGGCGAGACCGGGTTGGGCGTAGCCAGGGTGACGGTGCCCTGCACGCCCGGGGCGATGACGTAGTTCTGCCCCAGCATGTCGCCCAGGATCGCCTTGACCACGGCCTGTACCGATTCGCCTTCGAAGTTGAAGGTGGCACTGCCGCTGCTGGCCATGCCCAGGGTGGGCGATGGGGCCGCGGCGGCGCTCTGGTTGATCATGGTGCCGCTGCCGCGCCGGATCACCGGGGTCGGCTTGGCGCTGGCGTTGCCGTCGGCGCGTTGTTCGGCGGTGGTCTGGGTGGCGCCGGCGGCGCCGACTTGCGGATCCAGGCGCGCGTCGCGGCGCACGTCCGGTGGCGGAGTGGTGGCGCAACCGGCCAGCAGGCCAATCAGCAGGGACACGGGAAACAGGCGCGGCGTCATGCGTTCACTCATTGGGTCTGACCGGGGGTGGAGCCGCCCTGGCGCTGCTGTTGCAGCTGGCGGCGTCGGGCTTCGATACGTTCACGGATGGCGCGCATCTGCTCATCGGAGGGGCGTGGTGCTTCCTGGGCGCCATCGCTGCGCTGCGGCGGCACCGTCGGCGGCGCCTGGCCACCGGGCTGCTGCTGCGGCACCTCGGCTGGCGGCGGCGCGGGTGTTGCAGGTGCCGGCGGAACATTCGGCGGCAACGGCGGCACGGCACCGGGCGCCTGCGGGCGGCCCCCGATGGCGGTTGGCGGCTGCCCGCCCTGGCCGTTGAACACCTGCAGCTCCAGGGTCTGGGTGCCGCCCGGGCCTTCGATGGTTGCACTGCGCGGCTGCAGGGCCAGCAACCGGTATCCCTTCACCGCATCGCCGCCCAGCTGCACCCGTACCGAATCGGCCGGATCCAGCGTCAGCGTGGCCATCTTGAAGGTGGAGGTCAGCAGTACGCCGGTCAGGCGCACCGTGGAGGCGGCGCCGCTGCCGTCGTTGCCGGACAGGAAGAACGGGTGCGGCAGGCGATCTTCGGCAAACGCCGGATGCGCGGCGATCTCGGCGTATTTTTCGAACGGCCCCAGCCGCTCCGGGGCCGGTGCCGGCAACGCCGGCAGGCGCTGCACCAGGGCCGGGTCATCGGGCAGCAATTCCACCCGCTTGCCCAGGCCGGCCACGGCCAGCACGCAGACCAGCAACGCCCAGCCGACCACGGTGGCCAGCAACCAGGTGCGCAGGCCGATCATTTCAAGGCGCATTGCTGGCCTCCCCGGCGGCAGGCGCGGCGCCGGTGTTCACCGGGCCGGCATTGCTGCCCGGCCGCAGGTAGCCGGCCAGTTCGAAGGCGATATCCAGGCCGTTGCCGCTTTCGTTGGGCGAGAGCTGGTAGCGCTGCGCCATCACGTTGAGGTTGTCCACGAACAGCCGCGGCGTGCCGTTTTCCAGGCTGTACAACACCGAGGCCAGTTCCGGCGTGCCGCAGCGCAGGCGCACCTGCACCGCCACGCGGGTGAAGCGCTTGGTTTCCGGCTGCAGCGGCGAGCGGTTGCTGATCGCGCAGCTGCGGTTGCCCGGGCTGGCGTCGACCACGGCACGTTCCAGCCGCTGCACCAGCCCGGCCGAGGCCAGCTCGGCGGAACTCTCCGGCAAGAAGCCGGGGCGGCTTTGCAGCGTCTGCCTGGCCTGCTGCAGGCGCTGGCTGACCTGCGGGGCCTGTTGCAACTGCACGCGTACACGCAATTCGCGTTCGCGCAGCGATTGCAGGTCGTCCTGCACGGCGAGCATCGGCTGGGTGAACCACGGGTGCACCAACACCAGATACGCCACGCCCATCACCAGCAGCAACAGGCCCAAGGCGATCCAGCGATCGCGTTTAACGCTGCGCGGCATCGGCGGCCTCCTTGGCATCGGGACCTGCCAGTTCGGCGGTGATGGTGAAGCGGTCTACGTTGCGGCCGGCATCGCTCTGCAGCACGCCGGTCAGCGACGGCGTGCGCCACAACGGCGAACCTTCCAGACGGCGCACCAGCGAGGAGGCCTCCTTGCTCAAACCGATCAACTGCAATTGCCCGCCCTCGACCGAAAACTTTTCCAGATAGGTGCCGCTGGGCAGGCGGCGGCTCAATTCGTCCCAGATTTCCACCGAGGTCGGACGCGTGGCACGTTGCTCCTGGAAGAACGCTGCGCCCTCCACCAGTTCCAGCAACTGCTGGCGCTCGGCGGCCACCTGGCGCGCGCGCCCGGCGTTGGCCTGCACCTGGGTACGCAGGTCGTCGGCGGCCTGGCGACGGTTGTCCAGCAGCAGCCAGCCGGCCACCGCGAGCAACACCAGTGCGGCCACGGCAAGCAACAGATTCCAGCGCTGCATCGGGTCGCTGCGGCGCAGGCGGCGTGCCGGTGGCAGCAGGTTCACGCCCAACGGCGCGCCGCGCGCATCGGCCACGTCGATCCCGGACAACGCGTTGCTCCAGGCCTCGGGCACGCCGGCCGGGCCGTCGATCATGCGCCGCGGCACCACCACCAGCTCGGCGTCGAGCTGGCCGTCTTCGCGCACGTCGAGCACGCGTGCATCGAAGTACACCTGGTCGGCAGTGAACGGGGTCTGCCGGTCGATCTCGAAGCGCGCCACGTCCTGCAGGCGTGCGGCAGCGGCGGCGGGCAGCCGCAACGGGCGGCGCAGCGCATGGCTGGCCGGCAGCAGCCAATGCTGCGGCAAGCCTTCCAGCGCGGTGGGCAGTAGCGCGTTCACTTCCTGCGGTTGCACCGGCCACGGCAGGCTGGCGACGGTGTCGCTGGTCTGGTCGCGCTGACGCAGCAACTGCAGCGCCTCGCCATCCAGCTGCAATAGCAGCCGTGATTGCGACAGGCCAAGCTGCCACTGCCAGCGCTGCGGCAACCACGCCAGCAACGATTGCTGCCACCAACGCCAGAAGCCGCCCGCGCCGGGCATGGCGCGAACGCCAATGCGTCCCAAGGTATCCCGCCACGCGGTCATTGCACTGCTGCTCCCTCTTCCCAACGCAAAACGGTGTAGGCGGACCCGGGCAGGGCCGACGCACCGGTGCGCACGACCGCACGCAGCACGGCCTCGCGTCCCTGACTCAGGCGTGCCCGGCTCTCGATACTATAAGTGTCTGTCCCACCAAGCGTCGCGTCGCTGCCTGGCAAACCCAGCGGCGCGTCACGCTGCGCCAGCAGTTGCTGCGCATCCAGGCCCATGGCGGTGAGCACCGGGCCGGTGGCAAAGCGCGCTTCCGGGCGCGAACGGCCGCTGTACAAGGTGACATGCGGCAACAGCTTGCGGTACAGCTCTGCGTCCATGCCCAGCACCAGGCGCAATTCGCCCAGTGTTTCAAACGGACCATCCTTGGCGCCATACGGCAGCCCCGCATCGGCGTAGTCGCGGTCTTCCGCACCACCGCCCGGCTGCGTGAGCGTGTCGCCATCGCGCCAATCCACGATCGCGCCAGCCAGGCGCACATCGCGCCCGGCTTCGCCACCGACCGCGCGCACCAGCCCGGCGAGCAGCGTTGGCTCGGCCATGTTCAGATCCACTTTGCCACTCTCATCGATGATGCGGATCTCCACGTTGGCATCGTCCATCTGCCAACGATAGCGGCGCCCGTCCGGACGCCAGCGCGCTTGCGGCTCGCCACTGCTCAAGCGCGACAGCGCGTATTCCATGCCGGCGCGTGCGTATTCCTGCGCCTGGCCGCCGTTGCGCAGCATGGACCCCTGTAGCGCTTCCACACGCGCGGTCAACGCAAACGCGCCGATCATCGCGGTGAGCAAGGCGATCAACCACAACACCAGCACCAGCGCTGCACCGCGCATCGTCCTCATTGCGCCAGCGCTCCACCGCCACCGGACTGCGGCAGCGCCACCACCACCGGCGGCCAGGCCGCGCCGCCGCTGCGGATGTCGATGCGCACCAGCAAAGGCAGGCGATCGTGCCATTCCCATTGCGGCAGCCACCCGCTCAGCGCACCGCTTTGTGGATCGAGCCCGCGGTAGCGAAAGCTCACCTGCTGCACGTCATCGGCCAGCGTTTCAGCCGGCAAGGCGTTGCCTTCTTCGATCTCCTTGCCCGATTGCAACATGGTCAGCGCAATGATGAGCGTGCGCTGCTCGCCATCGCCCACCACCGACACGTCATGCAGATACGGCCCGCCGCGGCCCAGATAATCCGGCACATCGGCGGCAAACCGCATGCGCTGCGGCTCGCCGACGAACAGCATCGGTTGCTGGCTTTGCGTATCGATGCCCATCGCGATCGGCAACGCCGCAGACAACCGGCGACGCAGGAATTCTTCTACCGCGCGCGTGCGTTCGCTGCGTTGCGCAATGGCTTCGCCGCGCTGGCTGATCGCGCTGGCCGAGCGCAACGTGGCAAAGGCCAGCGCCAGCCCGCCGACCAGCAGCATCGTGGCCAGCAGCACTTCGATCAGGGTGAACCCGGCAGCGCGCGGACGCATCACGCGGGGTTGCCCTGTGCGGTGGCCGTCACCAGCCGCAACGTGCGCCATAACAAGCGCTGGTTGGGTTGCTCGCCCCACCGCACCACCAAGGTGAGCTGCAGCAGCGTGGGGGCGCTCGGGTCTACCGGCGCCTGCGCATTGCGACGCGGTTCGTCGTAGGGGCGCACATCCAGCGACCAGCGAAAATGCCCGTCTTCCAGGCTGCCTTGCTGCTGCCCCGGCACCAGCGGTTTTTCCATGCCCTGCACAGCCAGCAACGATTGCGCATGCAAGGTGGCGCGGGTGCTTTCATCGGCCCCACGCACCTGCCGCGCCGCACCGGACAAGGAGCCCAGCAACAGCGTCAGCGCCAAGGCGAGCAACGCAAAGGCCACGATCACTTCGATCAACGAATAGCCGCGCTGATGCTTCATGGCGCTGGCGTCCGCAGCGGGCCGGAACGCACCTCGCCGGTGATCCAGCCCACGTCCACGCGCCAGCGCGCGTCCTTGATGGTCAGGTCGATGCGCCCGCCGGTGGAGGCGCCATCGGCGAAGAACTGGATGGCGCCCTGGTCCTGGCGCGATTGCACCTGCCGCGCGCCGGTGAAGCGCACCTCCAGGGCAGCGGGCAGGTCGCCGTGATGGCCGCCGGGCGCTTCCCAACGCCGCTGCTGGGGGTCGATCAGAAAGCGCTGCGGCGTGCCGGTGGCGATGGCCTGCGTGCGCGTATAGCGCAGTTGCGCGGCGATGGCCTTGCCCGCGCTGCGCAGACGCATGCCGTCGATGCCGCCGGTGAGCGCGGCGGCGGCCAGCACACCGGCCAGCGCGATCAGGGCGATGACCAGCAGCATCTCCAGCAACGAGCTGCCACGCAGCTGCCTGCGCACAACGGGCGCAGCGCGGTGCGGGGACAGCAACGGCAGACGCGCAACGCGCATGGGCTGCGGCTTACTGGTACTTGATGTCCGAGTCGTAGCTGCTGCCGCCAGGGCGGCCATCCTTGCCGAGGCTGATCAGGTCGAAGGCCTGACCATCGCCGGGCACGCGGTACTCGATGGTGTGGCCCCACGGGTCGTTGAGCTCGACCGGCTTGGCGTACGGGCCCAGCCAACCGCTGCTGCCGCCGGGCTGGGTGACCAGGTCATCGAGCTTGGTCGGCAACTTGCCGGTGTCGAGCTGGAAGTTTTCGATCTTGCCGGCCAGGGTCTGGATCTGCGACTTGGCGAGGTTCGCCTTGCCGCGATCGGCACCACCGAGCACGCGGCTGCCGACCAGGGTGAGCACCGCGCCGATCAGCACGATGACGATGATGATTTCCAGCAAGCTCATGCCGGCCTGGGCTGCGCGCGACGGACTGCGGGTGATGGAACGCTTGATCATGAACGATTTCCTTGCACGTCGATGAAAGATGCTGCCGCCAGAAGATGACACGGCCGGCACTGCAATGGTTCCCGCATGGGTGTCATGCGGTCACCGAAACGTTGTGGTGAATGTGGTGCGTGTACACGGGAGCGCGCGGCAGCATGCGAAGCGATGTCGCCAATTGCACGCAGAGGAGCGGCAGCCAGCGCGGCATCAGCGATGCGCATGCCGGTTGCCAGACGCACATCTACGCCTGCTGCGCGCCGCACGCGGCCACCACGCTCAACCGATGGCATTGGTGAGGTCATACAGCGGTACCAGCACCGAAATGATGACAAGCCCCACCACCGAGGCCAGCACCAGGGTGATCAGGGGCACCAGCGCGGCCAACGCGCGGTCGATGGCCTGCGCAGTTTCCAGCTCGAAGGTGTCGGCGGTCTTGAGCAGCATGGTATCCAGTGCGCCCGACTCCTCGCCCACCTGGATCATCTGCAGCGCAAGCCGCGGGAATCGCTTGCCGCGCGCCAGCGACATCGACAGGCCATGCCCGTTCTTGACGTCGTCGGCCGCGGCGGCCACGTCTTCGACCAACGCGGTATTGGACATCACGTTGCGCGCGATGCCGATCGCGGCGAGCAGCGGCACACCGTTGCGTAACAAGGTGCCCAGCGTGCGCGTGAGCCGCGCGGTTTCCAGCCGTGCGATCAGGCTGCCGATGACTTTCTGGCGCAGCAGCCAGGCATCGAGCGCAGCACGGAACGCGGCATTGCGGCGCTTGCGATCCAGCCATAGACCGAGCACGCCAGGAATCACCACCAGCACCAGCCACCAATCGCGCACCAACAACCCAACGCTCAGCACCGCCTGGGTGAACCACGGCAGGGCCACATCCAGGCTTTCGTACATCTGCGCGAACTGCGGCACCACATAGCCAAGCAGAAACAGCAGCGCGCAGCCGACCACCGCCAGCAGGATCGCCGGGTAGATCAGCGCGTTGATTACCTTGCCCTTGAGTGCACGGCTGCGCTCCAGGTAGTCGGCCAGGCGCTGCAGGGTGTCCTGCATGCTGCCGCCGGCTTCGCCCGCGCGCACCATGTTGATGTAGAGCTTGGAAAACAGCCCGTGCTGGCGTTCCAGCGCCACCGACAGCGGCGCGCCGCCGCGCACGGTGTCGCGGATGTCGGCGATGACGCGGCGGCTTTTGTCGTCTTCGGGCAGATCCATCAGGATCGACAACGCGCGGTCCAGCGGTTGCCCGGCGCCGATCAGCGTGGCCAGCTGCTGGGTGAACTGCACCAGCGCGGCATTGTCGAACGGCTTCTTGCGCAACAGCATGCGCAAGGATGGCGAACCGTTTTCGCCGGTGGCCAGACGCGTTTCCACCGGCAGATGGCCTTGCTCCTGCAGACGCAGCGCCACCTCCACATCGTTGGCCGCTTCCATCTGACCATCGAGCATTTCGCCGTGCGCATCGAGCGCCTTGTAGCGGTACAGGGGCATTAGGCTGGGAGGCCGGGAATGGGGAATCGGGAATCGGGAATGGGGTCAGGCGCTTGGTCGTGGGGATTTGGGAAACGCGCGGCGGTGCGGGCGATGGGTGCGGGGGCCTTTGCGTTGTAGCGCATGCATGGGACTGCCTGAAAGCCAACATAGTCCGCGTTAGATAGCGCGCAGCCTGCGCGCGTTGCTGCACTCGCTGCTCTCACGCATCCTCCGTGACGCGCAGGACTTCTTCGATGGTGGTTTCGCCACGCAGGGCCTTGGACAAGCCATCTTCGTACATGGTGCGCATGCCGGACTTGCGCGCCAACTGCTCGATCTCGCCCATGCCGGCGCGGCGCATTACCGCGCGGCGGAGTTCGTCGTTCATCACCAGGAACTCGACGATGGTGGTACGGCCCAGGTAACCGGTGGGCGCCGCCGCCGTGGCACGCGGGCGATACAGGAAGATCTCGCCGTCTGGCTGCAGCCGGCGCAGGTCGAAGCGTTCGATCTCTTCCGGCGATGCGGCATAGCGTTCGGCGTTGGCCAGATCGAGTTTGCGCACCAGGCGCTGGGCCAGGATGCCGTTGATGGTGGAGGTCAGCAGATAGTCTTCCACGCCCATGTCGAGCAGGCGGGTGATGCCGCCAGCGGCGTTGTTGGTGTGCAGTGTGGAGAGCACCAGGTGGCCGGTGAGCGCGGACTGGATCGCGATGCGCGCGGTTTCCAGATCGCGCATTTCGCCGATCATGATGATGTCCGGATCCTGGCGCACGATGCTGCGCAGCGCGTTGGCGAAATCCAGCCCGATCTGCGGCTTGGCCTGGATCTGGTTGATGCCTTCGATCTGGTATTCCACCGGGTCTTCGACGGTGATGATCTTGACGTCGGAGGTGTTGAGCTGGCTCAGCGCGGTGTACAGCGTGGTGGTCTTGCCCGAACCGGTGGGCCCGGTGACCAGCATGATGCCGTGCGGTTGTTCGAGCACCTTGCGAAATTGCGGCAGGAAGTCTTCGGTGAAACCGAGCTTGTAGAAATCGAAGACCACCGTTTCACGATCGAGCAAGCGCATCACCACGCTCTCGCCATGCGCGGTGGGCACGGTGCTGACACGCAGATCCAGCTCCTTGCCCTGCACGCGCAGCATGATGCGGCCGTCCTGCGGCAGCCGGCGCTCGGCGATGTTGAGCTTGGCCATGATCTTGATGCGGCTGATCACCGCGGCGGTGAGCTTGGCCGGCGGGCTTTCACCTTCCACCAGCACGCCATCCACGCGGTACCGCACCTTGAGCCGGCTTTCGAACGGTTCGATATGGATGTCCGAGGCGCGCAATTCCACCGCATGCTGGATCACCAGATTCACCAGGCGGATCACCGGCGCTTCGGAGGCAAGATCGCGTAGCGCTTCGATGTCGTCGGTGCTGCTGGCATCGCCGTCGGCGGTTTCCACGATCGTACCCATTGCGCTGCGGCCCTGCCCGTACCAGCGCTCGATCAGATCGTCGATTTCCGAGCGCAGGCCTACTTGCAGCAGCAGCGGCAGGCCGGTGGCCAGGCGCACCGCATCGATCGCGTAATCGTCGTAGGGATCGGCAATCCACAGGTCGAGCCGGCCATCGCGCTCGCCGACCGGGCACAGATGAAATTGCTTGAGAAAGCGCAGCGACAGGCCCTGCACTTCAGGCAGCATTTCCGGCGGGGTGTCGCCGAGCTGGCGTGCATCCACCAGCGGCAGGCCGAGCACCTCGGCGCAGGTCTCGGCGTGATCGCGCTCGGACACCAGCCCCAACCGGCCCAGCAGCGCCAACAGGCCCATGCCGGATTCGGCCTGCAGCTGGCGCGCGCGCAGCAGGTCGGTGTCCTTCAGACGACGGCGTTCAAGCAGTGCTTCGACGATGCGCGTTTCTGCACTTCGCTGCTCAATTGGATCGACGGCAACCGCGTTCACACTCGTCTCCACAAGTCCGGCGCCGACTGTAGCAGTTTGCCGCGACGATCAACCGCACCAGTGCGAAAGGCCCTGAAAAACGAATGCCCCCGGTGATTGGCCGGGGGCATTCGGTCACACTATTGCAGCGATTACTGTCGCGCGACGAGCGTCAGCTTCGCGTAGTCCCCTGCACCCACCAGCTTGATGTAGTAGGTACCAGCCTTGGGTGCGGTGAAGCGCACCGTTTCGCTGTTGCCCGGACGGGTGGACTTGGCGTCGTAATCGGTTGCGGTGGGTTCGGCTTCGAAGCTCACGTAGACCGACACGTTACCGGTGCCGCCGTAGGTCATGAAGCTCAGCACCGCACCGGCCTTGGCTTCGAAGCTGTACAACGTGGAGCTGTTGTACTCACCGCTCAGGCCGGTCAGCGGGGCCTTGTTGGTCAGGGCAATGGCGGCCGGCGCGCAGGTCTCGGTGTCCGGGTCGCAGGGCTCCACCAATACCGCTTCCAGCGCGGCCTTGGCGTCGACGATGCCGCTGCCGATCGGGGTGCTGGTCGGCGGGGTCACCGGGAAGCGGCGGCTGGTCTGCTTGAGCAGGGCTTCCATCGCCGCCGGGGTCAGCGGGCCATCGCCCAGGCCGATCGACGCGCTCTGCACCAGGGCCACGACGCCGGCCACGTGCGGGGACGCCATCGAGGTGCCGCCCATACCCATGTAGCTATAGCTACCCGAGGTCGGGGTGGTGGCGCCGTCGTAGCCGGCCTGCCAGATGTAACCACCCGGGTTGCCGTCCACGCTGCCGCCGCCGCCGGGACCGGACAGGTCCACCTTGCTGCCGTAGTTGGAGTAGTAGGTGATGCCGCCGGTGATGCGGGTGGCGCCAACGGTGATGGTGTTGTTGCAGCTGGCCGGCGAATGGTTGGCCGCATCTTCGCCGCTGTTGCCGGCCGCCACCACCACGGTGGTGCCGCGCGACACCGCGCCGTTGATCGCGACCTGGGTGGCCGGATCGCAGGGCTCGCCGCCGCCCAGGCTCATGTTGATCACTTCGGCCGGGTTGGTGTTGGCGGGGACGCCATCGACCGTACCGCCGGAGGCCCACACGATCGCATCGGCGATGTCGGAGGTGTAGCCGCCGCAGCGGCCAAGCACGCGCACCGGCAGGATGGTGGCCTTCGGCGCCACGCCAGCCATGCCCACACCGTTATTGGTTGCCTCCGCCACGGTGCCCGAGACATGGGTGCCGTGCCAGGAGCTCTCCTGTGCCACCGACCCGTCGTAGCAGACGTTATCGGCCTCTTCCCAGTCACCGTAGTCCAGCGCGCCCGGGACGCGGGCGTCGGTGGGGCGACGCGAGACTTCGGCGTCGGTGATGAAGTCATAGCCCTGCAGCAGGTTGCCGGCGAAGTCCGGATGGCCCGGCAGGATGCCGGTATCCAGCACCGCCACCACCACGCCGGCACCCTGCGAGAGGTCCCATGCGGCCGGCGCGTTGATGCCGCCGTTGGGGTTGCTCAGGTGCCACTGGTACTGCGCATACAGCGGGTCGTTGGGGACCAGCTGCGGGGTCACGTCGGTCGCGGCAACGCTCTTCTTGATCTCGACCGGACGCAGCATGCGATCGATCTGCACCTCGGCCACGGACGGGTCATTCTTCAGCTCGACCACCACCTTGTCCACCTGTGCGGCGGTCAGCGTGCCGGACAGCTTGATCAGGTCCGAGCCAATGCCCAGCTTGCGCAGATAGGTCGCCTTGGCGGCGGTGGCGCCAGCACGCGCACCGGTCACCGGTGCGGCTCGGCCCACGGCCGATTGCACCACGCCCAGCTTGCTGCTGCGATCGCTCGCGGCGGCCGTGCCGTCCTTGTAACGCACGATCAACCGGCTGCTGAAATCGCTGGCGGCCGGCGCGGCTTGGGTCGGTTCCTTGACCTGCAACGCGGGGGCAGCAACGAGGGTGCCCGAAGCACCCAGGGCCATCATCAAGATGGCGCCAGTCAGCGGGTTGAGACGGAAATTCTTGTCGATCACGGTGAAGTCCTCTTCAGTTTTTCGTGGATCAGGCGTCAGTACGGCCATCACTCCCTGCGAATCCGTTGGCCGGCCAAGCCACGGTCCTCGCCCGCCCCCTCAGGCCTTGCTCTGTCGCGACGGCGCACAGCGGCGCCGTCGCTGTTTTCAACCGTACGTTACCAACCGAAACCGGCACCTACGCCGATCGAGCTGTCGTCGCCGCTCAATGCGCCACCGATGGTCACCGTGGCGCGCGGGCTGATTGCCCGCTGATAACCCACCGACAACGCCGACTCGCCGTTCTGGAAACCGACACCGGCACCGATGCGGTTCTGCGAGGCAATACCGGCCACGCTGGCGGACATGTTCAACATCGCCGAGCCCATTGCGCCCTGACGGTCGAGGCGACGGTTCTGCCGGCGCAGGCGGTCTTCGATATCGCCCTGGTAGGTTTCGAAGCTGTCGGCCATCGCGCTGTAGCGGCTGTCGGTATAGCTGTTGGCTGCGGCGACGCCGCTATCCAACTGGCCCTTGTTGACCGCATCGGTGGCGCGCGTACCGGCGGCCACATTGGCCACCTGACGCTCACCGCCCACGCTGCCCACCGAGACCGTGTTGGCGCGGTCGGCAACCGAGCCCTGGCCGAGTGCCACCGCACCCTGCGCACTGGCGCGGGCACCCTGCCCGATCGCCGTGCCCGAGGCCGCACTCACCTGCGCGCCTTCGCCCATCGCCACTGCATTGGTCGCCACCGCCGCAATCTGCGTGTTGGCACCCACTGCGGTGCTGCCATCGGCATTGACGCGTGCATTGCTGCCAATCGCGGTGTCGTTGGGGCCGTGCGCATACGCGCTACCACCGATCGCGGTGCCGGTGATGTGGTTGGCCACAGCGGCGTTGCCAACCGCCGTCGAGGTGGCCGCCGGCGTGGCCGTGCCAACGACCGCAGCGGTCGGCGTGCCCTGCACGCTTGCGCTGCTATCAGTGACATCGCTGCTCGCGACCGTCGCGGATGCAGCCACCGCCGGAACCGCTGCAGTGCGCAGCGAAACCGTGCGTGCAGCGGTAGCCGTTGCGGTGCCGCCACGTGCATCCAGCTCGGTGACCTTGCTGTCCAACGCGGTCAATGCGGCACCGACGTTGTTGTAGCTGGCACCCTGGATGACGTAGGTCGGCGCAACGAACACACCTTGCGCGCCGATCGCCGCACCACCGCCGAGGAAGCTGGCGGTATTGCTGAGCGACTGGAAGAACTGGCCGCCGTTGATCGCATCGGTGCTGGCATCGGCAATCGCGCCGGCACCCACATTGACGATGCGACGCGTCGCCGGGCCACCGCGGCCGTTGCCGCTGCCCACCGACACCACGTCGGCTTCATAGGTGCGCGAACCGGAACCCAACGCCACCGAATCGGCGCCGCTGGCACCCGCATTGGCACCGAGGGCGACGGCGTTGGTGCCGCTCTGGCGCACAAAGGAGTTGTAACCCAGCGCAACGCCGTTCTCGCCGATGGAGTTGGTCTGCCGCCCCATCGCCGTGCTGTTCACGCCGCTGGCGCTGCTGTCCACACCCATCGCGCTGGCGCCGGTGGCCGAGGCAGTGCTGCCTGCGGCTACCGCCACGCTGCGTGCACCGCTGGCGGTGGCGCCGGCACCGGCGGCGGTGGCGCGATCGCCCGTTGCACGGGCCACGCCCTCGCCGGTGGTCTGCACCATGCCGCTGGTGGTCTGCACATCGGCCGCCAATGCATCCAGCTGGCCCTTGTTGACCGCATCGGTGGCGACTTCGCCGTCGCTGACGTTGACGATCCGACGCGTTGCCGGGCCACCGCGGCCATTGCCGCTACCGACCGACACCGTGTTGGCTTCGTAGGTGCGCGAGCCGGAGCCCAATGCCACCGAATCGGCGCCAGTGGCACCGGCATTGGCACCGAGTGCAACACCGTTGACCGCGCTTTCGCGCACGAACGAGTTGTAGCCCACCGAGACCGCGTTTTCGCCGATTACGTTGACCTGGCGGCCGACACCGGTGCTGTTGATGCCGGTGGCCGAGGCATCCACGCCGACCACGCTTGCACCAATCGCATCGGCGCGGCTGTTGCCGCCGATCGCCAGCGTGTTATCCGCAAGTGCGGCGGCGCTCTGGCCCAACGCACTGGCGTTGACGCCGTCGGCATAGGAGTTCCAGCCGATCGCGGTGGTGTAATCGGCCGTGGCCCATGCACCGGCACCGAAGGCCGCTGCACCGGTGCCCGACGCACGTGCCGGGATGAAGCCGAAGAACGTGCTGCCGCCCACCGCTACGCTTTCATCGCCGGTGGCTTCGCTGAATTCACCCACGGCCACCGCGCTGGCGCCGGAGGCCAGCGACGCGGCACCCACTGCGGTGCTGTAGTCGCTGGATGCCACTGCGCCGTAGCCCAGTGCCGACGACAAGCGGCCGCTGGATTCGCTGTAGCCACCGAAGGCGGCACTGCCCACGTTGGACGCAGCGCTGCGGAAGCCGACCGCCGTGGCCTGGTTGTCCGAGGCTACCGCTTCGCTGCCCAGTGCAGTGGTGTAGGTCGAAATGGCCTGCGCGCCGGCACCGTTGGCGGTGGCACCGATATCGCTGGCCAGCGCGTTGCTGCCCACCGCGCTGCTGTTTTCGCCCAGCGCCTGGGCGTTGTTACCCACCGCTGCGGCGCCGATGCCGCTGGCCAGCGCATCCATGCCGAGTGCGGTTGCGTTCTCGGCAACCGCCTGCGCCCCTGCACCCACGGCGGTGCTGTTGTCGCCGGTGGCATTGGCACCTTCACCGGCGGCCAGCGCGTTGTCGCCTTCGATGTAGGCACCGGCATCGCTGTCGTCGCTGCCACTGGCCTTGAAGTACTTGCTGGTGCCCTGCGCGGTTTCAGCCACCGCGGTGAGCTGGTCCAGATTCACCGCATCGGTGCCTTGCGTACCGGCCGCGACATTGGTGATCTGGCGCTCGTTGCCGGCACTGCCCACCGACACCGCAAAGTCGCGATCGGCGACCGAATCGGCGCCCAGCGCCACGCTGCTTTCGCCGGTGGATTCGGCGAAGTTACCAAGCGCGGTGCTGTTCAAACCCGGAGCCCACGCCGCGCCGCCCAGCGCGGTGGAGAAGTCGCCGGAGGCCTCGGTCGGCAACAGGCCGAGCAAGGCGCCACCCACCGCCACGCTGTTGTAGCCGCTGGCAACGCTGGCCTGGCCGGCCGCGATGCTGTACGCACCAGAGGCAGTGGCATCGCCACCGACAGCCACGCTGCTGGAGCCGCTGGCGGTGCTGAAGTTACCCAGCGCGGTGCTGTTGAAACCGCTGGCGGTGGAATAGCCACCCAACGCGGTGGAGTAGTTGGAGGTGGCTTCGGCGCCAAAGCCGAATGCGGCCGCGCTGGTGCCATCGGCCACGCTTTCTGCACCGACCGCCGTGGCGGACTCGCCCGTGGCACTGGCGAAATAGCCCAGTGCAGTGCTTTCGGTGCCTTCGGCCACGCTCAGCGCACCACCGGCAAATGCACCATCACCGGACGCCCCTGCCGCTGCGCCCACTGCCGTGCTCTGCGCACCGGAAGCTTCGCTTTCGCCGCCCAGGGCCACACCGTAATCACCGCTGGCCTGGCTGAAAGCGCCGGTCGACACACTGCCGTAGCCGCTAGCAGCGGCGTTATAGCCGGACGCATTGGCGTACTGCGCCGTGGCGCTGGCACCGCTGCCGATGGCGACCGCACCGATCGCAGTGGCCTGGCTGCTGGCGCCGAATGCGCTGCTGTAGTCGGCATCGGCGGTGGCATTGGAGCCGGCAGCCGTGGCGTCTTCGCCCTGTGCGAACGCGGTGCCGTCACCGGTGCCCGCATACAAACGCGCGGTGGTTTCGGCAGTGCCGGCCACGGCGTTGAGTTGGTCCAGGTTCACCGCATCGGTGCCTTCGGTACCGGCGGCCACGTTGGTGATCTGCCGCTCACTCCCCGCGCTACCTACCGATACCGTGTTGTCGCGATCGGCAAACGCATTGGCGCCGAGTGCGACGCTGTTGTCGGCGTACGCCACGCTGTCGGTGCCCAGTGCCGTGCTGCCTTCGCCCCACGCCACGCTGGCCTGGCCCACTGCCGTGGAAGCAGCACCGTTGGCAATGCTTTCGAAGCCGAGTGCGGTGGCGCCGCGCCCGCTGGCGGCACTGCTGGCACCCAATGCCGTGCTGTTGTCGGCAAGCGCCGATGCATTGGAACCTGCGGCAACGCTGTCGGCACCATCGGCAATCGCGGTGCCGTCACCGCTGGCGACAAAGGTCCGCGCGGTGTTGGCGGCGCCGTCGGACACGGCCGTGAGCTGATCCAGATTTACTGCGTCGGTGCCTTCGGTACCGGCCGCGACGTTGGTGATCTGCCGCTCGCCGCCAACCGTGCCTACCGACACCGTGTTGGCACGATCGGCCACTGCGCCAACGCCAAGCGCGACGCTGTTGTTCACGGCAACTTGCGCACTGTCGCCGATCGCGATGCTGTCAGTGCCTTCAACGAAGGCCTCGGCGCCGAGCGCGATGCTGCGATCGCCGTATCCGACTGCCTGCGAACCGATGGCGATTGAGCGTCCACCGCCGCCCCAGGCGTTGTTACCGATAGCGACAGAACCGACGCCAGATGCGACCGACGTGATGCCGATCGCCACGCTCCCTCCGCCATACGCGGTGCTTTCAGCACCGATCGCAGTGCTGGTATCGCCGAACGCCACGCTGGCAAAACCCAGCGCGGTGGATTCAAGCCCGTTGCCGATGCTTTCAAAACCGATCGCGGTGGCGCCACGGCCATTGGCCACGCTGGTACTGCCCACAGCAGTGCCATAAAAACCCGACGCGGTGCTGTCCGCACCCAGCGCGGTTGCATAGCGATCGCTGGCGATGCTGTTGAAGCCCACGGCGGTGGCGTTGTTGAAATTCGCCACTGCACCGCTGCCCACCGCAGTGGTGTTGATATCCGACGCAAGGCTGCTGGAGCCCAGCGCGGTGCTGTAGTCGCTCAATGCAGAGGCATTGGCGCCTGCCGCAACGCTGTCCACGCCCTCGGCCAGGGCGCTGCCGTCACCGGTCGCCACGAACGTGCGTGCCGTTGCCGAGGCCACATCCGAAACTGCGGTGAGCTGGTCCAGATTCACCGCATCGGTGCCTTCGGTGCCGGCGGCGACGCTGGTGATCTGGCGCTCCGCACCGACTGCGCCCACCGACACCGTGTCGGCGCGCGTGGCCACCGAGTTGGCGCCCAAGGCCACCGAGTTCGCGCCGCGTGCGGTGCTGTAATACCCAAGCGCGGTGCTGAGTTCACCGCTGGCCCACGACTCCGGGCCTACCGCGGTGGCACCTTCGCCCGGTGCATAGGCGAAGTAACCCACTGCAGTGGCTTCGGTGCCCGAGGCTTCGCTGAGCGTGCCGACCGCCGTGGTGTAGGTGCCCGAGGCAATTGCGCCGGCGCCAAGCGCGGTGGCGGCTTCGCCACTGGCCTGGGTCTGCACGAAGAACCCTAGCCCCGGAATCAGATCCACCGGGCCGCCGACGGCGGTGCTGCTGGTGCCGCTGGCGCTGGTCTGCGTGCCCACGGCCGTGGAGTAGTCGCCGGTGGCGTTGGACACCGCGCCGAATGCCGACGACTGCGCGCCGGCCGCGTAAGCGCCCACGCCATACGACGAGGCGGCGAAACCATCCGCGCTGGCGCTGGCGCCCACCGCGGTGCCGCCCACGCCGGCGCTGGTGGCACCGGTGTCAACGGGCACACCGCCATTGGTGATCAGCGGGTTGCCGTCTTCGTCCACGGCGGCTCCGCCCACCGCCACGCTGCCCGGCCCGTTGGCCTGCGCGTTGTAGCCGAATGCGGCGCTGTTCTGCCCTACCGCAAGTGCGTTGGCACCCACGGCGGTGGCATTGTCGGCCAGTGCATTGGCGCCGCTGCCCACGGCGAGCGCGCCGGTGCCGAAGGCGTTGGCGGCATCGCCGGCAGCCACCGCACCAGCACCATCGGCATACGCGCCGATGCTGTCGTCGCCCGGCTGTGCCTTGAAGAACGTGGCGGTGTCTTCGGCCACCTCGGACACGGCCTGCAGCTGCGCCACGTTGACCGCGTCGTTGGCGTTGACACCGGCAGACACGTTGGTGATGCGGCGCGTGGCCGGGCCGCCGCGGCCATTGCCGCTACCGACCGACACCACGTCGTCTTCGTGGGTGCGCGAACCGGCGCCCAGTGCCACCGAATTGGCGCCGGTCACGCCGGCATTGGCGCCGAGTGCCACCCCATTTTCGCCGGCCTGGCGCACGAAACTGTTGTAGCCGATGGCCACTGCGTTCTCGCCGATGGCGTTGGTCTGGCGGCCGATTGCGCTGCTGTTGACGCCACTGGCGCTGCTATCGGCGCCGGTGGCCACCGCGCCGGTGGCGCTGGCGTTGCTGCCTGCACCGATCGCGGTGGCATGGGCGGCGGGTGCCGACGCGCCACGGCCAACTTCAACCGACTGCGCACTGGCGGAAAGGGGAATGGCGATCCCGGCGCTACCCAGCGCCAGGGCGATCGCGGCGGCCAGGGACAGTCCCTGACGGCGGTCAATCAGCGCGGCCGATGCCACGCTTCCCGGGCTGTCGCCGCTGGCCAATTCCGATGCCACGGCCCACACACCCAACGATTTGTTCCAGACCTTGCGATAAATCCGATTCATCGACGTCCTGCTCCTGAAGTGGACTGGTTTTTAGCGATTCCCCACCACCGCAAAAGCCTTCCAGCCAATGCGATCCCCCTGTGGTTACTGGCGCCATGGGCCGGGTGGCGGTGCGCGGAATTCCCCGCACCTTGGGATAGTCAAAAAATGAACGCTACCCAACCATAGAACTGGGCGAAGTGTTAACAGCGCTCAAATCGGGCGTCAAGTTTTTGACACGCCACGCGCATAAGCGTGATAGCCGTCACGCTTCAGGCTGGTTTTATTAGTTTTTCGATAAATCTTTGGAAAACAGCCACCTAGGTCACGCCATGCCGCACGCCGCCACGCTGAATAGGCGTGTCCGGGCAAGACAAAAAAACCCGCTGGCAGGACGCCAGCAGGCTTGGTTGCGCAAAAGATGGGCAGGAAACCGGTCAGGCCGGCGGCCAACGCTCCCCACGTTGGCCGCTGCCGGAATCAGCCCGGCCCGGATGCATCGCGGGCGCCAACAAATCGTCGCCGTGTGCGTTGCGCAGCACGGCGTGTCGGATCACTGGCGCGCGAGCAGGCTGACCCCATCGAAGCTGGCGCCATCGAGTTTGACGATGTAGGTGCCGGCGCGCGGCGCGGTGAAGCGCACGGTCTGGCTGGTGCCGCTGCGGGTGGACATGCCGTCGTTGTCGGTGGCAGTTGGCTGACGGTCCAGGGCCACATACAGCGCCGCCTGTCCGCTGCCACCGAAGCTGATGAAGCTGAGCACCGCACCAGCGGCCGCGTCGAAGGTAAACACCCCTGGATCGCCGGCCAGGTTGGAGATCCCGCGCTCCACCACACCATTGCGCAGCGGTTGCGCGTCCACGTTGCAGGTCACATCGCCTGCGCCACATTCCTGCAGGGCGCGGGCAACAGCGGCACCGGCATCCACAATGCCGCTGCCCGCAGGCGTTGCATCGGGAATGGCGACCGGGAATGCGCGCGCAGTGCGCTTGAGCAGGGTTTCCAGGGCCGCTGGCGACAACGGCGGTTTGCCGTCGGCGATCAACGCGCTCTGCACCAGGGCTGCGGTGCCTGCCACGTGTGGCGCGGCCATCGACGTACCGGCGAACGTGTTGCCGCCATAGGTGAACTGCCCGGAGGTCGGCGTGGTCCGGCCGGTGTAGAAGGTCTGCCAGATGAAGCTGCGGATCGGGCCATCGTCGGTGGCAAAGAACATCGAACTGCCACCCGGCCCAGCCAGGTCGACCAGACGGCCAAAATTGCTGTAGTCGGTCAGCCCGCCCGTCGCGCGGGTTGCGGCCACGGCGATGACATTGGCGCAATTGGCAGGGCTTGAGGTCGACACGTCCGAGCCTTCATTGCCTGCCGCCACCACCACGGTGGTGCCGCGCGAGACCGCACCGTTGATCGCTGCCTGCGTGACCGCATCGCAGGCACCGCCTCCACCCAGGCTCATGTTGATCACTTCGGCCGGGTCACGGTTGTCCGGCACGCCGTCGACATGCCCACCCGATGCCCAAACGATGGCGTCGGCGATATCGGAACCAAAACCACCGCAATGCCCGAGCACACGCACCGGCAGCACCTTCGCCCGGTAGGCCACGCCCGCGCCACCGATGCCGTTGTTGGTGGCCTCTGCCACCGTGCCGGCCACATGTGTGCCGTGCCAGGTGCTGTCGTCGGCCACCGAGAACAGGCCACATTCGCCGTCCTCTGCGATCCAGTCGCCCAGATCGAGCGCGCCGGCCACCCGCTCGGCAGTGGGGCGCCGCGAAAAGAACGGATCGGTAATGAAGTCATAGCCGGCGAGCAGATTGCCAGCCAGATCGGGATGGCCCGGCAGGATGCCGGTATCCAGTACCGCCACCACCACGCCTTCGCCCTGCGTCGTGGCCCAGGCCTGCGCCGCATTGATGCCGCCGACCGGGTCGATGAGATGCCATTGATTGCTCTGCAACAGCGGATCATTCGGCAGCGCACCGCCGCTGCTCTGCAGTGGATACATCCGCGGATCGATCTGCACCGATGCCACCGCGGGATCGGCCGCCAGTTCCTTTACCAAGCGGTCGGCGTCGGCGCGGCTGAGCCGTGCGGGTAACTTCACCAGTTCGCCGCCCACTGCCAGCGTGCGCAGATACACCGGTGCAGCCGCGTTACCGGCACGCGTTGCCGGCGCCAAACGCACCGATGCGCGGGCAGCGGCGGTGGTGATGGCAGCCGCTGCGGTTCGCCCGGCGTCGCGTGTGGTCACCCGGCCGCTGCGGTAGGTCACGATGAGTCGCTCGACCGGCGCATTGGCCGCGGCTTGTTGCTGCCTGGCGCTTGTCGCCGCCGGGCCGGGGCTGGCTGCGGTTGCGGTGCCAACGCCAAATGGCGACGCGGCAACGCAGCACGCCAGCAGGAGGGTTCGATTAAAAGAAGTCTGGATCACGATGAGTTCCTTCAAGGTAAGTGCGAAACGCCATGACGGAGAAACGTGCGCCGCTCGGTGGCAGGCCGCGCGGCCTGCCTGCGAGAGCGTGTGTGATTGCGGGGCAGTCACCAGCCGAAGCCGGCACCCACACCGATCGAACGGTCATCCCCACTGAGCGCACCGCCCACGGTCACCGTGGCGCGTGGGCTGATCGCCCGCTGATAACCCACCGACAATGCCGACTCGCCGTTCTGGAAACCGACACCGGCACCGATGCGGTTCTGCGAGGCAATACCGGCCACGCTGGCGGACATGTTCAACATCGCCGAGCCCATCGCACCTTGACGATCGAGGCGACGGTTCTGCCGGCGCAGGCGGTCTTCGATATCGCCCTGATAGGTTTCGAAGCTGTCGGCCATCGCGCTGTAACGGCTGTCGGTGTAGCTGTTGGCTGCAGCCACACCACTATCCAACTGGCCCTTGTTGACCGCATCGGTGGCGCGTACACCGGCGGCCACATTGGCCACCTGACGCTCGCCACCCACGCTGCCCACCGACACGGTGTTGGCTTGATCGGCAACCGAACCCTGGCCCAATGCCACCGCACCTTGTGCGCTGACCCGCGCGCCCTGGCCAAGTGCGGTACCGGACGCGGAGGTGACCTGCGCACCTTCGCCCATCGCCACTGCATTGGTCGCCACAGCAGCAATTTGCGTATTCGCGCCCACTGCGGTGCTGCCATCGGCATTGACGCGTGCATTGCTACCAATCGCGGTGTCGTTGGGGCCATGCGCATACGCGCTGCCGCCGATCGCGGTGCCGGTGACGTGGTTGGCCACTGCCGCGTTGCCCACCGCCGTCGCTGTTGCGGCTGCGGTACTGCTGCCGATTGCAGCGGTTGTCGGCGTGCCTTGCACTGTCTGGCTTGCTGCAAGGCTGCCCACAGGTACGGGCGCTGACGTCGCCACGCTGTCGGCGGTTGCATCGGCCGTCGTCAATGTCTGCAGACTCGCGTCTGACAGCCCATCTGCCGTGCTGGCGATACCCGAAGCAGCAGCGGTTGCCGTTGCCGTGGCGACACGCGCCGCGGAAGCACGCGCCCCGGCGACCGTCGTCGTTTGACCACGCCCATCCAGCTCGCTGACCTTGCTGTCCAGCGCCGTCAACGCCGCACCCACATTGCTGTAGCTGCTGCCCTGGATCACGTAGGTGGGCGCGATGAACACGCCCTGTGCCCCCATCGCCGCACCGCCGCCAAGGAAGCTGGCCGCATTGCTCAGCGCGCCGAACAATTGCCCGCCGTTGATCGCATCGCTGCTGACCGCGCTGAGTGTGCCCACACCCACATTGACGATGCGCCGCGTCGCCGGGCCACCGCGGCCGTTGCCGTTGCCCACCGACACCACATTGGCGTCGTAAGTGCGCGAACCAGAGCCCAGCGCCACCGAATCGGCACCGCTGGCACCGGCATTGGCACCAAGCGCCACCGCATTACCGCCGCTTTCGCGGGTGAACGCGTTGTATCCCATCGCCACGCTATTGTTGCCCAGCGCTGTCGATTGCACGCCCACCGCCATTGCCGCGCTGCCGACCTCGCCGACGAACACACCCACGCTGGCATTGCGCCCGATCGCGATCGCATCGGGCGCATCGGCCCTGGCATTGGTTCCCAGTGCGATGTTGTCGCCGTAGACGATCGAGGTATCGGCGCCACTGCCGATCGCGATGCTTCTGCGTGAGACCGCACGCGCGTCGTACCCGATGGCGATGGCTTCCTCGCCCTCCCCCGATGCCAGTGTTCCCACCGCTACCGTGCGCGGCGCAAACGATGCGGCGCTATGGCCGATCGCCACCGCGTCGGCGTTGTTGCCGTTGGGAAACACATTGGCGTTGTAGCCAAGCGCGATGGCGTAATCGCCGCTACTGCGTGCACCCGCGCCAACAGCAACGCTACCAACCCCGAAGGCACCTGCAGGCCGCAGCGTCGAGCTGACCAGCGCGATGCCGCCAACAGTCACGCTGCGCTCGCCCGCAGCCACCGCAAGACTGCCTACCGCTACACTGCTTTCGCCAAGGCTGGAGGCATTGAAGCCCACCGCCGTGGTGAACGTCGCATCGGCCAGTGCCCCGAAGCCGAATGCCGACGATGCCGAACCACGCGCGGTGGAGAACGCGCCCACCGTGGTGGCCGCGTCATCCTGCGCCCGTGCACTGAATCCAGCGGCCAGCGACTGCTCGCCGCTGGCCGCGGCACCGGTGCCAACTGCAGTGGCGAATATACGCGCGGCCACCGCGCCGCTGCCCAGTGCCACCGCACCGCGCGCCTGTGCCTGCGTCGCCTGCTCCTGCGAACCGATCAGAGAACCGGTGGCATCGAACACCGGCACCGTGGCAACACCACCAACCGCGACGGCCGACGCATCCGCGGCACTGGCGTTGCGACCCAGCGCAACGGTATCGCGCCCGAGTGCCAGACTGCCCGCGCCCAGCGCATTGGCGCCATCGCCCAGCGCGTTGCTGGCGCTGCCCAGCGCAATGGCGTCCTGCCCCTGCGCGAACGCGGTAACGCCATCCGCCTCACCGGGGGCGACCGCCAGATAGCCATCGATACGCGTCGTGGCGGCACGTACTGTGTCGAGTTGAGCGACATTGACCGCGTCGGTCGCCTCGGTGCCGGCGGCCACGCTGGTCAGTTGCCGTGTCAGCCCCGCGCCCACATCACCGATGGACACCGTGTTGTCGCGGAATGCATAGGAATTGGCACCCAACGCCACCGCATTGGCAGCCGACCGGTTCCATGCATCGTCCACCCAATCGCCCACGCGCGCACCAGCGCCGATGGCCACCGCATTGACGCCATTGCTCTGCGCATCTGCGCCGATGGCGGTGCTGTTGCCGTTGAACCACGAGGTCTCGGCGCGCGCGCCCAGGGCAATGCTGTTTTCAAGATAGGCCGTGCTGTTGTGCCCGACCGCAATTGCGCCGTCTCCGCTGGCCAATGAAAAACCACCCAATGACACCGTGCGTGGCGCGAACGACCCGGCACTGTGGCCGATCGCAACCGCGTCGGTGTTGCCCGGCGCATTCGGAAACACATTGGAATCGTAGCCAATCGCGATGGCGTAATCAGACTGGCTCTGCGCGCCCGCACCCAAGGCGATACCACCCTGCCCGGTGGCCGCCGTAATCGCACCAAAATCACTGATACCACCTACCACAACACTCTGCACGCCACTGGCCAATGCAGTGTCGCCTACTGCAATGCTGCTGCTGGCTTGGGCGCGCGCGCGGAAGCCAAACGCGGTGGAACTATCGCCGCTGGCGTTCGATAAGTAACCGCCCGCAGTGGAAAGAAATGCGCCCGCAGTCGACAACCCACCGATCGCAGTGGCACCGTCGTTGAAGGTCTGCGCGCGATACCCCAGCGCAGTGCTCTGCACGCCGGTGGAACTCGCACCGCTGCCGAGTGCACTCGAGAACGGGCTAGCCGCAGAAGCCCCACCACCAACGGCAATCGCTCCCACCCCGGAAGCCTGCGTCGCTTGCTCACGTTCGCCAATGATGAAACCTGATGCGTCGTAGTCGTAAACGGTGGCCACACCGCCGATTGCGACGGCAGATTCGCCTGCCGCTGACGCGTTGTGCCCGATCGCGGTCGCATCGCGCTCCAACGCCAGGCTGCCGCCACCGAGCGCGCTGGTGCCATCGCCCAAGGCATTGCTCGCGTTGCCCAGCGCCAAGGCATCCACGCCGTCTGCAAAGGCCGGCACGTCGGCATCAGCGGCAGGCGTGGCTGCTGCCTGGATGCCTGCATCCGTAGAGACCAATGCGGCTGTTGCCGGGTCATCGCACTGCTGGCGTCCCTCGACCACACGGCAAGATTGCAACGCCGCCGCGGGTGCGGCTGCCGCCGCAATCCCGCTCAGGCCGAACAACGCCAAGACCACCGCAACGGCCAGGCCGTTCCCGGGCAATCGTGCGTGATCGCTCCGTGCATTTCCCAACGTGCAGGCATGCCGCTCCGTTCGGTCATGAGCACGCCGCTCACGACCGTTATTCAATTGAATCTGCTTCATTGACGCCTTACTCCCCATTGGTCTGGTATGAAGAAACCGACCACCACGCACGTGAGATCGCGTGGTCCCCCTGAGGTATTTAGTGAACGCACTCGCCCGTCTTCTGCAACGGGAAAACCGTGCAAAAGCGTCAACAGAAAAAGATGGATTGCCCCGAAAAGACCGCAGTAATTTAGTAATTCACAACGCTTGATGAATCTAGTGAAACACAAAACATCTAGATGAGATTGACGTCACATATGCGAAATTTTTGTAATGCTCGAGTAAATAACTAGTAGTTCTTGTAGTTACCAGAAGCAAACCAAGTATCGGATTTTTTAAATTTAAAAAGTATGCAATGCATACGCGCTGCCATTGACCAGACACATCGCGCCAGCAAGCCGAATGCAGATTTAACTGCTTGCATCTATCCGCCTGAAGTGCAGCAACCGAACCGCACTTTTTGCTCGCCTCCGCCACGCAGCGCTTCCTACCTGCGAGCCTGGCTCGGTCCACTAAAAGTGAGATGCTGTGTTAAGCCGGTCGCCAAAGTTGCGGCTGCGGCGTGACAGCGCAGCGGTATCAACGCCGACTAAGAGCGCCTGACAAAACGTAGCGGGCAGCCATCAGGAGGGTGCGGACGGCGCGGAGGATCCGGAGTGTAGTAGGCACATGCTGATTCCGAGCACCGGCCGCGCCCGCCTGGCGGCTGCGCAATCGTTTTGATCGCCGCTCTAAAGCGATGGGCGTCAAGTGCAGCGTTCGTGCAATCCCATTGGCACACACAACAACGGCCGTGTGCAGTGCTGCACACGGCCGTTCGTTGACGCCCTCAACGCGGCATCACCCGATGCCGTGTCACATCACTCAACCACACCACACCCGCGCATTGCGGAACATGCGCAGCCACGGCGAGTCCTCGCCCCAGCCCGCCGGATGCCAGCTCAGATTGACCGAGCGCGGCGTGCGCTCCGGATGCGGCATCAAGATGGTGGCGCGCCCATCGGTGCTGGTCAGGCCGGTAATGCCGTCGGGCGACCCGTTCGGATTGAGCGGGTACTGGCTAGCCACCGCGCCGTCACCGTCGATGAAGCGCAGTGCCACGCGCGCCGCGGCCTGATCCACCGCCGTGTCGAATTCGGCGCGGCCTTCGCCATGCGCCACTGCCACCGGAATACGCGAACCGGCCATGCCCCGCAGCAGGATCGACGGCGACTCCACCACTTCCAGCAGCGCCGTGCGTGCTTCGAACTGCTCGCTGCGGTTGCGCAGGAAGCGCGGCCAGTGCTCGGCACCGGGAATGATGTCCTTGAGCTGGCTCAGCATCTGGCAACCGTTGCACACGCCCAGCGCAAAGGTATCGCTGCGCGCAAAGAACGCGGCGAACGCATCGCGCAGTGCCGCACGCTCCAGGATCGAGGTGGCCCACCCGCGGCCGGCACCCAGCACGTCGCCGTAGCTGAAGCCGCCGCAGGCTGCAAACCCTGCGAACTGCGCCAGATCCACGCGGCCTTCGATCAGGTCGCTCATGTGCACGTCGAACGCACGGAACCCGGCACGCTCGAAGTTGTAGGCCATCTCGATCTGGCCGTTGACGCCCTGCTCGCGCAGGATCGCCACCTTCGGCCGTGCACCGGTCGCCACGAATGGCGCGGCCACATCCTCGGACGGGTCGAATACCAGCTTCGGGCGCAGCCCCGGTGCCTGGAAGTTGCGCGCCACCGCGCGTTCTTCGTCGGCACTATCCGGGTTGTCGCGCAACTTCTGCATGGCGTGCGTCACCGACCACCACGCATCGAACAACGCTTCCCAGCGCCATTCGGCCAACACCCGGCCCTGGCCGCTGACACGCACGCGCGGCGTGCCGGTGGGGCGTGCGATGCGTTGCGCGCATTCGGTCAGTGCATGCCGCTCGACCAGATCGGCAAACGCGGCGCGGTCTTCATTGGCGATCTGCACCACCGCGCCCAATTCTTCGTTGAACAGGCTGCGGAAGGCATCATCGCCCCAGGCATCGAGCGTGATATCCAGGCCCTGGCGCGAGGCAAACGCCATTTCGCACAGCGCGGCAAACGCACCGCCATCGCTACGATCGTGATACGCCAGCAACAACCCACCCTCGCGTGCATCGCGGATCAGTTCAAAGAACTGGCGCAGCCGCTGCGGGTCATCCAGATCCGGTGTTTCACCACCGAAGGCCGGCAACGCACTGTCATCGGCATACACCTGTGCCAGCACCGACCCACCCAGACGCTGCTTGCCGCCACCCAGGCCGATCAACCACAGCTCGCTCTCATCCTCGCGCTGCAGCAACGGAGTGAGCTGCGTACGCACATCGCTGACCGGCGCGAATGCACTGATGATCAACGATACCGGTGAAACGCTTTTCAGCGTTTCACCGGGAATCGGGAGTCGGGAATCGGGAATGGCAGAAGCGGACGGTGCTGGCGTTTCACCATTCCCGATTCCCGATTCTCCATTCCCGACCTGCCACTGCGCCTGCATCGACAGCGAGTCCTTGCCCACCGGGATGCTGAGCTCCAGCGCCGGGCACAGTTCCATGCCAACCGCACGCACCGCGTCGTACAGCAAGGCGTCTTCGCCGGCGTGTCCGGCGGCAGCCATCCAGTTGGCGGAGAGCTTGATGCTGTCCAGCGTCTGCACCGGCGCCGCACACAGGTTGGTGATCGCTTCGCCTACCGCCATGCGCGCCGATGCCGCGGCGTTTAGCAGCGCCAGCGGCGTGCGCTCGCCGATCGACATCGCTTCGCCATCGAAGGTCTCGAACCCGGCCAGCGTGATCGCGCAATCGGCCAACGGCAGCTGCCACGGGCCGATCATCTGCTCACGCGCGGTCAGGCCACCCACGCTGCGATCGCCGATGGTGACCAGAAAGCTCTTGGACGCCACGGTCGGATGCGCCAACACGCGCAACCCGGCCTCCTGCAGATCCAGCGCCCCGGTCTGCAGCACCGGCCACTGCGGCGGCGCCGGACGCACGGCATCGCGGTGCATCTTCGGCGCCTTGCCGAACAGCACGTCCATGGGCAGGTTGATGGGGAGCTGGGATTCGGGAGTCGGGATAGGGGATTGGTTGGAAGCAGGAGCCGCGCCAGCACCCGAGAGCACGCCGTTGCGAATCTCGAATCCCGAATCGCCATTCCCGTTGCCAAAAACGCCATACCCCACCACCAGCCGTTCCTCGGCCGTGGCCACGCCGACGGCGGCGAACGGGCAGCGTTCGCGTGCGCAGATCGCGGCGAATTCGTACAGGCGCGCCTGCGGCACGCCGAGCACGTAGCGTTCCTGCGATTCGTTGCACCACAACTCCAGCGGCGACAGCGACGGGTCGTCGCTCGGCACCCTGGCCAGGTCGATCACCCCGCCCACGCCGGAGTCGTGCAGCAACTCGGGGATCGCGTTGGACAGGCCACCGGCACCTACGTCGTGGAACCAGCGGATCGGGTTATCGGTGCCCAATGCCACGCAGTGGTCGATGACCTCTTGACAGCGGCGCTCCATCTCCGGGTTCTCGCGCTGCACGCTGGCAAAGTCCAGCGCCTCGGCGCTGTCGCCGGCGGCCACCGAACTGGCAGCGCCGCCGCCCAGACCGATCAGCATCGCCGGGCCACCCAGCACGATCACCGCATCGCCCGGTTGCAGGCGCAGCTTTTCGACCTGGTTGCGGTCGATCGCGCCCAGGCCGCCGGCCAGCATGATCGGCTTGTCGTAGGCGCGGGTCAGGCCCTGGCCTTCGGCCAGCTCAAAACTGCGGAAGTAGCCGAGCAGGTTCGGCCGGCCGAACTCGTTGTTGAATGCCGCGCCGCCGAGCGGACCGTCGAGCATGATGTCCAGCGCCGGCGCCATGCGCGGATTCAGCGCGCGCGGCGCTTCCCACGGCTGCGGCAAGGTCGGGATGCGCAGATGCGACACCGAAAACCCGGTCAGGCCGGCCTTGGGCTTGCCACCGCGGCCAGTGGCACCTTCGTCGCGGATCTCGCCGCCGGCACCGGTGGCCGCGCCCGGGAACGGCGCAATCGCGGTGGGATGGTTATGGGTTTCCACCTTGATGGCGAAGGCCGAGGGCACCACCGCTTCGCTGCGGTATTCGCCGGTGGCCGGATCGGGGCGGAACCGCGCCGCCGGCACGCCTTCCACCACCGCCGCGTTGTCGCTATAGGCCGACAAGGTGTGCTGCGGGGTCTGCTGGTGGGTGTGCTTGATCATCCGGAACAGCGAGCGCTCCTGCGGCTTGCCGTCGATGGTCCAGCTGGCGTTGAAGATCTTGTGCCGGCAATGCTCGGAGTTGGCCTGCGCGAACATCATCAGTTCGACGTCGGCCGGGTCGCGGCCGAGCGCGGCAAAGCGCTCGCGCAGGTAGTCGATCTCGTCCTGCGCCAGTGCCAGGCCCAGATCGCCATTGGCCTGTTCCAGCGCATCCAGCGGGATGCGTTCCAGCTGGCCGGGATCGGGCACGTTGAACAGCGCTTCGGCCGCTGCGGCCGAGCCGAGCAACGATTGCGTCATCGGGTCGTGCAACAGATTGGCCACTGCGGCCTGATCGGCCTGACCTTCCGGCCACCCGGCCAGATCGATCCGGGTGCCGCGCTCCACGCGCTGGATCGGCTGCCCGGCTCCGCGCATCAGCTCGGTGGCCTTGCTCGACCACGGCGACAGCGTGCCGAGCCGTGGCACCACATAGCGCGAAGAGGCGGCCTCATCGCGCGGCGCAGGCGCCGGCTCGGCCTGCAGGATGCGCTGCAAGGTGGCCTGGTCGGGCGTGCGCCCGGCATCGGCGCGGATGAAGTACACGTGCCAGGCGCCAGTGAGGCGCAGCGCGGGGACGAGGGTTTGCAGGCGGGTTTCGAGCCGAGCGCGGCGGAACGGCGAAAGGGCGGAAGCGCCCTCGAGGACCATCATGTCCGGGGAACCGTGTCAGAAACGGGGCCGATTATTGTAACGGAGGTTGGCCGACCGGCGCCGATCGGACGCCGTTGCCGCGTTCCGGCCGATTAGGCGGGCTGCGGTGTTTCTGTGGACGGCGTCGCCGCGGCCTGTTTGTGGCCGGCCAGGCGAGCTTGGTCAACCTGGCCTCAGCCCACGCCCTACACAACACGCAGTGGGCAAGTGGACATGCGTGCAGCCCAGACAGCACAAAGGCCGGGACACTCACGCATCCCGGCCTTCGTTGATGTCCCACGGCCAGAGACCGCGGTCGTGCGCTACCGGGCCTGGCCCGGCATGACCGCCCTTAGCGGCTGCCGCCCGCCGTGGTGACTGCGCGCTTTTCCAGCGCTTCGCGCAGCTGTGCCGGCGGCAGGTAGCCACCCAGCTGGGTGCCGTCGGGCGCGAAGATCGCCGGGGTGCCGTTGACGCCCAGGCGCTGGCCCAGGGTGTATTCCATCGACACCGGGTTCTTGCAGTCCTTGGCGTTGACCGGCTGGCCGGACTTGGCCGCGGTGAGCGCCTGCTTGCGGTCGGCTGCGCACCACACCGCGATCATTTCCTTGTGGTCCTGGCTGCCCAGGCCCATGCGCGGGAAGGCCAGATATTCCACCGCGATGCCCTGCTTGTTGAGCTCACCGATCTCGCTGTGCAGCTTGCGGCAGTAGCCGCATTCCACATCGGTGAACACCGTCACGGTGTACTTCGGGTTGGCCGGCGCGAACACGATGCGGTCAGCCTTGGGAACGGTCTGCAGCTGCTTGCGGCGGTAGGCTAGCAGGCCCTCGCTGGCGGCGAACTGCTTGTTCTGGATGTCGAACGGCTGCGCTTGGATCAGGTACCGGCCGTCATCGCTGACGTACAGCACCTGCCCGCCGACGACCACTTCGCGGAAGCCCGGAAACGGGGCCGCGCCGATGTAGTCCGGCTTGAAGTCCGGGTCCAGCGCCTTGAGCGCGGCGCCCACGCGCTGGTCCACATTGCCCGAGGCCGGTGCGGCGGCAGGCTTGGCGGCGGTGTTGCTCGCGGCCGGCTGAGAAGACTGCGCGCAGGCGGTAAGGCTGATCGCGCCGAGCAATGCGGCGATGGCAAGACGATACATTCACGCATCCAGTGCAGTGGGATGGCGCGATTCTCGCACAGCGCGGATGAAGCTTGGCCGCGTTCGCTGGACCGCTTCGTTGCAGGCGCCGTGCATGCGCCTGATGCAATGGCGGGCGGACCGGCGCGCTCAGAGGCGAACTGCAACGCCGCCGGAGCGAGGTGTTAGTGGCCGCAACGGTCGGGAGCATCGGGAAGGCTTAGCTGGCTGCGGCAACGGCTCGCAGCCACCGCACCGCTCGCAATCGCGGCATCACCCGCGCGGATGATGCCGGGCGTGCAAGGTCTGCAGATGCTGGCGCGCCACCAGCGTGTAGATCTGGGTGGTGGAGAGCGAACTGTGCCCCAGCAGCATCTGCAGCGCGCGCAGGTCGGCGCCGTGATTGAGCAGATGGGTGGCAAAACTGTGCCGCAAACCATGCGGGCTGACCGTGTCCGGGTCGATGCCGGCAACCGCTGCATAGCGTTTGACCAGGCCCCAGAACTGCTGGCGGCTCAGCGGCCGGCGCGCGGCATCGATGAACAGCGGAACCTGCCCGTCCACCGCTGGCACCGCCTTGCGCTCGGACAGCGTGGGCCGCGCGGTCTCCAAATAACGTTCCAGCCAGTGCTGGGATTCCTCGCCCAGCGGCACCAGCCGTTCCTTGCTGCCCTTGCCGGTGACCCGCAGCACGCCCTGGCGCAGGTTGATCGCCACGGCCGGCAGCGTGACCAGCTCGCTGACGCGCAGGCCGGCCGCATACATGAGTTCGAGCATGGCGCGATCGCGCAGGCCCAGCGGCGTGCCGATCTCCGGGGCCGCCAGCAGCGCATCGATCTGGCTTTCGGTCAGGGCCTTGGGCAGCGAGCGCGGCAAGCGCGGCGGATCCAGCAGCGCGGTGGGGTCGTCGCTGCGCACGCCATCGCGCAGGCACAGCGCGTAAAAGCCGCGCAGGGTCGAGAGCAGGCGCGCATTGCTGCGCGGCGCGTAGCGCGCCTCGGTGCGCCAGCGCAGATAGTCGAACAGCGCGCTGCGGTCGGCGCCCTGCAGGCCACCGCCGGCGCCATCGCGCCATCGCGCCAGCCCCTCCAGATCGCGCCGATAGCTGTCCAGGGTCTGGCGCGCCACGCCCTGTTCGGCCCACAACCGATCCAGGAAGCGCTGGATGGCCTGATCGTCCTCCGCCCGCAGGGGCGGCAGTTGCTGGGCACGTTGGCGGCGTTCGGCGGGACTGCTGGCAGACATTGCCCAAGCTTAGGGCCTGCCGCGGCGCTGACGGTAGCCCCGCATCGCCCGCTTGCCCGATCGCCCGCGCCGGCTATGCTCGCGGGCATGACCTCGATCCCTGCCCCGCTGACCGCACGCGCACCTGTCCTGCTGGGCTGGCGACTGCTGGCGCTGTGCTACGACGCCTGGCCGGTGCTGGCGCTATGGATGCTGCTTTCGGCTGGCTTCACGCTGGGATTCACCCTGGCCGGGCATCCGGCGCGCGAAAACATCGCCCCTTTCAGCGGCTGGCAGTGGCTGTTGTGGCTGTGCTGCTGGATTGCGGCGGGTGTGTACGCCACGGTGAGTTGGCGCCGTGGGGGTCAGACACTGGGCATGCGCCCGTGGCGACTGTCATTGACCGGTCCGCAAGCCTCCTGGCGCGCGCTGTGGATCCGCTATGCCGTCGGCACGCTGTCGCTGGCTCTGGGCGGCGCGGGATTCTGGTGGGCATGGCTGGATCGCGACCGGCTGACCTGGCATGACCGCGCGAGTGGCACAAGGCTGCAGCGGCTGGCCAAGCCGTCGCGCTGAGGGTGACGCACCGGCACATTGACCACTAACGCCGCACCGCTGCGCAACAGTGCAGCGACGCAGCATCCAGCTGGCCTCTCCCCTGCGCAGTGATGGCAGCTCGGGCAGTCTTTAGAAATCTGGCGACGGCCGTTCAATCAACGCCTGCAGCCCATGCCCTAGCAAATACAGCAGCCCAAATGTCAGGGGAACAAACAGCAGATAGGCCGATACCCAGGACAATGAGCCTAGCCAGGCATCGGCGCCGAGCGCATGCAGTGCCGACTGCTGCATCCCGATCGGCAACTGCAGCATGACAAAGCGCCCTTTATAGTCATTTCCGGCTTCGTTCGCTCCCCACAGGCATAGCCCGATAAAAAACGCGTACGGCACACACAGCGCCAAGCCGAAAACACTCAGCCGGCGCCGGCGCATCAGCTACTGCGCCGCCGGAACAACCACGCCGAGACTCCCAGCATCACCATGGGCGGCAAGGCATAGGCAATGCGGTAGTCGAGCTTGAGCGCGCCGGCCATGCGTCCGAAAAACAGCTGCAGCAGCCAAAAGCCCAGCGCGAACAGGATGCCCAGGAACAGGCGCTTGCCCAGGCCGCCGCTGCGCAACGAACCGAACGAGAACGGGATCGCAGCCAGACATAGCGCCAGCACGTTGAGCGGGTAGAACCAGCGGCTCCAGTACTGATCTTCGTAATCGCTGGCATCCAGGCCGTTGCGACGGCGGTACTCGATGCTCTGCCCCAGATCATGCACCGACAGGTTGCGCGGCTTGGCCAGGCCGGCCGCCAGCGCCTTGGGATTGAGCTGCGACTGCCACGGCAATTCGGGGAAGGTTTCGCGCTGCACGGAACGTTCCTGGAAGGTATCGCGGCGCACCTGACGCAGCGTCCAGCGGCCATCACGGTGCTCGGCGACCGCGGCGTAGGTCAGTTGCTGCAGCCGGCCGGAGGTATCCAGGTGGTAGAGCCGTACATCGTGCAGCGCCAACGCGGTGCCGCCGCCATCCAGCAATTGTTCTTCGCCGCTTTGCGCATTGAGGAAGGTGTCGCCCTCGCGTGCCCACAGCCCCGAATAACGCGCCGAGGCCATATTGCTTTCGTACTTGGCGCTGGTCTTGAGCGTATCGGCCTGGCCCTGTGCCCACGGGCCCAAGGTCTCGCCACTGATCACCATGGTCGCGGTGAGCAAGGCCATCGCCACCACCACCGAGGCCGACATGCGCTTGCGCGACACGCCCAGCGCCCGCAACGCGGTCAGCTCGGAGGTCGCCGCCAGCTGGCCCAAGCCCATCAGCGCGCCGATCACCGCTGCGGTTGGGAACAAGGTGTAGGCCCGGCGCGGCACCGTGTAGGCGACGAAGGCGATGGCATGGCCAAAGCTGTAACTACCCTGGCCAATGCTCTTTGCCTCGCTGGCAAAGGCGTTCACTACGTCCAGGCCCAGCAGCACGGCCCAGGTCAGCAGCACCGTGAACAGCACGGCGCGCCCCACATACCAGTCATGGACCCGCGGCATCAGCTTCATGCGCGCGCCCTCGGCCGCGACAACCGGCCATCGCGGGCGTAGGCCCAGATCGATACCGCCAGCAGCGGCAGCGTAAGCCACCACAGCCCAACCGCGCCCGGCACCTTGCCGTTGGCGATCCACTGGGTGCCGACGATCATCAGGTTGGTGCCGACCAGGTAGGCCAGGAACGCCAACATGATGCGGCCGTAGCGCTGCTGCCGCGGCGCACTGCGCGACAGCGGCAGGGTCAGCAGCGCGAAGGCCAGCGCCAGCAGCGGCGGGGCAAGGCGCCGGTGCAATTCGGCACGCGCGATCGGCCGCGTATCCCCGATGAGCTTGAACGTGGACATCACTTCCGGGTCGTTGGCGTCGTGCGCCTTGGTGCGGTCCGGCAGAGCCACATCGTTGCTGGCGAAGGTCATCAAGCGGTAGTCCAGGCCTTGCGCACCGGCCGGCCCTTCGATGCGATGGCCATCTTCCAGGCGCAGGTAGCGGTCGGTCTTGCCCTCGAAGAACATGGCGCCGCGCTCGGCGGTGACCACGTCGATGCGGTCATCCTTCTGGCGCTGCATGAACACCTTGCCCAGGCCCTTGCCGTCGGGGGAGATGGTGGTCAGGTAGACCACGCCGCCGCCGGACAACGGAGTGAACTTGCCCGATTCCAGGCCGGCCATCACCACGCTGCGGTTGGCATCTTCCAGCATCAGCTCGGCGGTGCGGCTGGCCCAGGGGCCCAGCCACAACGAGCAGGCGCCGATCACCACCACCACCGGCACCACCAGCCACAGGATCGGGCGCAGCATGCGCCGCGGGCCGATGCCAATCGCCGTGATGACCGCCATTTCTGAATCGCGGTACAGCCGCGCCAGCGCCAGCAGCAGGCCCAGCATCAGCGCCAGCGGCAGGATGATCGGCAGGTAGGCAACGAATTGCAGACCCACCTGGGACAGCAGCAACCGCGCGGGGATACGGCCATCGGCAATATTGCCGAGGATATCCACTAGCACCCCGCCCACGCTCACGACCAGCAGCACGATGAGGGTTGCCAGGAAGCTCTGGGTGAAATCGCTAAGCAGATATCGATCGAGCTTCGGCATAGGGTGGGCTTGTTTTAAACTCTCGGATTCGTTCGCGGCGCCGCCAGCCTAGTCAGGTTGGCGTAAACAGCCCGCGATTGTACGGATTTGCCTACGGAATCTGATCAATGGCCCTGCAATTCACCCTGAACCAAGACGCGCCGGCAAGCGCCCACGTCGACTGCATCGTGGTTGGCGCGTTCGCCGACAAGACCCTCTCGCCCGCTGCCCAGGCGCTGGACAGCGCCAGCCAGGGCCGCCTGACGGCGCTGGTGGCACGGGGCGATGTGGCCACCAAGACCGGCACCACCACCCTGGTGCATGACCTGCCCGGCGTGCAGGCCCCGCGCGTGCTGGTGGTGGGCCTGGGCGATACCGCCAAGTTCGGCGTGGCGCCCTACCTCAAGGCGATCGGCGATGCGGCCCGCGCACTGAAGACCGGCCCGATCGGCAGCGCCCTGCTCACCCTGACCGAACTGCCCGTCAAGGCACGCGACGCAGCCTGGAACATCCGCCAGGCCGTGGTTGTCAGCGACCATGCCGCCTACCGCTACACCGCCACGCTGGGCAAGAAGAAGGTCGACGACACCGGCCTGACTACCCTGGCGATCGCCGGCGACGACGCCCGCGCCCTGGCCGTGGGCATTGCCACCGCCGAAGGCGTGGAGTTCGCCCGCGAGCTGGGCAACCTGCCGCCGAACTACTGCACCCCGGCCTACCTGGCCGACACGGCGGCCGCCTTCGCCGGCAAGTTCCCGGGCGCCGAGGCCGAGATCCTGGACGAGCAGCAGATGGAAGCGCTGGGCATGGGCTCGCTGCTGTCGGTGGCGCGTGGCTCGGCCAACCGCCCGCGCCTGATCGTGCTGAAGTGGAACGGCGGCGGCGAGGCGCGCCCGTACGTGCTGGTCGGCAAGGGCATCACCTTCGATACCGGTGGCGTCAACCTGAAGACCCAGGGCGGCATCGAGGAAATGAAGTACGACATGTGCGGTGGCGCCAACGTCATCGGCACCTTCGTGGCCACGGTCAAGGCCGAGCTGCCGATCAACCTGGTGGTGGTGGTGCCGGCGGTGGAAAACGCCATCGACGGCAATGCCTATCGTCCCTCGGACGTAATCACCAGCATGTCCGGCAAGACCATCGAGGTCGGCAACACCGACGCCGAAGGCCGCCTGATCCTGTGCGATGCACTGACCTACGCCGAGCGCTTCAACCCGGAAGCGCTGGTGGACGTGGCCACGCTGACCGGCGCCTGCATGGTGGCCCTGGGCCACCAGACCGCCGGCTTGATGAGCAAGCACGACGATCTGGCCAATGAACTGCTGGCCGCCGGCGAGCACGTGTTCGACCGCGCTTGGCGCCTGCCGCTGTGGGACGAATACCAGGGCCTGCTGGATTCCACCTTCGCCGACGTCTACAACATCGGCGGCCGCTGGGGTGGCGCGATCACCGCCGGCTGCTTCCTGTCGCGCTTCACCGAAAACCAGCGCTGGGCGCATCTGGACATCGCCGGCGTGGCCAGCGACGAAGGCAAGCGCGGCATGGCCACCGGCCGCCCGGTCGGCCTGCTGACCCAGTGGTTGCTGGACCGCACGGCCTGATGTCGCCGGGCGCTGCACTGGCCCTGCTCGCCGGGTTCGCCCTGGCGGACGGAGCCACCAGCGCGCTCCCCGGCTGGACCGGCCCCGGCAGCGACCTGGTGCGGTTCGCGCTGCTGCTGGCGTTGATCTTCGTGTGGCTGGCGGCCGACAGCCGCCGGCAGGGCTTCCGCCGCCCGATGTGGCTCAACATCGGGATGGTGCTGGCCTGGCTGATCTGTATCCCCATCTACCTGTATCGCTCGCGGCCTGCGGGCCGACGCCTGCGCGCCACCGGCGGGTTCCTGCTGGCGATACTGGCGTCCGGCCTGCTGTTCACACTCGGCAGCATCATTGCCGAATCCGTTTCCCCTTCCGTTTCGTGACCTGACCATGCCCCGTGCCGACTTTTATCTGATCGCCAAGCCGCGCTTCCTCAACGAACCGCTGCGGCTGGTCTGCGAGCTGGCGCGCAAGGCCTACGACGCCAACCTGTCGACGCTGATCCTGGCACGCGACGCTGACCAGGCCGAGGCGCTGGACGACCTGTTGTGGTCCTTCGACGACGAGGCCTACATCCCGCACCAGATCGGCGGCACCGACGAAGAAGACGAGCTGGCACCGGTCCTGATCGCCGCACCGGACTTCGACGCCCCCTCCCGCCCGCTGGTGATCAACCTGCGCGACGACCCGTACCTGGGCGCCTGCGACCGCGTGCTGGAAGTGGTCCCCGCCGACCCCGCCGCCCGCGAACCACTGCGCGACCGCTGGAAGCAGTACAAGGCGCTGGGGCTGGAGCTCACGAAATACGACATGTGAGAGGGGCGGAGATTGGGGAGTTGGGATTGGGGATTTGCAGGAGCGGTTTTGCGCGCATCCACAAGTCCTTACCAACGACGCATCCCAACAGCCAATCTCCGTTCCACAGCGCCACCGCTGAGGTTGATGCAATGGCTTGCCAGCGATCTCTACCGGCCCCATGACTCAACAAATCCCGAATCCCGAATCAACGAATCCCAGCCCCCCTATGACCACCCTCGCCTCCAGCTACGACCCCTCCTCGTTCGAATCGCGCCTGTACGCACAGTGGGAGTCGGCCGGGCATTTCAAGCCGTCCGGCAGCGGCGAGCCTTACACCGTGTTGCTGCCGCCGCCGAACGTGACCGGCACGCTGCACATGGGGCATGCGTTCCAGCAGACCTTGATGGATGCGCTGGTGCGTTACCACCGCATGCGCGGCTACGACACCTTGTGGCAAGTGGGCACCGACCATGCCGGCATCGCCACGGAAATGGTGGTCTCGCGCAACCTCGCGCTGGAAGGCAAGGGCGAAACGCGCGACACGCTGGGGCGTGATGGCTTCATCGCCAAGGTGTGGGAATGGAAGGCGCAATCAGGCGACACCATCGAGCGCCAGATGCGCCGGCTGGGCACCTCCAGCGATTGGTCGCGCAGCACCTTCACCATGGATCCGCAGCCCTCGGCCGCAGTCACCGAGGCGTTTGTGCGCTGGTACGAACAGGGCCTGATCTACCGTGGCCAGCGCCTGGTCAACTGGGACCCGGTACTGAAGACCGCCATCTCCGATCTGGAAGTGGAAAACGTCGAAGAAGACGGCTTTTTGTGGTCGATCCGCTACCCGCTCGCCGACGGTGTGACTTACGAGCATGTCGAGCATGATGCCGATGGCGTCGAGACCCTGCGCGAAACCCGCGATTACCTGGTGGTGGCCACCACGCGCCCGGAAACCATGCTCGGCGATACCGCGGTGATGGTGCATCCGGACGATGCGCGCTACGCCACGCTGCATGCCGCACAGATCGTGCTGCCGCTGACCGGCCGTCTGGTGCCAGTGATCACCGACGACTATGTCGACCGCGCGTTCGGCACCGGCGTGGTCAAGGTCACGCCGGCGCATGACTTCAACGATTACCAGGTGGGCGTGCGGCATGACTTGCCGCTGATCAACCTGTTCACCGTCACCGCCGCCATCAACGACAACGCACCGGAGCGCTACCGCGGTCTGGATCGTTACGACGCGCGCAAGCTGGTGCTGTCCGAGCTGGAAGACCTCGGGCTGTTGGTGGAAACCAAACCTCACAAGCTACAGGTGCCGCGCGGCGACCGTACTGGCCAGGTGATCGAGCCGTATCTCACCGACCAGTGGTTCGTGAAGATGGACGCGCTGGCCAAGCGCGGCCTGGAGCTGGTCGAAAGTGGCCAGGTCAAGTTCGTGCCGCCGAACTGGATCAACACCTATCGCCACTGGATGGAAAACATCCAGGATTGGTGCATCAGCCGTCAGCTGTGGTGGGGCCACCGCATTCCGGCGTGGTTCGACGAGGCGGGCAAGTGCTATGTCGGCCACGACGAAGCGCAGGTGCGCGCCACGCATGGTCTGGGTGCAGAGGTTGCCTTGCATCAGGACAGCGACGTGCTGGAAACCTGGTTCTCCTCGCAGCTGTGGCCGTTCTCCACATTGGGCTGGCCGGATGCGCAGGCGATGGATGAGCGCGGTTTCGCGCGCTACTTGCCGTCGTCGGTGCTGGTCACCGGGTTCGACATCATCTTCTTCTGGGTGGCGCGCATGATCATGGCCACCGACAGCTTCACCGGCCAGGTGCCGTTCCGTGACGTCTACATCACCGGCCTGATTCGCGATGCGCAGGGCCAGAAGATGTCCAAGTCCAAGGGCAACGTGCTCGATCCGCTCGACATCATCGACGGCATCAGCATCGAAGACCTGGTAGCCAAGCGCACCACCGGGCTGATGAAGCCCAAGGATGCGCCCAAGATCGAAAAAGCCACACGCAAGGAATTCCCGGACGGCATCATCGCCCACGGCGCGGACGCGCTGCGCTTCACCATCGCCGCACTCGCCACGCATGGCCGCGACATCAAGTTCGATCTGGGCCGTGCCGAGGGTTACAAGAATTTCTGCAACAAGCTGTGGAATGCCACACGCTTCGTACTGATGAACACCGAGGGCGCGCAGTTCAGCGGCGTGCCGCAGCCGCAGACCGAAACCGAACGGTGGATCCTGGCGCGTCTGGACGCGGTGGCCGCCGAAGCACAGGCGCATTACGCCAATTACCGGTTCGACCTGCTCGCGCAAACGCTGTACGAATTCGCTTGGAATGCGTTCTGCGATTGGTTTGTCGAACTCGCCAAGCCTGCGCTCAACGGCGCGGTGCAGGACGCCGCCGACAGCACCCGCCACACGCTGCTCTACGTGCTGGAAGCACTGTTGCGGCTGCTGCATCCGCTCACCCCGTTCGTGACCGAAGAACTGTGGCAGCAGGTGGCGCCGCGCCTGGGCATCACCGGTGACACGATCTCGCTGCAAGCCTTTCCGCAGCGCGGCGATGTCGACACCAGCGGTTACGCCGGTGCAGAAGCCGATATCGAATGGCTCAAGGCGATGGTCTCGGCACTGCGCCGCGTGCGCAGCGAATTGAACGTGCCGCCATCCAAACAGGTGCGCCTGTGGCTGCAGGCCGGCAGCAGCGACGACCGTGCGCGCGTGGCACGTTTCGCCTCGCAGCTGGCGTTCCTGCTGAAGCTGGAAGCGATCGACTGGCTGGCCGCCGGCCAGGAGGCTCCGCCGGCCGCCGCTGCCATTGTTGGCGAGCTCACCTTGCTGGTGCCGCTGGAAGGCCTGGTCGACATGGATGCCGAACGCACCCGCCTGGACAAGGAGATCAAGCGCGTGGAGAGCGAGATCGGCAAGTGCAACGGCAAGCTCGGCAACGCCACCTTCGTGCAGAACGCACCAGCGGCGGTGGTCGAGCAGGAACGCGCACGCTTGAACGACTGGACCACCCAGCTGACCGGTCTGCGTGAGCAGCGCGCCAAGCTCTAAAGCACGACGCCTGCGCCACATGGCGCAGGCGTTTGATGCATGCACTGTCCGCAGCCATTCGGCTGCGGCACTTACCGGTTAAGAGCAGCAATCAAAAGGACTACGCAACCGCCGGGCGGGCGCGACGTTTTGTTAGCCGCTCTAAGGTCCTCCGGCGTCCCTATACGCCAGCACCGCCGCAGCCACGGCCGCGCTCGGCAACCGGCTATACGCATCACGCGGCTTCCAACCGATCGCGGTAGTGAGCATGCACACCATCGGCGCGCCGTTGATCTGCTACACGCCATCGAGATGGGTGCGGCCACCGATGCCCTGCACTCCATCCTTGCAATCACGGGTCCCGCCGATCCGGAACACGTGGCGCTCCGACAACAGCGCCAACTGAATCGCCTGGCGTGCGCGTCTTCAAAACGAGAATCCGGATCGGCCTTGTCACCCACGCTGCGCGGCCTGCCACGCAGGCCATCAGCACAGCACATAGGCCATTGCACACAACGCACAACGCCTGCATCGCTGCAGGCGCTGTGTGCTGCGTCCGCACCGCTGCATGACACAGCGGTGCAGGATGTGCTCGGCGTTACAGCTTGCCGGCGCCAGCCTTAGCCTTGACGTCCGCTGCCACCTTGTTGGCCGGCAGGATGTTGTAGGTATACGGCGGCTTCCAGCCGATGTTGCTGTTCCAGCTGCAGGTCAGTGCCTTGCCGTTGATCAACGAGCCCTGGTCGCGGTACACGCTGCCCTTGTAGTCGCCAGCAATCTTGGTGCAGCTGCTCACGCCGCTGATGTCGAAGGCATTGTTCTCGGAGAAGATCTTCGATTCCTTGCCCACGCCATGCGCATGCGAGAACGGGTACACCTTATTGCTGGTGCTGCCGACGTGGTAGTTGTTGTACAGATGCACCTGGCCGAAGCGTACGCGCGGCGCACGTGCGGCGATGTCCTGGAACAAGGTGTTGTGGATAGTGACCTTGAGCTTGCCGGAGTCGGTGCTCGATGCGCTGTCGCTGGAGCCGATCAGGCTGTTCTTCTCGTGCGACTTGAACACCGAATACGAAATGGTCACGTAGTTGGCGCCCTTCTTGACGTCCATCGCACCATCGTGATGCTGCTTGGGGCGGCCGTTGGCGGTGCCGTTCTGGTCATCGGTGCGGCGGCCGTCAGTGAAGGTCACATGGTCCACCCACACGTTGCTGGCGCCTTCCACGGTCAACCCGTCGTATTCGGAATTCCAGTTGCCTGCATCGCCGTCGTCGGCATCCCACACCGGCTCCGGATCCCACGGATTCTCGATGGTGAGATTGCGCACGATGACGTCGTTGGCCTTGACGTAGAAAAAGCCTTCGCGGATTTCGGCATTGGTGCCGACGCCGATCAGGCTGGTCTTGGTCGGCACATCCAGGCGACCACGGCTCTTCATGTCCGAGGTCTTGGTGTAGGCCTTGCCTTCACTGATGTCGATGACACCCTTGATCTTGATGATGCGGCCGTTGCTGCCGGCCTTGGCCTTCAAGGCCGCCTTGAGCTGGGCCGCGTTGGTGACGGTGTAAATGTCTGCCGCCGCCGCTTTGGAGCCGCCTTTGGTGCCGCCGTTCTGGGTGGCCCAGCCGGTGGTGGCCACTTCCAGTGCAGGGTCTGCCGCATACGCGGTGCCCGACAACAACGCAGCGCCCAGAACGACGCCCACAACCGTACGACCCACAACTGTCGATGCATTCGACATGGTGTTGAATTCTCTTGAATGAGTGATGCAATGACACGTCGCATGCGCGACGCGCTCCCCGTGACAGCACTGCATCCGCCCAGGCCGAATCGGCCAGTCCCCTAGCGGACCCGACCGATGCTATCTTTTATGTAAATTATTTAAAAGTATATTTTCGATATGCTGCACGTGCACCCTCGGCATAGCTGCAACACATCACAGCAGTGCCCGTTGCCGGGCACTGCACGTGGTAACGCTTACAGCTTTCCGGCACCTGCTTTTGCCTTGACGTCGGCGGCGACCTTGTCGGCCGACAGCAGGTTGTAGGTGTACGGCGGCGTCCAACCGATGTTGGTATTCCACGAGCAAGAAAGCGCCTTGCCGTTGAGCAACGAGCCCTGATCGCGGTACACGCTGCCGCCGTAGTCGGCAGCGATCTTGTCGCAGCTGCTCACGCCGCTGATTTCGAATGCGTTGCGCTCGGAAAAGATCTTCGATTCCTTGCCGACACCATGCGCATGCGAGAACGGATACACCTTATTACTGGTGCTGCCGACGTGGTAGTTGTTGTACAGGTGCACCTGACCGAAGCGCACACGCGGCGCACGCGCAGCGATGTCCTGGAACATGGTGTTGTGGATGGTGACCTTGAGCTTGCCGCTGTCGGTGCTGGAGGCGCTATCGCTGGAGCCGATCAAATCGTTCTTCTCGTGCAGCTTGAACACCGAGTACGAAATGGTCACGTAGTTGGCGCCTTTCTTGACGTCCATTGCGCCGTCGTGATGTTGCTTCGGGCGGCCGTTGGCGGTGCCGTTCTGGTCATCGGTACGGCGGCCATCGGTGAAGGTCACATGGTCCACCCACACGTTGCTGGCGCCTTCCACGGTCAACCCGTCGTACTCGGAGTTCCAGTTGCCCGCGCTGCCATCGTCCGGATCCCAGACCGGCTGCGGATCCCACGGATTTTCGATGGTGATGTTGCGGATGATGACGTCGTTCGCCTTGACGTACATGTAGCCTTCGCGGATTTCCGCGTTGCTGGTGATGCCGATCAAGGTGGTCTTGGTGGGGATGTCCAGACGCGCGCGGCTCTTCATGTCGGCCGTGGTGCTGTAGGCCTTGCCTTCGCTGACGTCGATCACGCCGCTGATCTTGATGATGCGTCCGTTGCTGCCAACACTGGCTTTCAACGCAGCTTTCAGCTCGGCAGCATTCTTGACCGTATAGATATTGGCGGCCGCGGCTTTGGAGCCGCCCTTGGTGCCACCGTTCTGCGTGGCCCAGCCTGTCGTGGCAACTTCCAGTGCAGGATCGGCGCTGGCAACGCCAATCACCAGCAACGACCCGACAAACAGCGACGCGGCGGCCGCCGTTGAAAATTTCGGCTTCATCTTGATGTCTCCCTCGGATAAGTTCGACGCACCGCGCAGCGGCACATCGCTCGACTAGAGCGCGCGGAACATACTTTTCATCTGTGTACTTTTCAGTTTCCGCGACACGGATACTAGGAGCATCGCAATCGGTTGTATCTAGGCGATGTGTCGATGTGCACGCGCAGTCACGCAAACGCTTGCGGGACATTCAAGAGAAGACAAAACGCGATGACGCAGACACGCAGAGACAGCAGAGACAGCAGAGAGGACACTGCAATGCAACATGACGTGCAGCGCGTGGTGGCGTGCAGCAGCGCAAGCACGATGTGTGATCGCGCATGTGAGAGGGCACATCAAGCAGCGCGATCAGGACACATCACTGAGCGCTGGAGACCGCACAAACCCAGCAACACGCGTTGCCGGTGGCGTGCACTTCTGTGCGATGTGCAGCGCAGTGATCGATCATGCGCACACACGTCCAATACTGCGGCGTATCAATCAGCGCATGCGTCGCATGATGAGCCGACATGCCGCACGCACGTTGCGTTCGCTTCGTCAGCTGTGACGCATGCACACACGCATGCCGTGCAAGCGCGTACACCTGCATGCACGTTCGATGACGGTGCCGAGCGTCAACGCACACGCGCACGCCACGCAACCGCGCGGCCAGCTTTCAATCAGTCAGTCACGCCAGGGCATCGCAAAGCCTGCGCGCCACACGATCGGTCAGGAGATGCCTTCGAAGAACAACTCGATCGCCATCACCAGGGCATCTTCGCGCCCGGTGTGCGCGGGGTAGTAGCGCGGACGCCGCCCGATCTCGTTGAACCCTTCGGAGTGGTACAAGGCAATCGCCGACGGATTGGACGGGCGCACTTCCAGAAACGCGCGCCGCGCGCCGCGGTCGCAGGCCGCCTTGATCAGCGCGCGCAGCAACACACGGCCGTGTCCTTGCGACTGTGCTTCCGGTGCAATGCAGACGTTGAGCACATGCGCCTCGTCGGCAGCAATGCTGATCACGCCGTAGCCAATGATCTGCCCGGCCTGCTCCATCACCCAGCCCGGATACCCGGCCTGCAGGCAATCGCGAAAAATGCTGCGCGTCCACGGAAACGGATACGCGCGGCGCTCGATGTCCATGACCGCGTCCAGGTCGCTCTCACGCATGGCGCGCAGGGCTGTGGGCATCGGCGCGTTCATCGCGCTCACGCCGGGCCCTGGCGCCGGCGCAGGGCGCGCAGCTGCGGCCACAGCGCGCGCTTGGCGGCCGGGTTGCCGCGCAATTCGGCCAGCGGCCAGGAGGCCATCAAGGCTTGGGTCTGCGGATCACCGGGATTGCAGCCGGATGCACGCAACAAGGCAATCTGCAATCTGTCGGGCATGCCCACACGGCCACGCCGCGGTGCGGCAGGCGCGGACGGACGAACGCTGACATCGGCAGGTGGCTCGGACGGCGCAGCCGGTGCGCTGCGGCGTGCGGCAGGTGCTGCGCTGGGCGCAGGCGCGGCGTGTTGCGGGCGCGCAGGTTCTCGCACCGGTGCCGGCGCCTCAGCCACAGCAGGCGCCGGTTCGGCCTCCACCGTGTCACGGTCCAGATACACGGTGTGCCCCATCGCCTGCAGGCAGCTCACCTGCAGGTCCGACCACACCGGCGCGACGGCCATCTCGCTCATGGCAGCTCGGGCGTCCTGCGTCCGCGCCGCCACAGCCACATCACCGGGCCGGACAAGGCGTACAGCACGCCGATCACCAGCAGCGAACGTGCCGGGTCGATGACCAGCAGCGCGATGACCACCGCCGCGATCGCCAGCGCCAGGAATGGCACCCGATCCGCACGCGGGCCGCGTTCGCCGCCCTTGAAGCTCCAGAACCGGATCCGGCTGACCATCAGCAACGCCGACACCACCGTGACGCCCAGCGCCACATAGCGCAGCTGCTCGCCATCCAGGCCCAGGCTGTCGTCGGCGAAGGCCCACACGAAGGACATCATCAAGCCGGCCGCGGCCGGACTGGCCAGGCCGATGAACCAGCGCTTGTCGACCACGCCGACCTGGGTGTTGAAGCGCGCCAGCCGCAGGGCGGCGCAGGCCGCATACAGAAACGCCGCCGACCAGCCGACCCGGCCCATCACGCTGCTATCGAACTTCAGCGCCGACAGCGACCAGTGATACATCACCAGCGCCGGCGCCATGCCAAAGCTGACCAGGTCGGCCAGCGAGTCGTACTGCACGCCGAATTCGCTGCTGGTGTTGGTTAGGCGCGCCACGCGGCCGTCCAGCCCGTCCATCACCGCGGCCACGAACACCGCCATGCTGGCCTGCACGAACTGGCCATTGGCAGCAGCAATGATGGCGTAGAAGCCGGAGAACAACCCGGCGGTGGTGAACAGGTTCGGCAGCAGGTAGATCGTGCGCGAACGCGGGGGCGGTCTCATTTCATCCATCCGGCAAGTGTAGGGCCTGAGGTCCGTCCGGCGGTAGCGCGGCCCGGCCTGATGCGCCCTGCCGGCCCATCGATCACTTGCCACGGCGGTCGCTGAATGCTGCAATCGCCGCGGGAATCATCTAGGGGAAGCCTCATGCACCTGTCGTCCGGGCTCTGCGCCCTGTTGATGCTGGTCAGCGCCGCCGCTGGCGCCACCGATCTATACAAGTGGAAAGACGCCAAGGGCGTGACCCACTACACCGAGACCCCGCCCCCGACCGGCCAGCGCTACGAGTCGCGCCGGATCGATGCGCGCAGCGGCACCGCCGCCATCGCCGCCCCGGAAACGGCTGCGCCCGAATCGGCCGACTGCCTCACGGCACGCCGCAACCTGGAGCTGCTCAGCGGCAAGGGCGAAGTGACCATGGGCGCCGGCGACGGCAAGCCTGGCACCCCGCTGGACCCGGAGGCGCGCGCCGCGCAGCGCAATCTGGCCGAGGCCGCCGCCAAGGCCTATTGCAAGCCGGCACCGGCCGGCGGCCCAACCACCTGAGCCCTGCGCACCGGCCGCGCGCCGGTGCACGCAACGCGCCGCCGGGTCATCGCCGATGACCTGCGGGGCACGACACTGGCAAACTATCGGCTTTCCGCCTCAAGCGAAGCCCGATGCGTCTTTCCCAGTTCCACCTGCACACCACCAAGGAAACCCCGGCCGACGCCGAGCTGGTCAGCCACCGTCTGATGCTGCGCGCGGGCATGATCCGCAAGCTGGCCTCCGGGCTGTACACCTGGTCGCCGCTGGGCTTGCGCGTGCTGCGCAAGGTCGAGGCCATCGTGCGCGAGGAAATGAACCGCGCCGGGGCGGTGGAAGTGCTGTTCCCCACCATCCAGCCGCGCGAGCTGTGGGACGCGACCGGCCGCTGGGAAAAGTTCGGCGGGCAATTGCTGAAGATCAAGGACCGCAAGGAACAGGAGTTCTGCTACACCCCGACCGCCGAAGAAGCCGCGGCCGAGTTCGCGCGTCAGGAAATCAACAGCTACAAGCAGCTGCCGCTGAATTTCTACCAGATCCAGACCAAGTTCCGCGATGAAATCCGCCCGCGTTTCGGCGTGATGCGTGCACGCGAGTTCCTGATGAAGGACGCCTATTCGTTCCATCTCACCGATGCGGACATGGCGCGCGAGTACGACAACATGCGGGCCGCCTATATCCGCATCTTCACCCGGCTGGGGCTGGAGTTCCGTGCGGTGCAGGCCGACTCCGGCGCAATCGGCGGTGATGCCTCGCAGGAATTCCATGTCATCGCCGAATCGGGCGAGGACTCGCTGGCGTTCTCCACCGGCTCGGACTACGCGGCCAATGTGGAAACCGCCAGCGCCGCCCTGCCCGCACCGCGCCCGGCTGCCGGCGAGCCCCTGCAGCGCGTGGACACGCCCACCCAGAAGACCTGCGAAGACGTGGCCCAGTTGCTGGGCCTGCCGCTGCAGCGCACGGTGAAGTCGATCGCGGTGATGACCACCGCCGGCTTCGTGCTGGTGCTGGTGCGCGGCGATCACGCCGTCAACGAGATCAAGCTGGCCAAGGTCGCCGGCATGGTCGACTACCGGCTGGCCAATGAAAGCGAGATCCGTCAGCACCTGGGCAGCGAACCCGGCTTCCTGGGCCCGGTGCAGCCGGCCCAGCCGATTCGCATCATTGCCGATCGCGACGTCGCCGCCATGGCCGATTTCGTGGTCGGTGCCAACGCGGTAGGCGTGCACCTGACCGGGGTCAACTGGGGCCGCGACCTGCCCGAACCGGAGACTGTGGCCGACGTGCGCAATGTCGTCGACGGCGACCGTGCCAGCGACGGCGGCGAGCTGCGCCTGACCCGCGGCATCGAGGTGGGCCATGTGTTCCAGCTCGGCAGCAAATACGCCGAAGCGCTGCAGGCCACCGTGCTGGACGAAAACGGCAAGGCTGCGGTGATGAAGATGGGCTGCTACGGCATTGGCATCTCGCGCATCGTGGCGGCAGCAATCGAACAGAACCACGACGACGCCGGCATTGTCTGGCCCGCGCCGATGGCGCCGTGGAAGGTGGTGGTGTGCGTGATCAACCCCAAGCAGGATGCGCAGGTGGCCGCCGCGGCCGCGGCCCTGCTGGAGGAATTGATCGCTGCCGGCATCGAGGCGGCGTTGGACGATCGCGGCCTGCGCCCGGGCGCCATGTTTGCCGACATGGAACTGCTGGGCATTCCGCACCGCGTGGTGGTGTCCGAGCGCGGATTGGCGGCCGGGACTTTTGAATATCGCGCCCGCACCGCCGAGGCGGCAGAAAACCTGGATAAGGCCGGGTTATTCTCCCGGCTTGGGCACTGATCAAACCCGGGCAATATCCTCCCGCTGGATGAACGCACTGCGCCGAAGTAATTCGGCGCATTTGTCATATGGGTTTTCTGTCATTATGATGGCCGGCGCTGCCACGGAATGGCATTCCGAGAGCAACTAACAAAGCGTGACGTGCGGTTTGGGATGGTGCGCAGGATTTCGTATGGACGCGCTCCAGAGAAAACCGATGGCAGGCCGCGCCTGCCATTCGAATATGTCACCGTTTTGTTAGTTGCTCTTAATTTCCCTCTCATTTTCCGGAGTAGTGATGTCGATCGATCTCACCGGCCTGTCGGCCAAGCAGTTGGGCGCACTGATCAAGAATGCAAAGAAGCAGCAGACGGTGGTCGCCAAGCGCGCGCCGATTGCCAAGGTGCGGACCCAATTGACCCGCGCCGCGAAAGCCCAGGGTTATTCCATTGAAGAATTGTTCGGCGCTGCCGCCAGTGCCGGCCCGGGCCGTCCGGCCGCCGCCGGCAAGCCGGGTCCGCGTGCCGGACGCAAGCTGGGCAAGGTTGCACCGAAATACCGCAACCCCGCCAATGCCCAGGAAACCTGGACCGGCCGTGGCAAGCAGCCGCGCTGGCTGGCTGAATTGACCGCTGCTGGCAAGAAGGTCGAAGACTTCCTGATCAAGAAGGACGGCGGCGCAAAGCCGGCAAAGAAGGCCACCGCCAAGAAGGCCACGCGCAAAACTGCCACCAAGCGCGCGACCAAGAAAGCCAAGGCTGCGTGATTCAACGCCAATAAAGAAACGCCGGCACTGCCGGCGTTTTTTATTGGCGCCGTTCGGGCCTGTCATAAATTCTTGCGGGCCGGGATCAACAGATTGCCAAACAGCAATCCGGCCACCAAAGCCATCACGATATTGGTGACCGCCAATAGCGCGGCTTGGCCGACGGTGACATCCTGCTGCTGCACCAGGGTCAAAAACCCGCGCAAACTGGTGCTACCGGGCACCAGCATGATGATGCCCGGCAACCGGATCAGCGCACCGGGTTTTTGCACCACGCGTCCAAACAGATTGCCAGCGGCGGTCAATGCCATCGCCGAGGCGAACACGCCGGCCGGCCCACCCCAGGCATGCCCGGCATAACGCGCAATGACATACCCGGACATGGCCGCCGCCATGATCCACAGATAATCGCGGCGATTGGCCTTGAACAGCACCGCGAACGCATACGCGGCCACCAGCAGCGAGGCCCATTCCACCCAGCCGGCCTGTGGGCGCACTGCCGCCACCTGCGGGTTCAAGCCCACCAACTGGGTCAACGTCACCGCAATCACCGCGCCCACGGTGAGCTTGAGCACCGTGGTGACCGCACCGGCCAGGCGCGCCGTGCCCGACACCCAATGCTGGCTGGCCAACTCGTTGAACGCATTGGTCAGCGACATACCGGGCAGCAGCACCACCAGCGAGGCAATGATCACTGTATTGAGATTGAGCGGGCCGACCAGCGACGCCACCAGCGCAGCGACCACGCCGGCCAGCAGCCCGGCCAGTGCTTCGCCGGCCTCCTTGGTGGCCGGGCGCTTGTCGGTGTACTGGGTGAGCAGCCCGATCGACATACCGATCACCCCGGCGGTGGCGATGTCCAGCCACGGCAGCTTCCACAGCCCGGCCACCCCGGCCGCGGCCAGGCCGAACGCCAGCACCTGCAGGGCCTTGCCGCGCCGGTCCGTTTCGCGGTCGAGACGGCGCAGGGCCGTGTGCCCCTGGGCAATACTCATGCGCCCGTTGGCGACGCTGTCGGCCACGTAGTCGGCGACGCTGAGTTTGTAGAGGTCGTTCTCGCCCGGCGCCAGGCGGATCACGCGGGTGATGTCGCTGGAGCCGATCGACTTGGTCGGGTCGCTGAAGCTCAGGATGATGCCGGTGGGATTGGACCAGGGCTCGCAATCCAGCCCCAGTTTCTGCGACAGGCCGATCACCGCCGCCTCCAGCCGCTGCGCGGTGGTGCCATAGGAATGCAGGCGCCCGGCGATTTCCGACACGAAGGCGACACGTTGCGCGTAGGTTGCGCCGGCGGACGATGGAACAACGGTGGCAGCAGACATGCGTGGCGGGTCGGATCGAAGCGGCGCCTGGGCGAGGACGCCAGTGTATGCGCAGCACGCGTGGCCCGTGGTCGCCATCGCCGGTGGCTGTCGCCATGCGCGCAGTCACTCCCCATCATTCGCTCACGCCAGCCACTGTATGCTGACGCCACGGACAGGCCGCCAATGATCAAACCGCAACCGCCACGCATCGAACAAGACTCGCAGGACCATGCCGAGGTACGCCTCGCCGGCAGTTGGGTCCTGGCCACCGCCCTGCCCCAGGCCGAGCTGCTGCAAGCCGTTCCCGACGGGGTGCGCCGCATCGACGCGCGTGGCATCCAGCAACTGGATTCGGCCGGCGTGCTGCAGCTGCTGCGCTTTGCCAGCCGCATGGGCCTGAAAGAAGACGCCATCGATTTCCGCGACGAGCACCAGGCACTGGTGTGCACCATCGAGGAACTCAACGACGAGCGCCCCAAGCCCAAGCGCGATTACGGCTTTGTCGCCGCACTGGATCGCCTGGGCCGCACCACCCACGGCGTGGGCCAAGGCATCCTGGAGCTCAACAGCTTCCTGGGCGAGAACCTGGTCAAGATCGCGCGACTGATCCACGAGCCGCGCCGCTTCCGGCTCACCTCCACCGTGCACCACATGGAACAGGTGGGGCTGGATGCGGTGCCGCTGGTGGTGCTGCTGTCGTATCTGGTGGGCGCGGTGATCGCGTTTTTGGGCTCGACGATCCTGCGCGACTTCGGCGCGGAGATCTATGTGGTGGAACTGGTGTCGATCGCGTTCCTGCGCGAATTTGCCGTACTACTCACCGCCATTGTCTTGGCCGGCCGCACCGCCAGCGCGTTCACCGCGCAGATCGGCGCGATGAAATCGCGCGAGGAAGTGGATGCCATCCGCACCCTGGGCCTGGACCCGATCGATCTGCTGGTGATCCCGCGCCTGCTCGCGCTGATCTTCACCTTGCCGCTGCTGACCTTCATCGCGATGATCGCCGGCCTGGCCGGTGGCGTGACCGTGGGCGCGTTCGATCTGGACATTCCGCCGCAGATGTATCTGGCACGCATGCACGACACCATCCAGCTGCGGCACTTCCTGGTCGGCCTGTCGAAGGCGCCGCTGTTTGCGCTGGTGATCGGCCTGATCGGCTGCCTGGAGGGTTTGAAGGTGAGCGGCACCGCGCAGTCGGTGGGCGAACGCACCACTTCTTCGGTGGTGCAGACGATTTCCTTGGTCATCATCCTCGACGCGATTGCGGCGTTGTGGTTCATGAAGATGGGGTGGTGATGAGGCCGAGATTCGACATTGGGGATTCGGGATTCGTGCAAAGCACACGCGCGGGCGTCTCCGCGCTCGCGAGAGGCCTGCTGTGACCCATCCCGAATCCCAAATCACCACTCCCGAACCCGAAACCGACGACGACCAGCTGGCGATCTCGGTGCGCGGTCTGACCAACCGATTCGGTAGTCAGGTCGTCCACGAAGAGCTCGACCTGGACGTGCGCCGCGGCGAGATCCTGGGCGTGGTCGGCGGCTCGGGCACCGGCAAGTCGGTGTTGATGCGCAGCATCCTGGGCCTGCGCGAACCCGATGCCGGAAGCATCCAGGTGCTGGGCGCGGATGCGCGCTCGGGCCGTTTCGTCGATCGCCAGCACATCACCCGCAACACCGGCGTGCTGTTCCAGGACGGCGCGCTGTTTTCGTCGATGACCGTCGGTGAGAACGTGCAGGTGCCGCTGAAGGAGCATCACGGCGAATTTCCCGAGCGCTGGTATTTCGAACTGGCGCTGTTGAAGATCAAGCTGGCCGGCCTGCCCGCCGACGCGCTGGACAAGCTGCCCTCGCAATTGTCCGGCGGCATGCGCAAGCGCGCCGGGTTGGCGCGGGCGCTGGCACTGGACCCGCCGCTACTATTCCTGGACGAGCCCACCGCTGGGCTGGATCCAATCGGCGCGGCCGCCTTCGACCGGCTGATCCGCACATTGCAGCAGGCCCTGGGCCTGACCGTGTTCCTGATCACCCACGACCTGGATACGCTGTACGCCATCTGCGACCGCATCGCGGTGCTGGCCGATCGCAAGGTGATCGCCAACGCCCCGCTGGCCGAGATCGAACAAGTCGATCACCCCTGGATCCAGGAATATTTTCACGGCCCCCGTGCGCGTGCCGCGCGCCAGGCCAAGACCGCCTCCACCGAGACCGCCTGAGCATGGAAACCAAAGCCAATTACGTCCTGATCGGCGCCTTCACCATCGTGGCCGGCCTGGCCTTGCTGCTGTTCGGGCTGTGGGCCGCCAAATACTCCTCCGACCGTACCTGGCAGCAGTACCGGGTGGTGTTCCGCGAGGCGGTGACTGGCCTGTCAGTCGGCAGCCCGGTGCAGTACAACGGCATCGCGGTGGGCTCGATCACCGAGCTGACGCTGGCGCCGAACGACCCGCGCCAAGTCGTGGCGCATGTGCGGGTGAACTCCACCACGCCGATCAAGAGCGACACCCGCGCCAAGCTGGCCATCACCAGCCTGACCGGCCCGTCGATCATCCAGCTCTCCGGCGGCACGCCCGAAGCGCCGTCGCTGACCACCATCGACAAGAGCGACGCGCCGATCATCCAGACCACACCGTCGGCGCTGCAGAACATTACCGACACCGCCAACCGCATCGTCGAGCGCATGGACCAGATGCTCTCGGACAAGAACGTGGCCAGCATCACCGCCACGCTGCAGAACCTGGAAAAGATCAGCGGCGGCATCGCCGATCGCGACGAAGGCATGCAGGCGCTGATCGTCAGCGCGCGCGATGCCGCGCGCAATCTGGACACCACCCTGACCACCACTAACGGCACGATCAAGCGGCTGGACCAGAACCTGGTGCAGCAGCTGCCCGGCATCCTGGAAAAACTCGACGCGACCCTGGTCAAGCTGGACTCGGCCGCCGGCAACGCTGACAACATCCTTGGCGAGAACCGCGCGGCCATCAATAGTTTTGCCAATGACGGCCTCGGCCAGCTGGGCCCCACGCTCACCGAGTTGCGCGGCCTGATCCGCGATCTGCGCCGGGTCAGCGACAAACTGGACAACAACCCTGCGCGCTACCTGCTCGGCCGCGACGCACCCAAGGAGTTCGAACCGAAATGACTGCCATGCGCCTGTTGCGTCCCCTGCTGTGCGTCTCGTTGCTGGCGCTGGGCGGCTGCTCGGTCCTGACCGGTGGCGACCAGAAACCGGCCACGATCTATGCCCCCACCGTGCGCGTCACACCCAATCCGGCGTGGCCGCAGGTCAGCTGGCAGCTCTCGGTGGCCAAGCCCAGCGCCGCGCGCATCATCGACAGCCCGCGCATCAATGTGCGGCCGACTCCCGGCGAATTGCAGGTCTATCACGGCGCTGGCTGGGCCCAGCCGGCCACCGACATGCTGGAAGACAGCGTGGTCCGCGCCTTCGAAGACTCCGGCAAGATCGCCGCGGTTGCGCGCATCGGCGCCGGGATCCGCTCGGACTACAAGCTGGCGATCGATGTGCGCCGCTTCGAGTCCGACTATGCCGGCCAGTCGCTGCCGGCTGCCACCATCGAACTCAACGCCAAGCTGCTGCATTCCTCCGATCAGCGCGTGGTGGCATCGCGTACGTTCACCGTGGCCCGCCCCTCAAGCAGCACCGACACCGCTGCGGTCGCGGCCGCGTTCGAGCAGGCCCTGACCCAGGTCACCACCGAGCTGGTCGGCTGGACCTTGATCACCGGGCAGCAGGACAGCCAGACCTTGCCGCGTGCGTTGTAAGCGCAAGCGACAGACTTGGGACGGCTAGCACTACCTAGCGAGCAGTCGTTAGGTGGGTGCGGACTGTGCGTGGGAACCAGAGTGCACACGAGTGGCACATGCCGTCCGCGCCGGCCCAAGGGCTGCCGCAGAGCGGCTGAGCTGCGGTCTGGCTGCAGGGCCCTTACCCGCCCACCATCGCGGGACACGCCGCAAGTACGTCCCTGTATAGGCTCTTACGCGGCATCCATGCCGCGTAAGGTCCCGCGACGGTGGGCGGGCAAGGACCCGTCGAGATGGTCGTGTGCATGGCGTTCAGTAAAACAGCCAGCAAACTGTCTGGTGCGGTGTCCTCGCCGATTGCGGGACCGTGTGGCGGCATGGATGCCGCCACCGAGCCCCCAGGGACGGGTTGACGGCGTGTCCCGCAAGCGGTGAGGGCACCGCGCCCTCGACGCTGTGAGTTTGCTGCAGGGCCCCTTGCCCGCTCACCATCGCGGACACGCTGCAAGTACGTCCTTGTACCCGCGTAAGGTCCCGCGACGGTGAGCGGGCAAGGACCTGTCGAGATGGTCGGCACGCATGGTTTTCAGTAAAGCAGCCAGCAAACTCTCTGGTGCAGTGTCCTCGCCGCTTGCGGGACCGTGTGGCGGCATGGATGCCGCCACCGAGCCCACATGGACGTACTTGCGGCGTGTCCCGCGAGCGTTGAGGGCACCGTGGCCTCGACCGACCCAGCGTTTGACCCGGCTTCTGACTGCATCCAACAAGATGCAGCCAACGAAACCACTGCGCTCACCGCCAGGCGACCGCTCGCCATGTTTCGTGAGCCGCTCCTATCGCTAGGACACGCGCATCGCAATCTGGCGAAAGGTCAAATTGATGCGCTCGCCGACCGGTTTTACGGTGCGCGGCAAGGCATGTTTGTAATGGCGCTGGGTATCGCCACCCATCAGCAACAAATCGCCATGGCCGAGTTCCAGGGTCTGCTTCAGCGTTGGATCGTGCCGATGCTTGAAGGCAAACCGCCGCGCCGCACCCAGGCTTAGCGATGCGATCACCGGTTGCGCGCCCAGCTCCGGCTCGTCATCGCTATGCCAGCCCATCGCGTCGGCTCCGCTGCGGTAGCGGTTGACCAGCACGCTGTTGAACGCGCGACCGGTTTCATCCTGCAGACGCGTACGCACTGGCTGCAGCGCCTCCAGCCACGGCTGCGGCGCAAACTGCGTGCCCGAGTAGCGATAGCTGGCATCCGCATCGCCGATCCAGCTGCTCAGACGCGGCGAATCCACCACCCGCCCGAACATACGGATGCGATGGACCTCCCACTGCACCTGGTCCAGCAGCGCCTGCATCAGCGCATCGGCGTGCGCGGCCTGCAACCAGCCGCGACACCAGTGGACCTGAGCTCCTGGCAGTGCAACGCGTATGTTCATGCGCAAACGCTAGCATGCGCGTGTCCGGGCGCACCGGCAGCGGCGGATGAATCAACGCGATTTGCCGCCATCACATGCAATCCCGGAAAATGCACCCCAGCCATCGAGCCAACGGGAGCGGAGCAATGTCGGAAGCGGGAATCGGCGCGCAAGCGTCAGAGACGGTCGAGCGCGACGTGATGGAGTACGACGTCGTCACCGTCGGTGCCGGTCCGGCCGGGCTGTCGTTCGCGATCCGGCTCAAACAGCTCAACCCCGAGTTGAGCGTGTGCGTGATCGAAAAATCCAGCACCATCGGTGCGCACATCCTCTCCGGCGCGGTGATCGAACCCGGCCCGCTGGATGCCTTGCTGCCGGGCTGGCGCGATCACCCGCCGCCGATCTGCGTGGCCGCCACCGAGGACGAATTCTGGTTTCTCGGCAAGGACAGCGCGCGCAAATTCCCGGTGGTGCCGCCAGGCATGCGCAACCACGGCAACTTCATCGTCAGCCTGGGCGCCATGTGCGCCTGGCTCGCCCCGCAGGCCGAAGCCCTGGGCGTGGAGATCTACCCCGGCTTTGCCGCCGCCGAAACCCTGCACGACGACAGCGGCCAGGTGGTGGGCGTGCGCATCGGCGACATGGGCGTGGCCAAGGATGGGTCGCACAAGCCCGGCTACACCGCCGGTATCGACATCCGCGCCAAGGTCACCGTGCTGGCCGAAGGCGCACGTGGCCATCTCACCAAGCGCCTGCTCAAGCGCTTCGACCTGACTGCCGATGTCGACCCGCAGGGCTATTCGATCGGCATCAAGGAACTGTGGCAGGTGCCCGAGGGCCGCGTCAGCCCCGGCAAGATCGTGCACACGCTCGGCTGGCCGGCCGACAACCGCACCTATGGCGGCAGCTTCCTGTATCACCTGGACAACAACCAGATCGCGCTGGGCTACGTCAGCGGGCTGGACTACAGCGACCCTAACTACCAGCCGTGGGAGGCTTTCCAGCAATGGAAGAACCACGCGCTGATCAAGCCCCTGCTGGAAGGCGGCAGCATCCTGTCGGCCGGCGCGCGCGCCATCGTCACCGGCGGCTGGCAATCGCTGCCCAAGGTGGAAATGCCCGGTGCACTGCTGATCGGCGACACCGCCGGCCTGCTCAACGTGCCCAAGATCAAGGGCACCCATCAGGCGATCCGCAGCGGCATGCTGGCCGCCGAGCACCTGGTGCAATCGCAACTGGTCCCACAGGGCTTCGATGCCAAACTGCGCGCCTCCGATGCCATGGCCGAACTCAAACAGGTGCGCAACATCAAGCCCGGCTTCAAGAAGGGACTGTGGCTGGGCATGCTCAATGCCGCCTGGGAAACCGCGCTCAAGGGCGCCTCGCCGTGGACACTGAGAAACAAGCCGGATTGGTCGGCCATGCACAAACTCGGCGAGTACGAACAGCCCAAACGCGACTACGTCCAGCGCGAGCTCGCCCCACGCGATCGGCTGCAGGCGGTCTACTTCGCCGCCACCGAACACGATGAAGACCAACCGGTGCATCTGCAGGTGCTCGACACCAGCATCTGCGCCACCCGCTGCGTGGAGGAATACAACAACCCCTGCACCCGCTTCTGCCCGGCCAACGTCTACGAAATGGTCGCAGACACCACCAGCCCCTCCGGCAAGCGCCTGCAGATCAACGCCGCCAACTGCGTGCACTGCAAGACCTGCGACATCAAGGATCCCTACGAAATCATCAACTGGGTCACCCCGGAGGGTGGTTCTGGGCCGAACTACCAGAACCTGTGAGCTTCTTCCTACCGGCACTCTTTGGTTGGAAAGCCAGGCGGCTTTTGCGTACGTTGAGTGGTGCTTTCAAAAGTCTTTCCACTAGAGGCTTAGGTGACACTTTGCGCGTTGTGCGGGAGCGCATCCGTTCCACGATCTCTTCAAGAACAGGGCACGATCTACCGACTTGCTCTACGCCTGGTCACTCAATCGCCGCTCATGCCACCATCCTTGTCCTGGACGCGATGATGCCCGACCCTGCGCGCGACTCCGGTTCTGTACGTATGCTCGGCATGCTCTCGCTCATGCGATCTTTGGGACACGAAGTTGCTTTCTTTCCCAACAGTGGCAACTCCACCAACGCTGAAATTGGCCTGTTACGTGAAATGAATGTGGATGTCATTGGTACAGGCGGGATGCCTTCCCTTCCAGCATGGCTGAAGCGGCATTCGTCCCAGCTCCGCGCCGTGATTTTTTCTCGGCACGAGGTAGCGGAGGCAAATTGGCAGCTGATCTCTGAGTCCGCACCGAATGCGGCGCGCATCTTTGACACGGTGGATCTGCACTTCTTGCGACTGGAACGAGAAGCACGGATTCAAAAGAGTAGAAAACTTATGCGGTTAGCACGTCTTTCGCGCCGGCAGGAACTCAAATTCACACAAGCGGCTGACCGCGTTTTGGTTGTCAGCGGTTCTGAAAAAGAGCTACTGAGCGATATCGTTCCAACGGCAGAAATCCACATTTTGTCCAATATCCACGAAGTACAAGGCTGCAAAACGCCTTATGAGCAGAGGCAAGGCTTATTGTTTGTAGGCGGATTTGGTCACTCCCCGAATCGGGACGCGGTATTCTGGCTATTGAAAGAAATACTGCCTGAAATCCATAGATTCCTTCCCGAAACGATACTGCACTTGGTGGGAGACATACCCCGCGACGTGATATCTCACTTAGAACTCAAGAATGTCCATCTACATGGTCGAGTACCCTCCTTGCGCGCATTGATGGAATCATCTTTAGTTGCGTTGGCCCCACTGCGTGCAGGAGCAGGAGTGAAAGGCAAGATCAACAGCGCAATGAGCCACGGACTGCCGGTTGTAGCAACATCAATTGCAGCAGAAGGCATGCATCTTACTGACAGACATGATGTTTTGGTGGCGGATACGCCCCATCAATTTGCCCAGGCCCTTATTGATTTACACACTGATGACCAGTTATGGCGGAAACTATCCGCTAATGGCATGTGCAATATCCAAAATTACTTCAGCACGGAGGCTGCATTGACCGTTCTTCATAAAGCACTTCCTCCTGTGCCACCAAATCAAGTGCGGAGTGAAAACAATTGGTCTTGATTATTCGGCGCTAACTAACGAAAACCAGCGAGCGCATGCGGGCTCGCATTCACTCGCACTCGCTGGTTACAGCACTGCAGTCAGAACTAGTCCCGCTCTTCGGTGACAGTCGTAAAAGTCACGCCCGTCTTTGCGCGTAACGCCTCCAGCTCCACACCCTCGGCACGCTCCACCAGCATCAACCCATCAGCGGTGACGTCGAACACCGCCAGGTCGGTGATGATGCGATCGACCACGCCCACGCCGGTCAGCGGCAGGTCGCATTGCGGCAGGATCTTGTGCGTGCCGTCCTTGGCCACGTGTTCCATCAGCACGACCACGCGCTTGACGCCGGCCACCAGGTCCATCGCGCCGCCCATGCCCTTGACCATCTTGCCCGGCACCATCCAGTTGGCAAGGTCGCCGCGGTCGGTGACCTGCATCGCGCCGAGGATTGCCAGGTCGATGTGTCCACCGCGGATCATCGCGAACGAATCGTGGCTACCGAAATAGCTGGCACCCGCGCGTGCGGTCACGGTCTGTTTGCCGGCATTGATGAGGTCCGCGTCCACTTCGTCTTCGCCGGGAAACGGGCCGATGCCGAGCAAGCCGTTTTCCGATTGCAGCCACACGTCCACGCCGTCGGGAATGTGGTTGGCCACCAGCGTGGGCAGGCCGATGCCCAGGTTGACGTAGGCGCCGTCGGTGAGTTCGCGCGCGGCGCGTGCCGCCATCTGATCGCGGGTCCAGGCCATTACTTGTCTCCCTGGCGCACGGTGCGCTGTTCGATGCGTTTTTCCGGAGTGGCGTTGAGTACCAGGCGGTCGATATAAATGCCGGGCAGGTGCACCTGATCCGGATCGATCGCACCGAGCTCGACAATCTCTTCCACCTCGGCGATGCAGACGCGCCCGGCCATGGCACAGGCCGGATTGAAATTGCGCGCGGTCTTGCGGAACACCAGGTTGCCGGCGGTGTCGGAGCGCCACGCCTTGATCAGCGCAACGTCGGCCTGCAACGCGGTTTCCAGCACGTAATGCTTGCCATCGAACTCGCGCGTTTCCTTGCCTTCGGCCACGATGGTGCCGTAGCCGGTGGCGGTGTAGAACGCGGGAATGCCCGCACCGCCCGCACGCAGGCGCTCGGCCAGCGTGCCCTGCGGGTTGAATTCAAGCTCGAGTTCGCCGGCCAGATATTGGCGTTCGAATTCCTTGTTCTCGCCCACATAGGACGAAATCATCTTGCGGATCTGGCGGGTCGCCAGCAATTGGCCCAGGCCGAAGCCATCCACGCCCGCATTGTTCGAAATCACCGTCAGGCCGCTCACCGCGCTGTCGCGCAGCGCAGCGATCAAGGCTTCCGGAATGCCGCACAGCCCGAAGCCGCCAACCGCCAACGTTTGTCCATCGGCCACCACGCCGGCCAGCGCCGCCTTGGCATCGGCATAGCGCTTGGCGCCCGCCCCCCTTGCAACTTGGTTCATCACCGCCCTCACCTCGCTGATGCGAAGCGGGCATTCTAGCCGCTGACTGTTCCCTGTCCTCGGTCGCAATTCAGCCACACCCAAGACACGGCGCAGCCGCTAAACTCGGCTGTCCCCCACCCGAGGAATTGCCCATGACGCTACCCGCCTTCAAGGCCTACGATATTCGCGGCCGCGTGCCGGATGAACTCAACGAGGACTTGGCCCGCCGCATCGGCGTGGCACTGGCGGCGCAGCTGGATCAAGGGCCCGTGGTCCTGGGCCACGACGTGCGCCTGGCGAGCCCGGCACTGCAGGAGGCGCTGTCTGCCGGCCTGCGTGCCAGCGGCCGCGAGGTGATCGACATTGGCCTGTGCGGCACCGAGGAGGTCTATTTCCAGACCGATCACCTCAAGGCCGCCGGCGGCGTGATGGTCACCGCCAGCCACAACCCGATGGACTACAACGGCATGAAACTGGTGCGTGAGCAGGCGCGGCCGATCAGCTCCGATACCGGCCTGTTCGCCATCCGCGACACGGTCGCGGCCGATACTGCCGCCGCAGGCGAGCCCACCGCTGCCGAGCACAGCCGCACCGACAAGACCGCGTATCTGGAGCACCTGCTCAGCTACGTGGACCGCAGCACGCTCAAGCCGCTCAAGCTGGTGGTGAACGCCGGCAACGGCGGCGCCGGTCTGATCGTCGACCTGCTGGCACCGCATCTGCCGTTCGAATTCGTGCGCGTCTTCCACGAGCCCGATGGCAACTTCCCCAACGGCATCCCCAACCCGCTGCTGCCGGAAAACCGCGACGCCACCGCCAAGGCGGTCAAGGAACACGGCGCCGATTTCGGGATTGCCTGGGACGGCGACTTCGATCGCTGCTTCTTCTTCGATCAAACCGGCCGCTTCATCGAGGGCTACTACCTGGTCGGCCTGCTGGCGCAAGCCATCCTGGCCAAGCAGCCCGGCGGCAAGGTCGTGCACGACCCGCGCCTGACCTGGAACACGGTGGAGATGGTGGAAGACGCCGGCGGCATTCCGGTGCTGTGCAAGAGCGGCCACGCCTTCATCAAGGAAAAAATGCGCAGCGAGAACGCCGTCTATGGTGGCGAAATGAGCGCGCACCATTACTTTCGCGAATTCGCCTACGCCGACTCCGGCATGATTCCGTGGCTGCTGATCGCCGAGCTGGTCTCGCAATCGGGCCGTTCGCTGGCGGACCTGGTCGAAGCGCGCATGCAGAAGTTCCCCTGCAGCGGCGAGATCAACTTCAAGGTCGACGACGCCAAGGCTGCGGTCGCACGCGTCATGGCGCATTACGGTGATCAGTCACCGGAGCTGGATTACACCGACGGCATCAGCGCCGACTTCGGGCAATGGCGCTTTAACCTGCGCAGCTCCAACACCGAGCCGCTGCTGCGTCTGAACGTGGAAACGCGCGGCGATGCCGCACTGCTGGAAACGCGTACGCAGGAAATCTCTGCTCTGCTGCGCGGTTGAAACATCCTCCCCTCCCCTTAGACGCACTTTGGAGTTTCCCCCGCCCATGAGCGACGTCCTTCCAATCATCCTTTCCGGCGGCTCCGGCACACGCCTGTGGCCGTTGTCGCGCGAAGCCTATCCCAAGCAGTTCCTGCCGCTGGTCGGCGAACACAGCATGTTGCAGGCCACATGGCTGCGTTCGGCCCCGGTCGCTGCGCATGCACCGATCATCGTTGCCAACGAAGAGCACCGTTTCATGGCGGCCGAGCAGCTGCAGCAGCTGGGCGTGAAGCCGTCGGCCATCCTGCTCGAGCCCAAGGGCCGCAATACCGCCCCGGCCATCGCCGTAGCTGCACTGGAGGCCACCCGCAATGGTGGCGATCCGCTGCTGTTGGTGCTGCCCTCGGACCACGTGATCCGCGATGAAGCCGCCTTCCAGGTGGCGGTGACGGCCGCTGCGGCCGCCGCTGAACAGGGCAAGTTGGTGACGTTCGGCATCAAGCCGACCGCGCCGGAAACCGGCTATGGCTACATCAAGGCCGGCGCCGGCACTGGCGTGAGCGCAGTTGAGCGTTTTGTCGAAAAGCCCGACCTTGCGACCGCTCAGGGCTACCTGGCCAGCGGCGAGTACTACTGGAACAGCGGTATGTTCCTGTTCCGCGCCTCGCGTTATCTGGAGGAGCTGCGCAAGTTCCAGCCGGCCATTGCCGATGCCTGCCAAAAGGCCTGGGAAAGCGCCAAGCGCGATGCCGACTTCACCCGTCTGGACAAGGACGCATTCGCGGCCAGCCCGTCGGATTCGATCGACTACGCGGTAATGGAGAAGACCTCCGATGCCGTGGTGGTGCCGCTGGATGCCGGCTGGAACGACGTGGGCTCGTGGTCGGCACTGCTTGAAGTGTCCGAGCAGGATGCACAGGGCAATGCGCATCACGGCGACGTGATCCAGCTGGACTGCCAGAACACCTACGCGTACGGCTCGCGCCTGATCGCCATGGTCGGCCTGGAGAACGTCGTGGTCGTGGAAACCGATGACGCCGTGCTGGTCGGTCATCGCGATCGCATCCAGGAGGTCAAGGAAGTCGTCAGCCAGATCAAGGCGGCGGGCCGCTCGGAAGCAACCTGGCACCGCAAGGTCTACCGTCCGTGGGGCGCCTACGACTCCATCGACATGGGCCAGCGTTTTCAGGTCAAGCGCATCACCGTCAAACCGGGCGCCACGCTCAGCCTGCAGATGCACCACCACCGCGCCGAACATTGGATCGTGGTGAGCGGGACAGCCGAAGTCACCCGCGGCGACGAAGTGCTGCTGTTGACCGAGAACCAGAGTACCTACATCCCGCTGGGCGTGACCCATCGCCTGAAAAACCCCGGTCGCCTGCCGCTGGAATTGATTGAAGTGCAGTCTGGCAGCTATCTGGGCGAAGACGATATCGTGCGCTTCGAGGACACCTACGGGCGCACCTGATCGCGCGTTACAGGTGTCTGGATAGCATACGCAAAGAGCCGGGATTTCCCGGCTCTTTGCTGTTTCAACTTCGCGTGCAAGCATTTGCCAGCGTTAACAACGAATGGATCGCCTCGTTAGTGCCTGGCGGCAACCAGCTCGGCGATCACCCGCTGCAAGCCAACCCGCCACTCGGGCAACACGATGTCGAAGTCCTGCTGCAGTTTGTCAATCGACAGGCGCGAGTACGCCGGGCGTTGCGCGGGCGTCGGGTACTCGGCCGTGGTGATCGGCACCACGCGCGGCGCGCGCGCCAGCAATCCTGCAGCCACTGCCTCTTCGAAGATCGCTTCGGCAAAGCCATGCCAGGTGGTCTGCCCGGCGGCGGTCAGGTGCCAGGTGCCCGAGGTGGCTGCCGTGCGCTGCTGCAACAGCTGTGCGGTGACATCGGCGATCAAGGCCGCCGGGGTCGGCGTGCCGACCTGATCGGCCACCACACGCAGCTCGTCGCGGTCAGCACCGACACGCAGCATCGTGCGCAGAAAGTTCGCGCCATGCGAGGCGTACACCCATGCGGTGCGCAGGATCAGATGCTGTGCGCCCGATGCACGGATGGCCTGTTCGCCGGCCAGCTTGGTCTCACCGTAGACACCCAACGGCGCGGTGGGCGCATCTTCGAGATACGGCGCCGTGCCCTGGCCATCGAACACGTAGTCGGTGGAGTAATGCACCAGCGGCACAGTATTGGCGGCACACCATGCCGCAATCACCGCGGGCGACTGCGCATTGGCGCGCTGCGCGTTCTCACGCTCCTGCTCGGCACGATCGACCGCGGTGTACGCAGCAGCATTGACCACGCAGGACGGCTGCAAACGATCAAGCAGCGCGCTCAGTGTGTCGGGCGCATTGAAATCTGCCACTTCGCAGGCAGTGCCATCAGGCAGCTGACCGCTGCGCGTGGTCGCGATTACCTTGCCGTTGGCCGCGAGTGCACGCAGCAGCTCAGCTCCTACCTGCCCGTTGCCCCCAAAGACCAGTGCCGTCACGGCGTAAAGACCGGCAGACGATCGGCAGCCACATCGGCGAGGAACGGCGCAGCCGCGTCCTTGGACGAGAGCAACGGATCGCTGATCGGCCAGTCGATCCCAATCGCCGCATCGTCCCAACGCACGCCTGCGTCGGCTTCTTTGACGTAGACGTCGGTACAGAGATAGCTGAACACTGCGCGCTCGGACAGCACCGCAAAGCCATGCGCAAAGCCTTCCGGAATCCAGAACTGCTTCTTGTTTTCTGCGCTCAGCACTGCAGCTACCCATTGCCCAAAATTCGGGGAGCCCTGTCTGACATCGACAGCTACGTCATAGACCTCACCCTCCAGAACGCTGACCAGCTTGCCCTGCGGACGTGGCCACTGATAGTGAAGCCCACGAAGCACCCCCCTAGATGAGCTCGATACATTACTTTGCACGAAATGGACAGGGAGCCCGCGTTCTGTGAAACGCTCGGCATTCCATGTCTCAAAGAAATATCCACGCCCGTCGCCGAAAACCGCGGGTTCAATGACCAGGCAGCCTGGCAGACGCGTCTGAATCACTTTCAAGAAACAACTCCGCGCTTGGCGAGTGAGTGAAGGTATTGGCCGTAGCCATTTTTCAGTAGTGGGGCAGCGAGGCGCTCCAATTGATCGGCATCAATCCACCCCTGACCAAAAGCAATCTCTTCAGGACAGCAGACCTGCAATCCTTGTCGCGCCTGGATGGTTTCGATGAAGTTGGCTGCTTCGTGTAACGACTGATGCGTTCCGGTGTCCAACCAAGCATAGCCACGACCAAGGGGCTCCAGATTGAGACCACCTGCTTCCAGATAACGCCTATTTAGATCAGTAATTTCAAGTTCACCGCGCGGGGACGGCTTCAACTCGGCAGCATAGTCACTAGCCTTACCGTCATAAAAATACAGCCCGGTCACCGCATAGTTGGAGCGCGGATTTTCAGGCTTTTCCTCAATATTGACTACTTTGCCCCGCTTGTCGAACTCCGCGACGCCGTAGCGCTCCGGGTCGTTGACCCAGTAACCAAAAACGGTTGCGCCTTGAGCACGCGCATCCGCCCGGCGCAATGTGTCGGTGAGACCATGTCCGTGAAAAATATTGTCGCCCAAGACCAGACAGCTTGGCTTGCCGGCTACGAAATTCCGGCCGATCAGATAGGCTTGCGCCAAGCCATCGGGGCTTTGCTGAACAGCGTATTGAATAGTCATTCCCCACTGCGAGCCATCGCCCAGCAACGACTGAAACAGTGCCTGCTCATGCGGCGTATTAATGATCAATACGTCCCGAATGCCCGCGAGCATCAGCACGCTCAGCGGGTAATAGATCATCGGCTTGTCGTACACCGGGAGCAGCTGTTTGCTGACGCCCTTGGTGATGGGGTACAGCCGGGTGCCGGAGCCACCCGCCAGGATGATGCCTTTACGTTGTGTCATCACAGATATTCCTTTAGGGTAGCCTGCACAAAAACGCGCGGGCTCGTGCCGGGGGACGCTCGTTAAACCGCTGCGCCGATGCGTTCCAGTCGATAGCTGCCATCCAGCACGCCTTGGACCCAGGTTTGGTTGGTCAGATACCAGTCCACCGTCAACGTAATGCCCTGATCGAAAGTGTAGGCAGGCTCCCAGCCCAGCTCATCCTTCAGCTTGGACGCATCGATCGCATAACGGCGATCATGTCCGGGCCGGTCTGTTACATAGGTGATCTGGCTGGCGCGCGGCTTGCCGTCTTCGCGCGGCCGGCGCTCATCCAGCAGCGCGCAGATCGCCTGCACGACCTCGATGTTCTCGCGCTCGGAATTGCCACCGACATTGTAAGTCTCACCCACCTTGCCCTTGGCCAACACGGTCCGGATCGCTTCACAATGGTCGCTGACGAATAGCCAGTCGCGCACCTGCTTGCCATCGCCGTAGACGGGCAGCGGTTCGCCCGCCAGCGCCTTGGCGATGACCAGCGGAATGAGCTTTTCCGGGAAGTGGTACGGGCCATAGTTGTTCGAGCAATTGGTGGTCAGCACCGGCAGCCCGTAGGTATGGTGGAACGCGCGCACCAGATGATCCGAGGCCGCTTTGGAGGCGGAATAAGGCGAGTTGGGCGCATACGGCGTGGTTTCCGTGAACTTGCCGGTCTCGCCGAGCGTGCCGTACACCTCGTCGGTGGAGACGTGCAGAAAACGGAACGCATCGCGGCGCCCGTCCGGCAATGCCTTCCAATAGTCGCGAACGGCCTCGAGCAACGCCAGGGTGCCGACCACGTTGGTCTGGATGAAGGCGCCCGGGCCTTCAATCGAGCGGTCCACATGGCTTTCGGCGGCGAAATTCAGCACAGCGTCTGGCTGATAATCGGCCAGCAGACGGGCCACCAGCGCGCTGTCGCCGATATCGCCCTTGACGAACACATGGTCCGGATTGCGCTCGATCGACGCCAGGGTGTTCAGATTGCCTGCGTAGGTGAGCGCGTCCAGATTGACCACGCGTACGCCGCGCGCCACCGCCTCCAGCACAAAATTGCCGCCGATGAAGCCGGCGCCGCCGGTTACTAGCCAAGTTGCCACTTCTGCACGCTCTCCTGGAACGGGCCGCTAGGCGTACCCGATTTTAAAGTCGCTCACTATACGACTCGGATCGTCTGGTATCTCCGCAACAGAGTCGGCCACCTATGCCAGCGCAGCATCCATACGCCATCGCATGGTGCGGCATCCCCGGTTAGAATAGGCCCACTCCCGAGCCTGCCGCCGCGGCCGGGCCTTCCCGCAATAGCTGAAGGATCTCGTACACGATGAAAATCCTCGTCGCCTACAAGCGCGTGGTGGACTACAACGTCCGCATTCAGGTCAAGCCGGATGGCTCCGGCGTGGTGACCGATGGCGTCAAGCTCTCGCCCAACCCGTTCGACGAAATCGCCCTGGAAGAGGCACTGCGCCTGCGCGATGCCGGTATCGCCACCGAGGTGGTGGTCGCCACGCTCGCTCCCGCCGATGCCGCCTCGCACCTGCGCAACGGCCTGGCGATGGGTGCCAACCGTGCCATCCATGTGGTCACCGACGCGGCCATCCAGCCGCTGACCGCCGCACGCGCCCTGTTGAAACTGGTCGAGAAAGAACAGCCCGATCTGGTCATCCTGGGCAAGCAGGCCATCGACGACGATGCCAACCAGACTGGCCAGATGCTGGCCACCTTGTGGGGCCGCCCGCAGGCGACCTTCGCCGGCAAGCTGGTCGTTGCCGATGGCAAGGCCACGGTGACCCGCGAGGTCGACGCCGGCCTGGAAACGCTGGAGGTGGACCTGCCGGCGGTGATCACTACCGATCTGCGCCTGAACGAGCCGCGCTTCATCAAGCTGCCCGACATCATGAAGGCCAAGAGCAAGCCCTTGGAAACGCTAGCCTTTGCCGCTCTGGGCGTCGACGCGCATGACAGCCTGACCACCACCCACTACGCCGCGCCATCCAAGCGCAGCCGAGGCGTGATGGTCAAGGACGCCGCCGAACTGGTGGCTGCACTCAAGCAGAAGGGGTTGCTGTAATGGCCAAGATTCTTGTCGTCGCCGAACACCTCAACGGCCAGCTCAATGCGGCCACCGCCAAAACCCTGAGCGCCGCCCTGGCCGTCTCGACCGAGTCGATCGACGTGGTCGTGCTGGCGGCCGATCCTACAGCCGTGGCGGCCCAAGCCGCACAGCTGGAGGGCGTTGCACGCGTGCTGACGGTGGCCAACGCCGCCAACGAACACGCGCTTGCTCAGGTGCTTGGACCCCAGATCGCGCAGCTGGCCGGTCAGGGTTACACCCACGTCTTCGGCCCCTCCACCACCTTCGGTAAAGACCTGATGCCGGTCGTGGCTGCGCTGCTGGGCGTGAACCAGATCTCCGACCTGATGACGGTCGAAGATGCCTACACCTTCAAGCGGCCGATCTACGCCGGCAATGCCATCATCACCGTGAAGGCTCCGACCGACCAGATCGTGGTTGCGACCGTGCGGAGCGCCTCGTGGCCTGAAGCAGCTACCGGTGCCAGCGCGGCTGTGGAGGCAGTTAGGATCGATGTTATCCTGCCGACCCATACCCGCTTCATCGAACTGGCCGCCGGGACATCCGATCGACCCGACCTTCAAAGTGCCAAGCGGGTTGTGTCCGGTGGACGCGGTGTCGGCTCTGAAGAAAACTTCAAGATTGTGTATCAGCTTGCCGATAAGCTTGGAGCGGCAGTCGGAGCATCGCGCGCGGCAGTGGACGCGGGTTACGTTCCCAATGAATTGCAGGTGGGTCAAACCGGCAAGATCATTGCCCCTGAACTGTATGTTGCAGTGGGCATCAGCGGTGCGATCCAGCACCTGACCGGTATCAAGGATGCGGGAACCATAGTGGCGATCAACAAGGATCCGGAATCCCCCATCTTCGAGATTGCAGATATCGGCCTGGTTGGAGATCTGTTCACCTTGTTGCCACAGATCGCGGAAAGCCTATAACCGCGCTGGCGAGATCGGATTTCCTCGCCGCTGCTGCAGCCATAGCGATACGTATAAAGGAGCGATTTGAATGAGTTTCAAGAAGGTCATGGTCGTCTTCGGGACACGTCCCGAAGCGATCAAGATGGCACCGGTTGTCGACGCGCTGAGAAGCACCGCGGGAATCCAGACCGTTGTTGCAGTGACGGCCCAACACCGGCAGATGCTGGATCAGGTCCTTGAGCTGTTTCGCATCACTCCGGACGAAGACCTCAATGTTATGCAGCCGGGGCAGGGTCTGCCTGAACTCAGTGCGCGCATCCTCGTTGGCATGAGTGACATCATCGCAAGGGTCAAGCCTGATCTGATCTTGGTCCACGGCGACACAAGCACGACGTTTGCGACGGCGCTTGCCGCCTACTACAACCGCGTGGCAATCGGCCATGTCGAAGCGGGCCTGCGCACCGGGGACATGTATTCCCCCTGGCCGGAAGAAGCCAACCGCAGATTGACGGCACCATTGGCCGCGATCCACTTCGCACCCACGTCTCTTTCGCAGTCAAACCTTCTCGCGGAGGGCATTTCTCCTGCATCGGTCCACGTCACCGGCAATACCGTCATTGATGCGCTGATCAGCGTGGTTGCAAAGATCGATGCCGACTTGCAATTGAAGAGCAGCCTGGCTGCGAACTTCCCGTTCCTTGACCCATCAAAGCGGCTGATCCTCGTCACCGGACACCGTCGAGAAAACTTCGGCCAGGGCTTCGAGCAGATTTGTCATGCACTCAAAGCATTGGCTGATCGTGGCGACGTGCAGATCGTGTATCCCGTGCACCTGAATCCAAACGTGCAAGAGCCCGTCAATCGTATCCTGGCGGGAACTGAGAACGTGTATCTCATTGAACCGCTTGATTATCTGCCGTTCGTCTACTTGATGTCGCGCTCCTACATCATCCTGACGGATTCGGGCGGGATCCAAGAAGAAGCGCCCTCTCTTGGCAAGCCAGTGCTGGTCATGCGGGACACGACAGAGCGTCCAGAAGCAGTCGACGCGGGCACCGTCAAACTGGTGGGGACCAGCCGCGATGCCATCGTGTCCGAAGCCTTCAAACTTCTGGATGACGCCGCAACCTACGAAGCGATGTCGATGGCTCACAATCCTTACGGCGATGGGCTGGCCTCCAGCAGAATCGCCAAAGTCATTTCTGAAAGTTAAGAGTCAAGGGGGCAGCGTGGATCGCTGCCCTCATTCGCGTCAGCAATCAGGGGGAACACCACAATGCAATGGAAAATCACTAGCGCCGCTTTGGCGCTCTGCGCCGTGTTTGCTGGCTGTAGCAGCCAGGCCGACGATGCCAAGCCTGCCGCTACCCATACAAATGCGGCGGTAACACACTCAGCACTTAAGGCGGCGGCATCGTCGACCGCATCTTTGCCGATGAAGACCGCCGCAGCGCAATCAACCGCCAGCGCTGCGCCTACAAGCCTGATCCGTTACGACGACACCGTGGCACCCATCCATAAGATCGACGGCGTCTGGCACAAGATAACACTGGACGAGAATGCCGCGCTGACGTCTCGCACGTCCGGCACCTTGAGCATTCCCCTCCCGGACGGTACAACGATGACGCTTGTCCACCGGAAAAGCAGTGACTATCCGGACGGCAACTGGACGTGGGTTGGTAATACGGGAAATCAGCAGGCAGTTATCACCTTTGGACCGCAGGCAACATTCGGTCGCATCATGGGTGATGGCAGCAGGCCAACGCTACGCATCCATTCCGATGGTAAGGACACCTGGGTCATTGAAGAAGATCCCACCACGGACTTCACTGCCGATGAAACTCACCGTGACGACGCCATTCTCCCCCCGCAGGGACAGCTGCTGCAGATAGCATCTGCCAAGGTGGCTGCAGCCAAGAGCGCCAGCGCCAACCCTGCTGCCAAGGGCAATGCTGTGGCGATGGACCTAGCCGCCAACACCGCGATCATCGATTTACTGGTCGGCTATAACGACGGCTTTGTGACCACTTACGGCAGTGAATCTGCGGCGCAGACGCGTGTCCGCCAGCTGATCGCCCTAGCGAATGCTGCGTTCGACAATAGCCAGATCAATGCACAAATTCGACTGACCCGCGCAGTTAAGGTCTTCTATCCGCTCCAGAACACCAATAGCGATGCATTGTATGCATTGGCAACAGGGGGTGTGCTGCTGTCCGAGTTCAAGGCCATGCGCGATACCTACGGCGCGGATCTGGTCACCCTGCTACGACCGTTTTCAGTGTCTCAGGGAGGCTGCGGAGTTGCGTACGTTATCGGCTCCAACCTGGGCCCGGTGACACAGTCTTCAGATAGCCTTGGATTTTCTGTCGTAAGTGACGGCGTGGATGCAGGCGGAAGCAGCTATTGCCTGGATCGCACCTTGGCACATGAAATCGGGCATAACCTAGGTTCTGCGCATGACATCGGAAACTCCAGCTTTCCGGGTGCATTCGCCTATTCTTACGGCTACAAGACCGATAACGCCAACGGAAACTTCTACACCATCATGGCGTACGGCGATCCCGGTCAGCGAGAAGCTCCGGGCTTTTCCGATCCAACCGCTGTTTGCGATGGCTTCGCCTGTGGCTCCTCGACCGCAGACAATGCCCGGAGCATGCGCCAAACGGTCAACACCATCGCTGGATTCAGATCTCCCAAGAGCATCTTCAACGATGTGGCCACGAACTACTGGGCCCTTGACTCGATTACCCGGCTCTATCAAGCCGGGATCACGGGCGGCTGCAGTAGCAGTCCGCTGCAGTTTTGCCCTACCTCAGAAATTACCCGTGATCAGACGGCAATATTTCTGCTTAGATCGGCCTACGGAAGAGACTTCACGCCATCGGGCGCCACGGGTATCTTCGCGGACGTTCCCGCCAATTTTTGGGCCGCGAACTGGATCGAGCGCTTAGCCGCAGACGGCATTGCCAGCGGATGTAGCGTAGCGCCACTGCAGTTTTGCCCACTTCGCAAACTCACCAGAGCTGAAATGGCCGTTCTTGTTTTGCGGGCAAAGTATGGACGCAACTATCAACCATCACCGGCCACGGGAATTTTCGCCGACGTCGCGACCACTTACTGGTCAGCGGCCTGGATCGAGGCATTCAGCCGTGAGGGGATTACTGGAGGATGCGAGACAAACCCACGCCAGTATTGCCCAGAGCGAACAGTGACGCGCGAGGAAATGGCAGTCTTCTTGACCAGAGCCTTCAATCTTTAGGATCTTCGCGAATTCATGCGGATGCCTTGAGCCCCCTGGAGCTAACGGGAGTCCTGGAAATAGGCCCTTTGCTGTCGACTCGGTAATCCCCCCACAGGTTAGCTGACGCCAGAAGTGGAATTTTCTCGTACCCTTTTTCTGAGGAGGTTCCATGAAGACATCCCGTTTCACCGACAGCCAGATCATCGCCGTCCTCAAGCAGGCCGAGGCCGGCAGCCCGTGCCGGAGTTGTGACGGGAACACGGCATCAGCTCGGCAACGTTCTATAAGTGGCGCAGCGAGTTCGGCGGCATGGATGCGTCGCTGATGTCCAGCTCAAGGGGCTGCAGGATGAGAACCGGCGCCTGAAGAAGATGTACGCCGAATCGCAAATGACTGCCGAAGTCCTTCGTGAGGCGATGGCAAAAAAATGGTGAGGCCATCTCAATGCCGGGAAATGGCCCGATGGGCGGTGGCGAACTAGGCGATGAGCATCCGGCGCGCCTGCCAGGCGTTTGAGGTCAGCCAGACCTGCTACCGCTACCAAGCCAAGGCCAGCGAGGAGAACGTCCAGATTGCCGATGGCTTGTCCGGTTGACCACGACCTATCGTGAATGGGGGTTCGGCCTATGCTTTCTGCACCTGCGCAACGTGAAGGGCTTTGGCTGGAACCACAAGCGGGTGTACCGAATCTATCGGGAGCTGGAGTTGAACCTGCGGATCAAGCCGAAGAAGCGTCTGGTACGCGAACGGCCAGAGCCGTTGGCGGTGCCGGAGACGATCAACCAGGCCTAGTCGATGGACTTCATGCACGACCAGTTGGCTGATGGTCGCAGCTCCCGGTTATTCAACGTGCTCGACGACTTCAATCGCGAGGGTCTGGGCATCGAGGTCGATCTGTCGCTGCCATCGGCCCAGGTGATCCGCTCTTTGGAGCAGATCATCGACTGGCGCGGCAAGCCAAACGCCATTCGCTGCGACAACGGCTCGGAGTACATCAGCGGCGCGCTGCTAGCTTGGGCACAGCAGCGCGGCATTCGGATCGAGCACATCCAGCCGGGAAAACCGCAGCAAAATGCCTGCGTCGAACGTTACAACCGCACCGTCCGCTACGCTTGGCTGGCCACAACGTTGTTCGACACCATCGAGCAGGTTCAGCACAAGGCCACGCGCTGGCTATGGACGTAAACCATGAGCGCCCCAACATGGCGCTCGGCGGCATCACCCAGGTAATGAAATTGGCAATAGCCGCGTAGCTCCAATTTTGGCGAACCTTAAAAGCCGGGGGATTACCCTAGTCGCCAAGCCGCATGATGCTGACTGGGACCTTTTCCTCCTCTATCGCTGCTAAACCTAAGGCTCGCGACCCCACCATACTGAGATGCCCGCGATCAAAATAAATCAGTTTAGCGCTCTTCAATGCTGAACACGATCCGTCTATGCATATCTGATTTCGCACGCTAAAAAAAGAAACATTAGGATACTTGCTGGCCAGCCGCATCAGCTTTTTATTGACTTCCGTCTCACCCAGGTCTCGATAAGTCATCCTACCCGCGCAATTCATCAGTGGAATCCGTAAACTCTTCGATTCACACATGCGCTCCAGATCATTAAAAACCGGTATTTTCAATGCGATAACCACATTGACCCCAGCCTCCGCAAGTTCCTTTATGGTGCTTTCGAATCTCTCCTCGCCTTTGAAACTCGCGTAGGACTCCCAACTTGCACCGATGATAACATGCTTGTACGCCTTGGATGCTCTCAATGCCTCTGCATTAAATTTTTCGCATGATTCAATGAGCGTTGCCGGCACCAACCCGTTTAAGTTGCCTTTTAGAGGTGGACATGCCGAGAGAGAAATATTCCTGAACGAAAAATTGTATTTTCCAGCAATGGCATCCAGATAGCCAATGTAGTGAGCGGCATTAGAATCGCCCCACAGCAATGTATTGGGAGATTTCTCCAAGTCCCCTAGTACACATTCTTTCTTCGACCATAAGGTAGGGTCGTAACTGGACATTTGGCAATTATAGTAGAATTCGTATGCTGGTTTTGTATCGTAGCTCAATAGCTCCAAGCGCGACATGTAAGCTTTATTGCTTTTCGTGGGCAAAAGCCCGTTGCTATTAATCAAAAATAAAGCACACCCAAGGACGAGACAACCGCTCACAATTGGGATGTACGTACTCTTAATCCTTTTCATGAGGTAAAGGTGTCGGAAGGGAGTCTCGATCAACTGATAAGAGAACTCCGTTAGGATCAGTGTAACACCTACGCAAATGACGACACCCCCGGTTGTCAATTCGCCATATGCATAACGCCACAGCGCAAGTACCGGCCAATGCCACAAGTACAATGAATAAGAACGTAATCCTATATATCGAAAAATAGATCCTGAAAACAGGCATGATGTCCAGCTTGTTGAGTTTGCCCCCGACGCAATCAGTAATGCGGCGCCGATCGTTGGGAAAAGCGCAACAAAACCTGGAAATCCGTTAGTTTCCTTGAGATTAAACACAGCCCCTGCCAAGAGAATAAATCCGACAAAACCCAAGGCATTCGATATCGTGGTGGATTCTTTATGTCGCCAGTCTTGCCAGAAAAAAAGGAGGCTACCTATCAGGAATTCACCGCATCGGGCAGGGAGCATGTAATAGGCAAATGAAGGATCCCTCGCAATGTAGAATTCGCCTACTAAAAATGAAACTAGTGCCACAAATCCACATGTAATAACAACTAGCCTCTTTCCTCCTATCCTCAGAAGGAGAAGCATCAATACAGGCTGCACCAAGTAAAATTGCTCTTCAACCCCCAATGACCACATGTGTAACAAAGGGACTGTTTCCGAGGATGCGGCGAAATAGCTATTATCTAGGAACAGCCAAAAATAAACGTTTGCGGAATACAAAAGAGTGGCCGCAACCGACTCCGAAAGCCCTACGACGTCTGCGGGCAACAGAAAAAAATAGCCAAAGACCAATGTACTTCCTGCTACAAAGGTGGCTGCCGGCAATATTCGCCGAATCCGACGGGAATAGAAATCTAGAATTTTGAAATCACGCCAATCCCTGTATATAATGCCAGTGATCAAATATCCCGAAATAACAAAGAATATGTCGACCCCTACAAACCCCCCGGGGAGTACACTTTTCTCAAAGTGATAAATCACCACCGCCAGCACTGCCAAGGCTCTGAGTCCGTCGATATCACGACGATAGCGATCCGTTGCATTTCCTTGCATCTTTTTACCTTGACCGGTGCCGAGATTAGAATTTAGGCAGCGTAGAGTCTGCCTTCATAAATTCTATCACTGAATTAGTCACACCTGAAGCCTTCTGTTCAGTTAGTGATCTCTAAAAAGTCCTTTCAGTCGCTCTGTAATGGCTCTAAGACGGCGACAGCACGACCGATGTGGTTTGCCTCATCCTCCGATCGCATTGATCAGACCGCTTTCTAGCGCGGGCTGTTAGGGTCTCGCATCTGTATTCTATTATTCAGAGGTTAGCTAAACTGTTGACACACACATCCTCAAATTTCAGCGCGAGCTGGTCCCATCGATACTCTTGAAAGACCTCTGGCCCCAACCTCAAACCGGCTTCCAACTGACCTCGTTGCTTCAACACAGATAGCTCCTCAAGAGCGCTGGCAATGGATGCCACGTCATCCTGAGTGACAAAGCCGCACTTTTCCCGCCTGACTATTTCTGCGCCCGCGTCCATCACGTCGGGTTGCACATGAAAAACAGGCCGTCCTGTACCAAGGTATTCCATCAGCTTTCCGGGAACCTGCGTCATACCAGCATTACCGATGCTGACAAGCATGTCCGCGTCCAGCTGCAGGGCAACCGCGGCAGATTGGGAAAGCTGCCCGATATAATGCAAGCTATCGGGATGTTCTTGAAAGCTGGAGAGGACAGAAGCAGGTAATGCTGGACCGGCCACAGTTAACCGACATCCAGGCACTCGCAGCACCGCGCTAACCAGGTTACTCGGGTCGCGAAATGGGTAGAAGCGCCCTGTGTAGACCAAATGCACCCCAGCACCGCGCGCGTGTCTGCGGGCTGAGTTCAGGGCAGCCAACGCGAACCCCTGCGGAATCAGGTGATACTTCTCTGCCTGGCCATGCCTACAAGCCAGCAATCGCGCGGTTGCCTCTGATGTGATTACCACCGCGCGTGCATGTCCACAAACTTCTTGTTCTAGCTTGAATGCACGACGCCGCCAAAATTTAGGTGTGTAGGGCGCACAGATTGGATCTCCCAGTTCCGCGACTAACGGAATGCCCGACATTCTTGAAATCTCCAAACCCACCCTAACACTGGCCGCGGGCTCATGCGATACCAAAATGAGATCCGGCTTCCAGAGCAACTGACGTCTTCCCTCGATGAGAGCACCAGCGCACCATGCTGACCTCCCATCGGGAAACCAAAAAAAGTCAGCGAATCGCCTAACACGTTCAATCAAGCGCCCCTTCCAATTCAGTCCATTCGATGCAAAAAACTCACCTTCGCGTCTGACCTTGTCAGGATTTTCAACAGGCAGCACAGCCCTACGACGAGCAGAAATGCGATCGATTGTAGATTCCAGCTTACCCGGCGAAGTCCTGAGAATAGTGACTCCGCGAAGGTCTGGACTCCCGGTCATGGACCCAGATGCAACCGTGCGCGTCAATACTCTGATGTCATGTCCACGCCTGGCAAGTTCCTCCGTCAGTCGGGTGATTCGAAGCGCTTGCGGAGATGGATTGGGCCAGTAGTCGTGCGCACAGACCAAAATGCGCATTATCCGGCCTCTTTCAGAATTTGCCGCATTCACGAATCGCATAGCCTGCTTTATTCTGTAATTGGACTAACGTGCGCCGAAATTTCCGGCGCACGTCACGCGAATTTCATTTACGCACTAGGTTGAATGCGGCAGCCATGGCCTGTGCTCGACTCTCCCAACTATTCTCATCTGCCATTTGCGCCAGTCGCTTCCGGAGCGCCGCGTTATCTTTTTCTGCCAACGCCTGATTGATCGCTTCGCTCAACCCTCCCACGGAACCGCCACGGTAGACCTCCGGGTGAGCTACACATTCATCCATCCACTCTGTTACGACGACCGGCTTTTCCAACGCAAAGTACTCAAAAAGCTTCAAAGGCGACGTCGTTCTTGCGATTTCACCTTTCTCAAAAGGAATGAAACAAACGTCGAAAGTCTTCGCGTAAGCTGGCAATATCTTGTAATTAACCGCACCTAGATAAAGGACATTTTCGTACTGCGGCAACCGCTGCGCGCCGCCGTAATAATCCGGCCCGATAAACACAAAACCGCAGTCGGTACGCAATTTAACCAGCTCATCTATGCCTTCATACCACAACCAAGGCGCAAGCGCTCCGAAGTATCCCACGACGCTTTTGTACTTTTCCCGAAACAAGCTCAGCGCATCAGGTAACTTAGTTTGCAGATGCGAAGGGTTTCGGTAATGGAGCGTGTCCACACCATTTTGCGCCACGATCACACGTGATGTACCGACCGCATCGACGGCTTCCTTTGCAAGCGCTGCAGCAGACGCAACCACGACATCTGCCCCGCCGCCGAACGCCCAGTTCTTAAGATTGACCAAACGCGCGATATTTTCCGGCTCGCCGCTGATTTGGGGGTCAATATGATCGATGTACTCGTACATGATCACATTGGACCGGCCCAGCGCAGCAAATCGTTCCGGCGTATGGGCGTAAGCTGTACTGTATAGTGATCGAACCGCCCCAGTGATACGGTCTACCTCCTGACTATTAGTCAGCCAAAGATTTGGTAGCACCTCGCGAAAACCATCGACATTGTCACCAGCCCAATTATCAGTGCGGTAAATCACTAAATACCCTAGCCGGGCCATTGCTGCTGACACGTGCTGAGGACGCTGATACAGTGGCACATCCCAATCAATGACTAGTTCTTGAATGAACACTCCCCTGAATGTTTCGCGACGAGACAGCACGCGCTCAGAGAACTCAGCCCAGCTAACGTCCAAAGACATAGCAGCTGCTGCCACAGGACCCGTTGGCTGATCGATCTGGGGCGCACGTCGCATACGCCGCAGTTCGTTCCATTCCGCTCTAGGCGAACGCAGGAAGCGGCTCAATGAACGTAGCGGCCTTGTAACACGCCAAGACGAGGACTGGCGCAGCGCTGCAGCCTCATCAAGAGCTTTTCTTAGTTGAAGTTCGGCAGTGCGCATACGGCCTGCCTCGATTTCCAACTCGACCTTCAAGGCGGCAATTGTTTGTTCGCTGGCAGCACATTCAGTACGCGAACTCTCCAACGCATTCCGTATCGAGGATGACGTCGATGCGATCCATAGCTCGAACGGGTCTAGCTCCCCCTCCATATGGAGTTGGGCCGGCGAAACCTCGGCACAACGACCAATTTCCATCAGTTCGAAGTGGAGGCGACTGAGCACATGTTGCTTTTGCTCAAGCTGTCGCTCAAGCGCCTTGAGCGCGCCCGAAAAGCTGATTTGCTGGGATTGAAACTGCTCGGCCCTCACATTTTCCTGCTCAGCATGTAGCTGGATCAGGCCCCTATTCTGCTGATCTAGTACATCAAGCAAGCGTTGGTGCCGCTGCTGACTCCACCAGCCGAGCCAGTCAAATCGCTCGCCATGCCAACGCCTGTCCCGCGGCACGTCACGCATGCTTTCATGCAAAACTCGCCGATGCGCTTCAGCCCCTTGCCTAAGCAATAACAAGCGATCAATTGAAACCGTAGGCTCACCTCTTTCAGCCGATTTCCACCACTGGCAGAACACATGACTCCATCTATCAGGCTGGTCGGTGAGCTGCAACCGATGGTCTACAGGGACGCCGGCCTGCTCAGAAGCCGCGCTGAGTTTTGGATCGTATTCAATGCACAGCGTGGGAAGTTGCATTTGCAATCCCACTATCTGCGCATGCAGACGCATGCTGATAAGCGCATGGCAATCGCGCATCGCCTCTATTGCATCGTTGGGCGAATTAATACTCACGACCTCATGCGTAACACCAGACCCCACCGCGCCCGACAATGTCTGGATAAAGTGGACATCCGAGCTAGATCTACCAGGCACAGAGCGACTCTGATATGGCAGCCACACCAAAGTAACCTCTTGATCCAGCAGCGTGGCGCGAACTGAATCTACAAATTTTGACTGCCAACCAGATACGGGCTCCCAAGGCCGCATGACTACACCAACTCGAATGCCACGTGCAGGCGGCTTGCCAGCCGTTGGCAATGTCATTGGCAGAGCCCAGATCGGGTCTGGCGCGACTACGGGAACAAGATTTACCCCTAAGTCGGCAAGCAATTTCTTAGAGCCGTCATCGCGAACCGAAATCTGATCGGTTAGCGAAAACACTTCTGAAAGGAGAGAACGAGATTCGGCCTGTTCGATCGGCCCCACGCCTTGCGCGCATGCAAGAGTGCGCATACCGAACTGGCGCGCAAGCATAAGCAGCCTTGCGTACGTCGCCACATCCGGCTTATTGAAATCGTACATTCCTGTAATCGTGAGCGGCTGATACGTCTGAAACAAACCTCCGCCACCGAGTACAAAGAGGTCCGCATTGGAAAACTCTCTTGCAAGGCCTTCAACATCAGCGATATCAACAGCATCGATACCTAATAACTTACTCGTGTAAGCGGGATCCAGGCTAATGGCGACCACTTCGCCATTGGCTTCACGCACCCAGTCACGGAACGTTGAAAGCAACAGCTCGTCGCCCACATTTCCTGCCCCATACCAACCACATACGATAACTTTAACTACAGACGTCATGCGCTTACCTATAAAAATTTCAATGTCACAGCGTGGCGACCTGCACGCGCGGCTGCGGGGCTAGCCAACCTGCCCCACCCATTGGCTCGGAGACTACGTCAAAGTGACCTGCATATGGCAGCCTGTGCGTGCGTCTATATTCGCCGTTCTCGATTAGGCCGACACCTATGGCCAAGATGTATCGATTGCCCGAGAAATTCGCCTTTAGTGCCCAATTAACCTCATAGATGCCAGGCAGCATTGCATCAACTTGCACATTCATCGACTGAGTGGTGGCGCTCCATAGCGCAATGCCATCGGTACTAGTGATCTGAACGCCGAAGCAAGGCATCTCTACCTGCTCGTCCACCTTTACCCTGACTTTGACATGGAGCCAGTCATCTTGGTTGACCGCAGCAACTGCAGCGCCTTGCTCGTCGCAAAGCGCTACCGACTGAATGGAGATTCTAGACACCCCCTCCCCACCTGCACGATTGCTTAAATCGTGTTCAAACCGTTCTTCCGCGCTCGTGCCCACATCGGCCGGAAGGTCGAAGGTAATCCCCCCCTCTTCGGCAACTACGTCATCAGCATAAACCTTAACTACATCGCGACATGCGCCATCCATGACCATCTTGCCGCGACGAAGATAGATTCCGCGATCGCAGTATTCGATAAGCGCATTGGCTGAGTGTGTCACCAAAAGGATCGAGACACCTTCTCGCTGCATACTTCTTATCCGATTTAGACACTTCTGCTGAAAGGCCGTATCTCCTACCGACAGCGCCTCATCAACAACCAGAATATCCGGATCCACGTGGATGGCTGTAGCGAAAGCCAACCTGACCACCATACCACTTGAGTAAGTCTTAATCGGCTGATCAATAAAACGCCCTATGTCGGCAAATTTTTCAATATCCGAATACCGCGCATCAATTTCTTTCGGACTTAAGCCGAGAATTGCTGCATTGAGATAGACATTTTCTCGACCGGTAAAATCCGGATTAAATCCTGACCCTAGTTCCAGCAGTGCAGCAATTCGTCCGCGCGTGACAATTTTACCCTGCGTTGGAGTCAGAGTTCCGCACACCATCTGAAGGAGCGTGGATTTCCCGCACCCGTTACGACCAATGATGCCAACTGTCTCTCCGCGACCGACCTTGAAATTCACCGACTCAAGGGCATGAAAATCCGTGTAATAGCCACGCGCAGATAACCCGAGCAGCCGCCGAAGTCGCGGCAACAAGAATTGTTTGAGTCGATCCCGCGGCGTGTCATAGATGAAGTATGACTTACTGAGATTATCAACCTCTATGACTGGCATGTCAGAGGACATCAGCAAACCCCTTCCTGGTCTTCTGGAACCACGCATAGCCTAACCAAGCAAAAATTATCGTAGCCGGCACGAACCAGCTCCACAATTGCCAGTTAATGCCTCCCCTCCAGATCATCACAGCTCGAACCTGTTCCACGACCAGTGTCAGAGGATTGGCCAGGATGAAAGGCCTATATTTTTCCGGCATAGCTGCAACAGAGTAAAATATAGGAGACATAAACATTAGGACCGTAATCAATACACCCACCACCTGGGAAACGTCACGCATGTAAACGCCGATCGACCCAAGAAACCAAGTTAAACCAAGCGTAATGAAAACCAAAGGAAGCAGAGCTACCGGCGTCCAAATTATCTCCCAAGACGGAAGGCCAAATAGCACTAAATAAAAACACAACCAGACCGTCATGCTAATCAGCATATGAAACCCTGCGGACAAGACATTCACTACCGCAAGGATCTCAAGCGGAAAAACAACCTTCTTCACATAATTGGCATTACCGACAATCATCGTCGGCGCTCGCCCTAGACATTCCGCAAAAAAATTGAAAGCGAGCAAGCCTGTGAACAACACCAACGCAAACTCAGTCTTTGACCCGGTTCCACCTTGCCAGCGGGCGCCGAACACCACCGAGAAAACAAAGGTGTACACCGCCAGCATCATTAATGGAAAAAAGAACGACCACATTAATCCCAAAAAGGATCCACGATATCGACCAACAACATCACGCTTTGCCAGAGCGATGACCAAGCTTTTCTTGGCGACAAGGCTTTTCAGCAATGCGAACGGACTTACGCTGCCCACAGCAATTTCAGTCACAAAAAACTCCTATCTGCAAAACTACACATATCATTGACGTTCTGCCTTGAGCATATGTCCTATGCGACATCATCGACGCATTGCCACTCAAGCCAGTGCTGCCGACAGATCCCCACGCAAATCCTCCACATCCTCAACCCCCACGCTCAACCGCACCAACGCATCGCTGATGCCCAGCTGCTCGCGGCGGTCCACCGGGATGGAGGCGTGTGTCATGACCGCGGGATGGTTGACCAGGCTCTCCACGCCGCCGAGCGATTCGGCCAGGGTGAACAGTTCGGTCTTTTCGCAGAAGCGCTTGGCTGCCTCAAACCCGCCTTTGAGCACGATCGAGACGATGCCGCCGAAGCCGGACATCTGCCGTTGCGCCAGGGCGTGCTGCGGGTGCGAGGCCAAGCCGGGATAGATCACCTTTTCGATCGCGGGATGTGTTTCCAGCCATTGCGCCAGCGCCAGGGCGTTGTCGCAATGCGCGCGCATGCGCAGCGGCAAGGTCTTGAGGCCACGCAGGGCGAGGAAGCTGTCGAACGGGCCTTGCACGCCGCCAATGGAGTTCTGCAGGAAGGCCATCTGTTCGGCGAGTTCGGCGTTGTCGCCGACCACCGCGATGCCGCCGACCATGTCGGAGTGGCCGTTGAGGTACTTGGTGGCCGAATGCACGACGATGTCGGCGCCCAGGCTGAGCGGGCGCTGCAGCATCGGCGAGGCGAAGGTGTTGTCGACCACGATCAGCAGGCCGTGCTTGCGTGCGATGGTCGCAATGGCGGCGATGTCGACCAGCTTGAGCATCGGGTTGGTCGGGGTTTCGATCCAAACCATCTTGGTGTCGGGACGGATCGCCGCTTCGAACGCGGCCGGGTCGGTCAGGTCGACGAAGCTGAAATCCAGGCCCGCGGTGCGGCGGCGCACGCGCTCGAACAGGCGGAAGGTGCCGCCGTACAGGTCGTCCATCGCCACGACGTGGCTGTCGGCATCCAGCAGCTCCATCACCGTGGACGTGGCGGCCATGCCGGAGGCGAACGCGAATGCGCGCGTGCCGCCTTCCAGTGCGGCCACGCAGCGCTCGTAAGCAAAACGCGTCGGGTTGTGCGTGCGCGAATACTCAAAACCCTGGTGTTCGCCGGGGCTGGATTGTGCGTACGTGGACGTGGCGTAGATCGGCGGCATCACCGCGCCGGTGCTGGGATCCGGCGACTGCCCTCCATGGATCGCCAGCGTTGCAAGCGACAGCGCGCGCTCGCCGTCATGGCTATGAGTGGTGCGGTTGGACATGGAGGTTCCCGGAAAAAGTGGGCGATTGTAACAAGCGGGTCTGAATGGCCCGTGCCGCGCGTCTCATCGAAACGCGCGGCTGCACGGGGGTCACTGCACGCGGCGGCGCAGGTAGTTGAGCAGGTCGATACGGGTGATCAAGCCCAGGAACTGGTTGCCGTCCATGACGATGGCGACCTGGCCGCGGTCGAACACCGGCAGCAGCGCTTCGATCGGCGATGCGACATCCAGGCGATCGAGCTTGCTGACCATGGCGGTGGAGATCGGGTCGCGGAAGCGCGCTTCATCGCCGTACACATGCAGCAGCACGTCGCTCTCGTCGACGATGCCGACCAGCTCGCCGTCGTCGATCACCGGCAACTGCGAGACGTCGTACAGCTTCATGCGCTGATAGGCGGTGGTCAGCAGGTCCTTGGGGCCCACCACCACGGTGTCGCGCTTGTTGTACGGGCGCAGGATCAGGTCGCGCAGGTCACCGTGCTGCGGGCGCTCCAGAAAACCGTTGTCCAGCATCCAGTAGTCGTTGTACATCTTCGACAGGTACTTGTTGCCGGTATCGCAGACGAACACCAGCACGCGCTTGGGCGTGGTCTGCTCGCGGCAATACTTCAGCGCGGCGGCCAGCAAGGTGCCGGTGGACGAGCCGCCGAGGATGCCTTCTTTGGCCAGCAACTCGCGGGCGGTGTGGAAGCTTTCCGCGTCGCTGATCGAATACGCCTTCTTGACGCGGGTGAAGTCGGAGATATCCGGCAGAAAATCTTCGCCGATGCCTTCGACCAGCCAGCTGCCGGACTTTTCGCTGACCGTCCCCTCTTCGATGTACTGGGTCAGGATCGAGCCCACCGGGTCGGCCAGCACCAGCTCGGTCTGCGGCGAGGCGGTGGCGAAGGCGCGCGACAGGCCGGTCATGGTGCCGGAGCTGCCGCAGCCGAACACGATGGCATCCAGCTGGCCGTCCATCTGCGCCAGGATTTCCGGGCCGGTGCCGAATTCGTGCGCAGCCGGGTTGTCCGGGTTGCCGAACTGATTGATGAAGTAGGCGCCGGGGGTTTCGGCAGCGATCTTGGCGGCCAGGTCCTGGTAGTACTCCGGGTGGCCCTTGGCCACGTCCGAGCGGGTCAGCACCACGTTGGCGCCCATGGCCTTGAGATTGAAGATCTTCTCGCGGCTCATCTTGTCCGGCACCACCAGGATCAGCTGGTAGCCCTTCTGCTGCGCCACCAGGGCCAGGCCCAGGCCGGTATTGCCGGCGGTACCTTCCACCAGGGTTGCGCCAGGCTTGAGATCGCCGCGCTGCTCGGCTGCTTCGATCATCGACAAGCCGATACGATCCTTGATCGATCCGCCGGGATTGTTCGCCTCCAGCTTGAGGAACAGCTCGCAGACGCCGGTGTCCAGGCGCTGGGCCTTGACGATCGGCGTGTTGCCAATCAGTTCGAGTACGGAGGAATGAATCGCCATCGGGATATCGTCGCTGCGCCGCGCGGGCTAGACCGGTCATTATCCGACGAACGGCCGGGGAATGCTCATTCAGGCGGGAAAGGATCGTGCCCGCCTATGAACGAGCGTGCTCAACTGCCTGAAGCGCCCTGCATCGCGATGCAGGCATCGATCAAAACAAGGACGCGGACGGTGGCAAGCCGACGAGGAGGCCGCCACCGCCCGCGACGGTGAACTTGTTCTAACGGTGGGGAAGGATCAGTGCGTGAGCTGGTCGTACATCCGGGTGAGTTTTTCCTTGGCCTGCAATTTTTCGCGCTTCATCTGGCCCAAGGTCACGTCGTCGATGGGGAGTACCCCAAGTTCGGCATCCATGCATTTCTTGTTCAAGAGCTTGTGGCGTTGGTAGAGCTGCTTGAACTCGGGATCGGACTTCATCAATGCGTCGATTTCGGTCTGCGGTTGCCCTTCGAACATGGCGTTACCTCCTTCACTTAAAACAAGAACGCCCCGGCCAGCAAAGGCACGGGGCGCAGCTTGGGGATGGAAGACCAACGCGTTGCAAAGGCCGACACATGGGCGGAACCACCAACAACCATTCCACCGTGTTGCGTCGCTGCGTGCCTCTGCGTCACTGGCCCGGCCCTCCGTACTTTTCCAGGCAGCGGAGTTGCTGCCTGGAGGTACGACCCTACGCCGGTCGCGGGGGGCGTTCAAGGCCGAAACGGCTGCTTTTGCCGTTCCCCGCGTCAATCAGTGACCGCGGTTCAACCGGGCGTCATGCGCTGGTTAAAAGACCTTAACTTCAACCACTTGGCCTACGGCAGCACAACGACCTCAGCCGCACGCGACTTGCTGGCGGTGCCCTTGGTGCCACTGACCTGCAAGCGCGCGGCGGCAACGCCACCGGCGACCAGGGCATCGCGAAGCGCTTCGGCACGCTTCTTGGCCGTTGCCGCGTCGCTGTCGTAGCCGACGATGGTGACCCGGCCCTTCTTGCCAATCTGCAGGTACTCGGCCAGGGCTTTGGCCTGCCCGGACCCGGCACCGGCCAGAGCCGTCTTGCCGCCAAAAGCGTCGCTGCCGAGCGAGAACACTTCGCCGCGGCCATCGACCTTGGACGACGGCAGCTTGGCCCCGGCCACCAGTTCGGCCTCTTCGTGGGCGAGTTGCAGGGCCTTTTGCTGGGCCGCGTTGAGCTTGGCGGTCTGCTTGCCGGCCACGCTGGTCAGGGCCAGCTCGGCATCCTGGCGCGCCAGGGTTTCCTGCTCGGCCGCCTGGCGCATGCGCTCGGCTTCCTCGGCCTGGATCTGCGCCTGCACCCGCAGGCGTTCGGCCTCCTGCCGGGCGCGGGAGGCATCGCGACGGCTGGCTTCGATCAGCAAGTCGTTGCGGGTGCCTTCCAGACGGTCCAGCTCGCGCCGGGCCAGCGCGGTGCGGGCAGTGAGCTCGGCAATCTCGACCCGGCGGTCGGCCAGGAACACCAGCTCTTCGCGGTCGCGGCGCTTGGCCTCGGCCAGGGCCGCCACGGTCTGCTGTGCCTGCAGGCGCTCGTAGCGGGCCAGGTCACTGGTCTGCGGATCGTTCTGCAACAAGGCCAAGCGCCGATTAAGTGCATCGGCCTGCGGGTCGTCCTTGGCCGCCATCGCCAGCGACGGCAGCGTGGCCAGGCTCAGCACACCGATATAGAGGAAGGGGCGCAGTTTCATCGGCCGCCCTCCCCGGTGTTGAGGCTGTTCTGCAGTTGCGCCACTTCCTTGCGGCGTTGCTCCAGCTGGGCGCTGACCACCGCCTCTTCGCTGCGCGCCTTGGCCAGGTCGGCATCGGCGGCGGCGCGCAGGGCGATCTGTGGCACCTGCTTGCGCTGGCGCTTGTCCAGTTGCGCCTGCTGGGCCTGCATCAGTTCCTGGCGGGCCAGATTGACCAGATCAGGGGCGTATTGGTCGGCATCGGCCTGGGTGGCGCGTTGCACGGCCTGTTCGGCGGCAGTGAGCTCCGGCGCCACCTGGGCGGCGGCGGGAGCGGAGAGAACCATGAAACAGGCGATGCCATACAGGGATCGCCGCAAGTATGCGAAGCTAGCCGTCATTAGGGGAGCCGTAGCGAGAAGTCTCGAGCACGGCCATTGTCGGAAGCCTGCGGCGGACTTGCAACGAGACGCTGCTGTTTGTTGGGGAACCATTGCGCATGGATATCGGCTACTTCCTGAAGCTGATGACCGAAAAGAATGCCTCGGACATGTTCTTGACCACCGGCGCGCCGGTGTACATCAAGATCGAAGGCAAGCTTTACCCGCTCGGCAATACGGGGTTGCCGCCGGGGATGGTCAAGAAAATCGCTTACTCATTGATGGACGAAGGCCAGGTGCCGCAGTTCGAGCGCGAGCTGGAACTCAACATGGCCATCGCTCTGCCCGACGCCGGGCGCTTCCGCGTGAACGTGTTCAAGCAGCGCGGCGAAGTGGGCATGGTGATCCGTGCCATCCGCAGCCGGATCCCGAGCATCGAGGAGCTCAACCTGCCGCAGGTGCTCAAGGACGTCATCATGACCCCGCGCGGGCTGGTGCTGGTGGTCGGTTCGACCGGTTCCGGCAAGTCGACCTCGCTGGCCTCGATGATCGACCACCGCAACAGCACCACCACCGGGCACATCCTCACCATCGAGGACCCGATCGAATACCTGCACAAGCACAAGATGTCGATCGTGAACCAGCGCGAAGTCGGCCTGGACACCCACACCTTCCAGAGCGCGCTGAAGAACGCGATGCGCGAGGCGCCGGACGTGATCCTGATCGGCGAAATACTGGATGCCGAGACCATGGAGGCGGCGATTGCGTTTGCCGAAACCGGTCACCTGTGTCTGGCGACGCTGCACTCCAACAACGCCGACCAGACCATTGAGCGCATTCTCAATTTCTTCCCGGAAAGCGCGCACAAGAACGTGCTGATGAATCTGGCGCTGAATTTGCGTGCGGTGGTCTCCCAGCGCCTGGTCAAGGGCCAGGACGGACGCCGCCGTCCCGCCACCGAAGTGTTGCTCAACACGCCGATGATTCGCGACCTGCTGCGACGCGGCCAGGTGCACGAGGTCAAGGCGGCGATGGAAGAGTCGCTGGAAGAAGGCATGCAGACCTTCGACCAATGCCTGTTCCGGATGGTCAAGACCGGCGAGATCGAGCAGGAGGAAGCGCTGCGCGCGGCTGACTCGCGCGACGGCCTGGCGCTGAAATTCCGTCTTTCCGAAGGCGGCTCCGGCGAGCACGATCCGTATGCCGACTACGAGTCGGCCTCGGCGCCGAAGATCAGCCATGGGTTTATTTAGAACGACCAACAAAATGTAGCGTGCGCCTGCCTGGCGGTGAGCGCAGTGGTTTTATTGGTCGCATCTTGCCGGATGCAGTCAAAAGTCCTGAGCAAAACGCCTGGTCGGTCGAGGGCGCGGTGCCCTCACCGCTCGCGGGACACGCCGTGAATCCTTCCGTGGAGGCTCAGTGGCGGCATCCATGCCGCCACATGGTCCCGCGATCGACGAGGACACCGCACCAGAAAGTCTGCTGGTTGCTTTGGGAATAGTTACGCGCAACGACCATCTTGACTGGTCCTTGCCCGCCCACCGTCGCGGGACCTGACGCGGCATGGATGCCGCGTAAGCGCTTACAAGGACGTACTTGCGGCGTGTCCCGCGATGGTGGGTGGGCAAGGGCCCTGCAGCCAAGCCACAGATCAGCACCCTGCAGTAGACCGGCGTGAGCATCAGCGGCCGCACGCGCATCGATCGCTCTGCGCGCCCCCGCATTACGGGAGGCTGTCCGAAGGGCAGATGCGGCCGGCAACTCCCCGCGTCTACACTGCCGCGTCAGGCTGCGTTTCCGGCCGTGCCGCATCGAACGCCGGCAGTGCCAGGCAGGCCTGTTCGATCCGCTGCAGCGTCGGATACGGCGCCAACTCCACGGCGAACCGGCGCGCGTTGTAGAGCTGCGGCACCAGCACGCAATCGGCCAGGCCCGGCGTGTCGCCGTGGCAGAACTGCCCGGTTTGTGCGTCGCCAGCCAAATGGGTTTCCAGCGCTGCCAACCCCTGCTGCATCCAGTGCGCAGTCCAGTGATGGCGCTGCGCTGGCGAGACGTCCCAGGTGTGCTCCAGGAATTGGGTAACGCGCAGGTTGTTGAGCGGGTGCACATCGCAAGCAATCACCTGGGCCAGCGCCCGCACCCGCGCGCGCGCGGCGGCGCTGGCCGGCAACAGCGGCGCGCCGTCCGCAAACGCCTCGTCCAAGTATTCGAGGATGGCCAGGGACTGGGGGATCACCAGCTGCCCGTGCCGCAGGGTCGGCACAAGCTCCTGCGGATTGAGTTGCGCGTAGGCGGCGGCGTGTTGCTCGCCGCCATCGCGCACCAGATGCACCGGATGCGCGACATAGGCCAGCGCCTTCAACTGCAGGCCGATGCGTACGCGGTAGGCGGCGCTGGAGCGCCAGTACGAAAACAGCTCCAGGGGCGCGCTCATGCCTGCCCCTGCCCTGCCGCATGCGTGAGCATCGGCATCTGGTTCATGGCAGCGGCTGGCGCTCGACGCGCTGCTCGATCGCCCCGAAGATGCTGTGGCCCTGCGCGTCCATCATCTCGATGCGCACTACATCGCCGAAGGACATGAACGGGGTGCTCGGGCTGCCATCGCGCAGCGTCTCCACCACGCGCTGCTCGGCAAAACAGGAGGCGCCCAGGGATGTGTCCTGGTTGGCGATGGTGCCGGAGCCGACAATGGTGCCGGCCGACAGCGGCCGGGTCTTGGCGGCATGGGCAATCAGCTGGGCAAAGTCGAACTGCATGTCGTGGCCGGCCTCGGGCGCGCCAAACCAGGCGCCGTTGACGTGCGTCACCAGCGGCAGATGGACCTTGCAGTCGCGCCAGGCATCGCCCAGCTCGTCGGGGGTGACGAACACCGGCGACAACGCCGAGCGCGGCTTGGACTGCACAAAGCCAAAGCCCTTGGCGAGCTCGGCCGGGATCAGGTTGCGCAGAGAAACATCGTTGACCAGGCCGATCAGCTGGATATGCGCAGCCGCCTGCTCAGGCGAGGCGCCCATCGGCACATCGTCGGTGATGACCACCAATTCGGCTTCCAGATCGATGCCATGGTCTTCGCTGATCACCTTGATGGCGTCGCGCGGGCCGTAGAACCCGGCACTGGTGGCCTGGTACATCAGCGGGTCGGTGTAGAAGCTCTCGGGCACTTCAGCATTGCGCGCGCGGCGCACCCGCTCCACATGTGGGAGGTAGGCGCTGCCATCGACGAACTCGTAGGCGCGCGGCAGCGGCGCAGCCAGTGCCTGCATGTCCAGCGCAAACACGCCATCGGCGCTGCCATCGTCGAGGGAGTCCGCCAGGGCGTTCAACCGCGGCGCCACGTTGCTCCAGTCCTCCAGCGCGCGCTGCAGCGTCGGCGCGATGCCGGTAGCGCGCACCGCGCTGGTCAGGTCACGCGAGACCACGATCAAGCAGCCGTCGCGGCCGCCTTCCTTCAGGGAACCTAGCTTCATGACCGTCCTGCGGCTGTGGCTGAAGTGCCGATTGTACGACCTGCCGCGCCAGGTGGTTGCAGCTGAAACAACTGACCCGTTCCCCAACCGCGATCACACAGTTTTGTGCAGCGCGCCAATCGGGCGTACACTTGCCGGGTCTGCATGCGGCCGTCCGTTTCCCTTAGGGACCGCCGGCGAGGCCAGGATCGATCGATCCGCTCGCCCGCCCCACCCGACGCCTTTCGTGGTGCCGACAAACCCATCGCTCTTTGATTGGGTTGTTCCACCATCTCGCAGCGCGGTTCACGGGAACGCTCCGAGCCTCACTTTTTTGCATCTGCAATGCGTCTGCGCTCCGGGCTCTGCCTGGTGGCGACGCTTTACTTGGAGCTTCCTGATGTCTTTTGAATCCTTGGGCCTGGCGCCCTTCCTGCTGCGCGCATTGGCCGAGCAGGGCTATGAAACCCCCACCGCCATCCAGCAGCAGGCGATCCCGCTCGTGCTGGCCGGCCATGACCTGCTGGCTGGCGCACAGACCGGTACCGGCAAGACCGCCGCGTTCGGCCTGCCGCTGCTGCAGCACCTGGGCACCACCCCGCAGCCGGTCAACGGCCCGCGCAAGCCGCGCGCGCTGATCCTGACCCCCACCCGCGAGCTGGCCACCCAGGTGCACGACAGCCTGCGCGGCTACAGCAAGTACCTGCGCATTCCGAGCGCGGTGATCTACGGCGGCGTGGGCATGGGCAACCAGCTCGATGCGCTGCGTCGTGGCGTGGACCTGCTGATCGCCTGCCCGGGCCGGTTGATCGACCATATCGAGCGCCGCAGCGTGGACCTGTCCGGCATCGAAGTACTGATCCTGGACGAAGCCGACCGCATGCTCGACATGGGCTTCTTGCCGTCGATCAAGCGCATCCTGACCAAGCTGCCGCGCCAGGACCGTCAGACCCTGCTGTTTTCGGCGACGTTCGAAGAGAACATCAAGCAGCTGGCGCTGGAGTTCATGCGCAACCCGATGCAGATCCAGGTCACCCCGAGCAACACCGTGGCCGAGAGCATCACCCACCGCGTGCACCCGGTCGATGGCGCGCGCAAGCGCGACCTGCTGCTGCACCTGCTGGCGCAGGACAGCCGCGAGCAGACCCTGGTCTTCGCACGCACCAAGCACGGCAGCGACAAGCTGGCGCTGTTCCTGGAGAAGTCCGGCATCAAGACCGCGGCGATCCACGGCAACAAGAGCCAGGGCCAGCGCATGCGTGCCCTGAGCGACTTCAAGGCCGGCCGCGTAACCGTGCTGGTAGCCACCGACATCGCCGCGCGCGGTATCGATATCGACCAGCTGCCGAAGGTCATCAACTATGACCTGCCGATGGTGGCCGAGGACTACGTGCACCGCATCGGCCGCACCGGCCGTAACGGTTCGACCGGCGAGGCGATCTCGTTGGTGGCACAGGACGAAGCCAAGCTGCTGCGTCAGATCGTGCGCATGCTGGGCCGCGACGTGGAAATCCGCGACGTGCCGGGCTACGAGCCGCAGACCCCGATCCGCTGGGGCAACAGCGCCCCGGGCCGTGCCGAGCAGCCGGGTGGCGATCGCGCCCCGCGCAAGAGCCACGCCCGTCGCCCGCACGGTGACGCACCGCGTCAGGCGCACGCCCATGCCGGCCCGAAGAAGCCGGGTGGCCAGCGCAGCAGCGGGCCGCGTCAGGCCACTGCCGGCGCAGGTGCCGGCCGTCGCGACGGTGGTCGTGGTGGCAGTGGCCGGCCGGCCAGCCGCGGCGCCTAACGCCCGCGACTGACGGTAACGACAAGGGCCGCCATGCGGCCCTTGTCCTGTCAGCCACACCGACGCCGGCAACGTCCGGCCCACCTTCCTCTGCACGCGCTTGCCGATCAACGCCATGGATATCTTCAAAGTATTTACGCTCGAGGCCGCCCACCGGCTGCCCAACGTTCCGCCGGGCCATAAGTGCGCACGGCTGCATGGGCATTCGTTCCGGGTCGAGCTGCATGTCAGCGGCGAACCGGGTGCCGAGACTGGCTGGATCATGGACTTCGGCGACATCAAGGCTGCCTTCCAGCCGATCTACGACCGGCTCGATCACCACTACCTCAACGACATCGAGGGGCTTGAAAACCCCACCAGCGAACGCCTGGCCATCTGGATCTGGCAGCAGCTCAAGCCGGCCTTGCCGCAGTTGAGCGAAATCGTGGTGCACGAGACCTGCACTTCCGGCTGCCGCTATCGCGGTTGATTGGCGCAAATGGTGACCGAAGGCCGCCCACCGAGGCGGCCTTTTCCGTTTTAAGGGCAACGCAAGCGATTGATTTGAAAATACTTTTTAGGTCGGTTGGAAAATTTTCAGGAAAGATGTTGCATCGCAACAACATCCGCGTATGCTGCAACGCAACAAACGGTCACAGCATTCCCCAAGGGGTTCGCGATGTCGGCGCAGTTCGAAAACAGCTTCACCAGTCAGTTCGCTTCTGCCGCAGCACGTGCCAACCAGTTGGCATTGGACACGCTGGAACAGAACGTCAACGCGACCACCAGCTTCTTCGGTGAGTTTGCGCAGGCGCGCGATGTGCGCGCCTACCAGACGCTCTGGCCGAAAGGGCTGCAACTGGCACGCGACAACCTGGAACGTCTGGCGTCGGTCAACCAGGAAGTGGTTGGCATGGGGCTGAAGATGTCCAGCGAACTTGGGCAGTTTGCCAAGCAGCAGTTCGAGACCGGCAGCGATCAGACCGGCGCAACAGGCAAGACCCGGCGCAAGTAACGGCCACCAAAATTCAGCGTCTTTGCATGGGTCCCTCCCCCCATGCAATCCGGCCCGACAGATCCCTCCCTCTGTCGGGCTTTTTTATTGTCTGGTGACCGGCGCAGGCGTCGGCCGGCCCTTTCGATGCGGCCGCGCACAAGGCCGCTGCGCTCACTCCGGCAGGCAGATGTGCTGCGCCAGGCCCTCGGCCTGGGCGTTGGGGCGCCACGGAATGCGCCCCCAGCACGGCATCGCCAGACGCTGGCCGAGCATGCGGATGTTGTCCTCGATGCGCTCCATCTGCGGGTCGACCTCGTTGGCGATCCAGCCGATGCAGTGCAGGCCATCGGCGGCGATGGCCGCGGCGGTGAGGCGCGCATGGTTGATGCAGCCCAGGCGCACGCCCACCACCAGCACCACCGGCAGCTGCAATGTGCGCACCAGATCGGCCTGATCCAGCTGCGCACTCAGCGGCGCCGCCCAGCCGCCGACCCCTTCCACCACCACCACCTCGGCCTGCGCGCGCAGCTGCGCAAAGGCCTGCTGAAGCGGCACCAGCGACAAGCTCACGCCAACATCGGCGGCAGCCAGTTCCGGGGCCAACGCCGCAGGCAACGCATATGGATTGAGGGTGGCGTAGTCCGGCTGCGGCTGGCTGGCGGCTTGCAGCGCCAGCGCGTCTTCGTTGTGCCAACCCTGCGGGGTGGCGACGCAGCCACTGGCCACCGGCTTCATGCCCACTGCGGTGTGGCCGCGTGCTCGCACCGCATGCAACAAAGCCGTGCTGGCAACGGTCTTGCCGATGCCGGTATCGGTGCCAGTGACGTAGAAGGCGGGAAACTGCATGCACCTGTTCCTGCGGCCGCGCCGCCATTGCCGGAGAGGCCGCGGAGCATACCGTGCGGGCGTTTGCTGCACGCGCTTGCGTGGCATCTGCCATGCCTTCTGAAACGAACCAATGCATCGTGGGCCGCTTGGCTGGCCGGCACATGCGGCGCGCGGCCCGGGATGGTCGTGTGCGCGGCGCACCCCTTGGAGTCCTGCCGGCCTTGCAGCCCGCGCACCTGCTCCGTGGCGTCGCAACGACGCTGCGGATGGCCGCTGCTAGACTTTGCGCATGTTCGCCACCTCTTCGCTGACCGGCAGCAAGCCGGAACAATATGCCCAGCTCACCGCCCAGGCCCAGGCTCTGGTGCACGGCGAGCCGGACCGGATCGCCAATGCCGCCAACCTGGCCGCGCTGATGTTCAATTCATTGCCGTCGCTCAACTGGGCGGGGTTCTATTTCTATGACGGCCGCGAGCTGGTGGTGGGGCCCTTCCAGGGGCTGCCCGCCTGCGTGCGCATCCCGTTGGACAAGGGTGTGTGCGGTGCCGCCGCCAGTACCCGGCAGACCCAGCGCATCGCCGATGTGGACGCGTTCCCTGGGCATATCGCCTGTGATTCGGCGTCGCGCTCGGAGCTAGTGGTTCCGCTGGTACAAGGCGACACGCTGATCGGCGTGCTCGACCTGGACAGCCCGGAACTGGACCGCTTCGACGCGGACGACCAGCGCGGACTCGAAGCCATCGCGCAGGTCTTCGTCGGCGCGTTGACGTGACCACCGAACGGCTGCGCAACATCGGCCCCAAGAGCGCGGCCTGGCTACGCCAAGTTGGCCTGCGCACCCAGCAGGACCTGCAGGCCGTGGGCGCGGTTGGCGCGTTTGTAAAAGTGCGTCGTGCCGGATTCAAGCCCAGCCTCAATCTGCTGTATTCGCTGGAAGGTGCGCTTGCCGATTGCCATTGGCAGGAAGTGCCGGAAGCGCGCCGGCATGCCTTGCTGGCCGAATACGAAGCCGCCAGCGCACTGCTGCCGGCCGCACGTGGCCGCCCGGTCGGTGGCCCGGTGGAAACCGTGCATTACGCGCGCGCCGACAGCGATGCGTTGGCAGACGATGCCACCGACGTGGCCGGCGACGACGCGCAACCCGCCACGCACGACGAGTAACGCGGCCGCACGTAACGCACGTGCCTGCGTGACTAACGCCCCGCTGCGGCCTGCAAGGTCGGCGCGAGCGAGGCGCCTAAGGTTTGCCCGTGGCTCAGTCCCGGCAGCGGCCGATAGGTGGCGGTTATCCCCGGCCGTGTGGACAGCAGCGTTACCAACTGACGCGCAGCTTGCGGGTCCACGCGCGGACGGCCGGGCCGATCCGCCGCCGGCGGGTTGGCCTCGCCATTGGGTTCGCCGGCCATCAGCATGAACTGGATCGGTGCGGCGTCTGCCTGCGATGTGCCAGCCGCTTGCTTCACCACCCGCTGCGCTTGCTGGACGATGAAGCCATCGCCCCACCACAACGACGGATCCACCGCGACATAGCGCTGAAACGCCTGCGGCCTGGCCAGCAGGGCGTGCAGCACGAACAGGCCGCCGTACGAATGGCCCCACAGCGTCTGCCGCTGGCGATCCACCGCCGCACGGGCCTGCACCTGCGGGCGGATGCGTGTTTCGATCAGTTGCAGGAACGCCGCTGCGCCGCCGGTACGGCGTTGCAGCGCGAGCGGATCGGTTTCCACACGCCCATCGCCGTAACGCGCCGGGGTGTAGTCCAGGCTGCGCCCCATCGCATCGATGCGCAGCGCGCTGTCATCGCCGATGAACACCAGCACCGGCGCATCGCCGTGCGCGGACAGCCCATCGAGCAAGGGCGCATCCAGCTCCATCAAGGCCGCATTGCCGTCCAGCAGATAGACCACCGGGTACCCGGCCGGCGGTGGCGGTGTTTTGGGCACGGCGATGCGCACACGGTAATAGCGCTGCCCATCGGGCGCCGCCAACCGCAGCTGCGAGAACCGGTATGAGTCGCTCGGGCGATCGGCCACCGTGGTGCCGATGGTGCGCGACAGATCCGGCTGCGCGCAGAGCGGCGACAACCCGGCGCACCACAGCAGTGCAGCGATGCTCAGGCATTGGACGTTGCGAGACAGCTGCATGAAATTCTCCTGCGTCACGATGCCGATGCACCCCGCACACGATCAGCCGCGCGGCGCATGCCTGAGCGCGCTTAGAAGCCGAAGCGCAGCGTGGCCCAGTAGGCACGACCGGGTTCGTTATAGGTGGCAGCACCCGCCGCACCGGCAGTGTTGTTGGTGGCCTCCCGGAACAGGCGCGTGTCGAATAGGTTGTCTACGCCAACCCCGACGCTCACGGTGCGGGTGATGCGGTAACGCGCGCTGATGCCCCACAGGTCGTAGGGGTCGCGCGTGTCCGGTGCGATGGCGCCGCCACTGGTACTCGACTGCGTGGCCGACTCCTGCTTGCCGTAGAAGGTGCCGGTGAGCAGCAGCGACAGCGCTTGGGTCGGTTGCCAGTCCAGCGTCGTGTTGACGGTGTATTCGGGGATCACCGACAGCGGCTGATCGGTGGCGGTATTTTTGTTCTCGATCATGTAGGTGACGTTGGTGTTCCACTTCAACACACGGCCGTGTTCTCCCAGCAGCGGCAGCGTGAGATTGCCTTCCAAGCCCTGCACGATCGCCTCGGAGGCGTTGGTCCACTGGAAAATGCGCCCACGCCCATCGGCAGTGACAGCCACCGGAATCATACCGGCCACGATCTTGTTGTCGTAGGCATTATGGAAGTACGTCAGCGAGGCGTGGTAGCCGTCTTGCGGCGCCCATTCGATGCCGATTTCCTTGTTGATGCTGGTTTCCGGATCGAGCGCATCGTTGCCCTGGATGTAGCAACCCGAGCCCAGGTTGGGAAACAGCACCGGGCAGCCATTGCCACGCGTGTAGTACAGATAATTGTCGTTGGACTGGTACAGGTTTGGTGCCTTGAACGCGCGCGCAATGCCGCCTTTGAGCAGCCAGTTGTCGCTGAGCGTGTACTGCACGTTGAGGCTGGGGCTGAGGTTGTTGCCGAACTGGCTGTGGTGGTCCAGGCGCAGGCCGGGCGTAAGCGTCAGGCGCTCGGTGGCGTACACGTTGTCTTCCAGGTACACCGCGCTCAAGGTTGCCTCGCTGCGTGGGCTGCGCACGCCCATGGCAAGCCCGGGAAAGCCGCCACCGGCGGTGACCGTCTGCGACATCGAATACGCATCGCTGAGCCGGCTCTGACGGCGCTCGAAGCCGACCGTGAGCACCTGCTCGGCCCAGGCCTGCACCGGCATGTTGAATTCGCCGTCGATGTTGAGGTTGTCCAGGCTGGCGGTGGAATCGACCAAGCCAGCAGCAATGGAGCCTTCCGGCCCGCCGGCGAGGCCTTCGTTGAGGCGCGTGTTGTCGGTGCCTTCATAGGCGGCCGTGAGCCGCGAGGTGCCCAGCGCCCAGGTGCCGCGATGGGTGAGTGAAGCGGTGCGGCGGAGCATGGTGTTGGTTTCGCTGCCGAACAAGGCGGTGAGATCCGCGCCGGCCTGGCCATCAGCGCTCACCGCGCGGTCGCCGGCATACAGATTGCCCTGGCGGCTGAAGCCGGCATCAAGTTCGATCACCTGCCCTTCCATCGGATCCCAGCGCAGCAGGCCATTGATGTCCTTGTTGCGCACGCCTTCGCGGCCAGCTGGCGGCACCGCACCGGCAGCGGTGGCGTGACGCCGGTTGAGGTCCAAGCTGTCCGGGTCGGTCTTGTTGAGGTTGCCGTAGATGCGGAACGACAACGTGTCCGATAGCGGGCCGCTCAGCTGGAATCCGGCGCGTTGCCCGCCACCTTCGGCGCTGTGCTCGGGCACCAGCCCGAACAGTGTCATCGACCCGCTCAGATCGCCGGTGGGTTTCTTGGTGACGATGTTGACCACGCCGCCGGATGCACCGGAGCCGTAGCGCGCCGCGGCTGGGCCGCGCAGCACTTCGATACGCTCCACCGCTTCGGCCGGCACCCAGTTGGTGTCGCCGCGCGTATTGCGCTCGCCGCTGCGGCCCATGCGCACCGAATCGCGCGCGCCCACCGGTTTGCCATCGACCAGGATCAAGGTGTTTTCCGGGCCCATGCCGCGCAGATCGATCTGGCGGTTGTTGCCGTACTGGCCGGAGGCACTGTTGCCGGTGAGATTGACGCCGGGCATGGTGCGCAACAACTGCGACAGGTCATTGACCGGCGGGCGGCGCTCGATGTCTTCGGCGGTGATCACCGATGACCCCAGCGCCTGGCGGGCGATCTGCGCGGCGGTGACGTGCACGGTCTCGAGTGATTGCGGTGCATCTGCCGCATCTGCTGCTGCATTCTCCGCTGCACAGGCGATGCTTGCCCAGTTGCCGCAACTCAATGCAATGGCCAGCGCAAGCGGGCGGCGAAACGACACGGGACGACGCGCAGGCGCAGACATCCATGACCGGCGTAATGCGGACATTCTCAAACCTCTCGACAAGGGAATGACCTCTGGCGACGGCTTGAGGCAGACAACGGTGGGGTGATGCGGACGAAGCACTGCAGGCACGGCCATGCAGTCACTCTGGCGATCCGTGCATTCTACACGGATGCGATTCATTCTCAACGACGACCACGCACTGCAGGCCGCGCGCGCAGCGGTAACCGACGCATCCATTACCGCTGATTTGCCGCGTTACGCGTCACTCACCAACGCGCGTGCTCAGTGCAACATGAGCAGCGCGCGCATGTCGTCGATCACCGCAACCGCGCCGGCGTGCTCCACATCGAAGCCACGCAGATAGCCATACCGCACCATCGCCAACGGCATGCCGGCGGCCTGCGCAGCGGCGGCATCGGTGGCCGAGTCGCCCACCATCAGGCACTGCGCGGGCGCGTACTGGAACTGCTGCGCCAGATGCAGCAAGGGCGCTGCACTAGGCTTGCGTTGCGGCAACGAATCGCCGCCGAGCACCGTCGCAAACTGCGCCGCAATGCACAGGTGTTCGAGCAAGGGTTGGATGAAACGCGCCGGCTTGTTGGTGCATAACGCCAGCGTGGCGCCTGCGCTGCGCAACGCAGGCAAGGCCTCGGCAACGCCTGGATACAAGCGCGGATGATGCAGCAGGCTGGCTTCGTAGTGGCGCATCATCACCGGCATTTCGGCGTCCACATCGCGGTCGCTGCCTGCTTCGCGCAACGCGGTGGCCAGCAGCGTGTGCACACCCTCGCCGATCCAGCTGCGCACGGTGGCTTCGGGAAACTGCTGCAGGCCAAGTTCCTGCAAGGTGCCGTTGAGGGCCTCGGCAATATCCGATGCGCTGTCCACCAGCGTGCCATCCAGGTCGAAGATCACCAGCGGATACGGAAACATCGCGTCGCCTTTGCGTGGGGGTGCGCGCAGTGTACGAAGCGGCTGATTCAGGACGTGTCAGTGCAGTGCTGCAATCAACGCGATGCGTGCGGGTGCGTCCGCGGCATCGGTCGTTGCCGCAGGCTGCGTCAGCGCGTTACTGCTGCGGCACCTCGCCGAACAATTCGCCCTGCACCGCGGCCTGCAGCTCGGGGTCGGAAAAACCGCTCAGCCCCACGCCGACCAGGCGGTAGCGCGTTTCCGGCGGCAACTCCACGCGCCGGGTCAGCCCCAGCGCGATATCGACCAGCCCCTGCAACGACGCCGGCGGCTGCTCGGGCGTATACGAGCGGGTGAGGATGCGAAAGTTGGAGGTCTTCAGCTTGAGCACCACCGTGCGGCCGATCCGCTCGGTGCGCCGCGTCGCATGCCAGGTTTTCTCGGCCAGCCGCTGGATGTGCGGGTCAAGCGCATCGAGTGCCAGATCTTCACTGAAGGTGTCCTCGGACGACACCGATTGCACTTCCTGGTCGGGCTCCACCGGCCGCTCATCGATGCCGCGCGCGCGCCGGTACAGGCTTTGCCCGAAACTGCCGAAATGCGCCTGCAGTTCTTCCAGTGGCCGCAAGCGGAGATCACTCACGGTGACGATGCCCAACGCCGCCAGCTTGCCATCCATGACCTTGCCCACCCCGGGAATACGGTTGACCGGCAGCGGCAGCAGGAAGGCATCCACGCGACTGGGCGCGATCACGAACTGGCCATCTGGCTTGCGCCAGTCCGAGGCGATCTTGGCCAGAAACTTGTTGGGCGCGATGCCTGCCGACGCGGTGAGCTGGGTTTCTTCGCGGATCTGGGTCCGGATGAGCTGCGCGATTTCCGTGGCCAACTGCATGCCGGTCTTGGCTTCGGTGACGTCCAGATACGCTTCGTCCAGCGATAGCGGCTCGACCAGGTCGGTGTGCCGATGAAAGATCTCGCGCACCTGCCGCGACACCGCCTTGTAGCGTGCAAAATCCGGCGGCACGAAGACCGCATCCGGGCACAAGCGCTCGGCGCGCACGGCCGGCATCGCCGAGCGGATGCCGAAAGTGCGTGCTTCATACGAGGCAGCACACACCACCGAGCGCGCGCCGCGCCAGGCCACCACCACCGGCTTGCCGCGCAGCGACGGATCATCACGTTGTTCCACGGACGCGTAGAACGCATCCATGTCCACGTGAACGATCTTGCGCATCAAGCCAGATTCCCCAGCACAGTCTTGCTACGCATGATAAATCAGCCGCGTCTCATGCCTTGCGCCAGTTATTGGCCTACACGTGCTGCAGTGCGCAACTGCTTGAAAACACTACGCATGCGTACGGATAAAACGTTTGATTGAACCGTACGGGCTCATGCACGCTTGCCGCCCTCGCCTTTTGCTCTTGCAGGAAACCGTTCGTGATGACTCGTCAAAATGCGTACTCGCGTGACCAATTGCTGGCCAGCGCGCGCGGGGAATTGTTCGGCCCCAACAGCGGCCGTCTGCCGAACGACCCGATGCTGATGTTCGACCGCATCACCGAGATCAACGACAACGGCGGCAGCCACGGCAAGGGCATGATCCGCGCCGAGCTCGATATCCGCCCGGACCTGTGGTTCTTCAATTGCCATTTCATCGGCGACCCGGTGATGCCCGGCTGCCTCGGCCTGGATGCGATGTGGCAGCTGACTGGCTTCTTTCTCACCTGGATCGGTGCACCGGGCCGCGGCCGCGCGCTGGGCTGTGGCGAGGTGAAATTCACCGGCCAAGTGCTGCCCACCGCAACGCTGGTGACCTACGAGATCGAGATCAGCCGGGTCATCAACCGCAAGCTGGTGATGGCACAGAGCGATGCGCGCATGTTGGTGGATGGGCGTGAAATCTACGCCGCCAAGGATCTGCGCGTGGGCATGTTCACTTCGACGGAGAATTTCTGATGCGCCGTGTTGTCGTCACCGGAATGGGCATCAATTCGTGCCTGGGCAATGACCTGGACACGGTCTCCAGCGCGCTGCGCGAAAGCCGCTCGGGCATCACCGCATTACCCGACCATGCCGAAGCGGGTCTGCGCAGCCAGGTGGGCGGCGCGGTGGACATCGACCTGGACGGGTTAATCGACCGCAAGCTCAAGCGCTTCATGGGCGATGCCTCGGCGTACGCCTACCTGGCGATGCGCGATGCCATTGCCGATGCCGGCCTGTCGCCCGAGCAGGTCAGCGACCTGCGCACCGGCGTGATTGCCGGCTCCGGCGGCGGCTCCAGCCAGTGGCAGGTGGAAACAGCCGATCTGCTGCGCGCGCGCGGCGTGCGCAAGGTAGGCCCGTACATGGTGCCGCGCACGATGTGTTCGGCAGTCTCGGCCTCGCTTGCCACTGCCTTCAAGATCCGCGGCCTGAGCTATTCGCTATCGGCCGCCTGCGCGACCTCGGCGCATTGCATTGGCGCGGCTGCGGATCTGATCCGGCATGGTGCGCAGGATGTGATGTTTGCCGGCGGCGGTGAAGAACTGCATTGGACCATGAGCGTGATGTTCGATGCGATGGGCGCGTTGTCCACCGGCTTCAACGATCGCCCGGCGGTGGCCTCGCGTCCCTACGATGCGCAACGCGATGGGTTCGTCATCGGCAGCGGTGGCGGCATGCTGGTGCTGGAAGACTACGACCACGCCATCGCGCGCGGCGCCCGCATCCATGCCGAACTGCTGGGCTACGGCGTGACCTCCGATGGCGCGGACATGGTCGCGCCCAGCGGCGAGGGCGCGGTGCGCTGCATGCACATGGCGATGCAGGGGCTCGACCGCCCCATCGACTATCTCAACACGCACGGCACCTCCACCCCGCTGGGCGATGTCACCGAGCTGGGCGCGGTGCGCGAGGTGTTCGGCGACAACGTGCCGCCGCTGTCGTCGACCAAGGCGTTGTCCGGTCACTCACTGGGTGCGGCAAGCGTGCACGAGGCGATCTACAGCCTGCTGATGCTGCGCGATGGCTTCATGGCCGGCTCGGCGCATATCGACGAACTCGATCCGCGTGCGGAAGGCTTCCCGATCCTGCGCGCCACACGCAAGGCGACGTTGAACACGGTGATGTCCAACAGCTTCGGCTTCGGCGGCACCAACGGCGCGCTGGTGTTCGGCCGGGTGTAATGGCTCGCGGCCACCGCCGCGATCATGCTGCGGTGGCCTGAATGCGGTGATGAGGAAGACGGTGGCGCGCCAATGACGCAGTGACGGGCATGGCCCTACCTGCAATTGGCCGATGCCGTGGGCCAGGCGCGGCAAAAGCAGGCGTGAGTGATTGGGCGCTCCCACGCGCCGACCGCACACGTCGGGAAGAGGCACGCCAGACCTCCTTCGACGAGCGAGCGGCTAGCGCTCGTTCTGGTCGCGACGATTGCGTTCCCGAATCGCTTGATCCTAGTCGATGCTCGACTGCGAGATACAACGCTGCAGGCCACCATCCTGGCTGGGCGAGCTTTCACATCGGCTCCTGACCGATTGGTCGTAGTCGCTGCGTGCTTGGGAAACACAACTCTGCACGGCACTGTCCTGGCTTCCCGAGCGCTCGCACCTTTTTATCTGGTCGTCCCGTCTGTCGGCATCTATCCGATTCAGCGCGGCGCGATCGATTTCGGCCCTGTCCCGCTGGACACGCTCGTTCTCCGAACGCGTGTATTCCTTGAGGCGCTTGGCGATGGTGGGCGGGCCAACCTGCGGATTGTTACTGGGTGCCATCATGTCCAGGCTCGGGAAATCGCCGGGCGCATGGTCGCGCCAGAGCGCCCGTTCGCTTTCGACGGTCCATTCTCGGCCTTGATAATGCGCGTCCCAATACGCATCAAGCGCGAACGTGACCTTCGGTACCGCCTTTGCCACGGGGCCCCGACCGGACACGATTGCCTGCGCCGGCATCCAGCCGCGCGCATCGGGTCCGCGCACGTCGCACCACCTGGCATTCTGCAGGCAGCAATACACAGTGACCGGGTTGCCGGCATGGGCCTCACCCACCAGTCGGTATTCATCGCCCGGGCCGGCGCGCAAACGGACCAGCTTCTCGACATGTCCTGCGTGCTGCGCCACCACCGGTGTGGCGACCGCGACCAGCACCATCAAGCTCCATGACAAAGGTCGCCGCATTGCACTCTCCTTGATGTGCCGATCCACGAAGCAATCGATCACTTCGGAACGTCCAACACAACCTAGCGCGCAGTCGTCAGGTGGGTGTGAACGGCGCGCTCAGAACCGAAGCGTGCGTGGTTGATGTCGCACCGAGCATCGGCTGCGCCCGCCGACGGACGCAGCCGCTTTGTCGGCTGCTGTTAGTGACCACACGACTGCGCTTATCGCCCAGACCGCCACATTGCGGTGCGAACGCAGCGCCGACCGACAACGGCAGCAGGTTTAGCCCGCCATGCCGTTGTGCCGCAGTAGGGCGTCGATCTTGGGTGCGCGCCCACGGAAGGCGCGGAAGTTGTCTGCCGCGCTACGGCTGCCGCCACGCGCCAGCACTTCATGCCGGAACCGCGCGCCGGTGTCGGCCACCCGCTCGGGCGCTTCTTCGAACGCCGCGTAAGCATCGGCGCTGAGTACCTCGGCCCACTTGTAGCTGTAATACCCGGCCGCGTAGCCGCCTGCGAAAATGTGGCTGAACTGATGCGGGAAGCGATTCCACGCCGGCGGGCGATTCACCGCCACTTCGTCGCGCACGCGCTCGATCAACTCCAGCACACTGTCCTGGGCCGGATCGAAACTGCTGTGCAATTGCATGTCGAACAACGCGAATTCCAGCTGACGCACGGTGAACATGCCGCTCTGGAAATTGCGCGCGGCCAGCAGCCGGTCGAACAGATTGCGCGGCAGCGGCTCGCCGGTTTGCACGTGCGCGGTCATCGCCTGCACACGCTTCCATTCCCAGCAGAAGTTCTCCATGAACTGGCTGGGCAGCTCCACTGCATCCCATTCCACGCCGTTGATGCCGGCCACCCCGAGCTCGCCGATACGGGTGAGCAACTGATGCAGGCCGTGGCCCATTTCATGGAACAGCGTGGTGACTTCGCCGTGCCGGAACGTGGCCGGCGCATCGCCGCTGCCACGGCCGAAGTTGCACACCAGATACACCAGCGGCGTCTGCACACCCTGACTGGTCTCGCGGCGATTGCGGCAGTCGTCCATCCATGCGCCGCCACGCTTGCCTTCGCGCGCGTACAGATCCAGATAGAACTGCCCCACCAGTGCGCCCTGCGCATCTTCCAGCCGATAGAAGCGCACGTCCGGGTGCCAGACCGGCGCGCTATCGGGTTTGACAGTCAGGCCGTACAGGCTATGGATCACATCGAACAGACCGGCCAGCACCTTGGGCTCGGTGAAGTACTGCTTCACTTCCTGTTCGGAGAAGCTGTAACGCGCCTGCTTGAGCTTTTCACCGGCATACGCCAGGTCCCAGGCCTCCAGCTGCTCCAGGCCGAGTTCGTCGCGCGCGAAGGCTTCCAGCTCGGCACGATCCTGTTGTGCATACGGCTTGGCGCGCACGGCGAGATCGCGCAGAAATCCCATCACCTCGTCCGGGCTCTGCGCCATCTTGGTGGCGATGGAATAGTCCGCGTAGCTGGCAAAGCCCAGCAGCTGTGCCAGCTCGGCGCGCAGGGCCAGGATGCGCTGCATGGTGGCGCTGTTGTCCAGCGCGGCGTCGCCGAATTCGGAGGCGCGCTCGGCATTGGCGCGGTACAACCGCGCGCGCAGTGCGCGGCTGTCGGCATCGCTCTGCACCGGAAGATAACACGGCATCTGCAAGGTGAATTTCCAGCCGGCAACTCCGTCCTTTTCCGCTGCCGCGCGTGCGGCGGCAACCACTTCGGACGGCAGGCCCGACAACTGGGTCTCGTCCTGCGTCACGTGTGCCCACGCGTCGGTGGCGTCGAGCACGTTCTGCGAAAACTTGGCGGCCAGCCCGGACAACTCTTCCTGGATCTGTGCAAAGCGCGCCTTGGAGGCGTCGTCCAGTTCGGCGCCGCCCAGGCGGAAATCGCGCAGCGCGTTGTCGAGCACCTTGCGCCGGGCTTCGTCGTAGTGCGCAGCTTCCGGCGAGGCGGCCAGCGCCTTGTATTGCGCGTACAGGGCCAGGTTCTGCGCCAGTGCACTGCCGAAGCGGCTGACCTTGGGCAGATTGCTATTGTAGGCCTCGCGCAGCTCGGGAGTATTCATCACCGCCTGCAGGTGGCCGACCTGGCCCCAGGCGCGCCACAGGCGCTCGGTGGCATCATCCAGCGGCACCACGAAACTGTCCCAGCTGACCGGGCTGACCTGTTCGGCCGCCTTCACCGCTGCCTCGGCATCGGCCAGCAGCTGATCGATCGCCGGGCCCACATGGTCGGGGCGGATCGCATCGAAGGACGGCAGTCCGGAAAAGTCGAGCAGCGGGTTGGTCATGGGAGCTCCGGCAATAAGGTGGATCAGGGGGCATCGGAGGACGCGCAGCACCGCGCGTGGCCTCGTCAGGATGCGGCTGTTGTGTCGGTCACTACGTGTGCGTGAAGCACCGCCGATCCCGACACCGAGCGGCGCACGCCTGGTGGCGCGCAGCGCGTTGCGAGAGCCGCACCTAGCAGATGGCGATCATTCCAGCGCAGCACAAGGCAGGGCGGGCAATGCGGCGCCGGCCACGGCCGCGGCAATGGCCGCGTCGCTGGCGTCCACGTCGATCTCGCGCGCCACATACCAGGCCGGGTCGTAATAGCTGTGCGCATAGCGCTCGCCGGCATCGCACAGGATGGTGACGATGGAGCCCTGCCGGCCCTCGTCACGCATGCGCTGGGCCGCCTGCAGCACGCCGACGAAGTTGGTGCCGGTGGAGCCGCCGACGCGCTTGCCCAGCGTGGCGCTTACATGCCGCATGGCCGCCAGGCTCAGTGCGTCGGGCACCTTGATCATCACATCCACGCAGCTGGCGATGAAGCTGGACTCCACCCGCGGGCGGCCGATGCCTTCGATGCGCGAGCCACCGGTGATGGCCAGTTCCTTGGGGCACTGCCCGTCCACGGCGCGGCAATAGCCGTCGAAGAACACCGACACTTCCGGGTCCGCGCACAGAATGCGGGTGTCGTGGCGCCGGTAGCGCACATAGCGGCCCAGCGTGGCGCTGGTGCCGCCGGTGCCGGGGCTGCAGACGATCCACTCCGGAATGGGGTGCGGCTCTTCGGAAAGCTGCTTGAAGATCGACTCGGCGATGTTGTTGTTGGCGCGCCAGTCGGTGGCGCGCTCGGCGTAGGTGAACTGGTCCATGAAGTGCCCGCCGGTCTCGCGCGCCAGCTGGTGCGAGGCGCTGTCCAGGTCGCAGGCACGCTCGACCAGATGGCAGCGCCCGCCCTGGAATGCGATGGCGGCGATCTTCTCCGGCGAGGTCGAGGCCGGCATCACCGCGATGAAGGGCACCCCCAGCAGGCGCGCGAAATAAGCCTCGGACACTGCGGTGGAGCCGCTGGAGGCCTCGATCACCGGCCGGCCTTCGCGCAGCCAGCCGTTGGCCAGCGCGTACAGGAACAGCGAGCGCGCCAGCCGGTGCTTGAGGCTGCCGGTGGGGTGGCTGGACTCGTCCTTGAAGTACAGGTCGATGCCCGGATACCCCGGCAGGTCCATCGGAATCAGGTGGGTATCGGCCGAGCGGTTGAAATCGGCTTCGATCTTCTGGATGGCGGCGGCCACCCACTGGCGCTGCGACATGGCAAGGCTGTGCTGCGAGAGAAGCGTTGATTCTACCGCCGCCGCGCATATGCCATGGGCGGCGGGTCATCCGGGCGGCCACGGCGCCGATGGTATGCTCGACGCACCTGCCCGCTCGCTCGATTTACCCGTGCCGCATTGCCTGCTTCGCCTGCTGCTGTGCCTGTGCCTGGTTGCCAATACGGCCACCGGCGCGTGGGCGTCGGTGGGCATGGCGATGCCGGCCATGGGCTCGGCCGCGATGGGGCCGGCGGCGATGGCCGCGACAGCGCGTGGCATGCACGCGGCCGCGCCGGACGCACTGCCGTGTCATGAAGACATGGCCTCGCCCGCTGCGATGCCGCAGCCCGACCCGGATCACGCGGCGCATGCGGCGCATGCGGGCAAAGGCGACTGCTGCAAATTGGGCAGCTGCGACTGCCTGCAGCACTGCAGCCTGGCCCTGCTGACACTGCCGGCGGTGCCTGCGGCGCTGGCCGGCCGCCCCGCAATGCCGGGCGCCTTGGCCGAGGGGCGCGCCAACCCGGTGCCCGAGCAACCGGTCCGACCTCCCATCGCCTGAGCCTCGACGGCAGCAGCCGTCGTCGCCCCTGCGCGCGTGCGCAGGGCCCATTGCGATGCGCGTGGCCCGCACCCTGTGGGCCGCGCCTGGAGGCTTCATGTCATTCGATCCCTTGTCCAACGGCGGGCTGGCCCGCCGCCGCTTCGTGCACGGCCTGGCGCTGGGCGGCGTTGCCGCGGCCACCGGCCTGTGGCGCAGCGAGGCACGCGCCACCCCTACTTACGCCACGCCCGCCGTCCTGCGTGGCAGCGCCGCGGCGCTGCAGATCGGCCGCATGCCGGTCAACCTCACCGGCCGCGCGCGCAGCGCCATCACCGTCAACCAGTCGCTGCCGGCGCCCACGCTGCGCTGGCGCGAGGGCGACACCGTCAGCGTGCGGGTGCGTAACGCACTGGCCGACCAGTTCACCTCCGTGCATTGGCACGGCCTGCTGCTGCCGGCCAACATGGACGGCGTGCCCGGCATGAGTTTCGACGGTATCGCGCCGGGCCAGGAGTACCTGTACCGCTTCGCGCTGCGCCAATCCGGCACCTACTGGTATCACAGCCATTCGATGTTCCAGGAGCAGGCCGGGCTGTACGGCGCGATCGTGATCGACCCGCTGGCACCGCCGCCCTATCGGTTTGATCGCGAGCACGTGGTGCTGCTGTCGGACTGGACCGATCTGGACCCGGCCGCGCTGTTCCGCCGGCTCAAGCAGATGCCCAGCCACGACAACTACGCCCAGCGCACCGTGGGCGACTTCGTGCGTGATGCGCGCGAAGACGGGCTGCGCGCCACCCTGGCCGACCGCGGCATGTGGGGGCGCATGCGCATGACCCCGACCGACCTGTCCGACGTCAACGCCAACACTTACACCTACCTGCTCAATGGCGTGGCGCCGGCCGGCAACTGGACTGGACTATTCAAGCCTGGCGAAAAGGTGCTGCTGCGTTTCATCAATGGTTCGTCGATGACCTATTTCGATCTCCGTATCCCCGGGCTGCGCATGACCGTGGTCGCCGCCGACGGCCAATATGTGCATCCGGTCAGCGTGGATGAATTGCGCATTGCCGCCGCCGAAACCTTCGATGTCCTCGTCGAACCCATCGGCCAGGATGCCTTTACGCTGTTCGCACAGGACATGGGCCGCACCGGATTTGCCTGCGGCACGCTGGCGGTGCGCCACGGCTTGCAGGCGCCGATTCCGGCACAGGATCCGCGCCCCATCCTGACCATGCATGACATGGGGCACGGCGATGGCATGGCGCATGGCGCAATGCATGACATGCCGGCACAGCACGGCGCATCGCCGGCGGATGTACATGCGGGCCACACCGTGCAGCACGATCCATCTGCGCACGCCATGCAACAGCATGGCCACGCCAGTGCATCCTCGCCCGCGCCACACCACCCCGCCAGCGAAGACCACAACCCACTCATCGACATGCGCAGCAATGCCAGCGCACCGCGGCTGGACGACCCCGGCATTGGTTTGCGCAACAACGGCCGCCGCGTGCTCTGTTACGGCGATCTGCACAGCCTGTTCGACGACCCGGACGGCCGCGCACCGGGCCGCGAAATCGAGTTGCACCTGACCGGCCATATGGAAAAGTTTGCCTGGTCCTTCGACGGCGTCGCCTTCGCCTCGGCCGAGCCTTTGCGGCTGCAGTACGGCGAGCGGCTGCGTATCGTGCTGGTCAACGACACCATGATGCAGCACCCCATCCACCTGCACGGCATGTGGAGCGACCTGGAAGATGCCGATGGCAACTTCCAGGTGCGCAAGCACACCATCGACATGCCGCCCGGCACACGCCGCAGCTACCGCGTACGCGCCGATGCGCTGGGCCGCTGGGCCTACCACTGCCATCTGCTCTACCACATGGAAGCGGGCATGATGCGCGAAGTGCGGGTGGAGGCATGAACGCCATGCAGGCCCGTCATGTTCTATTAGCCGCCGTCATCGCCAGCGCGACCGCAACTGCGCAAGATCATGCGCATCACCAGATGCATGCTGCAACAGCGGTGCAGGTGGACAGTGCGCAGGCGGTGGAGATGCCTGCGCCAACGCGCGTGGATGATGCGGATGAAGCTACGGTGGGAGCTGTTGCATCCGCGCCCACTTCAGTCTCTGACGCTGCTTCTGTGTCTGCTTCAACGTCGACATCAGCGTCTTCTCTGCAGCGGGCCACGCAGGCCGCGCCACCAGTGGAAATGGATCACGCGCACATGCAGCACACAGAGCAGGCCGCGAATGTGCACGACATGCAGCATTCCGATGACGCGGCGGCAGTGCATGCACACGCCGCAGCGCCTGCAACCGATGCCGCTTCGGCAGTGGACTCGGCACATCAAACGCAACCGCACGTGCACGGTGCCGGCGGCACACAGCCACACGCCACGCCAGCTACGCAGACGCAGACAATGGACAACGCCGGCAGGCAGCACCACGCCATGCACGACATGCCGCACGCCGATCCAGCGGACTCGGCATACCCAACGCAAGAGCACGCCCGCAGTGCCGACGGCACGCCGCCACGCGCCGCGCCAGCGACGCAGGCAATGGACCACGCCGGCATGCAACATCACGACATGCACGACATGCACGACATGCACGACATGTTGCACGCTGATCCAGCATCCACCGCACAGCAAGCAGCACATCAACACACCGCGCCGGCCGCAACCACATCGCCACGCGAGCCGATCCCTGCTCCCACCGCAGACGACATTGCCGCGGCGTTCGCACCGCTGCGCAGTCATGCCATGCATGGAGCAGGCATCAATCACTATGTGTTGCTCGACCGACTGGAAGCCTCCGACAACCACACCGGCAGCGGCCAGGACTGGGAAGCGCGCGCCTGGCTCGGCGGTGACATCGACCGGCTGTGGCTGCGCAGCGAAGGCGAGCGCCGGCGTGGCCAGACCCACGACGCCTCGTTGGAAGCCTTCTACGGCCATGCCATCTCGCCGTGGTGGGATGTCTTGCTCGGCGCGCGCCAGGATCTCGCGCCCGGCCAGCGGCAGAGCTGGGCCGCCATCGGTGTGCAGGGGCTGGCCCCATACAAGTTCGAAACCGAGGCCACGCTCTATCTGGGCAGCGGCGGCCGCGCGGCGTTTCGGCTGGAAGCCGAGTACGACGTGCTGCTCACCAATCGCTTGATCCTGCAGCCGCGCATAGAAGCCGACGTCGCACTCACCGACGATGACCGGCGCGGCATCGGCAGCGGGCTGGAAGAGGTCGAAGCAGGCCTGCGGCTGCGCTACGAGATCACCCGCAAATTCGCGCCGTATATCGGCTGGGTGCACAGCCGCCGTTTCGGCGATAGCGCACCACGTGGCGACGGTGATGACACTCCCGCCCGCGAATCGCGCTTCGTCGCCGGCGTGCGGGTGTGGTTCTAGCCGGCGCTGCGGAGGGGCCGGCATGTCTGGCCCCAAAATATTGGCAGCAGTCATTGGCGACCGCTTCCGTCTGTCGCCCTCATGGCCAGCCTCTGCTTGGCTTTGGCTTTGGCTTTGGCTTTGGCTTTGGACTTGGCTCTGGCCTTTGCCCTGCGCTTGCTGTGGTTTTGGCTGTGGCTGTGCCCATAGGTATGGGTGTGGGTGTGTAGCTTCGACTTCGGATCCGGCTTTGGGCCGCACATGACTGTGGCCTCGGTCCTACCTGCCTGTGCCCTTAGCTTTTGCCGAAAATCCAGCGCGCAGCTGGCAATGAAAACAGACATCCCCGCCACTGCCTGCCCAGTACCATGACAGTCACTGCAGCACCGCTGCCTCCCCCCATGCTTCTCAGGAGAGCCCCATGCCCTTGACCGACCTGCAACACGTCCCCGGCGCCACCGCCGCACCGGCAGACACCCAAAGATTCGTGTTCAACCACACCATGCTGCGCGTCAAGGACGCCCCGCGTTCGCTGGACTTCTACACCCGCGTACTCGGCTTCCGCCTGCTCGATGCACGCGACTTCCCCGACGCAAAATTCAGCTTGTATTTCCTCGCGCTGCTGGCCGAAGGCACTGCAGTGCCCGACGATGACGCCGCACGCCGCCTGTGGATGGCCGGCATCCCCGGCGTGCTCGAGCTCACCCACAACCACGGCACCGAAACCCAGGACGGTGCGGTCTACCACGACGGCAACAGCGACCCACGCGGCTTCGGCCACATCTGCATCTCGGTGCCGGATATCCACGCAGCCTGCGCACGCTTCGACAGCCTCGGCGTGCCGTATCAGAAACGCCTGGAAGACGGCCGCATGAAGCACCTGGCCTTCATCAAGGACCCGGACGGCTATTGGGTGGAGATCATCTCGAACACGCCGCTGGCGTAAGCGCGCAGGCGTTTTGCCGGCGGCTGTCCTGTCGCTGGCAGTGATCGCATGCAGACATGCCACATCACCCTGTTGCAAACGTTGAAACAAGAGGCAGGAAAGGCCCTGTCCAGCCGCCGCGCCGGCATGGTTCGGCGGCTGGACAGGCAGCCGGGCTGGAGTAGACTTTCCGCGCCCTCCGCAATGGATGCACCCCAATGCTCGTCAGGAAGATTCCACTGATCCTTGCGCTAGCAACGATCGCCGCATGCAAGCCGGCGCCACCGGATGCCGCGGCTTCAAAGGCGACTCCCCCCGCAGCCAGTACCGCCACAAAGCCTTCAGATAAGGATGCTTCTCCCATGCAGGACGCAACCCAGGGATCCACCCAGCAACTACAGCCGCCCCGTCCGGACAGCGTGCTGTACTTCATCAGCAATGTTGATGGCGACGGCGCCCTTTCCTACGAGGTGGCCAACGGCAGCTGGATTAATTACTGGTACGGCTTTCAGTTCGAACTTGGCGGTACACGTTATTACACCGGCTTCGCATGGGAAACGCCCGAGCTCTTCGGCGCAGAGCGCGAGAACCACTATCCCGCGCCGGGCACCAAGGTGACCTTGGCACACGCCACCTTCGTCACCAGCGAACCGGGTAGCAAGTCGCCATGGAAGCTTCTTGGCGCAGAGCCCTATATCGGCGAATTCGGTGGAATGGAACAAGGCAACACCGTCGACACGACACGCAAGCCACAGACATTTGTCACCGACGACGGCCGACTAGTCCTGACCGTGCCGACGTGGAGCCTGCAGTCGGGCGTACGGATCCTTTCCTACGAGGCACTCGTGTTCAACCCGAAGGAAACCGATGACGTCAACGACAAGCATTGGACGTATATCGGCAATATCCCGGCCGGGGAGGACAACAGTGCAAATTGCGACGAGGATGCGCCTGGGAAGATTCCTTGCGTCAAGAACAGCAGCACGCTTACGTTTGTCCAGCAACAAGGCCTGCCAGCACTACGGGTAACTGTTTCGGCTGACCCGCCGACGAGCGGGGGTGACGAAACGGTTGAATACCGCTACGATGCGGCCCAGAAATCGTATTTGCCGGCCCCTTAATACAGAACCAAAGGAATTGGTTCGGGCGGCGTACCGCTGCAGCCACGTGGCTGCAGCACTCAATCAAGGACCTTGAGCGATGCCGACGAACTACTCACGAGCCCAAGTGCTCGACATCATCGAACGCGAAGCAACCGAGCGGAATATTCCGCTTGACGACTTCATGCGCTTTGCCCACGTAGAGACTGGCGGCAACTTCGACGAGTTGGCCAGTCGCGGAGCCGCTGGTGCGAAGGGGCTCTTTCAGTTCACTCCTCGGACCGCCGAGCAATACGGCATCGCTGGACGTGAGTTGGACGCAGTGGTCAATACCGATGCAGCAGCGCGGCTATATCTGGATAACCGGACGAGCCTGGTTGACCGGCATGAACGTGATGGCCGGCCTTACCTATCAGGCAAACCGGCGCCTGACGGCCTGGACATGTACATGGCCCATCAGCAAGGCGCTGCAGGTTACCGCTCTCTTCAGACTGCGATCGCCACAGGATCTTTCGGGCTTGAAAGCACTCGCGCCAACATCCTCAACAATGTCGGCGAAAAAGAACTGAAGTCTTTGACGGGCGTCGATGCGGCGACGTTCCAGCGCATGTCCGACAAGGACATGGCACAGACGTTCGTGCAGTACTGGGATACGAAGATGGACCGTATCCGTATCCATGAAAAAGGTATTGAGCCCATTTCGACCACGCAGCAGGCGCCGTCGCAAGCTGCGCCATCGCAGCCCGCACCTGCACAGCCGGAGAAAGCTGCAGCGCAAGGCATCGCGCTCCATGCCGCCTATGACCTCACCAACAAATACGACCACGTCAAGTACGGCCTGGGAGCAAAAGATCCGGACAAAGGCAAGGTCGATTGTTCTGGCTGGGTGGTCGAGATGCAGAACGCGACCATGGGCGAAATCAACGAGGGCGCCGGCAAGGTCATCTTTACCAAAGACGAAAAGTTCAGCCCTGGTTTCGATAGTGCATCAGAACTGCTGCGCAAGGCCGAACAACGCTCTGGGGTCCTGATCCAAGGCAAAGACGTCACTGCCCATAATCTCAAAGAGGGCATGATCATTGGCGAGGACAATGGCCCTCAGAGCTGGGACAAGGGGCGCTACAAGGGCATTGACCACATCACCATGGTGGTGCGCGACCCCAAGGATGGCGAACTCAAGATCAGCCAGTCGCGTGGTAGTGAAGGCGTCGAGCTCAGCTCGCTGGATACCTATCTTGAACGCAAGCACGCCAAGGGCGTCAAGCTCTATGCCAGCGACCCGCTATTCGAGGCGCGCGAGTTGCTGCAGGACCGCAGTCAGAGCAAGCAGCAGTCTCACGACGGCAACACGCATAAACCGGCGCATGCGCAAACTGCTGCAGAAACATCCGGCTTGCTGCGCGAGAAGGCGCATGGCGCTGAGGTTCTGAAGTTGCAACAGACCTTGCAGCAGTTGGGCTACAAGGACGCAAAGGGCAATGAGCTCAACGCCGACAGCGCCTACGGCCAGCGAACAGGTGAGGCGGTCAAGGCGTTTCAGCGTGCACACGGACTGCAGGAAGATGGCGTCGTTGGCGGCGATACGCTCAAGGCGCTGAAGCAGGCCGAGAAAACGCCATTGCTGTCGGAAAAAACCAACCCCGATAATCCGTTGTACAACCAGGCCGTGAGCAAGCTGGAACAGTTGGGTCCGACTGCATTCACCGACCGTCGCGCATTGGAAAATGCGGCTGGCTCATTGGCGTTCGAAGCCAAGGTCAGCGGCCTGCAGCGCATCGACGCGGTGATGCAGAGCAAGGACGGCAGTGGACTGTTCGCGGTACAGGGTCAGCCAAGCGACCCCGCGCACCAGCGGATCTACACGGATAAGGCAGCCGCTGCAGAGCGCCCATTAGCACAAAGCAGCAACGCGGTTCGCCAGGAAGCACAATCCCTGCAAACTCTGCAGGTACAAGACCAGCAAGAACAACAGCGTACTCAGTCACGCGCGGCTGTTTAATAGCTCTGTTCTTGATTGTGCAAAACAGAATGGGCGTGGGCCGAATAGGCTTGCGCCCATTTTGCTAAGTGGCACCAGTACAAAGCCCTGCGCTTTAGAACCTGTTCACGATCTTTCCTAATCAGTGCAGACTATGCGGATGCGCCAAA